>JBEKIZ010000013.1:0-104000 GCA_050011515.1 Terriglobia bacterium | reverse complement strand
TGCACAATCGATACTTCGCGCACCTGGATGACGTTATACATGCGGTTGAAAGCGAATTCGCCGCCTGGATTAAACCCAACAACACCTTGCGTCGACTATGCGCAATTACTTAAGACGCTCTGTATAGGGTTGGTTCGACATCGAGACTGAGTCGTGCAGGACTACGCTTAAGAGGCCACTATTGACCGTCAACCGGCCCCTGGAGCCAAGCTTCTTGAACCTAGCACAAAAACCCCAGGTCGCGTCAGGGGTATGAGTTCATTTCCACACTTCAGTAATTGGCTCGGCATGACCATCGCCGGAATTGAGTGGGAGCACTCCGAAGTTGTCTTCAATTGTCCTCAGAACGCTGTAATGAGTATATGTTTTTGTAATCACTCCGGGCTTCACCATGTCTCCCAGGAAAACGGTATAGATTCGCTCAGTCTTTTCGAAATACCCTGACTCGTCGAATGTGACGATGACGAGAGTTCCTTTCATCTTGTCGTCCAGAGGAAACGACTCCTTCAAAAATTTGTTCAGCCAAGTCGAAGCTTTCATCAATCCCCTCCCAGGTCGCAACACGGGGTCGTGCCCATCGTCGTCCACGTTTGGGCTGTAGAACATGTAACGAGGGAGAGGATGCTTCTTTGGGTCGCTTCGGAAGTCTTCAACGTCAGCGACAAATCTATTGTGCGGGTCCTTGGTAGAGACGGAAACTACGTTGCCGAAGCTTTCTTGCTGGATTTTCGCAAAACTCAAGAACGGGACGTGCTTGCGAACGTATTTTCCACGGTCACCAAGAAAAGGTTGGGGTTCTGATGGGTAATCCTCAGCGTAGTTCTTCCAATCCAGGAAATCAGCGATGGTCCGATGGCTATTGTCGTCGGGCAGAGTAATTTGGTCGTTGCTTCGAACGCCAAACAAGCTGCCGCCAACCATGGCCAGATAGTTGGGATAGGACGGGTGAATCAAAGCCCTGAAGTTGCTGAAGCCAGCTCCCCTCTCTGCTAACTGCGCCAAGAAGGGGTCTTTCATTGCCGAACTGCAATTCTGGTTCTCCAGCACGATAATCAGCGCACGATCGAAATGCTTCCCAGCACTCACAACGGGGGCTGGGCTAGGGCTGGTGTTTGGGCCTGTGGAGGGCTGCCCGCGCTAGCCGGAACCAGAGTCACCGCCTTCAACTGATCAAGCGACGTCAGGACGCTCTGCCAGCGAACGTTGTCTTTTTTCGTTTCGATAGGAACAGAGAGATCCGAATAGAAGTCCAGGATATTCTGGCGCAGCTCCGGTGACGTCCGATCGAACTTCCGCTCGGAAAGTTTGGCCAGCAACGTTGCATAGGATTCGTCGGTCAGCGGGTACTCCGCTGCCTTGGTCTTCTTGCCGGTATCTAAATCCATGTTGGAGAGTTGCAGGGTGTCCGTTCGCAATTCTTCAAGATAGGCTCGATATTGATCCACAGTAGTATTAATGCTCTTAAAATACATCTCCTCCGTCTTCGGGGTGGGGCTCTTGAACGCCATCGCTTTGAATGGCCCTATTTTCGGCATGTAATGCAAGAGCACTGCTAACACTCGCGTGCCGAATCCCGGCTTTGTGTATTCCTTTCCCCAGTTCTTTTCATAGTCGGAGCGCGAAAGACGGTAAAGGAACTTTCGTTTTGAGAAGCTGGGTTCTTCGCGCATCATGTCTTTCTTATGGGTCCGTAGCGCGACCTGCGTCATCTCCGGGATTATCCGGCTGACAGCGTAACGGTACGAGCTGATCGTGAGATTTTCGCGGGGAAGCACGTCTTTCAATTCCACTCCGTAGACCACCGGAAAAACGCGCTCCAGCAGGGGCAGGGACACCTGAAACCCGATGAAATCGTGATATTGTTGGGGGGCATAACGCCTCTTCGCCACCTGCACCATGTCGAACCCGAATTCCGTTCGGATATGCGCCGTTCTGTTCTCTGCGTACCTGACGGAGTTGCCGAACTTCGCCCGCAGCTTCGGGTATTCAATCGCCACGGACAGGTTGATAGCCGGGTGGCCGGCAATGTCTGACGTATAGTGTGCTAAGGCGCCCATGGCGAACGCATACTCGTTAGCGTCCTGACTCTCGCGTAGCAACTCGCGAACGAAGTCCCCGCTACGAACGTAATGCGCCAGATCGCTGAATTGCCTGCTGCCGAATGGGTAGTAGCCGAGGTCCTGGATGACGGCGCCGCCGTAGGCATAGGCATGCGCCTCCGTAATCTGGTCTTCCGTCAGCGCCGGAAATCGCTTGAGCAGGAGAGGCCGGATCTCATCTTTCCAGAGCAGGTCTACGATTTCCTCATGCGTCAGGACGGAATACGCAAACGCGCCACCGCTGCACATCAGCAAGACACAGAGGACGAGTGCAACCGCTGGCGTTTTTCTCATGTTTCGTTTTTCCTTAACGACGGTGAACCCGGAATTCACGTGCCAGACGCTCGTCGCGTCTGGCGCGGTGGTTGTTTCCGTTCGATGACTTGCCGTTCTCCCCACGGATCGCTTATAACCGGTCAAACGTTCGTCCACCCGACGGAGCATTTACCATCAAAGCTAGTCGTGTAGGACCTCGCTGAGGAGACCGCTATGGACCGTCAACGCGCCGTTACCATTGTAATCGACAAAGCCGAGCTTCCTGAACTTATTCATGAAATGACTGACCCGCGACCGGGTGGTGCCCACCATCTGTGCCAACTGTTCCTGATTGATTCTGGGAAATTCAGTTTCGGCTCGACTCTCCTTGCCTAGATGCGTAAGCAGCAAGAGAATCCGGGCCAGGCGTTTCTCGCTGAAATTGAAGAGTCGATCCACGAAATCTTCTTCGACGCGAACCATACGAGAAAGCAGGTAGGAGATGAAAAGCTTTGCAAAGGCAGGCTCTTGACGGATTAGGCGAACAAGAGGCCCCTTATTCACGCGGGAGATAGTGGATGGTCGAATCACCGTTGCGGTCGACATCCGCAGTGATTGTTTTGCCAGACAACCCTCTCCAAACACGTCGCCTGGCCCCAAGATGGCAATGACTGCTTGTTTGCCGCGCGGCGATGCAACCACCAGCTTCACGCTGCCATTCTGGATGTGGAACATCGCATCCGCCGCGTCCCCTTGCGAATATATGACCTGCCGGTCTTGGTAGTCCCGAGTCGTCTTTTGAGTGCCGATCCTTCTGAGGAAGTTCCGGGAATTGAAAGTGAGCGTATGTCTGCTCAAGCTAGATGCCTCCAGCGGCCCGATCTCGCACCCGGGCCGCGTCACCCTCGTCAGGTCGTCGCGCACGGGGCGCGAGTCGCCTTACGCGGGCTCTGAGCTTTCGATCAAGAATGGTACACGGGCCTCGCAGTAAACACAGACCGCGGTCCGCTCCACCGTCTTATTCTCAGGCGTACTTGTCACCTGGAATAAGCGCAGGCAGTCCGTGCAGGTCAGGACGAAATAACCGTCGCCGCCCGGGCGTGTCCGCACAGGGGTACTGATCACTTGCGGGAGGTAAGCGCGATCGGGCGTTTTTCGAGCCAAATCGTGGACGGCCTGCAAGAGTTCGGGGATTTGTTGCGCATACTTTCTGAACCAGCGGTCAGGCCTGGCTTCCTCAGGAAGTTCGCGTTGGATTGATCCCGAGAGTACAATTACCGGTATGGAAGGGAAGCGCCGGCGCACCACCGATATAAACTCGAATCCTGACATGCGGGGCATCTGAAGGTCTGAGATGATGACCTTGGGAAGCTTATCCCGGAGTTTCACCAGACCATCGATTCCGTCCTCAGCTTGTTGTGCTTTGAAACCCGCTTTTTCCAATTGACTTGATAGAAAGTTCCGGATGGTAGGATCGTCGTCCACCAGCAAAACACTATTTGCGGAAACGTCGCGCATAACATTCTCCTCGATAGACACTGGGCAACTATCCTGGACCCCAAACACTATATAAATCCTGGGTGACTCGCGTGTCTGTACCAGAAGGCACACGCGTCTGGTCAAAATTGCTCACTTTAGTTCATGCCGGGGAACTACCGACTGGGGTGGGTGGGAATTACCGAGGATGTTCCATGAAGGCCCGTTGGCAGCGGTCCATTTACAGCCGCCGCATCGGTTATGAGGAAGTCAATCCCGCAGGGCGGGACCGAGCGGCTTGCGCAAGACCTGGCCTTCCGGCTAATCGGCTCCGAATCGGCTTTTCAGGACCCACCGAAGCGCGGGGACGAGCCAACGAGAAAAAATGCCCTCGAACGGCTCAGTTGGAGGCAATCGGGTGTATATTCTTGACTGCCAGAATGCCGAGTAAAATGTCAGGCTTATTCTGCCTCTCTGGCGCAACATGGTGTTCCTCTCTGACATCCACGTACTCGCGGCCGCATTTTTCATGGGATTGGCAGCGGCCGCCCCGATGGGCCCGGTCAACATGCTAGCCATCCGCCGCGGCATGATCGGCGGTTGGCGCCGTACCCTCGCCTGCGCAATCGGCTCCATCGCCGGCGACCTGATCCTCTTCTTCCTGGTCCTCCTCGGCGGTCACTATCTCCTCTCCGACCTGTCCAACCCGACTCTCCAGATTGTCCTGGAGGCCATCGGCGTAGTCGTCCTGCTGCCGCTGGGGCTCTACTTCCTTGTCCGCGCCGTCAGGGAACCCCTGCGGGCCTACACCAGAGCTCGCAAACGCTGGGACAAAAGCAATGTCCCCGCGCGTCTGGTCGCCGATGTCGCCGCCGGTATTGCCCTGACCGTCTTCAACCCCTTAACCGTGGTTTACTGGGTTGGCGTCACCTCCAGCTGGCTCCCGTTCGCCCATTCCATCTTCGGCTCCAAAGCCCCCGGGTGGGGAATCCTGATGGTCGCAGCCGGCCTGATGACCTGGTTCACCACGCTGATCGTCGTCGTTCGCTTCATCCCCCACGGCATCGGCCCGACCTTCTTCCGCCTCGTCAACGCCATCCTCGGCCTCATCCTCCTCGGCTTCGCCACGTTCTGTGCAATAGTCCTGTCCCGCCATTTCCTGCACTGAAACGCAGGGTTCCCAACACTTGGGGTCCTCCAGAATCAACCTTTGCTCGCCGTACGGCTACAGGGTTGCCAGATCCTTACAGCCAATATGGCGGCCGGCCGTAGTAGTCATAAAGCCTTTTCTCATACTCGCGAGTGACAGGCATCGACTCGATATACTCCGGGCTGTTCTTGATGGTTTCCCGGGAGAGGTGTACGTAGACTTTGGAGTCCGGCCAACTCACGTTGTCGATCCACTGAGGCGACACCAGCACCTTCTTGCCGGGCCACCAGTTCCGCGTATCCACCTCGAGGTATCGAATGGCCCAGGTTTCATCATCGATCATGAAGTCCGCCACGTGACCGATCACGCCATCAGCGGCCTCAATGTGATAACCTGTCACCTCGTTGGTGCTGTGCAGATGTGAATCCGCCGACTCTTTTCCCGCCCTGGCTTGCGCCGCTTCCGCTTCCGTCACCGCCTCCCTTTGAACCGCCAAGCCTGCCGGGTAGGACGTAAGACCCCATAGATTGGGCCCACCCCAATAATAGGGGTAACCGTAATACCCCAAGTACACGGCCTCGTGCTGCCGTGAGACGGGCTTGTGCGTATCGATGAGGGGGCTGTCCTCAACCTGCTTTTTCGTCAGCGCTACATCGAGTCGCTTTGATTGCCACTCCACCTGGCGGAGGGCAATGGGCGAGAGCAGCACAAGCCGACCGGGAAGCCAATCCCCGGTATTGACCACGAGGTAGCGGAGGGCCCAGGTCTCATCGTCGAAATAGAACTGCTCCACCGTTCCAATCTCCCCATCGCTGGCTCGGATCGCAAAACCCTTTAGATGGTTGACATTTCTTAACATCGTTTTATCCTCCTTGGCATTTTGTAACTTAGCGTAGCTTTGGTGGATGAACACGAACTCGCCACAATCCCAATCATTGGGAGGTCGAGGCGCTTTCGCTTCATCACTTCTAATAGCCCTTCTTCGATGAGTGGCGAACAGTCAACCTTGAATTCGAGCAACTTTACAAGGTTGATAACCCTCAAGCTGGGTCGCGCCGGAGCAATTGGGTTTCCAGCACCCACCGGATGTCATCCGGCTCCGGCCTTTCGAGATAGTCCACGGCGCCTAGCTCCATCGCTTCCAGATAGCAGTGGATGTCCAGGCAGCGCGCCACCACGACGATGGGGATATTCCGATGCATCTCTGCAGCTCGCTCCAGAACGCATCGTCCCTCAAAACTCGCGCTTCCCTGGCCGACGATGGCGAAGTCGAAGTCTTCCATCTCGACTCGACAGGCTCCTTCTGCATAGGAACTGCACATGACGAAATCGTACCCGAGAGCCGACAGTATGCCCTCGTAAGATGCGAACTCCCGGAGCTCGTCGCAGACTAGCAATACTCTTCCCCTGTTCACATCGCACCTCCCTCCCCTCGGCCCCGTTTGTGAGCTGCGGACCGAGGGAATGACATCGGAATGCAAGACAGGGCAATTAGCGCAGGCCTATCTCGCACTGACCGCGGCGTGTAGTGCAACTTCCGCCGGGCGCGTCGTCTGCAAAATATCCTTTACCTTGGCCACCTCGGCCGCCGTGCCATGAGCCAGGACGAGGAATTTGTCAGAACGGCTGGTCTATGTTTCAAGCCGGTCAGTTGACAAATTCGTGGTCTCCGGGAACCAGCCGATATGGTTATACCCCAGCGGCTTTTCCCGTAGCAGCCCGGTATTGCTCACCTATCTGGTCAAAAGTGCTCATCCAGTTTGTGACCGGGAGCCACAGTGTGGACCGGGGGAAATTACCGAGAGTTCAGCAGGGAGGCTAATCATGTCTCTATGCGATCCTGAGGCGTTTGAACACGGGGACTTTGGCAAAGTCCAAGACGAATGCAAAGACCACTGCCGCCGCGAGTATTTCTCCCACAACAAATACAGGCAGAGGAGTCATGGCAATTCCGCAAGTCGCCAGCGTTGAGGCGATCAGCAGATCAACTACAGACGACGCGAGGAGCCACCGGCTTGGACAAGAGGACCACAGTCGCCGGCGTTCACGATTCGTATAGGTCGTTGCTTGATTGCCGAACACTATGACCACGAAGGCCAGAGTTCGTAGCGGTTCGATTCCCAAACCGAGGCGGAATTTGGCGATGGCCAGGATGGCGGTGCAAAAGACCAGTTCGGAGACTCCCATGAAGACACCCGCGATCGTCAATTCACCGATTCGCCAGGCATTGGGCCTCGGAGACGGTCGCACGTTGTCCGTCGTCAAGGACATGCCGAGGAGGTCGCCGGTGAGCATGATAATAACCATCAACATGGGAGTCAGGATCGCGTGTCCGGTCATGACCAGACCCACCGCCAGGAAGAGCACCTGCACAGTTTTCTTGGTAACCGAGTTTAGCGCATAAGACAGGATGCGCTGGAACGTCACGCGGCCTTCCTTTACCGAAGCGACGATGCCGCCGAGTCCTGGTGTGGTCAGCACGATGCCGGCCGCTGACTTGGCAACATCGGTCGCAGTTGACACCGCGATTCCCATCTGTGCCTGGCGCAGCGCCGGCGCGTCGTTGGCGCCGTCGCCGCACATACCCACCGTGTGGCCACTCTTCTGGAACGCCTTGACGAGGTTGTACTTTCCCTCCGGGAGGACGCCGGCGAAGACAGCGAAATCCTCGGGGCGTACCGCGTCGGGGATGGGTCCAGGTGGCGAGACAGCTCCATCGAGACCTACCGCGCGAGCCACGATCGCGGCTGTCGCAGGGGCATCGCCCGTCACCATGACGGTGCGGACGCCCAACGCGCGCAACTCCGTTATGTGCGCCGCCGAATCGGTTCGAGGCGGATCGCTGAGAGCGATGATTCCCGTGAGCTTCACCGCCTCCGGCGGACCCACCGCGACGGCCAGCACTCTGAAGCCCTGTGCCTCCAGTTGGTTCGCTGTCGTGGACGCATCGGGCGATGCTTCGGTGAGGCCCATGATTGCGGAAAAGGCTCCCTTCACGACACGCACCGTGGCGCCGCTCGAATCCACAGCCGTGGCTTCGGACATCTTCGTGGCAGAATCGAAAGGCACAAATTTGCTCAGTTTCGGCAGATCGGAGGCGACGGCCTGCGAGGCGGCGGAGCGAATGGCCGCGTCGACGGGATCCTGCCCGCCATCCGAGCTGGCGAGGGCGGCGATTCCCAGCACGTGTGTTTCGTCAAAGCCGGGCATAGAGTGTACGGCGGTCACCTGCAGCTCGTTGCGAGTCAGCGTGCCGGTTTTATCCGCGCACAGGACTTCGATGCTTGCCGCTTCATCCACGGCGGAGAGCCGCGTTGGAAGGACGCCCAGATGTGCTAGAGCCCGCGCGCCGAGCGCCGCCGCAAGCGTAAAGGTGGCGGGCAGCGCCACGGGGATCGACGCCAGAACCGCCGTGAGCACCAGAGGAATGATCTCACCCAGCGGCAGCTTGAGAGTGTAGGCATACCCCACCAGCAGCACGGTGATGACGCCATTGAAAATGGCGAGATTGCGTACGACGCGGAGAACAGCCTTTTGCTGCGAACTTTCGACGTGCGCAGTGCGAACCAGCTCCGCGGTGCGTCCAAACTTTGTGCGCGCTCCGGTCGCTGTGACCTCCGCAACCGCCTCACCGCGCCGCACCAGCGCCCCTGCATAGGTTTCGAGGCCGGGCCCAGCTTCGATGGGCACGGATTCGCCGGTGAGCATGGACTGGTCGAGCAGGATCTGGCCTTCGGTCAGACGTACGTCGGCGGCAACCACGGCGCCAACCGATAGCTTCACAAGATCGCCAGGCACTAGTTCGGTAGCGGGCACTGTCACCCAAACATTATCGCGACGGACCGCCGCGTTCAGCGCCAGCCGCGCCTTCAGCGCGGCCAGAGTCGCCTGAGCGCGCCCTTCCTGGAAGAACCCGAGAATAGCGTTGAAGGCCAGGAGAGCCGCGATGATCGCAGCCTCGACGTACTTGCCGAGGGCAATCTCGAGCACGATCGCAGCCTCGAGCATCCATGGAACCGGCGCCCAGAACTTGGTCAGCGCCCTGCGTAATGGATGCAGAGACGTGTCGGGCACTGCGTTAGGGCCGAACTTCTCGAGCCGGCGGCGGGCTTCATCGCTCGTGAGGCCGGTCGAGAGCGGGGCATCCTGAACGGAAGCTTGCGGAGTGATTGGGTGATCCATAGGGTGCAGGCCTTTCGAGTCCGCCGTGGCAGCGCTCGTCAAATAAGAGGCCATAATTCAAACGTTACTTGGCTAGTAGCTTGCGGATAGATTTCAATTCCCGCCGGCGTTTCGCGGTGGTCTTGGGATATGCCATCTTAAGGTCTTTGAGCGCATCCAGGACAATTTGGGAAACAATCAACCGGGCATTCTCCTTATCATCGGCGGGAACGACGTACCAGGGCGCGTGGTGGGTGCTTGTCGCGTTCAGGCAAGCCTCATAAGCCTTCATGTATTGCTTCCAGTATTTCCTCTCGTGAATGTCCGAGAGGCTGAATTTCCAGTTTTTGTCCGCCTCATCAATGCGCTCCAGGAATCGCTTTCGTTGTTCCTCCTGCGAAAGGTGGAGGAATATTTTGATGGTCCGCGTCCCGTTACGATAAAGGTGGCTCTCCAGGTCCACGATGGAGCGATACCGCCCCTCCCAGAGCGTTTTCTCGTCGCGCAACTCCTCCGAGAGCCCCTGGCTGCGCAAAATCTCCGGATGCACCCGAACGATCAGCACTTCCTCGTAATAGGAACGATTGAATATGCCGATCTGCCCGCGTTCGGGAAGCCGGCGCGTCGTGCGCCAGAGAAAATCATGTTCCAGCTCGTCGGCGCTCGGCTGTTTGAAACTGAAAACCTGGCAGCCTTGGGGATTGACCCCGGACATGACGTGCTGGATGGCGCCGTCCTTGCCGGCAGCGTCCATCGCTTGAAAAATCAGCAGCAACGCATAGCGGTTGGACGCGTGGAGAAGGCGTTGCAGCGAACTCAACTCCTCAACGTGTTCTCCCAGGAGTTTTTGATACCGCTTCTTCGACTTGTAAAAGGGCTTCACAATCGTCGGCCACTCCCTGAGTTTGACCTTTTCTTCGGGCCGCACACGGAAATCCCTGGAATTGATTTTCATCTTCATCCCTCCTCAATTCCGCAAAAAAGGTGGGTTTTTGGCCACTTTTTGGCTTTGATTGGGGTTTGTTTGCACTCAAAAACCAGTTCGTTTTTGGCCTCTAAAAAGGCTAAGTCCTTTGCTTTCAATAGATCGGTAGGTTCGTTCCGTCAAAATAGTATCTTTTCTCCATTTCCTTCCGTTTTTCCCCGTCCGCTGGGTCGATTTCGAAATCCCTTCCCGCGCCCGGTTGCCAGCGCTCTCTTACGACAACTCACATAGGCTAGCATGTCTCGGTTCACGTGTCAAGAGCAAGGTGCGAGGAGGACTTTCCCCATTTTTTGTTCGCTGGCTGGCGCAGAGCGTAGCTCTGCGGCCAACAGACAAGACTGAAATCAGGCGGAGCCGATCACTCTCAAAAAGCTCGGCGCGGCGATAGGTGCTTCTGGTCAGGAATCGCAGCTCGCCGGGCGCAAATTGGCGTTTCTGGGTGGCACGACCAGGGCCAGTGTAGCGCGCTGAAGCTCAGAGCTGCGCTCTGCGCCAGCCCGCGAATGATCTCAGGGCGGCGTTGTTACTGCTCATGTCCTTTCCATCGCAGCATTGTATTCGCCACGGCGCGCCGCCCGGTTGCACCTAGCTCGATGATACAGAGCTTGCTGTGCCGCCAACACGTGGGCCTCCTTGCCTTGCCAAATCTCCAGAGCCGGTTGCTGGATGGCGCGGGCAAACGAAAACGCCAACGCCCAAGGCACTCGCGACTTGAATCTGACATTCATGGCATTCAAACGCGCGGAGGCCAGTTCAGCGGATTGGCCACCCGACAAGAACGCAATCCCCGGAACGGCAGCGGGGACGGCTCGCAAGAGACACCTCACCGTGGCGTCGGCTACCTCGTCCACCGGCTCTTGTTTGGGGCAGGTCAATCCCGGAAGCACCATGTTGGGCTTCAGGATCATACCCTCCAGCGTCACCCGCTGTGTGTAAAGCTGGATGAAGACCGTTCGCAGGACTTCCTCCGTTACCTCGCGGCACCGCTCCAGGGTATGCTCGCCGTCCATGAGCACTTCCGGCTCGACGACGGGGACCAGTCCGGCTTCCTGGCACAACGCGGCATAGCGAGCCAACGCCTGCGCGTTGGCCTCGATCGAAGCCCGGCTGGGAATGCCATCGCCTACGGCAATCACCGCGCGCCACTTGGCAAAACGGGCGCCCATTTGCGAGTATTCAGCCAGGCGCTCGCGCAATCCGTCCAGACCTTCGGTTATTTTCTCTCCGGGATGACCTGCCAGGTCCTTTGCGCCGGCGTCAACCTTGATGCCGGGAATGATTCCCGCATCCATGATGACCTTGACAAAGGGAGTGCCATCTTTCTTCTGCTGGCGGATCGTCTCGTCGTAGAGGATCGCGCCACTAATGCACTCACCCAGACCGGGCGTGGTCACAATCAACTCCCGATAGGCGCGCCGGGCCTCCTCGGTCTGGGGAATCCCCAACTTGGCAAATCGTTTGTTGCAGGTTGGGTGACTTTCATCCATCGCCAGCAGGCCCTTGTCGCCGGCGACGAGCGCTCTCGCGGTGTCTATAAGCTGTTGCGCATTCATTTGGGGTTGCTCCATTTCCAGTTCCGAATCTCCGGCAGGTCCTCACCGTATTTGTCGATGTATTGCTTATGCTCGATCAACTTGTCCTTGAGCTGCTGCTTCAGGTAGATGCCCTTGTCGCCGGTCTGCGGCAGGCGGTCGATGGTGTCCATCACGAGGTGGAAGCGGTCCAGATCGTTCAGCACCGTCATGTCGAAGGGCGTGGTGATGGTGCCCTCTTCCTTGTAGCCGCGGACGTGGATGTTGTCGTGGTTGGTGCGCCGGTAGGTCAGCCGGTGGATCAACCACGGGTAGGCGTGGAAGGCGAAGATGACCGGCTTCGACTTGGTGAAGAGCTCGTCGAAATCCACGTCGCTCAACCCGTGCGGGTGCTCGGTTTGCGGCTCCAGCTTCATGAGGTCGACGACGTTGACTACCCGGATTTTCAGTTCGGGCAGATGCTCGCGCATAATGGAGACGGCGGCGAGCGTCTCCAGCGTGGGCACGTCGCCACAGCAGGCCATGACCACGTCGGGTGCAACGCCCTGATCGTTGCTGGCCCACTGCCAAATGCCGATACCCTCCGTGCAGTGCTTGAGGGCGGCGTCCATCGTCAGCCACTGCGGGGCCGGGTGTTTGCCCGCGATCACGACGTTGACGTAATGGCGGCTGCGCAGGCAGTGGTCCATCACTGACAGCAGGCAGTTTGCATCCGGGGGAAGGTAAACACGCACGACCTCGGCCTTCTTGTTGACGACGAGGTCGATGAAACCCGGATCCTGGTGTGTAAAGCCGTTGTGATCCTGGCGCCAGACATGCGAGGCCAGCAGGTAGTTTAACGAGGCGATCTTCCGCCGCCACGGCAGTTGCGATGTGACCTTCAGCCACTTGGCGTGCTGGTTGAACATCGAATCGACGATGTGGATGAACGCCTCGTAGCAATTGAAGAGCCCATGCCGCCCGGTGAGCAGGTAGCCCTCGAGCCAGCCCTCGCATTGGTGCTCGCTGAGCATTTCCATCACACGCCCAGTGGGCGCGAGAAACTCGTCGTTGGGCACGGTGGCGGCGTCCCATTGGCGTTGGGTCACTTCAAAGATGGCTTCCAGGCCGTTGGAGAGCGTCTCGTCAGGGCCAAAGACCCGGAAATTCCGCTGCTCACTGTTTAGCTTCGCCACATCGCGCAGGAAACGCCCCAGCACATGCGTGTCGCCGATGCCGGGCGCCCCCGGCGAGGGCACGTCCTCCGCGTAGTCGCGGAAATCCGGCATCCGCAGGTCGCGCAGCAGAATGCCGCCGTTGGCGTGGGGATTGGCGCCCATGCGTCGTTCGCCCTGGGGCGCAAGTTCGGCCAGTTCCGGTTTCAGGCGGCCCTGCTCATCGAAGAGTTCCTCCGGCCGGTAGCTCCTCAGCCAGTCTTCCAACTGCTTGAGGTGTTCGGGATGGGTGGCCGGGTCGGAGAGCGGCACCTGGTGCGCTCGGAACGTGCCCTCAACTTGCAGACCATCGACGACTTTCGGCCCCGTCCAGCCCTTGGGTGACCTCAGGACGATCATGGGCCAGCGCGGCCGAGTGGCGTCGTTCTTGTTCCGTGCATTGCGTTGGATTCGCCGAATGCCCTCGATGGCCTTTTCCAAAGTACTGGCCATGAGTTGATGCATTTCTTCCGGCTCATCACCTTCCACAAAGTGGGGTGTCCAGCCGCAGCCTCGTAGAAATTGCTCCAATTCCTTGTGCTCGATGCGGGCCAGGACGGTCGGGTTGCTGATCTTGTAGCCATTGAGGTGCAGGATCGGCAGCACGGCTCCGTCGGTAATTGGGTTGAGAAACTTATTGGAATGCCAAGCCGTGGCCAGCGGTCCGGTTTCCGCCTCGCCGTCGCCGACCACGCAGGCGACGATCAGATCGGGATTGTCGAACACCGCCCCGAACGAATGGCTGAGCGAATAGCCCAGCTCGCCGCCCTCGTGGATCGAGCCTGGACACTCCGGCGATGCGTGGCTGGGAATCCCTCCGGGAAACGAAAACTGAACAAAGAGCTTCCGCAGCCCGGCCTCATCCTGGCTGATGTTGGGATAGATCTCGCTGTAAGTGCCCTCGAGGTAAGTGTTGCCCACGACGGCCGGGCCGCCGTGACCGGGGCCGGAGACGTAGATCATGTCGAGGTCGTATTTTTTGATGACCCGGTTCAAGTGCACGTAGATGAAGTTCTGCCCGGGGGTCGTGCCCCAGTGTCCCAGCAGCATGTGCTTCACATCCGCGAGCGTCAGCAGCCGCTTCAGCAGCGGATTGTCGTAAAGATAAATCTGGCCGACCGACAGATAGTTGGCGGCGCGCCAATAGGCATCCATCTTGTGGAGCAGTTCCGGGGAAAGAGTTCTCGTGTTCATGGTTCAATGCTCTCCTGGACAGAACGCTGCGGCGTTGGCATGGCCTGCCTGGCCGGCTGCGATCAGGGCGGGCAGAAAGACAGCCGCGGCAGGCTCACCCTCCGGATGCCTCCTTCGGTCTGGGGTTGTGCCAACAGCCGTCTGAAGCGATGATCGCGTCAGCCTCTTTCGGCCCCCAACTGCCGCGCTTGTAGGGGTGAGCCCGGTGGTGGGTCTTAAGGACTGGATCGACCACCGCCCAGGCGGCCTCGATCGCGTTTTCACGGGTGAAGAGCGCTCCATCGCCGGCCATGGCGTCGCCCAAAAGCCGCTCGTAGGGCGATTCCTCTACCGGCGGCTCTTCGAACAGGTAGAGTTCTCGCTGGTCCCCGACGAACTCCTTCCCTGCGAGCTTGACGCGAGCGGCGAGGGCGACGGCCGCGCCGGGGGAGAGCCGGAAGCGCAGGTAGTTGGCCCGGCCGGTCGTCGGCGCTGAGTCGGCGAAAAGCCTCTGCGGCGGCGGCTTCAGCTCCACCAGGACCTCGGTCGCGGTATCAGCCAGGTATTTGCCGGAGCGCAGGTACCACGGCACCCCCGCCCAGCGCCACGAATCAATGAAAAGCCGCAGGGCGCAGAAAGTCTCGACGTCAGAGCTCTTCGCTACGTCTGGCTCCTTACGGTAGCCGGCGTACTGGCCGCGCACCAAGTCGTCGGGCTTCAGAGGGCGCATGGCTTGGAAGACCTTGGCTTTCTCGCTGTGCACGGCTCCAAAGCCCCTACCGGCCGGCGGCTCCATGGCAAGTAGCGCGACAACCTGGAAGAGGTGGTTTTGAATCACGTCGCGCAGACAGCCAGCGGTTTCGTAAAACGCGCCGCGGCCCTCCACGCCGAAATCTTCGGATAGGGTTACCTGGACGCTAGCCACGTAGTTGCGGTTCCAGATCGGCTCCAGGAAGGAATTGGCGAAGCGGAAATAGAGGATATTCATGATCGCCTCCTTCCCGAGGAAGTGATCGATACGGAAGATCGAGTCTTCCGGGAACTCCGTTCGCGCGACGCGGTTGAGCTCCCGCGCGGAGGCGAGGTCGCGTCCGAACGGCTTCTCGACAATGACGCGCGCGTTCTTGGCCAAGTTCGCGGCGCCAAGCCCTTTGATCACCGTCTCGAAGAGCGCGGGCGGGATGGCCAGGTAGTGCGCTGGGCGCCGAGCGCTACCCAGCTCCTTTTTTATCGCCGTGAACGTACCCTGGTCATGATAATCCCCACTCACGTACCTGAGCAGGGACAGAAGATGGTGGAGGGCACGCTGGTTATCGATCCCGCCTGATCGCTTTATGCTGTCCGTCACGCGCCGGCGCAAACGCGCCAGACTCCACTTCGGGAAGGCGACGCCGATTACCGGGACCTTGAGGGCGCCTCGTTTCACCATCGCGTAGAGTGCCGGGAAGATCATCTTGTGGGCGAGATCGCCCGTCACGCCAAAGAGCACCAGCGCGTCCGAACGGGAGACAGTCATCAAGCACATCCCTTTTTGGTGGCGGCCTTTTCCTCATGGCCGCCGAACTGGTAACGAAGGGCGGACAACACTTTTCTTGCACGCAGGCTCAGGTTGATGCGTTGAGGGCGGACAATCGATACGCCGTGCGGGGGGCGCGGGGTGACCTACAAGCTGTGAGTACCGCGACAGAATGCCTTTTACTTGGTTTTTTGCTCGGCAGCAGTTTCCTCCTGCTCCTCTTCAGCCTTTTGCCAACTGGAATTGGGGTTGTACTCCTTCATAGCTTTGGCGAGAACATCGGTCTTCTCGCCGAGATCCTTCTGATACACTACTCCATCCCCGTTAACGATGAATGTCATCACGCCGGACGACCTGTATTCCGCCGGATAGGCCACGAAAGCGAAACCCTCCGCCATTTTGCCGTTGACGATGTAACTTTTGGCGCCGCCTGGGCCATTTTTCCCCTGACCCGTTAGCATGCGGTAATAGTAACCGCGGTAAGGAGCCGGAGCGACGTCTTGGCTTTTGGCGTAGTCCTTAGCAAAGGCCGATGCCACCAGTGGCCCGACGGGGCTCTGGGGTTCGCTCCCCGCAGCTTTCCAATAAAGGCCATTGTGCTGCCCTTCATCACTGAAGATTTCCTTGGCATACTCGTTGTGCTTCGTGGAGTAGTATTCCTTTTGCGCCGCCACGAGCTCCTGGCAAACGCTAATGGCCGATAATTCATTCCGGCCAACTCGCCTGTACAAAATTTCTTTCTTGCCCGCCTCGGTGTCGAAATACCACGAATTCCCTTGGTTCACGAGCGGTATGGGCGTGGGCCAATTCTCCGCGCCGATATACAAGATAGTGTTTCCATCCGGTTCTTTCACCAGACGGTGCATTTCCTGATATCTCCGTACGAAATTAGCCCGGCTTTCGGCGTCCTCGGTATCGTCTCCCGACGAGACGATTTGCTTTCCATCTGGTCCGAAGATATCGAGCAGCGCTTTTGCGTCGTTACTCTGCGCTGCCGTGACGAGTGCGTTGCTCGCGTCTTCCGGCGATGAAAACGTTTTCTGGCCCGGTTGTTGCGCCATAGAACGTATGGGAAAGCACGCCGTCAAAAGGACAGCGGCTAATATAGAAAGATTGGCCCATTGAAATCTGTCGAAGTTCAGCTTCGTTCGCCGCATATGGCTTCTCTCCATTTCCAAGTTTTACAGTCCACTAAGAACATAACGAACCTTTGATTAATGATGCCCACCACCGCCACGTGCTCCTCCGCCACCGCCACCGCGCGCTGCTCCACCACCGCCGCCACCAACGCTGGCCTTTCCCCGCGACGAATAGCTTTTCGCCTGTCCGCCCTTCTCGATGCCGCTGAAGGCGCCCGAGCGGACGCCGCTCTGACCGCGGGGTGCAGCGTAGCCTCGCGCCGCCTGCCTGTTTCCGTTGAAAGCTCTGGCCGTTGCGCCGGGACGGTTGGAAACTCCGCCGCCCGCGCCCCCACCTCGGTTGATGCTGCCACGGTTGGAAACTCCGCCGCCCGCGCCCCCACCTCGGTTGATGCTGCTACGGTTGGAAACCCCGCCGCGCGCGCCCCCACCTCGGTAGAAGGCGTTCCGGTTATAAAACGTGGTGCTCCGCGAGTAGTACCTGCCGCCGCCAAAAGTTGCGAATCGGCCACCCCAATTGAATCCCCAATTATTCCAGCCCCATCCAAAACCTCCGAAGAAGCCGATTCCGAAGCCGGGTCCGAACGAGAGGTACGGGCCGCCAAACCAAATTCCGGGATACGGGTACCATCCCGGCCACGCCATGATGGGACCTCCGTAAACCAGCCACGGATCATACGCGGGGACGTAAACAACCTCGGGGTTAGCAGGCTGAACGACGATCGTCGAGCCTTGCGTCGTTACGGTTTGCTGCGGCGTGGTCTTAAGATTGCCGGCTCCTTCCGCCCGCTGGCGCATCACCTGTACGGCATCCATCACATCCTGTTGCTGGTTGTAATAGGCGTCGCCTAGCGATGACGTCCAGGAGAGGTTCTTGTCCATATTTCCAAGGACCGATGGAAATGCGGTGAGCGCCTTGACGCTGGGGTCCCAGGGTTGTTGGTCCACAGCTTGACCCAAAGCGTCGCCCGTCAAATTAGGATTCGCTTGTACCCATCGGTCGGCCTCGACGACTTGCTCGGGAAACGTGGAAGCCGCCAGGATCTGCGCCACCAGCGAATCCGGATACAGCGCAATGGGCGCTACCAACTGCTGCAACTGTTCCGGAGTCGATTGCGTGTAGGGCGGCGCCGGCGCGGCCTGCGGCGGGGCTTGCGTGGCCTGCGCTGGGGCTTGCGTGTCTTGATGGGCCAACAGGCTCTGAGGGCAAGTCGCGAACAACAGAGCCAACGGCAACAGGGAAATTAAAATCTGCTTGCCCCATCGAGGCCTTGAGAACCTTGCGCCACGTCCGAAAATGTTCATGTTCTTGAACCTCCTCTGCACCTTCATCCCCTCTTCTCGATCTGCCGAGGTAAGAGCGGCACCATCACGGACACCGCGAATCGGCTCTCCTCGGGTACAGCCATGATCACAATAAGCCGCCATAGGGCGCCTGTCTGTTCAAAATTGACCACCTTTTGGTTCAATCTTGACCACCTTCCATTAGATGCCCCTTGGCTTGAAAAGGATAGCGAGAGTGGGGGCTCGGGGTTGGGGGCTAGGGACTAGGGGCGGGGCGCTCGGGATTCGGGGGCCGGTGTAGAGCCGAACCGCGTTCGGCCTCGGGGCGAGCGCCGCTCGCCTTTGTAGCGCCGACCCCGCCCTGCGGGGTCGGCATTTTTCGCGCGCGCTCGCGCAGAGGGTCGCTTCTTAGCGTCTGCGCCAGCCGGCGGCTCGATTGCGTTGCTCAGCCTGGCATCCGTGTACTCGCCTGCCATGCTGCCATTCTGAGTCCTTCGCTGTCATTCTGAGTCCTTCGCTGTTGTTCTGAGTGCTTCGCTGTCATTCTGAGCGAAGCGAAGAATCTCGCTCTGCCCGCTCAGGATAAACTCCGCGAAGAATCTCGCTCTGTCCGCTCAGGATAAACTGCGCGAAGAATCTCGCTCTGGACTTTTCTGCCGAGAAACAGCAGGGCCAGCAGCTCCCGCATGCGAGTGGCGGTCTCCGGGCGCGTGTATTGAAATATTTAGGTCTTATCCTTGGGTTTCCCGGTTTCCTGGGCAGCTTTGTCCTTAGCCATAGCAACCAGGAGGTTCTTAATCTCACTTAGTTCTTTTGCGATTTGGCTGAGAGCTTCGACAGTCTGAGCGGCGAAAGCATCCTGCATAAGTAGCCTCCTATTTCTTGGGAGATGTAGCCTTTTTCGGTTCGGGCTTCACCTTGCGGAACGGGCGGCATCAGCTCACAACTTCCACTTCACGCGTGGTGACCGTCAGAGGCAGCCCGTTCTCGGCCTGAACTTCGAGGCATTCCTTGATGGCATCGCGGACGTTTCCTTCCTCTTCCGTTTTCCCCTGACTTACGCAGCCTGGAATGGATGGACATTCAGCAATGAAAAAGCCGTCTTCGTCCGGGTAAAGAGTGATCAGCAGTTTCATCTCAACTCCTGCGTCCAATTATCGCACAATTTGTTTCCAAAGGTTCTCTGCATTCCCGTCAATCGCGGGCTGGCGCAGACGGTCGCATTAGGGCAGTAGGCAGTAGCCGGTAGGCAGTAGGCCGAAAGCGGGAGGCGGACAGCTTTTCGTAGCGGCCGGCCCCCGCATCAGTACCTGACACCTGATACCTAACACCTGGCACCTGACACACAGCGTCGCGGGCGTACTCTCCGGCAGTGTGCCGTTCTACAAGCCGACTGATTTTGCCTGTTTCTCGTCACTGGTCACTCGTCACTTGTCACTGCCTTTTGGGTCCCTTCGAGAAATCGCAGACCCCAATGATCAGGGGTCTGCGCCAGCCGGCCAAACAGGTCCAGGCTACGCTTTCTCCGAAAAAAATAGACTCAGCCCTTGACCTAGCCAGGTACAAGTATTAGCCTTCTGCTAGTCACTCTAAACGAGCTCAGGATGGGAAATTATGTTATCACTAGATGAATTCACTCTGGAACGCATCACGTTCGAGGTCCGATACGAGACCGCTTTCCTGTTTTGGGACAATTCAGGGAAGGTCCTTGCTGACATGGCACGCGACTACCCCAAAATCCATGTCACTAACGCAACCATAAGTTCTGTCCTATGTGACTGGATGGATGAAGGATTGGCTCTCAATTTCGACAGCGCGAAAGCCTACGTGACCCAGGATTACCCTAGCAAACTCAGCTTGTTCTACGAGTTCACAACGCGCCTCACTAATCTTATACAGAATTATCTGAAGGTGCAGAATTTCACCCGAGTGGGTTGCCGTCATGTCCACTCCTTGCGGACAAACTCCCTCGAGGAGGCAAGCGCTCTCATGCGAAATTCTAGGGCCTGGGCCGCCGAAGAGGATCGTATGAAACCGTTCGGCACTAAAGTAAACGAAGTCACAATGAGGGTGGAAGATGACAGCCGTGGGCACACGCTACACATTTCAAATCTGCCTCGCACATTGACGATACAAGTGGCAAAGCCATTCGTCATCGAAACCAGTGGGTTCAACAAGGATGCCATTGTAATTGACGTCGACGCCTATACAAAGAAGATGGTGGTCGCTCCTGAGTTAGATGCGAGTGAATTCGTCCGTGCAACCATGAAAAACACACGCGAGAATCTCTTAGTGTTCCTTGGGTGGTGACATATGCCTGACACTGCCGGTAAGCCCAATGGCGAGGCTGTGCAAATACTGCCTAGTTCGATAGAGATGCCAATCTACTCAACTGGGGAGCGTGAATTTCCAAGCTCGCCTCATGCCTTGACCCCAGAGGTCCAAGCGAAGCAGCACATTGATCCTCCGGAACTGTACAGGGTGTTCTCTCAGCAGAAGCAGGACTTTACCGCCGACGCTTCAATCGCACGGATTTCTCAGAGTGTGGCAGAGTGCCTCCCGCATCTTGTGAAAGCAATCTCTGAACTGGATGAGCTTCAAAGGGAGAATCATACTGCTCTGGCGTTCGCCGAGGTCTTCAGATTGGCGCGTTTCACCGGAATGTATACGAGCTTTGACGATGCGTTGGTTCTGATGTTAGGCGCGTTGGCCGCGCATCGCTCTGCCCCTTGCTCCCGGGGTGAATTGGTAGTGCTTCAGGGTGCCCTCGAGAAGTTAAGACGTAATCCAATACCAACCGAGGGGGACTTGTCACTTCTGTACACATCACTTTTCGACGCCGGTTTCGACCTGAATGCGCCATTTAAGGGTCTTGACCTCTCGTTGGAAGATGAGGGATGAATGGGCGGGTTCTTGGACACGACCGCGATGGTTGATCTCTTGTTCAAAGACAAGTCCGTCGCCGACCGTGTCCGGAAGCAACTGGCGGCATCAGGACCGAAGTACACCTCGCAATATGTGCGCATGGAGATTAAGCGTGGGGTGCTCCGATATTTCGTGTGTTTATACAATAAGTCTCTGGACTGCCAGAAGGTCTCGGAAGTTTTTGCTTACGTCCAAAGGTTGAGTGCCACTCCAGCGCGACATATGGTAAGCACCATTTTAGAAGCTCTCACCAACTTCTTCTCAAGTATCGAGGATAACGAGTTGGCTGGGCAGCGGGCGGATATTCCTGTATCGTTCAAAAAGCGCATGCTCGAAGCGTTCCTCCGCACACGGATACGCCAGTTCTGGCTAGAATTCGAGCGGCAAGTAGACGTTATCATTGATGATGTCGAGTGCTATAAGAATGGATATCAACTTCCGCCCCCAAAATTTGTGGGGCAAAGAGTCGACAACACCTTCGATAATTGCGACAAACATAAGCCTGGAATCTGCGCGGTCCAAGAGTTCCTAAGAGAAGCGTTGGAAGAACTCGTGTTGATTAGGGATCGCTTGAAAGCGGACCAGAAGGCAGACCCAGAAACGCTGCGGCGACTGAAGGCGATTAAGGATTTTGTGAGGTGGCAGGGAAGAAGGGAGGTGCACAGAACCGAGTGCTGGCATATTGGAGATGCGATAATTGTTCTCGAAGCACCGGACGACTCAAGCATTATTAATAACAACAGTAAGCATATGGACCCAATTTGCGCCGCAATTGGCAAGACCTCTGTAGGTTACTAGCCGGCAGCGCAGCCCCGACCGTGGGCTTTTCTCATGCCCGACACCCCAGCGGCAACCGCACGCATTCAATCTGCATGGGGCACGCCACGCACCGTACGGTACGTGGCACGCCGCCGAAAATAAGTCTTCAGTTTTCAGTTGTCAGTATCGACGGCTGGCAAGGCGATAGCGGATAGCGGACAACTGATCCCGAATCCCCAGCCCCGAGCCCCGATTCCCCAGCCCTTTCCGCACGGGATTCAACTATTCCAGTTGTTGAGCCCCAAGGGGGCGACCCAGCCCAGCCCAGGCCGTCGGCCTGGGTCACGCGGCCCAATCCGTTTCAACGCGTGAGCCCTGAAGGGGCGACCCACGATCTTGCTTCAATCCCACACATATCCTTCGTCGTAATCAACCGCGTACGTCTGCAAAAAACTTCCGCTGCTCCTTCTGAAAACTTGCCACCCAATGGTGCTCCCCCTCGATACCGATTGTGGCGTAGGTTTTAACTTGATTCCCAGGGCGTTGCCCTGGGCTGGGATGGATCGCCCCGTTGGTGCTCATAATCGTCGCGCGCCCCTTCAGGGCGCAGACATTGAATAGGCCGAACGCAGTTCGGCCCTACACCAGGGCGTTGTCCTGGGCTGGGATGGATCGCCCCGTTGGGGCTCATGATCGTCGCGCGCCCCTTCAGGGCGGAGACATTGAATAGGCCGAACGCAGTTCGGCCCTACACCAGGGCGTTGTCCTGGGCTGGGATGGGTCGCCCCGTTGGGGCTCATAATCGCCCTACGTGCGTCCTACGGGCTCCAGACCCCTGAACCCTGACTGCTGCATTCTGTCTCTTGACAGGCGGAGCAAGATAGGCTAGCATAGTGAGTGTCCGCTGTGCGGGCGCCCGGGGGCATTTGCGGACACTCTTTTCGATGCGACCACGCGAATCAGTCCTCAACCGTAATCCAGGAGGTATGAAAGCAGCAGAAGAGTCCTCTTTTTCAACTGGACAGGAAGTCTGCTTCCGTGAAAAAGAATTCTTTTTTTGACCGACCGATGCGGGAATGTTATTGAAAACAAAGGACGGCTGTGGAAAACTCGGGGGCTAAGCGGGAATGTATATGAAAACAAAGGAGATGCGAGTAGAAAGCGGGAATGTTATTGAAAATAAAGGGTGTTAGCCGTGATTTCTCACCACGCTGGTTGTTGTCATGATTGTTCCACTTCCGATGCTTGTTTGTCCTTTCCAAGGGCAAGACCCAAAACGCGACAGACCGTCTTCGCGATCATCCATTCCTCGTCCGTATGAATGACGCGGACGGGAACCCTGCTGGTCTCCGAGGAAATCACGCCCGCATTCGCTGCGTTTCGCTTTTCTTCGAGTTCGATTCCAAGGAATCCCAGCCCGTCGCAAATCCGGGCGCGGACTGCGGGCGCGTTCTCTCCGATGCCACCAGCGAACACCAGCGTGTCCAAGCCGCCCAACGCCGCGGCGAACGCGCCGACCCATTTCTTCACCTGGTAGCAAAACAGCGCGACCGCCTCCGCCGCCCGCACGTCTTGCGTTTCGTGCTCCAGCAAGTCGCGCATGTCGGAACTGGTTTCGGACACGCCGAGCAGCCCGGACTGGAAATTGACCATCTCATTGAACCGTTTTCCATCGAGGCTCTCGGTGCGCGCGAGATACCAAACCAGCCCAGGATCGAGATCGCCTGAGCGGGTGCTCATCGGCACCCCGGCTGTCGGGGTGAAACTCATGCTTGTATCCACGGGTTTGCCGTCACGCACCGCCGCCAAGCTCGCGCCATTACCGAGGTGGGCGAGGATGACCCGGCCTTGTGCCGCTTCCGTTCCGGCCAGGCGGGCCAGTTCTCCCATTAGAAACGCATACGACAACCCGTGAAACCCGTACCGCCTCACCCCCTGCGCTTCGTAGCGGCGCGGGATCGGCAACAACCGGGCCACGCGCGGCAGGTCATGGTGAAAAGCCGTGTCGAAACACGCCACTTGGGGCAGGTCAGGAAACCGGCGATGAAACGCCTCGGTCAACTGGATCTCCTCCGGCAGATGCTCAGGATCGAATGCACTGAGCCGGCGCAACTCCCCAACCATTTCCGCAGTGATTCGCTGCGGCTTGCTATACTTCGGCCCGCCATGCACCACGCGATGCCCCACCGCGGTAAATGCATCACGCCCACCGCGTTCCTCGATCCAATCCATCAGAGCGCCCACCGCCACCGTGTGATCCGGCGCCGTCACTGGCCGCGAAAAGTTGTCCGCCTGGTCCAAGCCTTTCACCCGCAAGGTGGCCTCCGGCAGTCCAATCCGCTCAATCTCGCCCTCCAGAATCCGTCGGAGCGAATCACCGGCCTCGAACAGCGCGAACTTGATGCTCGACGAGCCTCCATTGATCGTCAGGATGCGTGGGTTAGCTGGTTTCATGGCTGACTCCTTCGTCATTCGGCAATCCGAACGAAGCCAGTTTCGCGCAAGTGGACCTGTAATCCGTGTGAAGAATGCTTGGAATCCCCAAGCCTTCCGCGATCTGGACGAACATCGGGGTGTTTTCGATATAGACCACCTGCCGGACTGGCGCCTGGGCGATGTCCAGCGCCAGCCGATAGATGTCCGCGTCGGGCTTGCGGACGTGGACGAAGCAGGAGGAAACAAAAGAATCCACAAACCCGGCCAGCTTGAACTTTCGAATCCGATACACATTCAGTTCGCGCGCTTCGTTGCTGACCACGACGATCTTCAGCCCGTGCCGGACCTTGAGTTGAGCGACCAGCTCGATCATCTCGGGGTAAGGTTTCGATTGCGCGAACATGAAGCGCCGAAACTGAGCCTGGGTGAACGGTCGCTTTTGGTAGAAGACCACCCGACCTAAATATTCTTCCAGCGTGAGCTTTCCCTCCTCGTAGGTGTCGAAGGTCAGGTGATGCCGATCCTCCATCTCGGCCAAGTCCAGCTTGAAGTTCGTTGCCGCCCGTTTGCGGGCATGATGATCCCACCCGTCGGTGAGCAAGACGCCGCCGATATCCAGAAACACGCAGGTGATTGCAGTCGCTTTCTTCATTTTCTTTCCTTCCGTTGATCGGATCATCGCTGCCACAGGATTCGTGCGTCTTCCAGTGGGATCGCAACCCCGTCGCAGTGCGGTATCACTCGCTCTGCATGGCCTCCAGGTAGCAGCTCCTGTCGACGCAGCGCGTCACCACCAGAACTGCCCGGTGACGGTCCAGCTACAGGGCACGATCCAGCATCTTCCGCCCTTCGATGGCCTTGCTGCCTTGACCCACCAGCACGAAAGCAAATTGCTCTCCCTTCAGGTGGGCCAAACCACACTCGATGAATTGCACACCGATACTTCGAAACCCTGGCTTTAATGCGCATACCGTTCTGTCAGCAGTGTGAGGCCCACTCGGCATCATACGCGACACTTGTTTGGTTCCGGCTACGCCGGGTTAGGACAAGTCTCAGGCCCCCGGCCCCACATGCGGTACAAAGCCCTCCCATACCCCAGTTGCTCCGCGCGATACGAGGGCATTCGATCGCGGGTTCCATCCGTTAAAGTCCCCGAGTACGCTCACCTGCTTGGCGTTGGGCGCCCACACGGCGAAATGAACGCCGCGCTGCCCGGCCAACTCGCCGAGGTGTGCCCCCATCTTCTCGTAGGCACGGCAGTGCGTGCCTTCCTCCAGCAGATACATATCGTAGTCGCTTATCCATGGAGCTTGCGTTGAGCTTCGCATCGCCTCTCACCTAAAGGTAGCTGAACGTGGTCCAATGACTTCGGTTACCAATAGAATTCTCCCCTATCCTCCCTTGTTGGCTATCCTGACTTACACGACCTTTATAAAGGGATGTGACTCGCAAGGCAGTTCAAAACTGCTCAGAGGGGTGGTCAGAGTTGCTCAAATGGCAAGAAAAGCAACTGTCGCGGCAACGAGAACCGAATCTCACGACGGGGAATACTGATTCTCGTGGATTAACGGAATAGGCGAAACTGAGACCTTGAGCAATTCTGAACAGACGTGCAATGCGTCATCTGCCATCATCTGATGTAGTGTTCCTGGAGAGGAAGGCCTGTTCCCCGCGTTCTGGCTCCGGGACGAACGTTCCTTGAGGAGTGGAGCAATCATGAAAGTAGCGTTAAAGCCTATTATCGAAGCACTCAAACATGATGGCAATCGACTGGAACACCACGCCCAGAAGCTGAGAACAATCTCTCCCGATCTCGAAGCGGAGGCCGAGGATATAGACGACAGGGTGGCGTCCATCAGAAAGCAGATCGAGATTTTGGAACAGTGGGAATAGCCACGAATCCGAGGGGACCGTTGATTCTCCATTCCATCTTGAGTTACTAAGGTTCGGCGGCGCAATATGACCCAGACAGGTGAGGGTAGCGGGTCTGTGCAAAACTGAACGTCTTGCATGGCAGAAATGAGAGACCATAAAGATATGCCAAACACAGGTGAAAGACGAGAGATCACTGCACGTGTGAATGCGAAGGAAGCGGAAACCGTTCAAGAGTCTCAGAAGCTGGTGTCGAAAACAAAGCAGCTCTCCGCAAGCAGGGACGCGGAGAGCCGGGTGCGAAGCGCCAGAGCACTGAAGGGCCGATCTCGCGAACGTACAGCGTGATACCCGGTTTCATTGGGCGATGGTGAAGGACCGCGCGAAACTGAAGAGCGTCGCCGCGACCGAGACGCCGCCTACGATTGTTGGTGAGATTCATCCATTGAGTAGTCACTGTTCGGCACTCAATTCTAGCGCTCTCGGGAGGTGTCCATGGTGAAACGTAAATTGCAGAATGACGAGGCTCAGATCGATGAACTTGGAAACGATCCGGAGGAACTAGCTTCTGACAGCGCCGGGCAATCGGGTGATGCCCAGGGGCTTTCGCAAACTGCGGACGTTGACGAGGAGAGCGTCGCAGAACTCGCCGAGACGGATCAGGCATACGAGGCCGAGGTCGTGGAGGGTGTCAAGAATGCTGGCGACCACCCCGAAAGGCCTGTACAAACCCGTGAGGACAAGGCTCGGTGAGTTGCCTTTCCACCTGAGCAAGAAAGGCGTGAACCCTACTAATGGGACTCCGGACTAAGTCGGGGGTCACTCGCCACGATTCCGTCCTTGAAATCAGCAACCTTGGAGCGCGGACGGGAATCCCATTTGCTATAACGTTGCTATCCTGGTCGACCTCTTCCGGCCTGCTCCGCTGCTGGTTCCAACTGCTTTCTGAAGTCGTCGAGTAACCGCTGCTGGTCAGCAGGTGCTGTTGCTTCTCTGGCCTTGTGGTGCCCTTCCCTGCTGGCGTCAAAGAAAAGGCGCCGACATGAAAAAACAATGTCGGCGCCACCCGAGACTACGCCTTAAAGTGCATGCCTGCGTGCTCTATTGCCAGAAGCCCGGGCTGTTATTTCTAACGTTATTTTTCGGGGTTGTGACCCTTCTGGTAGCCAGCCTCGTAAGCTTTCTGGTCTTCGTCTTTCTTAAAGTGGTGCTTCTTGTAGTGGTCACGGTTATGCGCTTGGTCAACCTTGCCTTCGCGCAACCCTACCTGGTAATTCTTGTTTTTCGAATAATCCTGGTCCTGACCTGCGCCATTCATTGCCGGAGACGCAAAAGCGCGTACCGTGCCTCCAGTGATACCCGTAGCCACCGCTACCGCCAGAACCCAGACATATGGTTTGAAATTCATTCGCACAAAAACTCCTCTCTTTGTCTCTTGTGTTGATCGATAGAATCTACTACTGAAGAACCCGCATCTTGCGTTCCCCACCCTCCGTCCGCGCCACTTCTCTTATGCCGACGATGAAGGCATAACCTTTATACCTTCAGGCAAAGGCGGGCGTCGGTTCAGTATTGCTCACAGCTTTGGTCAAAACAGCACACTGAGGCCCGCCATGAATCACCTTCGTGCGTTGCGAACGGAGGGGTACGGCTTGCCGTCCCCTCACAATTTCCGCGGGAGGCGCAAGGATCGCGCTTCTTCGGATGTGTTGGATGTGAAACGCGGGAGTGCCAGCACAGCATGACAGTAATGGCCGGCTTATCTAGGGACGTTCCGCCCTCACACGCTCAGAACCGGAATCGGCACCGCGCAAATGATTCCGTAGCCGTGGGTCCGCAGGTGACCGCCATAAGGGTAGCACCCGGTAACCAGCAAGTCCGCCTTCGTCTGCTTGGCAGCTTGGCTCAGCACCTTGGGCACGTCACCACTGCCGATGAACACATCGGCCTTGATGCCCGTGTCTTGCTGGAGCTTTGCCATTTGCTGGGAAGCGTTGCCGACGAGCTCCTCTTTCCACCTCTGATCCACGTAGCTGCCGCCGGGCCCCCACAACTCCACCCCGGCAGTGACGTTAGCGAGCGTAAGACGAGCACCAAATTCGGCGGCCATTTCGGCGCCCCACGACACAGTTATGTCAGCACGGGGGCCGAACTCGACCGCGCACAGGACGTTGCGGATCGCAAACTCCTGCACTGGCAATTCTTGCACGTGCGCACCAGTCCAAACCGGGCACTCGGTCCCGTGTAACACTTTTGCGGTCACCGAGCCCATAAGAAACTGGTAGAACGTGAAGCTATGTGACGGCATCATGATCAGGTCGGCTTTTTCCTTCTGAGCCGTCTGCACAATTGCCGGGGCCGCGTCGCCTTTGACCAACTTGCGCTGAATGGTAAGGCCATCAAGCTCCGGCCCGAGAGACTGGTCCTGCTGTTTCTGGGCCTGTCTGATGATCGCCTCGAGCAACTCCCAGTCAGCCAGCTCGCGGCTGTCCTCCGGCACACCGGCGGCATGGCTCTGCGCTGTCACGACGTGCAGCATCACGATCTCGGAATGGAAATGGCGCGCCAACGTCGCAGCCTGATGAATCACACCCAGTGAAGCAACCGGGAAATCAACCGGCAAAAGAATTTTCTTAATATTCAGCATCGCGCAAAAGCCCTTGAGTAAGGAAACTCCGATTAACGACGCCCGCCGCCGCGAGATCCTCCGCCGCCGGCAGGCTGCTGTCTCTGTTGCATCTGCTGCATCTGCTGCGTGTGTCTTTGCTGCAATTGCTGCGTCTGTCCCTGGTGTCGCTGCTCCAGTTTCTGCGTTTTCGCTTCATTAGCCTTCTGTTTCGCCAGTTGCTGATGCTCCTTGTCCTGCATCTGCTGGAGTTTCTGCCGATCCTGGTTCTGCTTCGCGATTAACTTTTCCTGCTGCTTCTGGTATTTCTGGTCTAGCTTCGGGTTCCCCGTGTTAGGAGGAGCGGGGCGTTCGATGGGCGGCAGGTCCTTAGGATGGACGGCAGTGCTGGGGCGAGCGCTGTTTCCGGCCTGTCTGGCCGGTACAGCGCCACCGGCATTAAAGTCTCCTGGCCTGGGTGTCGCCGCGATGCCTGGCTTGCCCATGTTCGCCGACGCGCGTTGCTGCGGGTTGGCTCGCGCCGCCTGCGCATGTTGAGTTTGAGCCGCCACGGGCGGGATATGTCTCTCACGCGCCGCAGCCGCGTCTTCAGGTCTTGGATTCGCGATGATTCCACCGTTGCCACCATTGTAGCTGACGTGGTTCACCGTAGTGTTATTGATGGTTGTGTTGTAAACGTTGTGAATTTCATTGATGTTCACGTTGTTCACGGAACGGTTGTAGAAAAAGTGTCCGTGATCCCAACGCCCGCCTTCGTAACCCTCCCCGAAATAGCCGAAGCCGTAATTGATCCCGCCGTAGAAGCCTACGTGCGGACCCCAGTAGCCGTCATAGAAAACAAATCCGTCGCCGCCCCAACCCCAATAGGCTGGAGTCCACAGGAAACCGATTTCCGGCGCCATCACCCATGTGCCCGGCACCCAGTAGTAATCGTTGATGTCGTAATCGTAGGCCCAGTAGCCAGGTGTCCAGAGATAACCGTCGCCTGGACAAAGAGGCTGCTCGTAAGCGGGCAACTCAGGGGGAGCGCTTGTGATGGCTACGCCGACTTGCGCGAAAGACGCGGTTGACAGGAATAGCATGGCTACTGCCAACAACAGCGAACGAATGACGCGGATACGCATTCGCGACTCGGCGTAAACCGCCCGTTCACTGGCCGCCTTCTCGTCGACCGCCACCGGCGTCCGGTGCTGCGAACCGCAACCACGCTGGGATTCACTTCCCTGCTCGCTGTGCCGTTTTGCCTGTTCTGCCGTTTCTTCAAACATGATGCCTTCTCCTTTTGCCTTTTCGCAGGGTGATCCCTGCTCATCGGCTGGTTTATGTTTCAACCCGGTCAGTTGACAAGGGCGTGGTCTCCGCGAACCACGCGATATCCTTATACCCCAGCGGCTTTTCCCGTGGCTGCTCAGTACTGCTCACCTATCTGGTCATAAGTGCTCATCCAGTTTGTGGCGAGGAACTACAGTGTGAACCCGGAGGAGATTCGCCAACAACCACTGCTCTGGTACGCGCCGGTGACCGTCGAAGTATTCAGAGAACTTTGGGGAACAGACGAGCCTGAAAGCGTGAAGCCATCAGCGGACACAGCCAGCGAAAATCTCAAGTTCAATCTCTAAATTTGGCGTCCTCCGAGGAGCTCTCGGGAGGGGGCTACGTCGCTGCGCAGCCGAAGCCTCAACGTAATTCAACAGCCATTAACGACGTCGTCGCCCAGCCCGCGCGCATCCGCGCGAGTGGACCCATCACGAGCCGGTTAGGCGCCTCAACCGCGTCAAGACCAACGGGAGCGAAAAGAGTTGGAGCATTCATGATTTTGGTAACCGTTTCCCAGTTGCGTTTTACGTTGCCAGATGGGGATACAATCGGGCGCCAATAATGACCAGGATGGTCGTGGTCAGGAGGATGACAGTGTAGTCGGTGCTCAGACCGAAGGTGCTCGTGCTGCCCGCCAGCATGAACGTGCGCAGGGCATCAACAACGTAGGTCAACGGATTTAGTTGAGAAATGATCTTTAGCCAACCGGGCATGATGCTGGTGGGATAAATCGCGTTGCTGGCAAAGAACAGCGGCATGGTGAGCACCTGGCCGACGCCCATGAAGCGTTCGCGCGTCTTCACAATGCACGCGATGATAAGCGAAAAAGTGGAGAACAGCGTCGCGGCAAGGACGACGATAAACAACACGTTGAGGAGCGCGAGCGGGCTCCAATTCAGCTTCACCCCGAGCAGCAGCGAGAGACTGTAAACGATTACGGCCTGCGAGAGAGTGCGGGTCCCCGCGGAGAAGCCCTTGCCGAGCACAAGTGCCGAGCGCGGAGTTGGGCTGGCAAGGAATTTCTGCACAATGCCGAGGTCGCGCTCCCAGATAACGTTGATGCCGTAAAAAATGGCCACGAAGAGAACGCTTTGCGCCAGGATGCCGGGAGCAATGAAGTCCAGGTACGGAATGTTGCCCGTGTGCATGGCCCCGCTGCGTGAGAACACCTCCCCAAAGATGAGCAGCCAAAGCGCGGGCTGGAGGGCGCGGGTGATAAGTTCCGTGAAATCGTGCCGTAGCTTGCGCAACTCGAACTCAGTGATGACAAATGTCTTGTCAATGAAACCGGTAAAAGGGTGGATGAATGTGATGGTCATAGGATTGGAGCTAGCCAAGGCGCTGGGCCGTAGCGCGTTCGGCGGATACGTCGCGGAAGGTGCCGCCGGAATCGAGGGCGCTGCCCGCATAGTGCACGAAGACCTCACTCAGCGTGTGGCCGCCGCCGTCCAGCGAGGCCTCGAGTCCTTTGCAGGTGCCCAGCGCAGCCACCTTGCCCAGATGCATGATCGCGATGCGATCACAATGGCTCTCCGCCTCCTCCAGGTAATGAGTGGTGAAGAACAGGGTCGTGCCGTAGTTGGCCCGCAGATCAACGAGATGTTTCCAAACAGCGTCGCGCGCAATCGGGTCCAGCCCGACGGTCGGCTCATCGAGGAAGAGCACTCGCGGTCGATGCAGCGTGGACTGGGCGATTTCCAGGCGGCGGACCATGCCGCCGGAGTATTCGCTCACGAGGCGGCCGCCGTCGGCAGTCAGGCCCATGAACTCCAATGCCTCGCGGATGCGCGCCTGCTGCTCGCGGTGTGGCAGGTCGTAGAGTTTGGCGAAGATGAGCAGGTTCTCGTAACCGGTGAGCGAACCGTCCACGGAGACCGACTGCGGCACATAACCGATGGCGCGGCGAACACCGACCGCCTGGGTGGTTATGGAGAAACCAGCCACGTGCGCCTCACCCGAGGAGGGCGGCAACAGCGTGGTGAGCATTTTTATCGTGGTGGTCTTGCCAGCCCCGTTGGAGCCGAGCAAGCCGAAGACCTCGCCGGCGTTGACCGAAAGGGTTAGAGCATCGACCGCCGTAAATGCGCCGAAGCGGCGAGTAAGGGCTTTGATTTCCAGAACGATGTCGCTCATAAGAAAACCCACGAGGCCCGGGCTCAAGCTAACTCCACCACCATCTTGCCGACGTTTTGCCCTTGGAAAAGACCGATGAAAGCGCCCACCGCTTTGTCGATTCCTTTCACGACCGTTTCCTGGTGCTTCAGCTTGCCAGCTTTGAAATAGCCTCCCACTTCCTTTTCGAACTCGGCTTGACGGTCCAGCCAATCCCGAACTATGAAACCCTTCAGGGTGAGCCGTTTGGTAATGATGTTGAATAGATTGGAAGGGCCGGGGCGCGGCTTTACCTCGTTGTAACCGGAGATGCCGCCACAGGCGATGATCCGGCCATGCACACGCAAAGCCGAGAGCGCCGCTTCAAGCATTTCGCCTCCCAAGCCACTGCTCCCCCTTAAGCTGTCTGTTCACCTATTCTCTGCTGCCAGCGAGCTTCGGGTATCCCGTAGGCGCCGGCAGCGCCGCAATACGCGGTGGGTGGAGCGCCTTGTCAGGCTTGTTTTAGGGTAAAGCATGCCACCGTTCAGGCTGCCATCAGCCAAGGTTCTCTGCCGCGAAATCCCAATTAATCAGTTTATCCAGCACTGCGTTGACATAGTCCGCGCGTCGGTTCTGGTAATCCAAGTAGTAGGCGTGTTCCCACACGTCGACGGTCAATAACGGTTTCATGCCAGTGGTCATCGGCACATCTGCATTGCCGGTCTTGACCACCTTGAGCTTGTCGCCATCCAGCACGAGCCACGCCCAGCCGCTGCCGAACTGGGTCATTGCCGCAGTCGCCAACTCCTTCTTGCACGCATCCAAGGTGCCGAAGGAAGCTTCGATCCTTTGCTTCAACACTGGGGGTGGTTCACTACCGCCCTTGGGCCTCAGACTGCGCCAGTAAAACGTGTGGTTCCATGTTTGCGCTGCATTATTGAAGATCGCGGTCTTGTCAGCTTTGCCGGCTGTCTCGGTGATGATATTCTCCAACCGCAGGTCCGCAAACTCTGTTCCTGCTATCAGCTTGTTCAGGTTATCGACATATCCCTTGTGATGCTTGCCGTAGTGGAAGCCAATCGTATTTGCGGAGATTACGGGGTCCAGCGCGTTATCCGCGTAGGGCAGGGACGGTAGGACATGCGGAGATGCACTTTCAATCTTGTCATTGCTCATCATTTTGCCTCCTATGTGGTGACGTAAAAGCGTAACGCTACCCTTCAGCAGCGCGCCGCTTGCAGCCCGTCCGCTGCAAGGGCTTGTTGGAAGGCCGACCGGAACGGCCCCCGGTACCGGCGCCACCAGCCGGGCGGCGCCGGCAAAGCGACCTCAGGTCTTAAGGAATGCCAGCAGGTCGGCATTGAGCTCGTCTTTGTGCGTGTCCGCGAGGCCGTGGGGTGCGCCCGCGTAGATCTTTAGGGTCGAGTTCTTGACCAGCTTCGATGAGCGGAGAGCCGCGGCGCCGATGGGCACGATCTGGTCGTCGTCGCCGTGAAGGATCAGCGTCGGCACGTCGAACTTCTTGAGGTCTTCGGTGAAATCCGTCTCGGAGAACGCCTTGATGCAGTCGAAGGTGTTCTTGTGACCGGCCTGCATCCCCTGGAGCCAGAACGAGTCGATCATGCCCTGCGAGACCTTGGCGCCAGGCCTGTTGGCCCCGAAGAACGGGCCGCTGGCGAGATCCTTGTAGAGCTGCGAGCGGTCGGCCATAGAGCCGAGGCGGATCCCGTCGAACACCTCAATCGGCAAGCCGCCGGGATTGGCCGCCGTTTTCAGCATCAGGGGCGGGACGGCGGAGATCAGCGCGGCCTTGGCCACCCTTTTCGTACCGTGGCGGCCGATATAGCGGGCAACTTCGCCGCCGCCCGCGGAGAAGCCGATTAGGACGGCGCCCTTCAGGTCGAGCGTTTCGATGAGCTCCGAGAGGTCGTCGGCATAGGTGTCCATCTCGTTACCACTCCAGGGCTGGCTCGACCGGCCATGGCCGCGACGGTCATGGGCAATGCAGCGATAGCCGTTGGAGGCCAGGAATACCATCTGAGCCTCCCAGCTATCCGCACTGAGGGGCCAGCCGTGGCTGAACACCACAGGCTGTCCTGTGCCCCAGTCCTTGTAATAGATCTGCGTACCGTCTTTCGTCGTAATCGTGCTCACTGTTTGCCTCCTTTTTATCGGCGGGGGTCGTCGACCTCTTATGTGCGTCCAACGCTCCGCTTGAGGGGCGCGCCGGTTTTGGGCGCGTCCCTCTCCAAGCGGTTGTCAGGTTGATTGCTTCTTAGCCACTTCCGCAACGTGGGTTCCCTGGAAACGAGCGATTTTTATTTCGTTCTCTGACGGTTGACGACTACCATCGCCGCCAGCAAGAGTGCTCGCTCCGTAGGGTGATCCGCCGGTGATTTCACTCATGTTCATGATCTCCTGGCAGGAATAGGGAACCCCCACGATGATCATGCCGTGATGCAACAAGGTGGTGTGAAACGAGGTGATGGTGGTTTCCTGTCCGCCGTGCTGCGTGGCCGTGGACGTGAACACGCTGCCCACCTTGCCAATCAAGTTGCCGTTCAGCCACAACCGGCCGGTCTGGTCGAGGAAACTGCGCATCTGCGCGCACATGTTCCCGAAACGTGTCGGCGTGCCAAAGATGATTGCGTCGTAGTTCGGCAACTCGTCCACCGTCGCGATCGGCGCCGCCTGATCGAGCTTGGCGCCGGCCTTTCGTGCCACGTCTTCCGGCACCAGATCGGGCACGCGCTTGATGGTGACCTCCGCGCCTTCGACGCTGCGCGCGCCTTCAGCCACCGCTTTCGCCATGGTTTCGATGTGGCCATACATGCTGTAGTAAAGAACGAGTACTTTTGCCATGTTGTATCTCCTCATTGTGCGGCGTGGTGAAAAAGCTTACACGTCGAGACTCGAGGGGTCTGTTCAAAAAGGAACACACAGACAACTCTATTTTTGACACGTTTCAACTGAGCCTCCCGCCCCGGCGACTCCGATCCGCCCTCTGAAACTGCCCGCACGGAGCCTCCATCTCATTCATCCATTCCGGACCGACCTCTGCTGGAGGCGATTCCTCAGCCACTGCTCCCCCTTAAGCTGCCTGTTGACTTAGCTACGCCTGCTCCCGGTCGCGATAGCTCTGTCCAAGCTGCGAGGGTCCGCTCCCCCGGCGCCGGTGCTCGCCGGTTCGTGTGGTAGCCCTTTCACGAAAGAGAAACGTGCTGGGAGTTGCAGCGCAGAAGGCCATCGCTGAGCAGTCGCCGAACAGTGGATTTGCGCACGTTTTTGTCCTGCACGAATAGCGCAGAGACGGCGTTTCCCCAGCCTCCATCATCGCTCTCCATTCCATGGCGGCCACGACGTAGGGCATGTTACGAGAGTGTGCAATTGTGAACAGACAGGCGTTCATTGGTTGCTTAAATTTTGTGGTCGTGCATCGAGTTTCAGCAGACTTCGAAGGCTTATGGATCCTGGGCGGCGCCGTTGTCCTTGCCTACGTTTTCTCTTGCCCAATTCAGGCTGCGGATCAATGGAGCAAGGCGGTTGTCTTACGGCCAGGTAAGTTCCGCTCCCTTCAGGAGCCCGGGACTGACCAGCCCGAGATTCTGTGCCTTGCGGAGCCCCTCACGAGCAGCACCCTGCGAGGGATTCGGAGCTGAAAAGGAGATTCCGATTGACCACTGACATGAACGAGCATTCCGCCATCGGCCCTGACCATCAACTCGCGGCCTTTGTTCCCCGACATAAGGGTCTGCACGTCGTCATGTGGATCCTGCTGCTCCTGATCGTGGCGGTTCCGCTCCTCCTGGTTTTGCACCACCACGAGGAAGCCAAAAAAGCGGCGGCCGCACGCCCTGCCGCGCCGGGGATCACCATTACGAGTGCGACGGCTCAAAAGGGTAATATCGGTGTCTACCTTGACGCCATCGGCACAGTCACCCCGGTCTATACCGATTCGATTACCAGCCAGGTTAATGGCCTGGTCGTTGCCGTGCATTATACCGAGGGTCAGCGGGTAAGTAAGGACGATCCGCTGGTTGACATCGATTCGAGTCCATACCGCGCCATGCTATTGCAAGCGCAAGGGACGCTGGAGCGAGACGAGAATCTGCTCGCTCAAGCACAGATGGACCTTGAACGCTACCGTGCCGCGTGGGCACGCAACGCCATTGCCAAGCAAACCTTGGACGACCAGGAAAAGCTTGTCCTGCAGTACGAGGGCACAGTAAAAAACGACCAGGGAACGGTGCAATTTGACCAGATTCAGGTGGACTACTGCCATATCACTGCTCCCATCGCCGGCCGGGTGGGTTTACGGCTGGTGGATCCGGGCAACGTGGTGCAGTCTGGTGGAAACGTAACCCTCGCCGTCATTACGCAGTTAGAGCCCATCACCGTTATTTTCACAATACCGGAAGACAGTCTAGGCCAGGTTGAAGCCCGCCTAAACGCAAAGGCTAAGCTCCCCGTCGATGCCTTTGATCGCACTGCGCAAACCAAGATTGCCAGCGGGGCGCTGTTGACGCTCGACAACCAGATTGACACTACGACGGGGACAGTAAAAGGACGAGCACTCTTTGCCAACACAAATGATGCACTCTTTCCGAACCAGTTTGTAAACACGCGCCTGCTGGTGAATACGTTGGAGGGAGTGACGCTGATTCCGTCATCAGCCATTCAACAGAACGGGCCAGCGTCGCTTGTCTATTTGATTCAAAACAATTTCGCTCACATGCGCAGCGTAACGCCGGGGGTTACCAACGGCGGTGTAACGCAGGTTGAAGGCATCAACCCTGGAGACGTTGTCGCCAACAGCAGCTTCGATAAGTTGCAGGACAAAGCTGCGGTGGTCATTTCGAACCAGCCTGTCACGGCCAAAACGAGCGGGAGCAACGCGCAGTGAGTCCATCTCGTCCGTTTATCTTGCGACCGGTAGCCACGGCTTTGCTGATGGCTGCCATCCTCTTGGTCGGTCTGGTTGGCTATACACAACTGCCGGTTTCCGCACTGCCGGAAGTCGATTATCCCACCATTCAGGTGCTCACGTTTTATCCCGGCGCCAGCCCCACGGTGATGGCGACGACGGTGACGGCGCCCCTGGAGCGTCAATTCGGCGAACTGCAGGGCTTGAGCCAGATGACCTCCACCAGCTCCGGAGGCACTTCCGTCATCGTGCTGCAGTTTAATCTCTCTCTGGCTATTGATGTGGCCGAGCAGGAGGTGCAGGCTGCCATAAACGGGTCGCAGAGTTTCTTGCCCTCCATCCTGCCCTCGCCGCCGATCTACAGTAAGACGAATCCAGCCGATGCCCCTGTGCTCACCCTGGCCATCACCTCAAATTCCATGCCGCTATCTCAGGTTGAAGACCTTGTGGACACGCGCCTTGCGCCTAAGATTTCGCAGCTCAACGGGGTCGGTCTTGTAACCATCAGCGGCGGCCAAAAGCCCGCCGTCCGCATCCAAGCCAACCCTACGGCGATGTCATCCTACGGCATCAACCTGGAAGACCTGCGCACGGCGCTGACAAATGCCAGTGTGAACGCCGCCAAAGGGAACTTCGATGGGCCGCGCCAGGATTACCAAATCGATGCCAACGATCAATTGGTCACGAGCGACGACTATGGAAAGGTTGTCGTTGCCTACCGCAACGGCGCGCCGGTGATGCTGACCGACGTAGCACACATCGTGAATGGCGTAGAGAACAATAATCTGGCCGCGTGGATGAACCAGACCCCTGCGGTGATCCTGAATGTGCAACGCCAGCCCGGGGCCAACACCATCAGCGTGGTCAAGAGCATCAAGGGACTCATGCCGCAGCTTGAGGCCAACCTGCCCACGGGCATTCTGGTGACCACGCTTACCGATCTCACCACCGCCATCCAAGCATCGGTTTCCGACGTGGAGTTCGAATTGCTCTTGACGGTTGGACTCGTCGTGCTGGTCATCTTCCTCTTCTTGCGGAGTCTCTATGCCACCATCATCCCCAGCGTGGCTGTGCCGCTGTCACTGGTGGGCACGTTCGCGGCGATGTATGTCCTTGGCTACAGCCTGGATAACTTATCACTGATGGCGCTGACCATCTCCACCGGTTTCGTTGTGGACGATGCCATTGTGATGATCGAGAACATCGCGCGGTACATCGAAGCGGGCGATCCACCCATGGAAGCGGCGCTCAAGGGCGCGGAGCAAATAGGCTTCACTATTCTCTCGCTGACCGTGTCACTCGTCGCCGTACTGATTCCGCTGTTATTCATGGGCGACGTGGTGGGGCGCCTGTTCCGCGAGTTTGCCGTGACACTGGCCGTCACGATCATCGTTTCGGCAGTGGTCTCCCTTACGCTCACGCCCATGATGAGTGCGCGAATCTTGCGGCACGAGCCAAAAGAGAAGCAGGGGCGCGTCTATAGAGCCTCGGAGCGTGCTTTCGAGTGGATGATTGCGTTCTATGGCCGGACACTGAAGTTTGTCCTTCGATTCCAGACGGTTACGCTGTTGGTCGCCGTGGCTACACTGCTGCTTACGGTTTTCCTTTACATCGTGATCCCAAAAGGTTTTTTCCCGATACAAGACACGGGCGTCATCCAGGGCATATCGCAGGCGCCGCCGGCGATCAGTTCACAGGCCATGGCCAAGAAGCAGTTGGAGATTTCCAAGGCAGTTCTGGATGACCCGGCGGTGGAAAGCGTCTCGTCGTTTATCGGCGCCGATGGAACGAATGTGACGACGAACAGCGGTAGGATGTCGATCAATCTAAAGCCGCTCGACCAGCGCAATATCAGCGCATCAGACCTCATCCGCAGGCTCAACTCCAGAGTGAGCCAGGTTCAGGGAATCCAGTTGTTTATGGAACCTGTGCAGAACATTACCGTGGATGACCGGGTCAGTCGCACGCAATACCAGTACGCACTGGAAGACCCCGATGCGAATGAACTCAATGACTGGACCAACCGTTTCGTCAACCGGCTGAAGCAGTTGCCCGAACTGGAAGACGTGGCCACCGATCAACAACCGGGAGGGCTGGCCGTCTCTCTGGTGATCGACCGGGTCACCGCTTCGCGACTGGGCATCGCGCCTACGACCATCGATAACACCCTGTATGACGCCTTCGGTCAGCGGCAGATCAGCACGATGTATACGCAAGTAAACCAGTACCATGTGGTTCTCGAGAGTGAGCCGCAGTTTCAGAAAAACCCCAACAAGCTGAACCAGCTTTACATTCAGTCCAATGCGTCTTCAGGCGCCAGCGGTGCGGGAGCCTCTTCCTCATTTGCGTCTTCCGGATCATCCTCGGCGGGATCCAATGCGCTGACGACTTCCGCACTGTATACTCCGGCGGCAAATACCCTTGCTCCTCCTGCGAACGCGCTTTCGGCGAGCGCCTCCACGGCGACGTCCAGCAAGGGAGCCGGCTCTGCGGGTACTACCAGTTCGGCCACAAGCAGCGCCGTGCCGCTGAGCGCTTTCGCGCATTTTGAGAACACCACAGAGCCGCTCGCCATTACCCACCAGGGTCAATTTCCGGCGATTACCGTGTCGTTCAATCTCGCGCCGAATGCCGCGCTGGGCAACGCCATTACGGCGGTCGACAAAGCGCAGAAAGACATGCACATGCCTCCCAGCCTGCAGGCAGGTTTTCAAGGCACGGCGGCATCCTTCACGAATTCGCTGGCCAATGAGCCGTTGCTCATTCTTGCAGCGCTGGTCACGGTGTACATCGTGCTGGGTGTTTTGTACGAGAGCTTTATCCACCCGATTACGATTCTGTCCACGCTACCCTCAGCGGGCGTGGGCGCTTTCCTCGCGTTGCTTCTTTTCCACCAGGATTTAAGCGTGGTGGCGATCATCGGCATCGTCCTGCTGATCGGTATCGTGAAAAAGAACGGCATTATGATGGTCGACTTCGCGCTGGAAGGCGAGCGGAAGCACGGAAAGAACGCGACGGATGCAATTTACGAGGCGTGTCTGCTCCGCTTCCGCCCCATTATGATGACCACCATGGCCGCGCTGCTGGCGGGTCTGCCGCTGGCTCTGGGAACGGGTTACGGTTCTGAGTTGCGCCGGCCGCTGGGCATCGCCATGGTGGGTGGACTGCTGCTGAGCCAGGCGCTCACGCTTTACACCACGCCCGTCATCTATATTTTCTTTGACAATTTAGCACAGCGCTTTGCGCACAAATCGAACCAGCCGGAAACCGGAGGCGCAGAACTGGCAGGGCCGGCATGAACATCTCCGAACCCTTCATTCGCCGGCCAGTGGCTACGACGCTACTCACGGTGGCAATTGCCCTTGCCGGGGCGGTTGCGTATGAGGTGCTGGCGGTAGCGCCCCTGCCGGAGGTCGACTTTCCGACTATTTCCGTCAATGCAAGCTTGCCGGGCGCCAGCGCCGACATCATGGCGTCATCCGTCGCCACTCCCCTGGAGCGGCAGTTCGGCCATATTGCCGGGGTGACGGAGATGACCTCCGCGAGCACGCTCAGCAGCACATCGGTCACCATTCAGTTTGACCTTAGCCGCGACATTGATGGCGCGGCGCGCGATGTGCAGGCCGCCATCAATGCGGCGCGAAGCTATCTACCCGCCAACCTGCCGGCCAATCCGACCTATCGCAAGGTCAATCCCGCCGATTCGCCGATCATGATCCTCGGTCTTACCTCAGACAAATACGGTCCCCGTACACTCTATGACGAAGCCTCCACCGTCCTCGAGCAGAAGCTGTCGCAGATACAAGGCGTAGGGCAGGTCACTGCCGGAGGCGGCGCGTTGCCGTCCGTGCGTGTGGATGCAAATCCCACACAATTGGCCAGCTATGGACTTACCGTGGCGAATTTGCAGTCCGTGCTGAGCCTTCAGAACTCCGACCTAGCCAAAGGACAAATCTCTGATGGCATTGTGACTGCGGACATCATTGCCAACGACCAGATCTCGCTCGCCGCCGACTACAAGCCGCTCATCGTCGGTTATAAGCACGGTGCGGCGGTCCGTCTGTCCGATGTCGCTCAGGTAACAGACTCCGTGCAGAACGTCCGCGCTGCCGGCTATTTGAACGGCAAGCGCGCGATTACGATGATGATCTTCCGCCAGCCCGGCGCCAACATCATTGGCACGGTCGACCGCATACGCGCGCAACTTCCGTTTATCCAGGCATCCATTCCGCTCGGCATCGATACCACCATCGTTCTTGATCGCACCACAACCATCCGCGCCGCTGTCAGTGACGTCGAGAGGACGCTGCTCATTTCCATCGGCCTCGTCATCGTCGTGGTGTTTGTCTTCCTGCGCAACGGCCGCGCCACGCTCATTCCCGCCGTCGCCGTTCCGGTGTCGCTGATTGGTACGTTCGCAGTGATGTATCTGTTCGGATATACCCTCGACAACCTCTCGCTGATGGCCATGACCATTTCAACGGGATTTGTGGTCGATGATGCCATCGTGGTGATGGAAAACATCACGCGCCATCTGGAAAACGGCCTAAGGCCCTTTGCCGCGGCGCTGAAGGGCGCGAAAGAAATCGGGTTCACCGTCTTCACCATCAGCATTTCGCTCATTGCCGTCTTTATCCCTCTTCTGTTGATGGGCGGAATCGTGGGCCGTCTCTTCCGCGAGTTTGCCGTCACCCTCTCGACGGCCATTCTCGTGTCCATGATCATCTCACTGACCACCACGCCCATGATGTGCGCCTACCTGTTGAGGAACGAGCGCGCCGAAAAACATGGCCGCATCTTCACGGCCAGCGAAAAGGTCTTTGACGGGGTGCTGTCGTTGTATCGCCGCACCCTGCATTGGGTGCTCGACCATCCGACCCTCACCCTCAGCGTACTCTTCCTCACCATCGCGCTTAATGTGGTGCTGATCTACAAGATACCCAAGGGCTTTTTCCCGGTGGAGGACACGGGAGCGATCTCCGGTGGAGTGCGAGGGCCGCAGGATTCATCCTTCCCGGCGATGAACAACGCCATTCAGCAGATCGTTGGCGTGATCAAGAATGATCCCGCCGTCGCCAATGTGACGGGGTTTTGTGGCGGCGGTGGGGCCACCAATACCGGCTCCCTCAACATTGCGCTCAAGCCGCTGGCGGAGCGCAACGTCAGTGCCGCTCAGGTCATCGACCGCTTGCGCCCCAAGTTGAACCGTCTGCCGGTGGCTTCTGCCTTCCTCCAACCCGTGCAGGATCTGCGCATCGGCGGCCGGTCCGGTAATGCGATGTACCAGTACACGATTCAAACCGATACGGTGCAGGATCTTTCCAAGTGGGGACCAATCCTCCAGAGTGCGATGAAGCGCCTGCCTGGTCTGCAGGACGTAAGCTCAGACCAGCAGAATGGCGGTCTGGATGAGCTGATGAGCTACGATCGCGTCACGGCGGCAAAGCTCGGCCTTACCGCAAAGTCGCTGGACTCGGCGTTATACAGCGCCTTCGGCCAATCGGAAGTGTCCGTCATCTACACGCAGTTAAATCAGTATTACGTGGTGCTGGAAGTTGCTCCCCAGTATTGGCAAAGCCCCGAAGGGTTGAAAGACATCTATCTCCTTTCGTCCAGCGGCAGTAACATTCCGCTGCTCGCGGTGGCCAAGGGCCAAGCCAACACCACACCCCTGGCCGTCAACCATACGGGCTTATTCCCCTCGGTCACCGTTTCCTTTAACCTCGCGTCGAATAAGTCGTTGAGCGATGCCACAGCGAGCATCACCCAGATGCAAAAGCGGCTCGGCGCGCCTTCCACGCTGCAAGGCTTTTTTGCCGGCACGCTACAGGCTTACCAGCAATCACTGGGCACCGAGCCCGTGCTGATTCTCACGGCGCTGCTGGCGGTGTACATCGTTCTCGGCATTTTGTATGAAAGCCTGGTCCATCCCCTGACCATCATCTCCTCTCTGCCGTCGGCGAGCGTGGGCGCCATGCTCGCCTTGATGCTCTTTAAAGTGGATCTGAACATCATCTCCATCATTGGCATTGTGCTGCTGATCGGAATCGTAAAGAAGAACGCCATCATGATGATCGATTTCGCTCTTCAGGCAGAGCGCCAGGAGGGAAAGAGTCCAGCCGACGCGATTACTGAAGCCTGCATGTTGCGCTTCCGTCCGATCCTGATGACGACGATGGCGGCGTTATTGGGCGCTCTGCCCTTGGCGTTGGGGACGGGCACGGGGTATGAGCTCCGCCGGCCCCTGGGTATCACGATTGTGGGAGGCCTGATTTTGAGTCAGTTGCTTACGCTCTATACAACGCCGGTCGTCTATCTGTCGTTCGACCGGCTGCGGCTACGGATGCAGGGAAAGCAGCACGACATCCTTATCCTTGACCGTGGGGCCGGACCAGCCCCCAGCGCTGCAGTTTAAGGGGAGCCGTTAGGGGCAACACTATTCACTTAAGGGGTTTCGGCTTTTCAATTTGTTGCTGGGTGACCCCCTCACCCGTCCCGCCCCGGCTGGAGAAAGCGCCGGTTGCGGTCCACCCTCTCCCCCAAGGGGGAGAGGGTAGTAAATTCAAATCGATGTCCCTTCTGTCGCCGCGGCAACAGAAGGGCCGGAGGCGAGGGCAAGAAAATCAAATCAACTCCCCCCTCGCCCCCTTGGGGGAGAGGGACCGGAGGTGAGGGGGTCAGGCCCGAGGAAGCTCGGATCCAATTTCCTGAAACCCCTTAAGTGACCAGCATTGGGGTTAGGGGGTACATAAGATTATGACTTCTTTCCATCCAAGAGCCAGAATGTGTCTCGCCGTGACATCTTGCCTCCTGGCAGGGTGCACGGTCGGCCCAAAGTACCACACACCGACCGCGGAAACTCCTGCGGCATACAAGGAACTCACTCCCGCCGACTACAAGAATACGGAGGGTTGGAAAGTGGCGCAGCCCAAAGATGATGCGCTTCGCGGTAAGTGGTGGGAGATTTTCAAGGATCCTCAGTTGAATGCGCTGGAAGAGAAGGTCAATGTTTCAAACCAAAACATCGCCGCTGCTGCGGCAAGCTTTTTTGCAGCGCGCGCCCTGGTCAAGGAAGCTCGATCACAGCTTTTCCCTCGAGTGACGACCAACCCAGCCATTACCGTGCAACGGCCGTCGGCCACGTTATCCAGTAGCAAAACGGAAGGTTCCACATCTTCCGCGGTGGGCACATTTACGGACTATACCCTCCCGTTTGATGCGACATGGGAGCCTGATTTGTTCGGCCGGATCCGGAACACGATCAAATCGGCTGCCTACGGAGCGCAGGCCAGCGCAGCGGATCTGGAGAATACCCGCCTCACAGTCCAAGCGGATGTTGCTGTGGATTACTTTCAACTTCGCGGACAGGATGCGTTAAAGCAGTTACTGGATTCGACTGTGGTCGCTTTTCAACAGACTCTCGATCTGACGAGGGCTCTGTATGAGACCGGCATCGGCACTGACGAAGCTGTGGCGCAAGCCGAGACTCAACTCGAAGCCACGCAAGCACAGGATGCCGCTCTTGGCGCCCAACGGGCGGAGTTTGAACATGCCCTCGCCATGCTGACCGGCCAACCGGCGTCGACGTTTTCAATTCCCATCGAACCGCTCAAATCAAGCCCTCCGGCGATTCCCTTCGGCGTTCCGTCCCAGCTTCTTGAGCGGCGTCCCGACATCGCCGCCGCAGAGCGCCTGGTTGCTCAGGCCAACGCACAGATTGGCATTGCGAGAGCAGCATACTTTCCGACGGTTACGTTAAGCGCAGCGGCAGGACTCGAAAGCACTGCAATCGCGAGTTGGTTCACATGGCCGAGCCGCTTTTTCTCGGTTGGCCCGGCAGCCGCGGAAACCATTTTTGACGCGGGGTTGCGCCGGGCCACGATGGAGCAATTCAGAGCCCAGTACGACGAGACAGTGGCCAACTATAGGCAGACGGTGCTAACGGCTTTTCAGCAAGTTGAGGACAACCTCGCGTCGCTGCGCATCCTGTCGGTGGAGATTCAATATCAGGACACGGCGGTCAAATCGGCGGAAAAAAGCCTCGCGATCGCCAAGGATCGCTACAAATTGGGAATCGATCCTTACCTGAATGTGCTTACCGCGCAAACCGCATTGCTGTCCAATCAGGAAACTGCGGTCAATCTTCGAATTCAGCAGATGACGGCCAGCGGAGGGTTAATCGAGGCGCTGGGCGGAGGTTGGAACGCCTCGCAGCTCCCATCGCCTGCGCAACTGATCAGCAAAGTACCCTAAAGCTCAAAACTGACTTCTAAGAGGAGAATGGCGCTCCTAGTGCCTATTGCGGTCGCCGCCGCAACTCCTCTTTGCCTCCTCAAGGTCGTGGCGACGTTTCTCCCCCTGGGTGCTGTGCTCACCGTGGCGGTCAATTGCCTTTCGGAGATTTTCCTCGGCCTTGTGGATACGTTGGTCGCATTGGCGGTCGTTATCGCTCGCCTGCGTGCGCGCTGCGCCACCAGCCAGCAACAATACTCCTGATGCGGGAACGAATAAAATGTTCTTCCAACGATTTACCTTATGCGACGTGACTTCCACCTATATTCTTGGCCCTCACAGGGAAAGCCTCCTCATGGAAGGCCTTAAAGCAGGAAACCTCAACGCGTCAGATGGAATCCGCCGAACAGGTATAGGACTATCAGAATGATCAGGACCACCCCGACGATTCCGATGCCTCCACCCGAACCCCATCTCCGATATCCGTAATAGCCTCCGCCGCCGCCGAACAAGAGCAGCAGAACGACAATTAGCAAAATCAATCCCATGGGAATCTCCTCTCAGTTAGTAAAATGCTTCGACCAGAATTTCCGCTTTGACTTCGCGGCCAACCGATAATTTACACCTGACCGCTTCACCGTGCAACGCTCCAGCCCGGTTTCGAGCAAGCGAGCTTCGGCGGAAAAAACCTCGGACGGCCATCCCCAGACTACCAATATTTATAGCCCGCGGTACTACCGGGAGCTATTCGAAAGACGCAGGGACAACCACCGCTATTTCGCCGCGTCCTTTTGGCGCGTTGCTTTGACACCCGTCAGCACCCCCAGGCCCAATAGTATGATCGCACCCACGGCAATCCAGTGTGCAGGGACGTGCATCAAACAGGCGCCGTAAATCAGCCCGCCAATCACGAGCACGAATCCAATAGAGTAAATTCCAAATGACATGTCATCTCCTTCTCGAGCAAACAGAGTCGCAAGGTCATGCGGCCCAGCGCGCGTTCCCGGCTCTTACGGCGTGGAGGTGGCCTTTTGATTTTTAACTTGCAGCTCGTTCACCACCTGCCGCACGTTCGGAACGCTTGACGCCACTTGTTCGACGCGCGCGCGCTTGGATTCAGAATTAACCTCGCCGGTCAACGTCACCACGCCATTCTTGACGTCGTATTCGACGCCCTTGCGGAGCTTGTTCTGGATGAGGGCAGCATCCAAATTCTTGTCGATACCCGCGTCCAGGTCCGAGTTCACCGTCTTTGTCTCACTTTCGACACCAGGAGGAATCACCGCAATCTCGTCCGCGACAACCTGCCCAGTTGCGATTGACTTGGCAATGGATTCAGCTTGCGTCTTGGCATCCTCACTCGCGACGTTTCCGCCCAGGGTCACTACACCCTTGTCGCGATCCTGCGTGACGGAGACATTCTTGAGGCCGGCCTGATCGAGCGCAGTGCGGATGCTGTCGGAAACATCACTCGACTTCTTGGATGCTCCTGAGCAGCCCACCAGGCTGCCGACTGCGAGCAGGGTGAGCAAGGTTAAGCACACTCTAAGCGTTTTCATGTTTTTCCTTTGATCAGCGTTTTCCACGCTGGAGTAATCGCGGCATATACCCAACACCGCGGTGTTTTTGCCTGACATGTTTGCATTCTCCTTCTCGGTTCTGCCGGGCGTCCTCAAGGGGGGCAGTAGCCGCCCGGTGACCGCCGCCTCCCACTACCATATTCTGGAGGCACTTCCTCTTTTACCCTTGGCTTGATTCAGTGTCAGTTCAGAACGGCTCACACCTTTGGTCAAAACTGCTCATTCCACATCATGGAGTCGGAGGCTCGCTTGCACGGCCGGTTTCATCAGGGAGTATGCCTACCGTCTATTGGCCGGACGTCATGCTGTGCAACTTTGCTCAGGCCATTGGTCGTTTCTGAACAGACAGCGCATTTCGGGGGGAATATCCTGTACAAGGTCACTGAGTGTAGAGGCGGGCCAACACGAACCTGCTTGGGTTACCCGTCGGCGGTGATCCGCTGCCCTCAGCCCAAGCTCGAAATAGGAAGGAGTCAATCGCCATGCGGATCTGGATACTGATGATGCTGGGCACGACGCTGGCATTTGGGCAGACTCAACCCGCCAATACCGTCCAAAGGTGCCTGAGCATGCTGAAAGACGCCACCCATGACGGGAATCCGGACGTTCGAATAGGCGCGGCGCAGGCCCTGAGCCTGGTGGGGGTGAAAGATAACGCTCTTGAGTCTCTCACCCCGATGCTCGATGACCACGACGTTTCGGTCCGGATTGCGGTGGTTGTCACCCTGGGTGACTTCAAGGACAACCAGACCCTTCCTCTTTTGAAGAAAGCGTTGCAGGATCCCGTTCCCGAAGTCGACTTCGCCGCAGCCAAGGTGCTTTACCAGCTCCACGACCCCGATGGAGAGCAGTTTCTTCTCGCCGTGGTCAGCAAAGAGTCTAAAGCGTCCTCAAGCTATCTCAGCAAAGAGAAACGCAGCGCCTTGCGATTGTTGCACACTCCCACCAAGCTTCTCATTACCGTCGGCATCGGGGCAGCAGGTTTCGCGCCCGTGCCGGGTCTCGGATTGGGATTATCTTCGGCACAAGGTATCCTGACGGCTCCTGATTCTTCGGCCCGGGCTGCCTCTCTGCTGCTCATCGGAAGCTCGCGTGATCCAGCCCTGGCTGATGCGGTGGGATCAGCGTTGTCGGACAAGGAGTGGTCAGTGCGCGCTGCGGCCGTTCACCTGGTTGCGATGCATCCCTACCCAGGATTCCGGCAGAACTTGGTCCCCCTGCTGGACGACAAGAAGGAGGCCGTGCGCGTACGCGCCGCCGCGGCCTACATCAGACTGCAGCACGTGACGGAGGAGCCGACGACGAGGCGAGGCGCCACGACTCATTAACCGTGTGCTACGGCCACTGTCCAGACAATTCACCGCTGAGCCTCAAGTGAAGGTCCGCACTTTGCGGCCAGATAAGCGCTATACGGGATTGATGAAAGTTACTGCCGACAGGGGAAAAGGTCCGAAATAGGGCTGCTTCTGAGGCTGCAGATTGTGCCCATGTCCTCCACTGCGAGTTCCAGCACGGCTCTGATCAACGGGTTTTTCGAATGGTTCGGTGAACTGGGCCTTTTTTCCTGGCAAGTTCTGCGGTCTGCCCTGACGCCGCCTTTTGAATTCCGCGAGCTCGCCCGGCAAATCGACGAGATTGGATCAAAATCGCTTCCTCTAGTGGCTTTGGCGGGCGCGGCCATCGGCGCGATCCTCTCCCTTGAAACCCGCGACAGCCTGGTTCGATTCGGCGCCAGTTCATTGCTTCCCGCCGCCGTCGTATTCTCGATCATCCATGAAATCGGTCCTATCGTTACCGGCTTGGTCGTCTGCGGCCGAGCGGGAGCTGGCATCGGCGCTGAGTTGGGATCGATGAAGGTCACGGAGCAGATCGATGCCATCGAGGCCTCAGCCGTAAATCCCTATAGGCTGCTGGCCGCAACCCGCATTCTGGCTTGTATCCTGGTGCTGCCACTCCTGACCCTCGCTGCCGATTTCTGCGGGGTGGTAATGGCGTGGGTGGCCGATGCCCTGGTTGAGCCGATCACCTTCCAGCAGTTCATCCACAACGGCTTCAGCGTTTTCGCCTTCAACGATTTTCTGCCGCCAACCTTCAAAACCGCGGTATTCGGCCTGATCATCGGGCTGGTGGCGTGCTTTCAGGGAATGCGGACGCGGGGAGGCACCGAGGGCGTGGGGCGTACGGCGACGAGCGCAGTGGTCTTATCTATGCTGTTTGTAATCCTGGCCGACGTTGTCCTGGTGAAACTGATCGTTATGTTTTTTCCATGAAGACCGGCGCTTATGAGTTCGCAACGGGGCACTGAAAGGGGCCTGTAACCGCATCGTGATAGAGAACTTTGAGAAAAGGAATGGCGAGCCGCCCTTGGTCCTGCGAGGTCTGCGCAAGTCCTTCGGCGCCCAGGTGGTCTTGAACGGGATTGACCTGACGGTCGCCCGCGGTGAAACGCTCGCGGTGCTCGGCCGCAGTGGTACCGGCAAGAGTGTTTTGTTGAAGATCATCATCGGGTTGCAGAAGCCGGACTCGGGCTCGGTGAATATCCACGGGCAGGAGATTATCGGAATCAATCTCGGCAAGCTCAACGAAATCCGGAAGAAGATGGGTTTTTTGTTCCAGCAGGCGGCGCTCTACGACTCGCTGACGGTGGAGGAGAATGTGGCCTTTCCACTGAAGCACAATACGAAAATGCCGGAGTCCGAGCGGCGGGATCGAGTCGAGGAATTGCTGAAGAGTGTGGGTATGGAAGGCGATCTCAAGAAGATGCCTTCCGATATTTCGGGCGGCATGCAGAAGCGAGTGGGGCTGGCGCGCGCGCTGGCGCTCGACCCCGACATTCTGCTGCTGGATGAACCCACCGCGGGACTGGATCCTATTACCTCCGGCGAGATTGATGAGCTGGTTCTCAAGCTGCAAAAGGAACATGCCATGGCATCCATCGTGGTCACGCACGATTTGCAAAGCGCAAAAACCATCGCCGGCCGGCTGGCACTGCTCCACCAAGGAAATATAGTGATCGAAGGCGCCTTCGAGGACCTGGAGAAGAGTCACGACAAGTTTGTGTTAGACTTTATGCGGCGGGACGCTTAGGAGAATATATGTCGAGAGCGGCGCGGTTGGGAGCTTTCATCGTTACGACACTGACGATTCTGGCAGTGGGAATCTTTATCATCGGTAATAAGCAATACCTTTTTACTTCCACGTACCGGCTAAAGGCGCAGTTCAGCAACGTGGTGGGCTTGGATGTGGGCGCCGGGGTTCGGGTGGGTGGTGTTTACCGCGGAACCGTGCATAGTATCGAGTTGCCCCACCGGCCGGGCGATAAAATCACGGTGGTGATGGACCTCGACAGCAGAACGCACGAAATCATCAAGCAAGACTCGGTAGCGTCAATCGAAACCGAGGGCCTGCTGGGCAACGAGTATATGGCGATCTCGTTTGGATCTGCCGGGGCGGTCAACGTGCACGACGGTGATACCATCGCCAGCCACCCTCCGATCGCCATGTCAGACCTGATTAAGAAGTCGGAGGATATTCTGAATAGCAGCCAGCAAGCCATCAAGAACGTCACGCAGGCGACCGCGAATTTAAACTCGATCAGCGCCAAGATCGACCAGGGTCAAGGGACTGTAGGGGCGCTGATTAACGACAAAAAAATCTATGGCGATCTCGACCAAACGATGAACGGAATCCATGACGTGGTAGCCCAAGCGCAAGCGGGGGTCACCGATTTCCAGGAGAACATGGAGGGGCTGAAGCACAATTTCTTCCTGCGCGGATATTTTAAGAACCGCGGCTATGAAGATTCCGCAGAGCTGGCCAAAGACGAAATCGCACGTCTGCCCCAGGGCACGCCGCTGAAAACGTTCACATACGAGGCAGAGCAACTCTTCAGTAAGGTAGACACGGCCAAGCTGAAAAACCAGAAGTCTCTGGACGCTGCCGGCGACTTCCTGGCCGATACCGACTTTGGGCTTGCCGTGGTGGTCGCTTATACCGGCATGGAAGGAGATACCGAGAAGAGCTTGGTGCTGACACAAGGTCGTGCCCTGGTGGTCCGCGAGTACCTTGTCGAGAATTTCGCTTTCGATGATAGGCAGCTCAAGACGCTGGGAATGGGGAAGAAGAGCGGCACGAGCCCTGAAACCGGTTGGGGCGCCATCCAGATCCTCGTTTACCCTAGCGGCACTGAAATGCCGCCCGCGAAGCTGCCGCTGAATAGCGCTCCACCCAAGACCACCGCAGAACTGCCGGTTCCCCAATCTCCCGCTACCGTTCCAAAACCACAGTAGCCCCGAGGCGCCCGCGAAGGTATTACGGCCGAGGACGTGTCGCAAACGCTCGGCATTGGTATGGGCGGTCAAAACAACAACCACCCTAGTGTCATGTAACACTCAATTCTTTACAATCGACGCTGGATGGGCGCTGATCAAGAATCCTCCCACCCGGCGGGGCGACAACGGGTTTCGAGGACTTCGGGAAGGGCGGTTCGGAGCCGATGACCCTCCCGGAAAAATGTGCTCGGAGTGTATAAAAGTGAACAGACAATTCTCTTTGGGGCGCGCAACCTAGGTGTGCAAGAGGCATCGTCGGTTCGTTGCAGAATCATCTCCCTGCCGAGCCTGAGCAGTCACACAATCCCAGACCCGGCTAACGGTTGAGGGAAAGAAGTATTCGCAGGTTTCGATTCTTGCCTCTTGACGCAATTCCCCTTCTGGCCCCTTGGAGGTGGGCAGACATGAAAAAATGGCTTTGTTCCGTCGCCGGATTATTCCTGGCACTGGCAGGCCCCCTGGCCGCACTGGCACAAACTCCGGCAGTTCCGCCGCCTAACATCCTCAACATCCAAATAGACAACATAAAACCCTACGAGGATGGACACTACGACAGACTTGCTTCCGAATACCCTGCCTTGTCAAGGCAACTCAAGGACCCGACGCACGTCCTGGCGATGGAGGCCCTGACGGGCACACCGCGAGCGATTTACGTCACCGGCTTCGATTCTTTCGAAGCGCTGCAAAAGAACGAGGAGTGGCTCCTCGGCGACGCGGCGCCCGGCGCCAAGCTTGACGCGCTGGATGCGCGCGTGGCCCCTTACCTATCCGAGGTCCACTACACCATCTGGCATTACCGCCCCGACCTCAGCAACAATGTCGCCGGAGCGGACATACCGCACTCCCATTACTGGGAGGTGATCATTTTCCATATGCGCCCCGGTCACGACAAACAGTTCGAGGAATTGACGAAGCTTTATTGTGACGCCAACCTCAAGATCGGCCAAAACACCCCCTGGGCGACTTACGAAGGACTAACGGGTGTGACGAACGCCTATCTCGTCTTGGTGCCGATGACGTCCCTCAAGGATCAGGACACTGCCCTGGCGCATAAGAAGGATTTCGGCGCTGCGCTGGGCGACGAGGGAAGGGGCCAGATGAACAAGCTTTCCGAGGAGAGCGTGGCCAGCGTCGAGGACAACATCTGGATGGTGATTCCGGAATGGAGCTACGTCGAGAAATCCTGGATCGAAGCCGATCCCCAATTCTGGGCGCCTGAGCCGGCCGCAAAGCCCGCGCCGAAACCTGCCGCCGGAGCTGCGCCTGCACCAAAGGCTCTGCCCGAGCACTAAACAAGACCGATCGGAACACGAAGGGCGCCCTCACGCGAGGATGCCCTTCGTATTTTGTTCAAACAAGTGATTTGACGTTTCCGGCTTAACGGCCGCAGGGAGGGTCCAGATTGAGATACGGAAGACCCCCCGAGTAACCCATAGAATGAGAGGAAAATCATGTTCAAACGGATATTGGCTGCTCTGTTACTGGCATTTACTTTGGGCGCCCTGTGCCCTGCGCTCGCAACCGCGACGAGCACGCCCCGTACCAATTCTAGTAGCTACAGGCATCGTTGGCATCGCCGGTATCATCGTGGACCAATAATAGTAATTAGGGGATAAGGATTAAGGATGGGGGTGTTCAGCTTTCTTGACAGGAGAGAACTGCGTTCTCTACTTCCGCCAGCTTGGTAAGCAACCGCTCCTGGCGGTCGACCGGCGGGGAGCCTTTCATGGTCCAGTGAGCACGAAGCTTCTCCTCCGCTGAGCGAGCGGAAGCGATCGGAGCAGGCTCCGCCGGAAGGTCCGCATCGTGCTCTATCTTCACCTTCAGTTCTGCGGGATTGGCAGCCAGTAACTTCTCCCTGAGATTCTCCTCCTGCTCGCGGCTGAGCAGGCGATCTGGTCCGTTGGGGACCGTCACCACGACTTTCACCCGAGAATCTTTCAAGGTGACCAGATCCAGGTTGTCGGCTAGCCGCAGCTCGCCATCTTCGTAGACGGCATGAAGCTCAATCATCCGCCGGGTGGGTGACACCCTGAACTCAAAGTCCAAGTCCGACAGGTCCGGGCGAAGCTCGGGAGCATTCAGTGTCAGGAAGTGGTAGCCTTTGTCTTCGACTTCGCTGTAATCGCAGCGGGAGACCGACCCGACGTACCAGATGCGCGGGGCGAGCTGCTGCCGCAGGTGAATCTAGATTGAGCCCGAATTCGCAAATTGAGGAGCACTGATCAACGATCCACCGTCACTCCCGCGTCAGCGTGCGTAGCCGCGGTATGGTCAGCCTGGCGTGGGTTCGTGAGATTCTGAAAAGCCCACGGTACAGAATCCGTGCCGTGGCCTGCTGTCATGTGAGTTGGTCTTTTGAGTGTCCTCTCTCGGAGAGTTGGTTGATGTGGTCCGCGATTTCCTGCGGCCGGTCGATTTGGAAAATCGTCAGCCTGCTCGCCTCGCCCGCTGTCTCGATCGAAAGATCGCCCAGTCCGAAAATTCTTTGCCCAACCCGCTGATGCACCGTCACATCCTGCACTCGCGAGACCAGGATGGTGCGCGTAGTCCTGTTCAGAAGGCCCGTTTCGTACCGCAGCCGGTCATCGAGGATCGTCATCTTGGTCAGGCGGTTGCGGACATGGCGTTTCAGCGGCCAGAGCAGAAGAAGCGCGGGCAACCAGGGAATCCAGGGATGCCATGCCGACGGAATCGACGGCGGCCATTGCAAACGCATCGTCGCAACGACCAAAGCCGCCACGATCAGAACCGTGACCGCGTAGCCCATGTATATGAATTTCATAGTCGGACGAATGGTCATTTCGGACATGTCCCCCTCCTTTGACCAGCACGCGCTATTGTACCGCGCGGCGGAAGGTGGGATAAAAAAGAATCGTCGCAGTTGGGCGCCCTGCCCCGGCGGGTGACCTCACCGAGATCTGAGATGGTGTAACCCGACACGCGTTTTGACATCAAGTGGATGCAGATCGGAGCTGTGGTGTTTCGCAAGAATTGTAGTGGCTCACGGGCTGGGTGCGGGGAGAGAGGATTCCCGGCGTTTTTCAGCGAAATCCAACGCGAAAGAAGGGCTGGCAGATGTGCCGGTAATTGAGAAGGGAACCACCGTAACGGACTTGTGTTTCAGGAGCGGACCGACGGCCTTCAATACCAGCGCTTTGAATCCCGACGTGGTATCGGATAACTTTCCGTTGGTGTACAAAATTCCATGGAGATCAACTTTTCGGTCCAGCAAGTTGTAGGTGCCTTGAAGCTGCGCGCGCGTGCCCGGAGCGCTGAAGGAGACGTGGGACAGAGTTGCGACGCCATTTTTCACCGAGACCTGCCCCGTAAACTCCGAGAGCACCGTTTCCGGGTCTTCGGCTTGCTGCTTCTTGTTCTCGCCGCCCGCACTCTGGGTTAATGCATTTACCGGCTGCTGGACGTGTGGGTTCGTGAAGCGTTCGCTGCCAATGCCGCAGTTGCCTGCAAGATTCAGCTTCCTCAAAAATCCCGGAGGCCCCGGCGGCACTTCCACTTTCGCGCGCAGGTTGATACTGCCGGTCATCCAGGGGCGTTTCTCGTCCGTAAAGAGGAACAACAAATCCTCAATGCGGCCTCCATTCACGGCCATCTGCAGCCCAACTGTTTTTCCCTGCTGGCCGGGGCGCCCGACTACGCTACCCTTCGACGTTATAGTGGTTCGCTGAAAGTGCGAGTCCACGTTCTGAAGATATGTGTCTCCATTCGTTCCGTCCACAACCGCTTGGAATTTCGAAATCAGGTGAACGGTGTGGCTGCTTCCGGATACGCGGAAGTCGGGCACGTCGATTTCGCCATTCGCATCGATATGGCCGAGGGTGCCGCTAAACTTGCCTTGGGACGATAGGGTACCTGAGATACCCTCGAACACAGCCAGGTTCACGTCCGCATAAGTGTAGGAACCAGTCACCGGAGTACTGCCGGGGTCATCCTCATTCCAGGGGCCGATCTCACCCTCCGACCGGATTTCCCCTGGCGGCTCGGTATTTAACAACGCTGCATGGTAGGGGATGACCCCGTTCTCACCGACGTTGTCCAATGTCAACCGATGAACGTACAGCTTGAAGGGTTCTTGGTCCGGCTGCCGGCGCATAAACTCCAACAGAGCGCCATCCGTGGCGATCTCGCCAATCGTGATCGAAGCGCCCGTGGTGCTGGTCGTCAACGGCATCACATTAGGCGGCTGGCCGCTCGGACCCGGCGGCGGTATTAACACGTGCAACCCCTTCACCTGGACCTCATCCACGCGCTTGTGAATCCGCAAAAAGCCATTGTAGCTTCCTCGAATGATCAGCGTCTGGACCGTGATCAACGGTGGCAGGTCCGCGCGTTTCCGGTGCAGGAAACTGACCCCTTCAGCCACGCACCCCGGTGGAAAGTAGGTTTTGCGGAAGCTGCGGATTTGGACGGTTCGGGCGAATCGGTCCTGGAGCGCTTTGGTGACAGCCTGTTGCGTGAATGGCCAGTTCCAGGCCAACACGATCAGCACGATGCCCGCGATGACTATGAGCGAGGCTCCTATGATCAGCCACCAGCGTCCACGCGCCCACCACTGCCCCGCCATGTGGACCTCCCCCGCGCCGCTGCGTGTAGAAATCGTGGAACTCTCCCCAGTCATTTATATAACGCTCCAATGTCTTTAGACCTAGTAATCTTATATCCTGTGGGGAGTTTACGTGTAAGTTCAGTATTGCTCGTACGTTTGGTCAATAGTGCTCATTCTATTTATACGAAGCGGAAAATGCAGTGAAGGCCTAACGAGAATTTCCGATTTAGCGGGGCCACGGTGTCGCCGCGGCGACCTGACCGTGGGTTCTTCCCTTGATGGCGAAGGCACAGCCTGCCGGAACAGTTGAATCCCGTCCGGAAGGGGCTGGCGAAGCGGTCGGAAGACTGGCGGTGGCCGAGTTGCAACAATTTCGCTGTGGACAAGGGAGAGAACGGCGAGCATCATTAGCCCCGAAGGGGCGACCCAGCCCAGCCCAGGCCAACGGCCTGGTGTAGGGCCGAACTGCGTTCGGCCTATTCAATGTCTGCGCCCTGAAGGGGCGCGCCACGATCATGAGCCCCGAAGGGGCGATCCACCCCAGCTCAGGGCAAAGCCCTGCGAATCAAGGCCCGGTCACAGCCTCAAGCCCTGAAGGGGCGGGAGAATCTCTACGGCAGGAAATCGACATGAGTCGGACCCCCGCTTTGCGTCCGCAAACGATTATTGGACGCGGGGCTGTTCTCAACATCTACGACTTGCGACCGTCCATGAATGGCTCAACTCATCCTTGCCGACACAGCTTTGCTTACTTGATCCTTTCCAGGAAGTCCTCCGGCATTCTGTGGCAAGATCTTCTTCATGGCATCACGCACGGCGACTTCGGCCTTAGAGGATGAGCAATGAAACTAAACGATCTGCTTTTCGGGAAGCCGCTGCGTTCTTCGGAGGAAGCGGGAGAGAAGCTGGGGCCGGTGGGAGGCCTCTCCGTCTTTGGATTGGACGCCCTCAGCTCCGCTGCGTACGGGCCGGAGGCGGCACTCACGCTGCTTATCCCGCTGGCCGCAGCGGGAATTGCTTACATTGTACCGATCACGGCCAGCATCGTCATCCTGCTGGTGATCGTCTATTTCTCCTATCGCCAAACCATTGAAGCTTACCCGACCGGCGGCGGCTCCTACACGGTGGCTCGCCAGAACCTGGGAGACTTCTCCGGGCTGCTTGCGGCCGCTGCCCTCATGATCGACTACGTTCTGACTGCTGCGGTAGGAATCTCGGCAGGTGTGGGCGCGCTCGTCTCTGCTGTGCCGTCGCTCGAGCCGCACACCCTGCTGATCTGTCTTGTGATCTTGCTGCTCATCACTATCGTCAACCTGCGCGGCGTTCGCCAGACGGGCGCAGCGTTTATTATTCCAACCTATCTATTTGTTGGAAGCTTGCTCGTCACCTTGATGCTCGGACTGGTCAAGACGCTAGCCGCCGGCGGTCATCCCTTACCCGTCGTTGCTCCGCCGCCCTTGCCCCTGCCAACGGCCGCGGTTAGCATTTGGCTTTTGCTCAAGGCTTTTTCCAGCGGCTGTACCGCAATGACCGGCGTAGAGGCGATCAGCAACGGCGTCAAGGCTTTCCGGGAGCCGCTGGTGAAATGCGCACAGCGAGCCCTGACGGCCATCATTGCGATTCTCATTGTGCTGCTGGCGGGAATCGCCTTCCTGGTTCGTGCCTACCACATCAGCGCCACCGACCCCGGAAAGGCAGGATACCAAAGTGTGCTTTCACAGCTCACCGCCGCGGTGGCAGGGCAAGGCGTCTTCTACTACATCACCATGGGCTCAATCCTGCTCGTGCTGGCGCTCTCCGCCAACACCGCCTTTGCGGACTTTCCGCGACTCTGCCGCGCCGTCGCGGAGGACGGGTTCCTTCCCCAGGGCTTCGCCTCGCGCGGAAGGCGTCTGGTGTACTCGCAAGGGATCTGGGTGCTCGCGGTGCTGTGTGCCTCGCTGCTAATCTTGTTTGGCGGGGTCACGGATCGGTTGATTCCGCTGTTTGCCGTGGGCGCTTTCCTGGCGTTTACGCTGTCCCAAGCCGGCATGGTAGCTCACTGGAGACGAACCGGAGGCGAAGCATCGCGACGCAGCATCTTCATCAACGGACTGGGATCTGTGGCGACCGCAACGACAGTCATGGTCGTAACTGTCGCAAAGTTCGCCGAAGGAGCCTGGGTAACGGTGTTGCTCATTCCCACCATAATGATTGTGATGGTTGCCATCCGAAGGCACTATCGTCGCGTTGAGGCAGAGGTCGCGAACCCTGTGTCCCTGGATTTGAGCGACTTGCGGGCTCCGCTGGTAGTGGTTCCGATTCTCTCTTGGAACCGGATCGCCCAGAAAGGGTTGCGATTTGCCCTCACTCTCTCTTCCGAGGTACAGGCTCTGCACATCGATTGTGAAAAAGACAGCGGGAATTTTCTCCAAACATGGGACCGCTACGTGGAGGGACCGGCGAAACAAGCGGGTCGGGTAGCGCCGCGCCTGGTTGTCCTGCCGTCGCCCTATCGCTTCGTGATCACCCCGATTTTGGACTATATTCTGGAACTTGAGCGAAGCAACCCTGACCGGCAGATCGCCGTATTGATTCCAGAGTTGGTGGAGCGGCATTGGTATCACTACTTCCTGCACAATCAACGCGCTGAATGGCTAAGGGCGCTCTTGCTGGCCAAGGGGAACCAGCGGGTTATCCTCGTCAATGTGCCGTGGTACACGAATGCCTGATGGAGACGGCCACAGTTGCATGTCAGCATTTTCATTCACCCTGGCATTCCACATCCTGTCCGGATGCCTGCCGGAAGCGGACTCCATGTCTCTTGACAAATGGGGGGAATAGGCTAGAATAGTAGGTGGGGCTGCGGGAATGCTGAATGGTGAATAGTGAATTGTGAATTGCTCTCTTCGTCCTCGCGCCCGCCGACTGCCTTCTGCTTACTGCCGACTGCCTACTGCCCACTGCGCTAGTCGCTGAAAACGTGGTATCGTAACGCGGGGTAACTGTGCGGCTTCTCGAAACACTCACGGACGTTGTTAAACCGGCAGCACGACACCCGCAAGGGATCGCCGCGCTCGTGCGGCACTTAGGCGGATTAGGGCTATTCCTTCTCGCGATCGTCGACAGCTCCCCCATCCCAACATTTGGCGGCCTGGACATTCTCACCGCCATACTGGCTGCGCGGCAGCGCGAACCGTGGTACTACTACGCCGCAGTCGCCACGGCAGGCTCGGTCATCGGCGCCTACTTAACATTCCGAATGGCACGTAAGGCCGGTTTGGACTATCTCAACCGCAAGTTTGGAAAGCGTAAGGTCGCCAGGCTGCTGAAGTACTTCCAGAGGTGGGGTACGGGCGCTCTGGTCGTTTCTACCCTGATACCTTTGCCCTTCCCTACGAGCGCGTTTTTCGCCGCAGCAGGCGTGCTGGACTACCCTCTCCGGACATTCATGGTTGTCGTGGCTTTGAGCCGAGCAGTGCGTTACGGAGCCATAGCCGCAATTGCCTCCCACTACGGCCGCCGCTTCGTTGTCGGTCTGCGACATCTGGGGGGACATTCCGGGTGGTTGCTAGCGATTGCCGCCGCAGTGGTCATCGCGGTGACCGCGGCGATGGTGCTAAGAAAGCGACTACAATCGAGTCGCCCCGTGGTCAAGAGGCATGCAACGTGACATTTCCGCTGCTCTAAGCAGGCTTCTGCGCCAGATATACTGATAGCGTTGCGTCGCAGATTTCCATCCAGTGAAATCCGTCGCAATGCCTGGAAGCTTAAACCAAGTGGTGATGCAAGGACGGAGAATGGAAGCAGGCATCCTCATAGGCTACTTCGCAAAACGAGATGAAGCTCGCCGAGCTCTCAGGAAGTTGCGGAGAATGGGTTTCCGCCGCGCTGCGTTGGTGAGCAAGACCGCGGATGGAGATGTACGTACATGGGATCCCTTCCTTTGGCGCCGGGCTTTCGGTGCGACCCTGGCTTTCATTCTGTTCGGGGTCCTCGCCGGAGTTGCATTCATAGGCCTTCATTGGCCGCAGCCGATTCTGAGCGAAGCCCTTTCTGCCCTGATTTCGACCCTTGCAGGTGGAATCATCGGAGCCCTCTTTGCCGGGGTGTGGATACGACGATCGAAGTACGGCGTGGAACGAAGGCTGCTTGAGGATCACACACGTTGGTTGGTGTCCGAGGAGACCGTCCTGGTCCTCCAGGCGCCGATTGAAACACTGCGGTTCCCAGTGGCGGTGCTTCGAGAAAGCGGCGACATCCCGCCCGCGGTCTTCGTCCTGCATCCGAAGCGCGAGAATCCGATTGGAGATGTGCGAAGCCCAGGAGCGGCGCTCACTCCGGCGCAGATCCAGGAGCGTGCCCAGCGCCTGGCCCTGGACCACGAAATGGACCCAAAGCCGCGGCGGAACACCGCACTGCTGGAGCGGCTCGAACTGGCCCGTCAATGGGTCCATCAGGTTTGCTCGGATCTCACCGAAGCAAGTCGACTGGAACAGGGTGCGCTTCCGACCGCCGAGTGGCTCCTCGATAATGACTACGTCATCGAGAGCACCGCCCGCGACGTTCAGGTGAACCTTCCTCCGCGTTACTACCAGGAGCTGCCGGCGCTCGCCAATGAGCCCTGCCGGGGCCTGCCGCGCATCTACGGCTTGGCGAGGGAACTCGTCTATCATACGGACTTGCGTCTGGACCGGGAGAACATCCTGGCATTTATTAAGGCCTATCAATCGGTGAGCACGCTGACCATCGGCGAACTCTGGGCTGTCCCCCAGATGCTGCGCATCGCGTTGATTGAGAGCGTCCAGGATCTCGCCGCCAGCGCTCTGACCGAGTTGCGGGAACGTGAGATCGCCGACTTCTGGGCGAACAGGCTTATTACGGCCAACCGGCGAGATCCCAACCAGCTCTTCTCTATCCTGGCAGAACTTGCTAAAAACCAACCCAGCCCAAGCCCCTATTTCTCTTCTCAACTGGTTGATCATCTCTACGACGAAGAAGCCGCGTTAGCGCCGGTCCTGAGCTGGCTGGAGCGCACCTACCACAAGCCCCTGAGCGAGCTCAGCCTGCGTGAGCAAAACCGCCAGACGAAGGATCTGCTATCGATTGGGAATGCGTTTACTAGCTTGCGACAGCTCGCCCTGTTGGATTGGAGACGGCTCTTCGAGCAGCTCAGCCGCGTGGAGTGGTGGCTTGGGTTGGATCCATCCGGTGTCTATCCCAAGATGGATTTCGACACGCGCGATCAGTATCGCCGTGCGATTGAAGAGCTCGCGCGTCAGTCCGGTCAGGCGGAAGACCAGGTCGCCCAACACGCCATCGAGCTAGCCGCGCAAGCCTCCCGTAAAGCGACGGAAGATGACCGGTGGATCCACGTCGGGACCTATCTGATTGGTGAAGGAAGGCGCGAGCTTGCGCGGCTCATACGCTGCCCTGAGGGTCCACGTTTCCGCGCCCTACAGTGGGTATACCGCCATCATTCTGCCGTGTACTTTCTTGGGCTCAGCTTCTTCTTCGCTATATTCATCTCCCCGATCGTCCTGCTTGGTCGGCGCGGACAGACGCCCGGGATCCGGCTTGTGATCGCCCTCCTTTTGCTGATCCCCGTCAGCCAACTCGCGCTCGAGGTTTTGAATTACCTCGTCATGCGGCTACTTCCACCCCGAGCCCTTCCCAAGATGGATTTCGAGGTTTCGGGTATTCCTGACGCATTTCGAACGTTGGTCGTTGTGCCCGTGCTGCTGAGGGACGCGGCGACGATCCGGGCGGAGGTGGAGAAATTAGAAATCCGGTACCTGGCCAACAAAGAAGGCAATCTGTTCTTCAGCCTCTTCACGGACTACACCGATTCGGATCAGGCGCATCGTGAGGACGACGAGAGACTGCTCCAGACTGTGACCGAGACCCTCGAAGCTCTCAACCACCGGTATGGTGGTGAGCGTTTCTTCCTTTTCCATCGGGACCGCACGTGGAGTGAATCCGAGCAGAAATTCATCGGTTGGGAACGCAAACGCGGGAAGATAGAAGAACTCAATCGGCTGATCGATGGAACGCGACCTGAAGATGCCGCTCGTTTGGTATATGTCGGCGACCCTGATCATCTGTCCAATGTGAGGTTCGTCATCACGTTAGACAGCGACACACAACTGCCTCTTGGCACTGCCCGCAGGATGATCGAGACCCTGGCACATCCCCTAAACCGGCCGCGCTTCGATGCCGTAGGCAGGATCCTGGCCGGCTCCTACACAATCATCCAGCCGCGCGTGAGCCCTTCCCTGCCGAGCACGAGCGCCTCGCCTTTCAGCCGACTCTTTGCAGACGCGGTCGGAATTGACCCATACACCAAGGCCGTTTCCGATGTCAATCAGGATCTCGCCGGTGAAGGCTCCTACCATGGCAAAGGCATCTATGATGTGCGCGCCTTCAGTCGAGTGCTGTCTGGGAGGTTTCCTGAAGAGTGGTTGCTGAGCCATGACTTGATTGAAGGCGCTCACGTCCGAGTGGGCCTGGCCAGTGATATTGAGCTCTATGATGAGTTCCCGCAGGATTACCTGAGCTACACCCGCCGGCAACATCGTTGGATTCGTGGTGATTGGCAAATCGCGGATTGGGTCTTACCGCGTGTTCTCCAACCTGGAGGACGGCGAGGGCCAAACCAGCTCTCATGGTTCAGCCGTTGGAAGGTCTTCGACAACTTGCGCCGCAGCCTGCTGCCCGTAGCCAGCCTGGGCTTGCTCGTAGCCTGCTGGCTGACTTCTCCTCAGATCGGGTGGATCTCTACGCTCGTGGTCGCCGTGCAGTTGCTCTTCCACCCTTTGGCGCAGCCCTTCACCATGGCGACCACCCGCCAGGGGCTGAAGAGCTTCTCCTTTTCGAAGGTGGCGCACGACCTGCTGCGGACGGTTGCTGATGCTGCATTGCTTCCGCACCAGGCCGGGCTGGCTTTGGATGCCATTCTGCGGGTCTGGTATCGCCGCCTCATCTCTCATCGGGGGTTGCTCGAGTGGACATCGGCCCAGGTGACGGATGGGAGAGCCCCGGGTCAGCTACGAGGGTTCGTGATTTCCATGGGCCTGGCGAGCATCTTCAGCGGGATCGTGGGTTGGGCGGTGCAGCGCTGGATGCCATCCAGCCTTGCGATGGCCAGCCCCTGGCTCGTCTTGTGGTTCCTATCCCCTCTGATCGGTTGGCGCTTGATCCTTCGACCGCAGGCGAAGCAAGAGCAACTCCTGCTGCCTGAAAAGGATCTGCGCTTCCTGAGGAAGGTTGCACGACGAACCTGGCGCTATTTCTCGGAATTTGTCAGCGCTGACACGTCTTGGCTTCCACCGGACAACTACCAAGTGTCCCCTCAGAAGCCACCGGCGATGCGTACCAGTCCAACCAACATCGGTCTCTGGATGCTCAGCGCGCTAGCCGCACATGATTTCGGGTATCTGACGGTGGATCAGGTCGTCGATAAGCTGACGCACACTATGGGGACGATCGGCAAACTGGAGCGCTATGAGGGTCATCTGCTGAATTGGTACGATATTCAGACCCTTACCCCTCTCGAACCTCGCTACGTGTCCGCCGTGGACAGCGGCAACCTGCTGGGTGCCTTATGGTCCCTGGAGCATGGACTGGACGAACTGATTCAGAGACCCGTCTTGGATGTGAAAGCCTTTGAAGGCCTGCGGGATACCGGGGAAATCCTGAAACAGGTCGTCCAACGGGAAGGCATTTTGGGCCTGGATGCCCACGCCCTCGATGAACTGATGCGCGCGTGGGAAACGCCGCCGGCTCGCATCGCCGACGCGCTTCGTCTGCTGCGGCGGGTGGAGGGTAGCGTAAGGGTTCTAGCCGATGAGGTGCGTGAGCCCGCGGGCGTTGAAACAGGAGCAGTTTATTGGGCCAGGCAGATGGAGGGGCAGGTATCGGCCTGGCTAAGGATCACGGATCGCTATCTCAACTGGATCGAAATCCTTGATGAAAAAACGGAAGAGGAGGTCGCCCAGTTGGGGCTCGATGCCCTACTTGCCATCCGCCAGGCCCTGGATCACGCGCCTTCGCTTCTCGATCTCGCCAAGGGGCACATCGGCTGTATTCCGATCCTCCAGTCGATCCATGAGAAGGCTCCCTCAGGCGCGCACCCCCTCTTGGAATGGCTTGACCGTCTTGTGCAGGCCTTCGCGAAATCGAAATGGCTGGCCGGTGAAATCCTGGGTTTGAGCGAGCGGCTCATCCAGGACGGACGCAAGTTATCCGGATCGATCAATATGCGCTTCTTGTACGACCCCGAACGACGCTTGTTCTCAATCGGCTACAACGTTTCCGGAGGCCGCTTGGATAGCTCTTACTACGATCTCTTGGCGAGTGAGGCGCGGCTGGGGAGTTTCCTCGCCATCGCTCGGGGCGATATCCCAGTTGAGCATTGGTTCTCCATGAGTCGACCCTACCGTGCAATCGATCGGCGCCGAGTGCTGCTCAGTTGGACCGGGACTCTGTTCGAATATCTGATGCCGCTGATTTTCCAACGCTCCCAGGCGAACTCGCTCCTGCATAAAGCAGCGAGGGACGCGACGGCGATCCACATTGCCTACGGCCGCAAGCGCCGCGTACCGTGGGGGATTTCGGAGTCTGCGTTTGCGGATCTGGACCTCAACAATACCTATCAGTATAAGGCCTTTGGCGTACCGGAGCTCGGATTGAAGCGCAGCTTAGAGGAAAAGGTCGTGGTCTCGCCCTATGCCACCCTTCTGGCGCTGAACGTTGCGCCGAGAGAGAGCGTGCAGAATCTGAAACGACTGGCTAGCCTGGGGCTGCTGAACGATTACGGCTATTACGAAGCGATGGACTTCAGCCGTCGGCCGAGTCGTGAGGGGGTGCGTGGGGTGATCGTACAAACCTACATGGCGCATCATCAAGGCATGGGTTTCCTGTCGCTGACCAACTTCCTCCTTGGCAATCCTATCCACCGACATTTTCACGCCGACCCACGCGTGCGTGCCGCTGAGCCCCTACTCCATGAACGCATCCCGATCCTGCCTCCGCTGAACTACATCTCCGCGCGCGAGGGAGTGTCTTTGGCGGAGAGCGTCGGCGAAGTCGCACCCTCGGTGAGCAAATTCGATACGCCCCATACAACCACGCCCCAAACCCAACTCCTTTGCAATGGTCGCTATGGCTTGATGATCACCAACGCAGGCGGGGGGTACAGTCGGTGGGGCAACTTTGAGATCACACGCTGGAGGTCGGATCGGACTCAGGATCCGTCGGGAACCTTCTGCTACATCCATGAGGCCGACTCGGATCGAGTGTGGTCCAACATGTATCACCCAGTCGGCGGGAAGGTCGAGGGGTACTCCGCCAACTTCGCGCTCGACCGTGCCGTCTTCCGGCGCGCCGACAATGGCATTCTAACCGAAACGGAGGTCGTCGTCTCGCCGGAAGACGACGTGGAGATTCGGCGGGTCACCCTGATCAATCGGTCCGGTCGCACCCGCCGTTTCAATCTTACGAGCTACGTTGAACTCTCGCTGGCGCCGCACAACGCAGACAGGCAGCATCCGGCCTTCAACAAGCTGTTCATCCAAACCCAGGCGGTGCCTGAACATCAAGCGCTCCTCGCGTACCGTCGCCTTCGCGCGGAAGACGACCCACCCATTTACGTTGCGCACCGCCTTACGCTTGAACACGCTGAGGACGAAGCCTTGCAGTTCGAAACCGACCGGCGCCGATTCATCGGCCGAGGACGGACGCTCGCGAATCCGATGGGGGTCCTCCAGAAGCTTGGCAACAGCCAGGGTTTTGTCCTGGACCCAATCCTCAGCCTGCGCCAGAGCCTGAGTCTTGGTCCAGGCCAGCGTATGCAGGTTACCTTGGTTCTCGCCGCCAGCGAAACACGCCAGCAGGTTTTGAGACTGATGGGTAAGTACAGCGATCCCCATGCCATCGATCGGGCGGTGGATTTCGCCTCGGCTTCTGCCCAGCTTGAGCTGCGATTGCTTCGCATCCAGCCCGACGAAGCTCGTCGCTTCCAGCAGCTCGCCAGCCACCTGCTGTTTCCCAACCCGCTCTTTCGCCCTCCCCCCGAACGCATCGAAGAGAACCGCAAGGGCCAAGCCGGCTTATGGCCCTATGGAATCTCGGGCGACTTGCCGATTGCCCTGATCACCATTGGTGAGGCGCAGGATGTCAGCCTGGCCCGTCAGATGCTCCAGGCGCATACTTATTGGCGAAGGCACGGGTTGATGGCAGACCTGGTGATCCTCAACGAGGAGGCCGGCGGCTATGAGCAGCCGTTGCGGGAACGACTCGAGGGCTTGATCCAGGCGCATTCGACGTATACGGGGATAGATCAGCCTGGTGGGGTTTTCTTACGCAGCGCGGAGCAAATCCCGGAGGAAGACCTGACGCTACTCATGGCCGCGGCGAGTGTGGTGCTGGTGGCGGCGCGGGGCACGCTGCCCCAGCAAGCAGGTGTGCCTGCGGAGGTTCCCGAGCTGTCGGAACCCTTGGCCAAGAAACCTGCTCCCCGGGAGCCTTCGGCTCCGCTGCCCTTCATGGAGCTGCCCTACTTCAACAGCCTGGGCGGTTTTACCCCGGATGGGCGTGAATATGCGATCTATCTCGGCCCCAACACCCACACGCCTGCGCCCTGGGTGAACGTCATCGCCAACCCCACCTTCGGAGCATTGGTCAGTGAAACGGGGTCTGGCTTTACCTGGTATGGCAACAGCCAGCGCAATCGCCTGACGCAATGGTCGAACGACCCCGTCATGGATCCACCGTCGGAGGCGGTGTACATCCGGGACGAGGAGACCGGTGTCTACTGGACGCCGACCCCGTCGCCGATCCGCGAAGAGACCGCCTACCGGGCAAGGCATGGGGCGGGGTATACGGTCTTCGAGCATAACAGCCAGGGGATCGAGCAGGAGCTGACGGTCTTCGTTCCAGTGGATGAGAAAGGAGGAGAGCCGATTAAGCTGCAAAGGTTGCTGTTGAGGAACGACTCCTCGAGGCATCGCAAGCTGTCGGTTACGTATTATGTGGAGTGGACACTGGGCGAGAACCGCGAATCCTCCCAGATGCACGTCGTGACCGACTGGGATGACGAAGTCCAGGCCCTGATTGCTCGGAATCGCTACCACCCCGAGTACGGGAATCGGATCGCCTTCGCGGCCATCAGCCCCCCTGCGGAGTCTTACACCGGCGACCGCACGCTCTTCCTTGGGCGCAACGGCCCGCTGGGTAGCCCCGCGGCGATGGAGCGGACCGGGCTATCACGTCGGATGGGGGCGGGATTCGACCCGTGTGCGGCACTGCAGGTTAAGGTTGAACTGGCTCCTGGAGAGAAGGCTGAGATCACGTGTATGTTGGGCCAAGCCGAGTCGGTGGAGGAGGTCCACAAGCGGGTTCAAGTCTACCGGGAAGGTTTGGCACTGGAGACCGCGTTAAGCCAGACGAAAGCCTGGTGGGATGGTCTGTTGGGCACGATCGAAGTGCACACCCCCGAGCTGGCAGTGGACTTCCTGATCAACCGTTGGCTCTTGTACCAAAGCCTTAGCTGTCGGATCTGGGGACGCTCCGCCTTTTACCAGTCCAGCGGTGCATTCGGCTTCCGCGATCAACTGCAGGACGTGATGGCATTCCTATACGCGTATCCCGAGCTGGCACGCCAACACATCCTGCTCGCGGCGAGCCGTCAGTTCAAGGAAGGCGATGTCCAGCATTGGTGGCATCCACCGAGCGGCGCGGGTGTCCGCTCGCGGATTTCCGATGACTCCATGTGGCTTCCCTACGTCGTCGCTCAATACATCCGGGTCACTGGCGATGTGGAGATCTTGCACAAAGAGATCCCCTTCCTCGACGGGCCCAAGCTGGAAGGCGATCAGCACGAGATGCTCTTCACACCGGAGGTCGCGTTTGAACACGCCACGCTGTTTGAGCACTGCCGGCGCGCCGTCACGCGTAGCATGACCTTTGGACCCCATGGTTTGCCCCTGATGGGAACAGGGGACTGGAACGATGCGATGAACCTTGTGGGTGCTGGAGGCAAAGGGGAGAGCGTTTGGCTGGCGTGGTTCATGGTGGATGTGCTTCAGGGTATGGCCGAGTTGTCTGAGCTACTGGGTCGGCCAGATTTGAGTCAGACCTACCATCAGGACAGGAATGCGCTGATTCAGCATGTCGAGCGAGCAGCATGGGATGGGGAGTGGTATCTTCGGGCGATCTTCGACGATGGCACGCCGCTTGGTTCTTCGGCGAATGAAGAGGCGAAGATTGATTCCCTGCCCCAATCCTGGGCTTGGCTGAGTGGCGCAGCCCACACAGATCGCGCGGATAGGGCTTTAGAATCGGCGTGGAAACATCTCGTTCGCGAGGATGAAGGACTGGTGCTGATCTTAACACCTCCCTTTGACAGATCGAAGCCGTCACCCGGATACATCAAGGGGTACCCTCCGGGGGTAAGGGAGAACGGAGGCCAGTACACTCACGCCGCCCTGTGGTTCGCCATGGCCTTGGCACGTCGAGGGGACGGTACGCGGGCGGCAAAAATGCTGCGCATGCTCAACCCGATTGAGCGCGCGCGTGATTCGGAAGCAGTGTGGCGCTATGGGATTGACCCCTACGTGGTTGCAGCCGACGTGTGCCGATTGCCCGGGCGGATCGGTCAGGGTGGTTGGTCTTGGTATACGGGTTCGGCGGCCTGGATGTACCGCGCCTGGGTTGAAGAGGTCATGGGCTTGAAGGTGCGCGGGGATCACATGCAGTTGAATCCGGTCATCCCCGGATGGTGGGGGGGCTTCCGCCTGCGCTATCGTCACGGTGAAGCAATCTACGAGATCCAGGTCGAGAATCCGGAAGGCTGCGAGCGAGGTGTGTCGTGGGTGGAGATGGATGGCCAGCGCGTGCGGGATGGCGTGATCCCATTGGATCGGGGCCTGGTCAAGCATCGTATCCTCGTACACATGGGGAAGCCGGAGCAAGCGGCTTGAGACGTCTCCCTTGACGATAGCCGGAGTTACGGCACACCCGGCAGTAACCATGCCGGCGCCCGTCCATCTACGCACAACTTAATGGTCCAACGCGTGTATCGAGAGAAATGTATCTCCCCGGGACATGATCACCACCTGCGTTAGGTCCTGTCCAGCCTGGAGCCTTAGAGTCTGTCCCGAAACCCTGGCGCGCGGCAAGAATCGGTTCAATTACATCGAGAAGGTTCTTTGCAAAATGCGAAGTTTCTGTTGACACTTTTCATTTTGCAAAGTATCTTGGGAAGTGCAACGGTTCTTGTTGCGGCAGGACATTGAAAGAACCTTCATGCATGTCGTCACCGAAAAGCACCTGAACCGAGCTATGAAGCAATATCCAGACGCCGCCAGACAAATCATGGCTTGGCGCAAAATCGCGAAGGCCGCGCGGTGGCGGAACTTTGAGGAAGTCCGGCAGGTTTTCAAGGATGCCGATGATGTGAAGGGGTATGTGATCTTTAATATTCGTCAGAACCGCTACCGCCTGGTCACCATCATTCATTACTCGCGCGTGAAGGATGGCGGGACCACAGAAGGACACATCTATATCCGGTCTTTCCTGACGCATAAACAGTACGACTATCCCGCCAACTGGGATAAAGGGGTTACACGATGAGCACAGCACTGGCGAATCCGACCAAGATGATCCGGCAGGGGGCACCCCACCTCATCCACTCGGATGAGGAACTCGCGAAGTACACGGAGGCGCTCTTTAAGCTGACGGCGAAGTCTGACCCAACGCCGGAAGAGGAAGACGCCATCGAGCTTCTGACGCTTCTTGTTGAGCGCTACGAGGCGGAGCGCTACCCGGTGCCGGACGCCGACCCGATCGACGTACTACGCTTTCTTCTCGATCGGAATGGACTCTCGCAACGGGACATCGCCGCGGAACTTGGTAGCGAGAGCACTGTATCACTGGTTCTTTCCGGCAAGCGTCGATTGAACCGCGACCACATCGCGCGGCTCAGCCAGCGTTTCCATGTTTCGCCATCGGTCTTTTTCGGTAAGGTGTAAAACAACCGCCCCACTGCGATGCCGCAGAAATCAAAAAGAAGCTGTGAAATAATCCAGAATAGTCATAACCCGACGCCGATTATTCAATAACTTACGCTGTGCAAAGTCCGCATCTTCGGGATTATTTCACAGCTTCAAAGCGATGTCTGCGCCACCCCGCGGTCAGTGGTTTGCTGACCGTGGGCTTGTGGTCATGGGGAAGGGCCCACGGTCAGGACTGGTCGCCCGCCATTAAGATCGGCGGACCGTAGGCCGCGGCGGCACCGTGGCTACGCGCTGGGAACTTGGGGCGCCTCCAACGGCACGTGCGTCAAGCCGCGTCATCCAGCCCTTCCTTCGGGCGCGGGGGGTTGACCAGCGACGCTCTCGATTTCCTTGAACAGTTCCTCCGCCTTGATGGGCTTCTGGACGTAGCCGTCCATCTGGGCGGCCAGGCACCGCTCGCGGTCGCCCTTCATGGCATGAGCTGTCATGGCGATGATGGTCAGGTGCCCGCCCGTAGCTTTCTCCCTCTCGCGAATGAGCGCCGTGGCTTCGAACCCGTCCAGTTGCGGCATCTGCACGTCCATGAGGACAACATCGAAGTTCTCCTTCTCAAGGGCCGCCAAAGCCTCGCGCCCATCATTGACGACCGTCACCGCGTGGTCCCGTTTCTCGAGCAGGCGCACCGCCAGCCTTTGATTGACGGCGTTGTCCTCGGCCAGCAGAATGCGCAGCTTTTGTTGACCTTCGCGGAGCGAGTGGCGCGTAATTAAGGCCGGTTCGCCTACCAGGGCTTTCGCGCCAAGCACCTCGAGCACGGAGTCCAACAATTGGGATTGCGCCACGGGCTTGGTGAGATACGCCGCGACGCCGAGCTCGCGGCAACGGCCGGCGTCGCCTCGCTGACCCGCCGAAGTCAGCATGATGATCCTGGCTCTCGAAATGCCCGGGTGTTTCTGGATCTGCTCAGCCAATTCGAACCCATCCATATCCGGCATATGGGCGTCGATCAAAAGCAGGGCAAACGGCCGGCCTGATGCCTCTACCTGCCCCAGAAATGCCGTGGCCTCTGAGCCGCTGGCGGCCAGCGCCGGCACCATCCCCCAACGCCGCAGCATGTCTGCGAGGATGCGCCGATTCGTGGCATTATCGTCCACCACCAGCACCCGTTGGCCGACCAGTTCGCTCTCGTCGATGGTTCGGACCGGAGAAATACTCGTCGCCGCCCGGGCTTGAACCGTGAAGTGGAAGCAGCTCCCTTGGCCGGGTTCGCTCTCCACCCAGATCTGCCCTCCCATCATCCTGACGAGATGGGAAGAGATCGTCAGCCCCAGCCCTGTGCCCCCGAAGCGTCGGGCCGTCGAGCCGTCGGCCTGTGAGAAAGCGTCGAAGATGGTGGCCTGGTTCTTCTTGGGAATGCCAATCCCCGTGTCACGCACCTTGAAATGGAGTTGAATCTCGTCGCCTGGGCGCGAATCGACGCCGACTTCGAGCCCCACTTCACCCCGCTCGGTGAACTTGATGGCGTTCCCGATCAGGTTGACGATCACCTGCCGCAGGCGGCTGACATCGGCGATGATTTCTTCCGGCACCTCGGCTTGGATGTCGCAGGTCAACTCCAGGCCTTTCTGGGAGCCTCGCAAAGCCAGGAGTTTGAGGGTTACGGCCAGGCTATCGCGCAAGCAGAACTGGATCGGATCCAGTTCGAGCTTGCCCGCCTCGATCTTGGAGAAGTCCAGAATGTCGTCGATGACGGTGAGCAGCGAATCGGCGGACGACTTGACCAGGCTCGCGTAGTCGCGTTGTTCGGGGTTGAGGTCAGTGTCCAGCAACAGATCGGTCATGCCCAGAACGCCGTTCATGGGAGTGCGAATCTCATGACTCATGTTGGCCAGAAATTCGCCCTTCGCCCGGCTGGCGGCATCGGCAGCCTCGGTGGCCTTTTGGAGCTCGTGGTTGACGACTTGCAATTCCGCGGTGCGCCGCGCCAGTTCCTCCTTCCGCTCTGCCAGCTCTCTCGTCCGCTCGGTCACCTTCTCTTCCAGTTCCTGATTGCGCCGCGACAGGAACCGGAGGCGAAGCATATAGAACACCCATCCGCCCAGGGCCAACGCCAAGCCGCACAGAGTGTAGAACCAAGTCTTTTGATAAAAGTGCGGCTGCAACTCAAACTCCAGCGAGGCGCCCGTCCGGTTCCAGACGCCATCGCTGTTGGCCGCCTGGACCTGAAACGTATAGCGGCCGGGCGGCAGGTTCGTATAGTAAGCCGTCCGGCGCGTGCCCGCGTCCACCCATTCCCGGTCGAATCCCTCCAGACGATAACGGAACTGCATACGCGCCGGAGCCACGAAGCTCGGTGCGGTGAACTGGATCTCCATGCTGCCGGATCCCGGACCCAAACGGATGCCGTTTTCTAAAGGTGCGATCTTCTTGTCGAACGAGAGGCTCTCAATCCACGCGGGCGGCGCCAGTTCGTTCCTCAGGATGTGGTTGGGATCAATGACGGCCAATCCCGCCATCGTCGTAAACCACAGCCGACCATCCCTGCCTTTGCACACCGAGCCCGTGGCGCCGTAAGTGCACTCCTTCGACCTTAAGCCGTCGACTGTGCCGTAGGCGACACTGCGAACTGACCGAACACGCCCCTCGGCGTAATCGTTCAGCTCCTGTTTCCGCACACAGAAGATTCCGTTATCGCAGCTCATCCATAGGTTTCCCGAATCATCTTCCACGATCGAACCCACGGTATTGTCGAACAACCCCTGGTCGACTGAGTAGGAAGTGACCCGGCCATCCTTGATGCGGTTCAAGCCATCTAAGGTGCCCACCCACTCAGTTCCCTGCCGATCAACGTAGAGGCACATCACATGGTCGCTCAGCAGCCCGTTCCTCCGCGTGTAGACCGTCAGGAGTTTGCCCTGAAGCCGGCTCACGGTGTTCTCTTCGGCCGCAAACCACAACGCGTCGTCAGGCGCCTGGGTTATCGATCTGACCTGGCCAGAGGCGGTGTAGTGCTCGAACCGGCCGTTCTTGAATCGAGCTAGCCCGGTACCCAGCATGCCGACCCAGAGGTCGCCCTTACGATCTTCGAATATGGAGTCGACCGCAGCCTGCTTGGAGAGCGGGTCCTGGTAGACCTTGACTCGTCCATCCTTGAGCCGGCCGAGCAATCCGTTATGGAATCCAAGCCAAATGCTCCCGTCACGGCCTTCCAGCAGCGAACCCAGGGGGCGTGCCGGAAGCCCATTGCGGGCCGTATAGACCTCGACCTTGCCATCCTTGAGGTGGTTCAGACCCGCGCTGTCAGTTCCCACCCAAATGGTCCCATCGCGAGCTTCGAGTACGGCCCACACCAGGTGTGTGGAGAGGCCTTCTCGCTTGCCAAAGTTAGTGAACTTGCCGTCTCTCAATTGCACCACGCCGGCATCGAACGATCCGATCCAGAGGTCTCCTTCACGGTCCTTGAAAAGAGCGTTGGTGCAATACGCGCTGGGCAAGCCCTCTGGTAAGCTGTACCGATCGAGCGTTCGGTGGCGGAGACGCCCGATGCCGTGCCGGTCAAACCCGATCCAGAGATTGCCATCGCCGTCATCCAGCAGTGAGACGATGTCATTCTTGGGGAGTCCGGCCGACCAGTTGGAAACCTTCCCTCTGTCCAAATGTGCCAGCCCGCCATGAGACGTGCCAACCCAGATTGCGCCGTCAGGCGCGGCCGCCAGCGTCGTCACGGAATTGTCTGGAAGCCCGTCTCGCGTCGTGTAAATCGTGAATCGGCTGCCATCGAATTGCGCCAGCCCATCCCTGGTGGCGATCCACAGAACGCCCGCGCGATCCTCGAGGAGCGCCCTGATGGCGTTGCCGGGCAGTCCATCTTTGGTTGCGTAAACTCGGATATTACCGTTCCGAAGATGGTTCAAGCCCTGGTCCGTTCCGATCCACAAGCTGCCGTCCCGGCTCTCGACAAGAGCCCACACGTTGTCATTCGAAAGGCCGTCCCGCGTGGTGAGGGAGTGAAAGGAACCGTTTTGATAGTGCGTCACGCCGCTGTCCGTGCCGATCCACAGGCTCCCGTCACGGCTGGCTTGCAATCTCTGGATATAATTGGCCGCGAGCCCTTTGCTGTTGCGTCGGTCGAACACGGTGAATCGCACGCCATCAGAGCGCGCCAATCCCTGCTCCGTGCCGAACCAAATGTAGCCATCCTTGGTTTGAGCGATCGAGTAGACCGAGCTTTGAGGAAGACCGGCTTCCGTGGTCCATACCGTTTGAACGTACTGCGTGATCGCCTTGCGCGGATCGAGCGCCATGCATGGAACAACGAGCAACACCGCTGCCACGCCCGCGCGCAGCAGCGCGAAACGCAGCCAGGATGCTCGAGTCGGACAAAGTTCCACACCCTGCTTATCGACAGAGACTGGGTGCGGCATTAGAGTCTTTGTAAAAGCCGCCGTGGTGATGGGCGTGCCCCCGCCAGGATTTCATTTCGATTGTCCGAAGTCGCGCATTCGGGAGCCGGCGGACATCTACGTCTCGTATCCGATCGAGCAAGCGCAGCGCCGACCTGTCGTTTAGGTCCGCGGTTTTTCGCCGCCCGGCGCTCGCCGGTTCGGTCCACTATTGCCTCCGCACGGCATCGCGCCTGGATGGATCGCATGTCCGGGTTGCGGCGCCCGTTCCTTTAGGACCCAAAGTACGCTGCTTCGGGTCATTTCACGCGCCAACGACATTCAAATCGGCCTATGCTGGACTTCTTTAGGAGAGTGAACTAGGATAAGTCCGTTAAGGTACTGGCCGTGCCCGGTTTGGCCTTTCGGTTTAGGAAGAGGCGAACCATGCTTGCAGTTGTTCTATTGACGATCATCCTGGGCACAGTCCCCGCGCGATGCGCCACGTCGACCCTCCCGGCCGGGAAAGATGATGCAGTTGCAGACGTGACGATTCTGTTTTTCACAGCCCCTTGGTGCGAGCCCTGCCACGCGGTACAACCGATTCTCGAGAAATTCGCCCATAAGCACCCCAAGGAAGTCCAGCTTGTCCCCGTCGACTTCGACCGCTCCCCCGATGAAGCTGCGCGCTGGGATGTCCGCAAGATACCGGTTGTCATTCTCATATCCAAGGAAGGAAAAATCCTGCTCCGTGCCGACGGCGCTGAACGGGAGACCTTGAGAACCCTCCCATCGGCGCTGGAAGATGCCCTCAAGGGACCGCACGCAAGGAGTTGAGCGTATGAAAACCAGCATGGTGAAAACCGTCTGTTCCGTCGCGGCTCTGGCACTTTGTTGGAGTGCTCCGCGGACCTCTCTCGCCCAGCAGCCGGCGCCCAAGGCGGGCGCCCGGCTGTGGACCATTGAAAGCGTTGGGACGGAGACCACCACGCCCGACGTCTACTACCTGTTGATGAAGATGGAATACGAATCAGGCTTGGCCTCCGAAGCGGCGAGGCAGGGGGAAAAGCGCCTCGGGGATTTCCTCGCCGCCGTCGATGCCTTGAAGATTCCGAACCTCTCCTATCGGATCTGCAACAACCTCATCACGCCTGCGGAGAGCGAAGAGGCAGCGGGAATGGTTTATACCAGGAACGTTGTGTTTAAGCTTGTGAGCTCGCGCGCAGGCGAGCAGCTTCCGGCCCGCGATGCCATCATTGCCAAGCTGGAGGATTTGGGGGCTCGCTACAATTCCCATTGCGTCACCTGTATTGGAAGCGGCTGAGCGAGCCACGCGGAAGGCGTGGTCTTCTCCGTGCGAGAAGCAGACGAGTTGTACCGGCGAGCCCTCGACAAAGCGTGGGCCGGGATTGAGACGCGCTTGCGAGAATTAACGGCCTCGACACCAGGCAAAAAGCCACAGCTATTGGAAGTCAGCTATGACCCTTTGCCGGGAGAATCAACGATCGAAGAACTTCCCGACAATCCCAAGTCTTCGCGCCCGCAGGCGGTAGAAGTTTCCGTACGGGTTCTTGCGACGTACACCTTGCGGTAACGCCCAACAGTTGCACCAGGAGGTCTGCTCATGAAAAGAATGTGTGTTTTGTGGCTACTCGTCCTCACCTGCATTGGGACGCTGAGCTTGAGCGCCCAACAATCGCAAGTGAACCCGAAACCTACCATCAGCGTCAACGCAAGCGGAAAGGCCAGCGCCAAGGCGGACATTGCGATCGTCTTGATGACCGTTCGTTCGACCTCTCCTCTTGCCGCCGACGCGCTCGACCAGAACAACAAGAAGGTCGAGGACGTCAAAGCGCGTTTGACCGCGCTGGGCACCAAAGACGAGCAAGTGAGATTCAGCGGCAACCGCTTTGCCCCCGCAGGCGGCGGGATGTATTACCCCGGAGGTCAGCGGCCAACCGGGTTCGATGTGTATAACAACGTTTACATCTACCTCGAGGGCCCGGAACTAAATGATGTTACCCAGTTCAACAAACGAGTCAGCGCGCTGCTGGACGAGTTGAGCAAAGTGGGGGCGTCTCCCAGTAATATGCCCATTTCGAACATCTCGATGGGAGGATCCTCAGTAGTCGCCTTCTCCGTCAAGGACCCTGCCCCATACGAAAAGCAAGCTACGCTTCAGGCTGTGGACAAGGCACGGCCCCTGGCAGACGAAATTGCGCGGCGCATGAAGGTTCAGATCACGGGGATCGAGTGGACATCGGTTTCGCCTTTGGGGCGCAGCGCGACGGGAGGGGCAGCGAGCCCTCTCGACGAGGTTCCGTACGAGTATTTCTCCTCATCCCTGGACGAGGTTCCAGTCCGAGTGCGCGTGGACGTCCGGTATACCTATAAGTAGTGCTGGCCGGAAGCGGGCTGCCACGACGAGCGTTCCCCTCGCCGTAGGCTTTTTCCTTAGCGCCGGTGTCCCACCCGGCGTCTTTGAGGGTGACAGTCCTCGCTCAGACGTTCGAGTGTGTTGAGAACCGCACGCTTCGCTTCCTGTCTTCGGGCCACAGAACCGGCAGGCATGGGCTGCCCGCAGAATCTGCGCTTGCGGAAGGTTTAGCCATGCGCAAACACCTCATTTTTCTGCTTGTCGGTTTGATGCCCGCCTTCGCGCAAGCTCCGCAACAACCCGGCACGGGCGGAGTAATTCGCATCACGGTGGACTTGGTTCAAGTGGACGCGGTGGTCACCGACTCCAAGGGCCGCCAAGTCACGAATCTGAAACCGGAGGATTTCGAAATCCTCGAGGACCGCCGTCCGCAGAAGATCACGAACTTTTCCTACGTATCCGTAACTGGTCCCGCAGGTTCAGTCGCACCACCCATTGAGCGTCCGCCCCTCAAGACAGGCGCGCCTACGGCGCCGGCCCGGCCGGTCCCGCTCCGTCCCGAGCAAGTCCGAAGGACCATCGCCTTGGTGGTGGACGACCTCAGCTTGTCGTTCGAGGACACTTATTATGTTCGCCAAACCCTGAAAAAGTTCGTGGACGTTCAAATGCAGCCGGGCGACTTGGTGGCGATTCTCCGTACCGCCAGCGGCCTTGGCGCCATGCAGCAATTCACGAACGACAAGCGGATGCTCTACGCCGCGATTGACCGCATCCGTTGGTATCCGATGTGGGGCGGCCAGATTTTCGCGATTACTCCCCTGGCGCCGGCCGAGGGGAATTCGAGGCGCGGAGCCGGTGGGCTCAGCCAAGGGGGCAGTCAACCCACACCAGCAAGCGCGCTGGTAGGCCACGAAACGGCCAGCCAGGAGCAGGCTGCCTTCTTCGCGGACCAATTCACTAACGGCTCGCTCGGCGCGGTCAATTACGTGGTGAAAGGACTTCGTGAACTGCCCGGCCGTAAATCGGTGATCCTGTTTTCTGACGGCATACCGCTCTCTCTCGAGAGTGTCGGCGACAGTCGCGTGCTGGAGGCTCTGCGTGCCCTGGTCGATCTGGCCAATCGGTCCGCCGTCGTCGTGTACGTGATTGACGCGCGCGGACTTCAAACCCTCGGGCTCACCGCCGCCGACTCGACCGGTGGGCGCTCGCCAGCGGAAGTCGAGCAAGCCCTCGAGCAAGCCCTCGGGGAACGGCGCCTACAGTATTTCAATTCGCAACAGGGCATGGAATATCTCGCTCAACAAAGCGGCGGCTTTCTTGTCCACGACACGAACGACCTCAACCTGGGCATTAGAGAGATTCTGGATGACCAGAGCGGATATTACTTGATTGGTTACAAACCGTCGGAGACCACTTTCGAAGCCCAGAATGGCCGCCGGGCCTACCACAAAATTCAGGTCAAGGTCAAAATCCCGGGCCTGCGCGTTCGCTCGCGCACCGGCTTCTATGGGATTCCCGACGACGAAGCGAGGCCAGTGTACCGCACCAGGAACGAGCAATTGGCGGCGGCGCTGGCCTCGCCGTTTAGCTCAGGGGGAGTTCATCTTTATCTCGTCTCCCAGGTTTTGTATGACGAGCATGGCGCGGCTACGCTGCGATCCCTGCTGCACATCGACGCACGGGATCTGCAAGTCGAAAACCAACCCGACGGGCGTAAGAAAGTGGCGTTCGACGCCGCCGCCCTCACGTTCGGCGACAACGGAAGGGTAGTGGGCGGGAAGGACGCGACCTTCACGGGTTCACTCAACGACCAGCAGTTGGGGAGAGCGCTGAAGAACGGCCTCGATCACGTGCTCGATTTTCCGGTGAAGCCAGGCCGGTATCAGCTCCGCGCCGGGGTTCGCGACTCGGTTTCTCAGCGGGTGGGCTCCGCGAGCCTGTTCATCGACGTCCCGGATACTCGCAAAGGAAGGCTGGCGCTCTCGGGCATCATCCTCAACGCAAGAGGCGAAGGGGAGAAAAGCCCGGCGGTGCGCCGGTTCCAACTCGGCGACGAAGTGACCTACGGCGTGCAGGTTTATAACGCCCGTCTCGACCGGGTCACGCGGCTTCCTGACCTTGAAGAAAGCATTCAAATCTTTCGCGACGAGCGGCAGGTGAGTGCCTTCAACAAGGCGTTTGATGGCAACAACCAAACCGACTTAAGACGATTGTCCTTGAGCGGCCATCTGAAGCTCGGCCCTGGCCTGGAGCCTGGCGATTACGTGTTCCAGGTTATCGTTACCGACAAACTCGCCAAGCCGAAATACGCGACGGCCAGCCAGTGGATTGATTTCGAGATTGCGGGACAATCGGAGCGCTCGGCGTTGCCCGCGAATTAGCGGCTGTCAGCCACGACGAGCGCTCTTCTCGTCGTGGGCTTTTTGCGGGCACCGCCTTCCGGCCCCGCGGAGCAAGTCGCGAGGCCGAGGCCGCGCCTTGTGCAGTTGTGGCGCGGATGAAGCGAAGACCCAACGCCGCTGGGGGCGGCGATTGGCCGCCTTGATTACAAAATCACCCGGTCACGCTGTCGCTAAATTGCCCGATCACCGGACCACCTGATGGCCCTATGGCGAACCAAAGTAGTACGTGAACGTCAGGGAGACATACGGCTTGGTGGGAACGCCGACGATGCGCTCAAAAGGCTCGGCGTCGCTGGGTAACGCGAGCGTCTCAAGGGTCTGTCCTGAGTAGCCGCTGGGCAGAAGGAAATTAACCCCTAGGCTCGTCCGCCCGTCGTCGAAAGGCCGCAGCAGGGCGCCGTGCACTTCGCGAACGGGGACACCGGTAAAGCCGTCGCCGAGGGGTTTGCGGCCCACGTACTCGAACTCGCCGCGCGCGCGCAGGCCGAGAGGCAAGCGGTCGCAATGCCCTACGACGTCCCAAATCAGCCGGGGGGGGAGCCCACCAGAGGGCCTTCTGGACCCAGGCTTGGGCCCTGGGCTATCCCGCAGGCCCTGCCCGGGCCTTTTCTTAGCGCACTTAATACGCTCGGAAACACGCTCCAGACGACGCAATTACCGAAGCGTCACTTCTGTGTCGCACACGCCGCCGCAGGGGACCGGTTGACACGCCTCGGAACGCGTGATACAAGGCTGGCAGACCCTGATTGGGTCATTGGCTCCGGCGCGGAGCGTCACCCGAATCGAAGCAGAAAGGGGTCAAAGCGGAGGCTGGGCTATGAAAACTGTGCTCGTTCTCAGTGTTGTGATCGGTGCAACTCTCCTGTCGGCTCTTGCACGAGACAAAGAAGCCAGCCAGACGGCGACAATTGTCACTATGAACTCGGTCCCTTGCGGCGGGCGTCTCATGAAGACCGGCGAACCGCCCTGCCGCGAGTACGTCCTGCGCTCAGGCTCGACCGAGTACCACATCCAACAGAAGGTAGAGAAGAAGGCCGACCTTCTGGCCCTCGGCCAGCAAGTCACCTTCACCATCCACGATCATCGAATGCGCCTTCACGGGACCAGCAGAGGCGGGAAATCAAAGGACTTCGAGTTCGCGTTGGTTATGATCACAGCGGCCTCGGAGGTGAACCCGCCAAGCGCCGCGCAGCAGTGACTTGATGACGGCGTGCCCGGCGGAAGCATGGTTGAGCGGAAGTCTATGGGTTTGGGGCGACGCCTTTTCATCAGCTACCAGTTCAACCGCAAGGAGAACTGGACTTGGCGGGAATTCTCTGCAGAACTGATGTTCCCAAAATTTGAAGTCCCGTAGATGAGGCCAGGCCGGTCGAAGTTAGGGTGGTTGGTCAGATTGAAGAAGTCGGAGCGAAACACCAGATTAAGCCGTTCACTCAAGCGCGCTTGGCGCTGAAGACTCATGTCCCAAGATGCCAGTCCAGGGCCCGTTATGACGTTGCGGCCTTCATTCCCCGGAATGCTGTAAGCTCCGAGGTTGTCATAGAAAATAGGCGGCGCAACCAATGCGTCCGTGTTGAACCACCGGGAGGGAGTGCGTTGACCGGCCGGCAAATTGGGATTGGCGATCAAATCAGGTCGGTCGGTGCCGTTTGAGTCGGTGCCACTGAGCGCGGTGGGCAGTGTGGCGGTGAGAGGTTGCCCGGATTGAAGCGTGAGGATGTTCGAGATGTCCCAATGGCCGAACACCCGGGCTGCCGCACCTCCGCGCATCCACCGGCGGCCGGGACCGAAGGGAAGTTCCCAGTTGCTCGAGAAGACGAAGCGGTGCCGGATGTCGAAATCCGAAAGGCCCCGCTCAGCCTTCAGATTATAGTTGTCCTGAGCCTGATTGGTACCATTGAGCCCCGAAGCCGTATCGATTGACTTGCCAAAGGTGTAGCCACCTACAAAGGAGATCCCGTGGGAGAATCGCCGTTCCAGGCGCACGATCAAGGCGTTGTAGTTCGAGTTAACATCCGTAGCACGAATGAATTGATTCGAGCCGGGTTGCGGATGGTAGCCTCGCCTTTCGTCAGGCAGATTCGGGATGCCCTGGTTCTGCAATCCCCGGCGGGGAAGTTTGTGCCCGTCGGATCCGGCATAGCTCACCGAAAGAACAGTGTTAGGCGCGATTTCATGGTCGATTGACATACTCCATTCATAGACGTAGCCGTTGCGGAGATTGGGTGGGGAGGAGATCGCTACCGGCGGCGCATTGCCAAGCTGATAAGCGAGTTGATAACTGAGCTGTGCTGGCGCGTATGATTGGCCGCAAGCGCCTAGTCCGTCGAATCTGCACGTGTCGAGCCCGAAGAGGAATTCCGTGATCGGCGCGCTGAGCCGAGTCTCAGAAGCATAGTCGAGTTCACCAAGAGAATTGAAGACGCCAAATCCCCCGCGCAGGGAAGTGGCGTGGCGCTTTGTGAGGTCATAGGCAAAGCCGAAGCGTGGCGCCCATCCTGCCCAATCGGGACGGATCAGTGAGGGCGGCAGCCCGGCTTGCTGAGAGGTAATGAACGATAGCCCATAGTAGCTCTGGAGGGTCTGAATCAGCGGGTTTGCAACTAATGCCGATGTCTGTCCCTGGTCGTTCCGGACAATGAACTGCGTGGCGTTGCTGGGATCGAGAATAGAGGCTCGTCCGTCAGCGTTGGTTGGAGGTGAGTAGAACTCCTCGCGCAGGCCGTAAGTGAGGGTTAAGCGGCGCGTGGCGTGGAATTCGTCGGAAAAGTAGGCGCCGAAATAGTCCAGACGATCGTTTCCGCCGGAGTTGCCCGCCTGGGCATAAGAAAGGAAAGGTCTGCCGAGAAGAAAATCTGCGAATGCAGTGCCGGAAACCGACCCGGCCCCATCGCTGAAGGAGAAGAGGCCCTGCCCAAAATCTTCCACCAGATAGAAGAGGCGGTAACGCCGCACATCCGCGCCGAATTTCCAGGTGTGCCGGCCACTGACCCACGCCACGTTATCGGTGAACTGGAAAGTGTGGTTCTTGCGGATTTGAGGTTGGAAGATGTCGCTATCGCCCATGTCCGCGTAGCCGGGAACGTTAATGGCGGGGATGCCATCGTTGGTGGCCCCCGGAGCGCGGGTGATTCCCAGCGACTCAAGAAAATGGCTGTGAATGTTCTGAGCTTCCTTGGTCCCGAAATAGTAAGCGTAGCCGAACCGGAAATCGTTGATGAGCGTGGGCCGAAAGACGGAAGTAAGGCCGAGTGCGAGGTTCCTTCCCGTGTCATCGTGGTTCGTGCCAAATCCCGGCGGGGCGGAGGGATTCTGCGCGAACGAGTCTGGCACGAAAGGAAATAGTTGCTGCCCATTAAACAGGAGAAATCGCCCAAAAAGTTGGTGCTTAGGCGTCAGCTCATGGTCTATTCGCGAGATAAACTGGTCCGTGGTCACGCGATGCAGCCCCACGTTGATGTCGTTGTTTTCGCCGGGCGGCGCATTGGGATTGTTCGGCAAGGGAATCCGATCCAGGATAGCGCGGGACAAGGGGTCGATTCGTGATGCCGGGATTGTGTTCTCCGGGAAGGGCTGGCCTGTAGTGGGGTCAATAATGGCGGGAAAAGGGTTGCCCGTCTGGGGATTAATGCCGCTGAAATTTCCCTGGCGGAGAGCATTCGGAGGCAGCAAGGTTGTATTCGTGACGCTTTGGAGAATGCGCAAGCCCTCGTAATTGGTGAAAAAGAACGTGCGGTTACGACGGATTGGCCCACCCAGGCTGGCGCCGAACTGGTTCTGGCGATAGGGAGGGATGGGACGGGTCGGATCGTCGAAGAAATTCTTGGCGTCCAGCGCGCTATTGCGAAGAAACTCGTAGGCTGTGCCTGATAAGCGGTTGGCGCCTGAGCGAGATGCAATGTTAACCTGCGCGCCCGACGTAATGCCCTGGTCGGTCCCATAGGAGTCCTCCACAACGCGGAACTCCTGGATGGCATCGACGGAAGGGTTCACCGTGAGGCTATAGGCAAAGGGCTCCATCAGCGTGACGCCGTCGAGTGAAAAGTTGTTCCGCTCGGAGCGTTGTCCATCCACCGAGAAACCCAACCCCAGCGCCGCGGTGTTGAATTGCTGCGTGGAACTGTTGGGATAGGGAGGAACCGCACCGGCGGCCAGCAAGGCGAGTTGGGAGAACTGGCGGCCGTTCAACGGGAGAAGGCTAACGCGCCGATTCTCGATCTCATCCCCGATCGCAGGAGAAGCGGCTTCTACAAGGGGCGGTCGAGTGTCAACTTGGATTTCGACCCGTTGATGTGCGATTTCCAGCCGAATGTCGACACGCGCTGTTTCTCCAACTCGGAGCGCCAACCCGCGGACCACCTTGGAAACAAAACCCGTCTTGGCAATTTCCAATTCGTAGTTTCCTACGGGTAAGAAAGGAAAGCTGTAAAAGCCGTTCGTGTCCGTCTGAGTCTGCCGGACTTGGCCCGTGGCAGGATTGCGAAGCTCGATCGCAGCCTCTGGGACTGCCGCTCCGCTCGGGTCAAGCACAATTCCTTCCAGGTGGCTGTTCCATGTTTGTCCGTAAAGATTGTGAGCCGGCGTGGCAACCAGGAATAGGAGAACCGCCATCATGGGGCTGGCGAGTATCCGGCGACTCGGTCCTCTGTGGCGCAAATCGTCGACTTCTTCGCAGGCGGCCGCAGGCGCGCTGGAGTGCGGCAGCTTGCTGCCGCTTTCCTCCTGCGAGCTTGCTCGCGCTTCACCGCTCCGAATACCACGATCCTGTGCACGGCCAGCAAACTGGCCTGAGCAAGAGCGGCAGCAAGCTGCCGCACTCCAGAGCGCTCTCTTCTCTGCGAACTCTGTGGCCTCTGTGGTGAGTCTCCTCTTGGGTTGCGGAAGGCTCGAGAGGCACGGAGAGCACAGAGAGTCTCGGTTCGGTTGCGGTTTTGCTGCGCTGTCCAACAAATTCAACATCCAAGTTTTTTATCGGGGCAAACGGGAGGGAACAGTTGGCAGGCCTAAGAAAGCGGGCGTCGAATGTTATCCACCCATCCCGGTGAACGCACATCCGCTCCACAGACCGGCTTCCGTCCTGACCTTCTCCCATCCGGACTGTACCGTCGGCCCCGGAGTTTCACCGGGTCCTGGGGCTTGCAGGCCTTCTACGCTCTGTCCGCTGATTGCACCGGCTACCTTGGCTATCCTCTTGCTTGCCGGTTCGCTTTCCCGGACTCCCATGCGCTAGCTCGAGCGCTTCGGACCACCCCTCGCGGGCTTTACCGCCGATTGGGAATTGGAAAGGCGCGCATTCAAGTCCTTCCCTCACCCTGCCCCGAAGGTCGGGGATTTACCGAGACAATCTTAGCACCGCGGCGGCTGTTTCCTCAAGAGACCTAATGTCCACTTCTAAAGACGTTTGACAGAGCCTCATATGCCCTTATAATCATCGGTCGTTTCAATTCAGATTCCCGTGTTATTCGACGAACCGAATGGTCAATATGCCACGCCGGGATTCCCGTCGCCGCGGTGAGCCGTGGGCCGCAGGCTCGGTCCTGGGCTATGCCTCGGCCAACATTTTCGACCGCCTTGGGGTCATCCACGCCGACCCCCTGATCGGGCCCTTTCTCCGGGGCCTGCCCAGTTTGCTTCTGGGCATCTTTCTGGTCTGGAAGCATCATACGTTGGACCAACTGCGCCCCGGTTCTTCCCGGTATATAGGCCGGCGCGCCATTCTTTCTTTCATCTGGGCCGGCATTGTCTCGACGCTAGGACTGTTTCTTTATTACTTCGCCATCCGTGTCGGGGGCGTCACGGTAACCATCCCTGTGCAGGAGACCTACGTCATCTGGGGGACGCTTATTGCCTGGTATTTCCTGCGTGAGCGGATTCCTCGCTATGCCGTGCTTGGTGTTTTGTTGATTTTTGTTGGGTTGGTCACCCTTTCGTGGGGGCAATTCCGGGGGCATCCCACATCGCCGCTTTGGTATTGGGCCATCCCCCTCGCTTTCTCCACAGCCCTCACCTACGGGATTTCAGGAGTCTTATGGCGTGACGGTCAGCTTCGAGGCGCCCACCAATCGACGGCGATTTTCTTGCAGTTTGCCACGAGCGTGTTGGTTGGATTGGTGGGATTAATCGCTTTGGGCCGCGGGCCGGCGCTGCTCGGCATAAATCGGCATTCACTGTTGGCGCTCCTTACCAGCGGGGTCCTTTCCGGCATTCTTGCCATCTACTGCATGTTTACGGCTTTGCGCCTGATGGCCGTGGCCCGCGTGTACGCTTTCTCCTCCCTCACTCCCTTGGTGGCGACGCTCTTCGCTCACTTCTTCCTTCACGAGTATTTGAACGGGCTGGTGTTCGGGGGTGTCGTGCTGGTTTCAATCGGCGTTATCCTCACTCAAGTCTTCCGACCAACCGAGGAAAGACAAGCCTGAACCCAGCTATCCACTACGAGGAGAATCTATGAATGACCGACCATTCGAAGATGAAAAGATGCCGGCAGAGATCGACTTCAGCAAAGGAGTCCGAGGCCTCCATTACGTTCCGCCCGGCGCAAAGGTCTTCTTGCCCGCTTCGATTGAGCGAAGCGTCTGGGAATACTTCTCCGGCAAGGCCGGACAAAAGGGCATTGATCTGTCGGAGCTCTTGACCGACGTGCTGAAGCGCGATATCGAGATCAATGAGGCATTAAAGTAATGAGCAGGACCACGGCGAAGATGGCCGTGCTACAAACGAGAGAAGGCTCGGGTGCCGTACTGCGTTGCGCTTGCTCGCAAGTTAGGTTAGGCTTGGGGTGTCCACGTCCAGGGGCGGACTGGCGCAGACGGTCGCTTTTTGGCGTCTGCGATCTCCCGAAGGGACTCTCTTGTAACAAGGCTTTGGCTCGGGTGTACTTTCCGGCGACGCGATGCTGCGCGGAGATGCCTGGCGCATGGTGCGTCGCCATACTTCCGATCCGGGAATTGAAACGGCGATAGCTTGCCACACCTTGCGCGCCACGGGGATTACGGAGTACCTCACGAACGGCGGGCGCATCGAGGTCGCCTGGGGTATCGTGGGGCACTCGAACGCAAAAGCCCACCGGCCTTTACGGCCGGCGCAACGATGACATCAGCGTGGGCGAAGGCGAGCGGATCGGGATTTGAGAAAGGGTTGGTGGTCACGCGACAGTTCACGAAAAGTCTATAAACTTGTCACAATCTCGATAGTTGATCGCATCGCCGAGATTCAGCGGTGGCAAAAGGAGACGCATGAACTTCTTGAGACGACTCTTTGGTGGCGGCACAAGGTCGCCAACACCCGCAACCCTTAGAGCGCCGCAGCCGCCACGGGTGCCATCGTCGCAGCCGAAGACACCACCATCTCAGTCGTTGCCTAAGGTGAGTGGAAATACAAGGGCGGGTTCGGCTACGACGGTGACTGTGTATTCCAGCGACAAAATTCGCCGGAAGATCGAGACGTGCAAGGCGAGCGGCTGGCGCCAGGAGTTGGACTTACGTTCCACATATTTCACTGTAGCGGACGCGGCGCAGCTTGTGAAGGAGGAGGGGTTTAACAGGCTGACATTGCTGAACCTGGGCGGGAACAAGCTCGGCACCGATGGCATGAGGGTCCTGGCAGGCAAGCTGCCGGCGACGCTCACGACGCTGCAACTTGGAAATGCCGAGATCGGCGACGAGGGTGCGCACGCGCTGGCGGAGAATATGCCGACCACGCTCATTACACTAAAGCTGAGAGGCAACGAAATCGGTCCTGATGGCGCAAGGGCCCTGGCAGGGAAGCTCCCGGCGACGCTCGCGACACTGGACCTTGAATTCAACAAGATCGGCGACGATGGTGCGCGAGCCTTGGCGGAGAACTTGCCGCCAACACTCACGACGCTGAATCTCGGCGATAATAATATCGGCAAAGACGGATTGCGGGCGTTGGCGGAAAAGTTCCCGGCTACTCTCATGGAGTTGAGCCTCAACTTCCACTATTTAGTGGAAGACGTGGCGGGAGCGTTGGCGGGCAAGCTTCCGGCGACGCTCAAGTCCCTGGACCTTAGCAACTCCAACATGGGCGACGACGGAATGCGGGCGTTTGCGGAGACGTTGCCGCCGACGCTCACAAGGTTAATCCTCAGCGACGCCGGCTTTAATCTCGACGGATTGCGCGCACTATTGGCGAAGCTTCCGACGACGCTCACGGAACTGAATCTGTCTGGCAACAGGATCGACGACGACTGCATCCGGGAGATTACAGGAAAGCTGCCGACGACGCTCACGACGCTGAGCCTGTCGTGGAATCATTTCGGAGCCGAATATCTCGCCGATTTGATTGAGCCGTTACTACCGTCCGGGGCTGCCGGCGCTATGGCAAGAGGCCAACTGCGGGAGATCGACGTCAGTCGCCAACAAACGAGGCTCCCAATGGGATTGGAAGGCATTCGAGACCCCGCGGAACTCTGGAGAATGTTGAATGCCCGGTCATTGAGGAAATCGACAAGTTCTGCCTCCGCATTGCGCATTGCAAAGACCGGCGATCCGTACGTGGACTCGTGCTTCGACTTCACTTTCGCCCGCGACTCGGACCCTCGCAAGCTGGAGGAAATGAGTGAGATGGCGAACCTGCCCGGCTTGGTTGATGGTGGGGAGTATGCAAAGGCAGAGCAGGCGATCATGGTCGCGCTCGCTCAGTTTCCCGACTTCTACTTTCCTCACATCTGGAAGGGCATCGCCCTGAAACGGCAAGGGAGGTTCGCGGATGCAAAGGCTGCGTATCTTGCAGGCACTCGAGCGTCCACAAGGAAGAGAGACCTTTGCGCAAACTTGGGATACCTTGAACTTGAGCATGGTACTTTACGTGATGCCGTGTGCTACTGGGTAAGGTCGGCGCTGCTCCAATTTGCCTCGGACGAGATTTCTGACCCGGTTGCATTTCTTTATCTGATGTACATTGCCATCTTGTGCGGCGAACATGATGCTGCGGAGGAGTTGCGCCGATTCGGGTCTTCGCTTGACCTCGGACAGAACACCAAGGCGATTCTGGGATCGAAACTGGCGCGCGAGGGGAATGATCCGTCAATCGCGAGGGCAGTCGTCCACTTGGCTGGTGTCCTGAGTTATAAGTCCATTTAATAAATCACACGACCCACTTTTGACCCGGACATTTGACACGCGGCAACCCCGCGACTGGCGCGGGTTCTGCGAATGATTTAAGACTTACCCTATTTGGAACGTGGGGTTATTCTCTGCCTCTGGGGATTGCGGCCATCTCGCGGGGGTTGCGGCGTCCGTACATCACCGCGACAACCCACAAAGGTTTATCGGCGGGTGCATCGGCAATCAGGTATCCACGAACCAAAATGAAACGCAGAGGCCGTGAGGTGACCGTGGCTAACCGCTACCAACTCCGTGCGCTTGTCAGGGACGCTCTGCCAGCGGATCGAGCAACTTGATCTCGCTAATCCAGCGAAAATCGTCCGTATTATGGGTGACAAGGACACGCCTATGTTCCACCGCCGTGCCGGCAACAATAGCGTCGCCCAACGTCATCCTGCGCCGTTGCCGTAGCCTGATAGCCCATTGCGCCACGGCATCCGACAGCGGCAGCACCTCAGTTGCCTGGAAGAATCGCTCCAGAAACTGTCGTTCCTCTTCACTCAGACGGTGGTAACCGAGCGTCTCGATGTAGCTGATCACCGAGACAGCAGGGGTGCGATCGGCAATAAACTGCCGAAGCGTGGCGTGCTCAGCTTGCGCGGCGAAAATGATAATATTGCTGTCGAGGAGCATTACCGCTCACGGGTAGGCAACGTGCGCTCGTGGCGTACCTCGCGCTGCCAGGCAACAGGATCGGTGATGGCGGCAAACGTCCCTCGGCTGGCCAGGGCGGCGAGTGCTTCGGCCATAACTCGCCCCCGTTCGCCTGCTGGTTCCAGAGGGGTGTCTTCCAGCGGCGTAATGTGTACGGGCACCGGCAGCGTCTGCTCAGGGCGCTTGTCGAGCCATTCCACATGGTCACCGTGCAAGATCGCTTTATAGGTGCGTAACATGTTTGCTCCTCAAGAACCGATGCCAATCCCTTCACTGACATTGTACCGCGTCGACGCCCCAGAGTCTACTCGGCGTTCCTCCAAGCCGCGACCTGCCTCCAAAACTCTGATTCCAAGGAACGAAACCGTTCGCTCCCTAAAGGTATCCCCAGGTCGTAAACTAGCGCGCTCTTGAAACCTTCGTAATCCTCGTTGGCGATGAATTGACGAAGCTTCGCCTTGATCTGCTGAATCTGTTTCCGGATGAAGGCGCCAGTTCTCTCTTCTTCCGGCTTTTCCGTGATATGCCATCCGCTTCCTTGCTATTGAATCATCTTGAAAACCAACTGACCACTGACAACTGACGACTGACAACTATTACAGCGCCGGCCAGAGTTGGTCCCAGATCTTGAACTCGTGGTGGAAGCCGGACTCCTCAGCGCGTGTGAGCTTGCGCCCCGAAGCCACGTCCAGGGTTTCCTGGAAGATTTTGCGACCCACGTCTTCGATGGTCTCCTTGCGCTCCAGGATGGTTCCCGCATCGATATCCAAATCCTCATAGCTACGGGCGAGCTGGGGATTGGAACCAATCTTCACTACCGGTCCCAGAGCGCAGCCGATACCGGTTCCACGGCCCGTGGTGAACAGCGTCACCTGCGCGCCGCTCAGGAAAAGGGCAGGGGTACAAAGGTGGTCGTATCCCGGCGTATAGAGAACGTACAGGCCTTTTCGGTCACCCAACCACTCGCCGTACTCGATCAGGTCTTCAACGATGGATGTCCCGCCTTTGGCCTTCACACCGCTTGACTTCAAATAGATATTGTAGAGTCCGCCTTTGATGTTGCCGGGGGAAGGGTTATCGCGAAAATCCTCGCCGAAATTCTTCACATAGGCCTCATAGCGTTTCAGAGCCTGCATCAACTTTTTCCCCACAGCGCGCGTGCGGGCGCGGCGCGCGAGGTCCACCATCGCTGCGCCCTGGAGTTCGGGGATTTCCGGGAGGAAGACGGCTGCCCCAGCCTTCACGAACATGTCGGAAGCGACTCCCACGGCAGGATTAGCAGTCACCCCCGACCAGCGATCCGACCCGCCGCATTCGGTCCCGACGATGAGTTTTGAGATTGGCGCCGGTTGGCGTTTGAACTGGTTTGCGTAATGAAGCAGCTTCTCGACGATTTCAAGCCCGCGCTCCACCGTCTGGCGACTGCCGCCCAGATGCTGGATCGTCATATTCACGACGCGCTGGTTGTAATCCGGGACGGCGGTTTGGAAGATCGGGGCGGAGCATTCCACGCAGGTCTTCCCGCATCCGAGGTCAATATAAACCGCCGCGCCCAGGTTGGGATGCCGCAGGGTGTTGGCGAGCCACTGGTTCAACATCCTAACCGCCCGCCCGTCCGGCATGCCGCAGCCTGATTCGTGTACGATGGGGACCACGCCATCGACGTTGGGAAACTTCTCGCGCGTGTAGATTTCGCGCCTCGCGCGTCTGGCGATTTCCCCCGCCTCCGTGGACGAGCACATCCCAGAGGTCACCACGCCAACCAGGTTGCGGATTCCGACACTTCCGTCGTTGCGTAAGTAGCCGTCGAACGTCAATCGCGCCAGCTCGGGGTCAAGCAGGGTGGGCTCCGGGTTGTCGCGATACCGCACCACCAGACGTGGGAGCCGTCGCTGGATATTGGTTTCGTCGACCGGGTCGCCGGGCTTGAGTGAAACCGACGCCAAGCCGATGGGATCGCCAAGAGAGATAAAGGGCGTTCCTTCAGGGATTTCCTTGATGGCGAAGCTCTGCCCGCGCAGGGCGCGCCCGGACATCGTCAGCAATTGGTCCCCGACCTTGAGCTGGGTCCCTTGCTCGATGAAATCCGCCGTCACCACGGCAACGTTATCTTTCTTGGGTTTGATGATAATGGCGAGGTCATCTAGCGTCTTCGGTTCCATAGGCAATTCTCACCTCTCATTTATTATAAGAGCTGGCTCGGTCTGATGAGTATGGACAGAGAAAGCCAGTGCCACGTTTTTGTCATTCCGAGCGAAGCGAGGAATCTCGCTCTGGAAGCAATCGACCTACGAGATTCCTCGCTTCGCTCGGAATGACAGGCCAGACATCCTATCCGACGGCAACTTCCGCCATCTCAGGCAGCCGCACCTTCGAGCCAATGAAGGCGTAATACGTGATGAAGGTGTAGCAGACCAAAGGCACGAGCATGGCCACCGCCATGCTATGGGTCAGTTGAAACAGCAGCCCCATGATGGGTGTGGCAACCGCACCGCCGATAATGGCCATGATGATCATGGACCCGCCCAGCTTGGTGTTCGGACCCAACTCCTTAATACCCAATGCAAATATGGTCGGGAACATCAGTGACATGAAGAAGCTGGTCAGGAACACCGCCCAGACGCCAATCCAGCCCGGAAACAGAACCCCAACACCCACCAGCATCACGTTGATACACCCGTAAATCCCCATCAGTCGGCTGGGCTGAATAAACTTCATCAGGTAGGTCGCGGTAAACCTCCCGACGCCAAACGCCACAAGACTTCCGGTTAGGAAGTAGCCTGCAACCTTTTCCGGTTGCCGCGTGTAGTCCTGCATGTACTGAATGAAGTAGCTCCAGGTTCCCACCTGGGCCCCCACATAAAAGAACTGCGCGATCACTCCTTGAACAAAATGCGGGTACCGGAACAAGTCCTTAAGCTTGCCGTGCTGACGGCTGCCCTCGGGTTCTGCTTCTTCTGCGATTCTGGGGAATCTGGTTCTGAGTATGAGCAATGCCCAGATGAAGACCACCGTGCCCAGAACAAGGTAGGGCGTCACGACTCTCATTGTCTCTGTCCGCAAGTACGCGTCGTACCTACCAGCAGCCTTAAGAGCGTTGACCTGCCGGGGGCCCAGTTCGACCCCTGAAAAGATAAAAACCGTTCCCACAAACACACCTGTCACGGCCCCCAGAGGGTTGAAGGCTTGCGAGAGATTGAGCCGTCGTTCAGAGGTTCTAGGATCACCCAACAGTGCAATGAAGGAGTTCGCTCCCGTTTCGAGGAACGCTGCGCCGCTGGCGATTACAAACAAGGCCAACAGGAATAGGCCATACTGCCCGACGATGGCGGCCGGCCAGAATAGATAGGTGCCAGCGCTGTAAAGAAGAAGTCCTGTCACCAAGCCCGCTTTGTAGCCATGCTTTCGCATCAACAGCGCTGCGGGCATGGAAAGAAGGAAGTATCCCATGTAGAAGGCTGATTGGATCAATCCCGCCTTGAGACGGGTGATTTCGAACGACTTCATGAATTGCTTGATCAGGATGTCATTCAAATTGCTAGGAATGCCCCAAAGCAAAAACAACGCGGTCACCAAAATGAAGGGCAAGGTATTGCCGGGTGAAAACAGCCGGGGCGCGTGATCCAGCTTTGGGTTGTCTTTCGCTTCCAGCATAAGTGGGACTCCGATAACTGAAATAGTGGATTGCCAACCTCTCACGGTCAGTTATAGCACAAGGAGGGCTTTTCTCATCCGCCGTCGTGCCCACGCCTGTGGAAAGCGGCCAGCAGCCCTGCCAAAAGGAAGCGTTTCTGTGGTTGTGAGTTGGAGGACGATGGGTTCGTTTGCGTCATGGTCGTGCATTATAGCAGGCATCCGGCAAATCCCCTCGCCGCTCTTCGCAGAGCCCCCCGAGCAGAAGGCAGTAAGCAGTTGGCAGCTGGCAGTTGGCAGTAGGCGGGGTGAATCCAAATCCAAAATCTAAAATCCAAAATTGCCCCAGCACCTAGCCCCTGTCACCTGACACCTAGACCCTGAAACCTGTTGACACTGTCTTGGTTCCTGCAATAATTCTCACCCTATGAAAAATGCCCAAGCTCCACCTGCCTCGGCAGGAGGTGCCTACACCGTTAAGTCGCTCGTAAAGGCACTGAACATTTTGGAAGCTCTGGCGGAAGGTGAGGAATCAGCCTATACGCTCACGCAATTGGGCCGCCGCCTGCACCTTCACATCAGCACCGTCCACCGCCTGCTTGTGAACCTGGTTCGCCACGGTTTTGTCGAAGAAGCGCCTGGTTCGGGCGGATACCAACTCAGTTTCAAGGTGCTACGGATGGGCCTGCAGGTTCTGGATCGCCTCGATTTCCGCTTGGTGGCTCAACCCCTCCTGCGGGAACTGAACCAACAAACCAAGGAGACCGTCCACTTGGCGATTCTGCAGGAGACTCGGGCTATTTCGATTGATAAGTTCGGGAGTCCCCAGCCGGTGGGCCTCGACGCGCGCCTCGGTGGGGAAATGCCCTTGCATTGTACCGGCGTCGGTAAGATCCTCTTGGCCTATCAAAGCGAGGCCTTGTTGATCCAGATCGCCCACACACGAGGCTTTGCGCGTTTTACTCCGCACACCATCACGAGTCTGGCGAACCTGAGGAAGGAACTGGAGCAGATTCGCGAGCAAGGCTACGCGCTGGACCAGGAAGAGGCTGTCGAAGGCCTGCGCTGCGTGGCCGCGCCGGTGTTCGATCATACCGGGCGTGTTATTGCGGCTTTCAGCGTGGCCGGACCTGCGACGCGCGTGACTCCTCCGCGCTTGCCCGAAATTGCCCGCTTGGTTCGCGCCACCAGCCAGCAGATTTCCTTTCGCCTGGGATACCAGGGCGGCCGACGCGAGACGGAGGGAAGACAGTAGGGGCGGGAGCTAGGGAACAGGTAATAGGGAATGCGGAGAGGAAGTTCAGCATTTTCCGCCACCATTTCCCCGGTTTTGTTGCGTGCTGTGATGTGCCTACTGCGCGCTATTCCTTCCCAGCCCCCAGCACCTGTTCCCTGTTCCCTGTTCCCTATTCCCTACCCCCTACTCCCCAGATTCCATGCGCACCGCGACCATTGGATCGATGCGCGAGGCCCGCCGCGCCGGCAAGTAGCCTGCAAACAGAGCCACGATGAGGAGCAACAGCGAGACCGCGGCAACGGTAGGCAAGTCGTTCGACGAAAGCCCGAAAAGCATGCTAGCGATGAGCCGGCTGGCTGCAAGCGCGCAAGGAATGCCGAGCGCTATCCCAAACAGAGCAAGCGCCAGCGCTTCTCGCAGTACGGCCCAAAGAACGGTCGCCGGCTGCGCGCCGAGCGTCACGCGAATACCGATTTCGCGGGTGCGGCGTGTAACAGCATAGGACATCAGTCCGTACAGGCCGACCGAAGCCAGCAAGAGCGCCAAAGCCGCGAAAAAGCCGGCCAGCAGCGCGGTGACCCGCTCTTCCACAAGCGCCTGGCTGATCTCTTGCCCAACCGTTTTGGTGCGCAGGGGGTATTCGCGCCCCAGCGACTCGATCTGATGTCCCACGGTCCTAGCTAGCGCTTCGGGAGCCTGCTTGGCCCGCACAAAAAGATCGCCCTGTTCCGAGAATTTCGGATGCTGAAGATAGGGAAGATATACAGCGGGGGCAGCCGCATTGCGGAGATCGAAAATCCGCGCATTGCGCGCTATTCCCACGATTTCGAGATCCTGAAGTTCGGGCATGAAGCTGAAGCGAATGCGCTGGCCGAGGGCATTGCCCGAGGGGAATAGCCGCTCGGCAAGACGGTTGCTGACGATGGCGACACGCGGGTGTTGCTCGTCATCCATCCAGTCAAAATCACGGCCACGAACCAGGCTGACTCCGAGCGTTTGGAAAAAACCCGGCGAGACCATCGCCCCATTCGCCATCAAGTTGACGCCTGCGCTCGAATCGGCTGACATCGTCGAAACTGTGTCCTGCCAGCGTTGCCCGCCACCAACGGAAATATCCGAGAAGCCAACCGAACCCACGCCCGGCAGGCTGGAGATCCACTCGAGGAGTTGCCTGTGATAGCTGTTCACGTCCAGGTTCTGGTAACCGCCGGGCCTGGGATACAGGCTCACCTCGAGCACGCTCTCCTGGAGGCCAGGATCGACGGCGCACAACCTCTGGAAGCTTCGCACCAAAAGGCCCGCGCCTAGCAGCAAGACAAGAGAAAGGGCGACCTGCGTGACGATGAGCGCCTTGCCCAACTTCCCCGTTGAGCCAGCCAAGCTGCGCGCAGTCTGCTGTAGTACGGAAGCCGGGTCTTCGCGCGAGCAACGCCATGCGGGAGCCAGACCAAAGAGAATTCCGGTCAGGATGGCCACTGACGCGGTGAGGGAGAGCACACGCCAATCAGGGCTCAGGTCGAGCGTGACCGGGGTGAGGTATCCCTCCGTCATGAGGGCCACCAGCAGGCGGCTCCCCCAGTACGCGAATGCAAGCCCCAACAACCCTCCGAAGGCTGACAGCACCAGGCTCTCCGTCAAGACCTGCTGGGCGAGCGCCCAGCGGCTGGCTCCCAGAGCCACGCGCACGCTCATTTCATGGCTGCGCGCAGCGGCGCGTGCCAACGTCAGGCTCGCCAGGTTCACGCAGGCAACCAGCAGGATCAGTCCAACAATGCCCATGAGCACATAAAGCGGCCGCGTAAAATGGGACCGCAGCGCGGCGTTAATGCCCGTCGCGGCTGGCGCAACATCCAAACCCATCGAGAAGAATAGTTGACGCCGTAGTCCGGGAGTCTCGGTCGAAGCCGTCGCTCGCAGCACCTCAGGCCAGAACGATTGGAGTTGCGCCCGAGCTTGGGCAACGCTGACACCCTCCCTAAGCCGACCGGTGATGAACACCCAAAGCCGCGACCGTTCATCGGTGCTCTTCATCGGAATCGTGACGTCCGGCGCTTCGCCCGTGGTCATGCCCGTAAACCACTTCCGCGTCACGCCGATGATGGTGAAGGGCTGTCCCTCGATTCCAATCCCTTTTCCGATAACGTCCGAAGCCCCACCGAACCGACGTTGCCAGAATCCGTAGCTGAGCACGGCCACCGGCGACGTTCCGGTCCGCCCAAGATTCACATCGTCTGGCGTGATTAGCCTTCCCAGAAGAGGAGTCGCGCCTAGTTCGGAATAGTAATTCCCGGTGACCGAGCGTGCCTCGGCCTGCGAGAGCACGCCATTGATTTCCACATTGGCCATCTCGCCGAAACTCCAGCCAATCAAGCCGGAAAAGACCCTTTGCCCGCGTTCGATCTCCCGAAACATCGGAAACGAGAACATGATTTTGTCGCCTCGGCGGACTACTGAAAGCTCCACAAGGCTCTCGGGCTGCCGGACCGGAAGGTCGCGAAGAAGCAGAGCATTGAGCAGGGTGAAGATGGCGGTATTCGCGCCGATTCCCAGCGCTAGCGAGACTACCGCGACCGTCGTGAAGCCGGGATGCTTGCCCAGCACGCGGAGGGTATGACGCAGATTCTGCCACCAGCTCGCCATCGTGATCACCCCGGAATCCAGGGTTTCGAGGACCTCTCCATATTCACCCCGATTGCTGCGTGCTTTCAAGCTCCTCGTTGCTCCGCGAAGCCATGATGCACCACCTAATACTACTTTCGGGTCTGTCCCGCAGAGCGGGATCCCGCCCTGCGGTCCCGCTACAGCGGGATCGCCCTGCTGTTTCTCGGCGGAAAAGTCCAGAGCGACCCGCCGCGGCCGGGAGGTTCTATCTTTGGAATGACGGTTCGACCTTGGGCATGGACGAAACGCTCTGATGGCATCGACATGCCGAGGGTCGCATACATCCCGACAAAAACCATCAGGACGCATGCACCGCCCGCGAAAGTAGGCACGATCTGACCCTCAGGCTTTGGATAGATGCTTGCTTTCAACCTGTAAATGAACAAGAGAGCGGCGGGGGTCAGGCAGCAGCGCAGAGTTTGTGCATTTCAAACTCTGCGGTTCTTCGTTTAGGAACCACCGAAGAGCCGCAGAGTTTCTGGGATGCGGAACTCTCCGCTCCCCCTCACCCCTGAAAAGCAGTGACGAGTCCCGCCCCCAAAAACCGCAGAGCTGAAAGGCAGCGGTACTCGCTTTCATTCCGAAAGGCAATGACTCAGGGGGACGTACCCCTAGTTAAGTGCCTTTCCCCATCTTGGACGCGACCCAGCCGAAGAGACGCTCGACTTGCTTTGCCAGGCTAGCGGCTTCCGCCTGTGAGAACATGCGCTCCTCGTACTCCACCTGATTCTTCTTTGCCAGGATGATCCCTAGGCGATTGGCCTGACGTCGAGCTTCCCCATCAGCGAAAAGCTCCGCCAGGAGCAGGACAGCATCGCTGTGATCCTTGCCCGAACTGCGTTTCCCGTGAAAACGAACACAGAGGCTGTCTGCGGCAGAGATGGCGCAATGAATTCCATTCAGAGCTGCTGCATTGGGCCGTCGGTCCGCCAGGGCCTGGTTCATCGAGTCACGGTATTCTCGAGCTTTATTGAAATAGTTCTCTGCCAGGGTGGAGTGAACCGCGCAAGTTTTTGACTTAGCCGTCATTTCACAAGTTCTCCGATGGGGTCACCCCGAAGTACCCAACCCTCGCTGGCGATTCTGCGGATCAGTGGATCTCCCCTTCGATAACGGGCGGCAAAACTGGGGGCAGAGACTACGTACGGCGAAAAACGGTTCCCCGTACGGAGGTAGAATTCGGCCTGCACTTCCCCGAGTCTCCGCACCAGGCGGCTGCGACTGGATGGGCCTCGCGCTACGAAGCACAGATCCACGTCGCTCGAAATCTGCTCCTCACCCCGCGCCACGCTGCCGTAACAGATCACGCTCCGTATGTCGCGGGGCCAGTTGAGAGGAAGTTCGTCAAGGGCACAGTTGAGATTGCCGACTTCTTTCTCGAACAGGTCACGCAGCAACCTTTCACAAAGGATGTGCCGGGTATTCAACCGATAAAGCAGTGAGCGCCCTTTGGCCATCGAGTGGAGCACCCCGATTCGCTCCAAGCCGGAAAGAGCGCGGCCAACGTTGCTGCTGGCGACCCCAATGTTGCGTGCGATCTCCCGGCCCGTAAAAATCATCTCGGGATTGCGGGTTAGAACACGGAGAATCTTGACACGGGTGGCAGTGCGGAGGACATCATCGAGCGGTTGCCGGAAACGCATGTCTCAATTATAGAGCATATGCTCCAAAATCGAAACATATGATGCGTTTTCAGAGCATGGCAACGCTTAGCCCGCATTCCTCACCACGGGTCTGGAAGGGCGGCCCCCTAGGAGCGTCCGAACGTGGTGAGAAATCCGGGCTGGCGAAGGCGTGGTGTGCGGTTGCAAGCGCCTTGCCTCATTCGTATCTCAGCGCCACCATCGGGTCCACGCGAGCGGCGCGGCGGGCGGGAATGTAGCATGCCACAAGCGCCACGGCCAGCATCAACGCTGAAACGCTGGCGAAGGTGAGCGGGTCATAGGAAGGCACACCGACAAGCAAGCTCACCAAGGTCCGACTGACCATGAGCGCGGCAAGCACACCGAGGCCAACTCCCGCGCCGACCAGTACCACTGCTTGTCGCATAACCAGCCCTAGCACGCTGCGCGGCCGCGCGCCCAGCGCCATGCGGATGCCGATCTCGTGCATGCGTTGGCTGGCAGCATAGGAGACCACGCCGTAAACTCCCACCACTGCCAACAGCAGGCCGAGAGCACCGAGGGACCCGGCAAAGGCGGCGCCCACCTTGAACAGAAAATACCCATTGGCGCCGGCCACGGCCTGCTCCATTGTCATCACGTCGTAGACGGGCAGATTCGGGTCCAGTTCGCGCACCAGGGCCTCGGCCGGAACGATCAGCGACTGTGGCGGAACCAACGTGTGCAATTGAAGGACGTGGGTCGATTTATAGTTCTGCGTCTGGGGCACATAGAAGAAATTTCCTGGTGCGTCCAGAAGGCCCGTTACCTTCGCGTTTCGCACCATGCCGACGACGGTCACAAATGGACCCGAAGCGCCTTTATCCTTGGTCGCATACGGACCCAAAGCGCCTTGGTAGCTGAAGCGCCGCCCGATTGCGTCCTGACCGGGCCAAAGCCGCTCGGCCATGGTTTGGTTCACGATGGCAACAGGTGGAGAGGTGCTCGTGTCGGCTTCGGTAAATGCGCGCCCTTTGAGGATCCTCATTCGCAGGGTGGAGAAATAATCGGGGGTCACACAGTTATAACCCGCGCCCGGGACGCGCTTGCCCGGCGGAAGCGCTTGGCCCTCCGCATACACGCTGCTGCCATCTCCGTAGTAGCCCAATGGAATCGAGAATGCCAGGCTGGCCGACTCGATCCCGGGGAGCGCTTTCGCCCGGCTCAGCAATTCGCGAAAGAACGCCTCCGCGCGCGGCTGATCGTAGCCCTGGAGTTTCGGCTCGAGGCTCAGATTCAGGACATTATGCGGATCGTAGCCCAGGTCGATGGATTCCGCGTTGGTAAGACTGCGCGTGAAAAGCCCTGCCGCAACGAGCACGACCAACGAGCCGGCCACCTGCGCCACCACCAATCCGTGGCGCAACCAGTGCCGCCTGGCGCCGCCAATCAATCCGCGACCGCCTTCACGCAGAGTGTCGTTGAGATTGGCGCGGGAGATGCGCAGCGCCGGAGCCAGTCCGGCCACAATTCCTGCCGCTAACGCGACGCCCGTCACGTAACTGAACACGCGCCAGTCAAACGTGAAGGCGAGCCGCAGGTGGAAATCGCCAAGCGGGCGCAACCTCTCCAATACGCGGATCACCCAGTTCCCCATCAGCGCGCCACCCACGGCGCCGGCAATCGCAAGAAGAATGCTTTCGGTCAACATTTGCCGGATGAGACGCGCGCGGCTGGCGCCCATGGCGGCCCGAACCGCCATCTCTTTTTCTCGCACCACCGCTCGCGCCAGAAGCAGGTTGGCGACGTTGAAGCAGGCCACCAGCAGAACGAGGCCGACCATCACCAGAAAGACGGTGGCTACCAGCGGCATGGAATTTGCCACCGCCGGTTCGGGGCGCGCGAGACGCTCAGGAATCACGCGCGCGATCTCGCCCTGATCGACTTGAGGATACTCCCTTGCCAGGCGCTTCGCTATGACGTTCAGAGCAGCCTCGGCTTGCTTTGTGGTTACGCCGGGCTTCAAGGTGGCCAGGACGCGCAACTCGAAGTCGCGCCGATCCGTGAAGAAGCTGGAATTCCCGGACGCCATTCCGTACATCCCGATTGGGGCATAGGCGTCCAGTTCGACTATGTTGTAAGGGCCGCGAAACTCCTCCGGCGCCACGCCAATGACCGTTGCCATTTGTCCGTCCAAAGTGACGTTGCTCCCAATCACGCCCGGGTCTCCGCCGAAACGCCTCACCCAATAGCTGTGACCGAGCACGACGACCGGGCCTGTTTTCGGTTCGTCGCCTTCGCCAGGAGCGATGAGCCGCCCGAGCGCGGGATGAAGCCCCAGCATCGTGAAAAAATTGCTCGGCACATAGGCCATGATGATGCGGTCGGCATGCCCTCGATAACCGAGTCCTGCGATGTTGAGGTCGTAAAATGTCATGTCCGTGAAAACGTCGGACTGCTTACGGTAATCCACGTAATCCAGATAGGAGAGCTGGTTAGGGTCAGCGTCTGCCCGGTATTGCACGGCCACTACCGTCAACCGGTCGGCGTCCTTCACGGGCAACGGGCGAAAAATGAAGACATTGCCCAAGCTGAAAATCGCGGTGTTCGCTCCGATGCCAAGGGCAAGCGTAATGACAGCAACGGTACTGAAGCCGGGATTCTTCCACAGCATTCGCAACCCGTAGCGAATGTCCTGCCAGAGGCTCGCCAGGAAGTTGTTCCTCCCTTCTCCGCCCGGCACAATGGGCTCCTGCGCTACCTCTTGCTCCACCCGCCGCAGTCCCCGTGCCAGTAGGTTCTCGTCGCTCAGCTCCTCAAGCGCCACGCGACGCGCTTCATCTTCTGTTGTCCCACTGGCGACCAACTCCTGGTAACGATCCTCCAGATGTTGTGCCACTTCCTCGGCGATCTCCGCCTCACGCGCGGGCGCCAGCTTCAAGGATGCAAGCCGCCTGCTAACCTCTTCCTTCCACTCAGGCATGTTCAACCTCCGTGATGCGCTTGATAGCCTCGACAAACACTCGCCAGCCACGACGCTGCGCAGCCAAAACTTTTCGCCCCTGCGCCGTCAGGCGGTAATAGCGACGCCGCCGCTGCCCGCTCTTCTCCACCCATCGGCCTTGAACCCAACCGCGCTTTTCCAAGCGATAGAGCAGCGGATAGAGCGAGGCCGCGTGGTAGCGGAGCGTCCCTCGGGAACGCTGCTCGATCAGTTTGCTGACGTCGTAGCCGTGGCGCGGCCGAACCTCCAGCAGTGAGAGGATCAGTAGCTCAGCACTGCCCTTCTTCCACTCAAGATCAGATGGTTTCGCATCCATATATGGCATACCCATATATTAACTGTCAACGGTCGGCGGTGTCAAGCGAATTTTCCTAGCCGCTAAGACCAGAGGTGAGAGAAGGAAGCATAAAAGCTGCCGCATCGCATGGAAGGGTCGCGATGTGTTCTACCGCGGAAATGGGCCAACATGCGGTAGTGTGCGGTTGAAAGGGCCTTGCCTCATTCGCATCTCAGCGCCACCATGGGGTCCACGCCCATCGCCCGCCGCGCCGGGATGCAGCAAGCGACGAGCGCAACGAGGGTCAAGACGATCGAAACGCCGACAAATGTCAACGGATCGGTTGGGCTGACGCCGAAGAGCAAACTTGAGAGCAAGCGCGTCAGTGCGAGTGCAGCCACCACGCCGCCGCTCATACACCACTCACTTCTCAGATAGGCTTGCTCGGCTGTTTCGCTCCCACTGCTTAACGATCTCTGATGTAAGGTCATGTATATCAGACGGCAACCGCGCCGCTAAGTGCAGCACGTTAAGGCCGTCACCGCTGAATAGAATTGCAACACCGTCAATCGGATTGTCGTTTTTTGGCAGTCCCATCATCGTACCCAGTCCCTCTGAGTTTGGTGGTGTCTGGTATTCGACGACCTCGTCACTCCGAATCGTTAACTTATCCTTCGGGTAAGGACCAAACGGAAAATCGCTTGCCGGCTCAAGCCCCTCTTTAATTACACTCTCTACAAATGCCTTTTGTGCCGGAAAAAGCCGCGCGATAAAGCGGGCAACGGTAAATCTCCCTGATGTACCTCCAGTCATGAGAGATACTTGAATGGCCGGCCCGGTAAACCCGCCCCCGGTTCTAGACAACAAATCATCTCTTTTGATGGGTTGGGGTGTTACGAACAGGCCAGAGCCGCTCGAGCCATATCTTCCAAAGCAGTACCAACCACGTGGAGCGAGAACACCTGGCCCGAATCCAGCTTTGTAATAAGCGAGCCTTTGAGCTGTGCTCGCATCCATCTGCACTACCTTTTCGTCGCCCTTTGGCGCTGCCACAGGCCCGACTTGACCGTCCGCATTGCATCCTACGAAGGGAACGTGAACGACAGGAGCTTCTTGGCCCGAACTTTGAGGTTTCATCTGGGCAAGGTTCGCCAGGGGGGACTCGGTCCTGGCCCCTTGCCCGGCGGGGGCGGTAGCGAACACCTCCCCGCCACAACGAAAGCCGCCCTCGATGCTCCTGGCGCCAGGAACGTACCAGTCCCCGTCGCGGCGCGACACGCGGACGACCATGGCGGGGCTGCCCCAGCACTCGCCACGGTCGATATGCCCCGCCCCGGTCACCGGCCCCGCAGGGTCTTGGGAGGGGCTATTCTGATAATAGTTCTCGTCGTACCAATCGTTCACCCACTCGTCCACGTTCCCCAGCATGTCGTACAGCCCGAAACCGTTGGCACGCTTCTGGCCGACTTCGTGCATGCCGTTGCCGTTTTCGTTCAAGCGCCACCAGAATTCACTTGGGTCTATCCTATCGCTGTCCAAACGCTGCCGCCCGCTGTTGTCCGCGTACCAGGCAATGTCGTCCAATTCTCCGTAGCGGGCTTGCGTGCTCCCGGCCCGCGCCCCGTACTCCCACTCCGCTTCCGTGGGCAGCCGCCCTCCCGCCCACGTGCAGTAGTCGTATGCGTCGTTCCAGGTCACCATCACGATAGGCATGGCCTCGTCGCCCCACCCCGGGTTGAGCGGCTTCCCGCCGGGACTCATCGGCTCAGGCGGCAATTGCCTTCCTGTCGCCCCTGCGAAGCGCTTGTACGCCCCCACGGTAACCTCCGTCTGCCCCAGCCAGAAGCCCTTCGTGATGGTCACTTGGTGCGGCGGCTTCTCGTCATCGCCGCATTTGGTGTCCCCCGGCGAGCAGCCCATCATGAACGTACCAGGGGGAATCCAAACATACTTGAGGCCATCCTTCGGGTTCTCGCGCACTTGCCCGGGGGCCGGGCCTTGGGTCCGAGTCGGCCTTGGCGCAGTGGCTCCTGGCAGCTCCGCGAGCGGAAATTCCGGGCGGATCAGGTCCCGTATCTCCGAGTACGGGATCTCCACCAATGTCGGGCCCATGTAACCGGGCGCGATTTCATTTTCATTGAAGAGGAAGAGCAGCGCCTTCTCGCCGAAGCCGTAGTTATCGTTCAACTCGAAACGGCCGCCGGGGAAGGTGAAACCCTCGTCCTCCAGCTTCGCGTTCGCGGCCAGCTTTCGTTTCTGGCGGAAATGGGTCTCTGCGATCGCGGTCAATCGCGCCATCGCGCCGTCTTTCAGGATGGAGACCAGCTTGATCGGCTCGCCGGTTGCCGGATCGAAGTTGAGATACTCCGCGCTGGATATGGGATGCGCCCCGCCGCTGCTGATCTCGCTGCATCCCAGGCTGAGGACGGGGGCCGCGGTGCGCAGCACCGTCACCCAACGGGAGAGAGCCGACGGCTGCCAGGAGGGATGGTCCTTATAGATGCTCGCAGAGAAGTCGATCTCGGCCTGTGCGGCCAATTCAGGCGTGGATTTACACTCGGACAATGTAGGTCTGGATTTGCACGTGTCCCTGGCCGCCTCGCTGTCAGTCCCGGGGCCAAAAAGCACGCATGCCATAATCTCGGCGTTGATGCGCTTGCGCGCCGCTGCCGGCCCGCCAACCACCTCCACATAGGTGAACTCTACGTGGTCACAGCCGTCTTTCTCATTGCCGCAGCCGGGGAGCTTCCGATCGACATGCCGGTTTTCTACACGCAGCGGCTCGGCCGCCATCCCCAGGCTTGTCATAAGGGCTACTATCCAGATGAATCGCATCATGGGTTACCCTAGGCTTTCGTTTAATTTGAGTGTCAGGCCCGGAGGCGCGCCCCACTACTATCCGGTCGCGGTAGGGATACCAGTTACCTGATACCCCCCGCACGGATCCGTACAGGCGCTCATTAGCGCATACGGCTCTTATCGTAGATACCGAGCGGCAAAGCGAACCTCGGGATAAGGATGGAG
>JBEKIZ010000012.1:0-104164 GCA_050011515.1 Terriglobia bacterium | reverse complement strand
GAACGACGAATCTCGTCTTGGAGTCCCAGAACCATGGTGGCCGCATCGGCGATGGTAAGTGGTTTCATGACTCCATGAAACCACACTTTCTCACGATGCGCAATTATTTATGACGTTCTGTATAGTTTCCTCACGGGACTCCTCCTCGACACTGGCCAGCACCTCGCCATGCTCAGTAAACTTGATGGCGTTGCCGATCAAATTGACCATGATTTGCCGCAGGCGAGCGGGGTCCCCCGTCAGATAGACGGGGATGCCTGGTGGGATGCGGCTGACCAGCTCCAATCCTTTCTGGTGCGCCCGCACCGCGAGAGACTTGAGCGTGTCATCCAGACAGTTTTCTATGTTAAAGACGATCTGGTCCAGATCGAGTTTCCTGGCTTCGATCTTGGAAAAGTCGAGAATATCGTTAATGACCCCCATCAACGACTCGGCGGAGACCTTGACCCAATTGAGGTACTCGCGCTGCTCATGAGTGAGCTCGGTGTCCAGCGCGAGTTCCGTCATGCCGATCACTCCATTCATGGGAGTCCGGATCTCGTGGCTCATGTTGGCCAAGAACTCGCTTTTGGCGCGGTTGGCAGCCTCCGCCCTATCTCTGGCTTCGACCAATTGGGCGTTTATGTGAGTCAGCTCGGCGGTGCGCGCCATAACCTGTTCTTCCAGATTCTCCCGATGTCTCTGAAGCTCTTGATCTCGCCCCTGGATCTGAGCCAGCATTTCATTGAATCCGTCGATCAACCGCCCCACCTCGTCGTCGCTCTGCTTGACGACACGGACGGTATAGTCCTTCTCGATTGAGACCATCCGCGCGGTGTGGGCAAGCTGCAAGATGGGCTTTGAGATCACCCCCTGCAGTTTGGAGGAAAGCAGGAACGCGAACAGTGAAGTACCAAGCAGAACGATCGCCACAATGCCGGCAAATCGCGTGAGGCGCGCTTGGATTTCCTTCAAGTCCGACTCGAGGTAAACGGTTCCGACGAGCTGATCGTAGAGCATAATGCGATGAAAGAGGATCAGACGGTCAGAGGTCAACCTGCTCCCGCCGGGTTCGGGCGGGGGCACCACAAATGGTGAGCTCAGGTCGGCCCGTCGATAGATGGCGAAGGGCTTGCCGTCGGTCGAATAGATGCAAGCGGTCAGGATGTGCGGCTTGGCCTTTAGTGCCGAGAGGAGCTCCCTGGCCGCCTTCTGATCGCCGAAGGTCAGCGCCGCAGTGCTGTTCGACCCGAGGATCTCCGCGAGAGTTTCAAGGTCCCGCCGCATCGAGCCTCCGAAGGCGACAAGGTCATACGCGAGGAATGCAGCGCAGGCCAGAATCAATGCGGCCCCGACCGTCACCATGATGATGACTTGGAGCTTGCGCTGCAGGGAAGAATTCAAGTTCTTGAACATCGCTTATTTACAACCTGCCGTCGGCCTTCCCGCATTGAACGAGCGACCGCTGTTGGGCCTCCCCTTAGATCCCCGCGAAACCTTGGGGTCACGCCTGTCGCTGCCAACATCGCGAGTCTCGTTTAGGAGGCCTGAAATCCGGGTCGAGATGTTCGAGCCTAGCCTTTTCAGCCACACCGACCGGTCGTGCCAACTCGTCAATAGATGATTCATACCGCGCTGCATCACTCCCACACAACCTTCGCCAGACTCAAGAGTTTCGAGCTGACCTTTAGATTTGCCAGGTCGGCCGCGCCCACATTGATCTCAAACCGCACCTTGCTGTCTTCGATGAGAAAATCGATGATGCACCCCTGTTTGGCATCACCCGGGGTGTCGCCCACGGTAAGCACGCTGGCTCCTTTCAAACCCTCCAGGATAGAACGTACCTTCCTCCGTTCCGACGAACTAACAAAAAGGACCTGGCAACTCCTTGCCTCTTGAACGTTCGAAACGTGCCGAACCTCAAACGCCTTGCCATTAAGGTTCTTCCCTTTCACCACCTCTTCGAGAGCGTGGTCGAAAGGATCCTCGCCCATAACGCACACCATCAGGGAGTCTCCGTTACCTCTGGAAATTCCAGCGGGCCACTCGATGAATTTTGTGAAGTTGTACAGGAATGCGGCCTTGACCTGATACTCGCCGGGCCCCTGGGCACTTGCCGAGACAGCACCCAAATTGCCTATTCCGGCCAGGCCTATAAGGACGAAGACGACACCCGGAAAACGCCCGCGAGGCCCCACCCACCGGTGGAAGGAAATCCCTCCGCCAGCGCTGGGCTGGGCTGCCGTTTCCGTGTTGCCGGAGCGAGCCTCGTTGCTTAGTGCTGCCATGAAATTACCGCGCAAACGCGTGGTCGCTTCAACCGCGATGCGACCCGTCCGCGATTTCAATCTTGAATAGCCCGGGAGCGGATCGCGCCAAACTGCGCAACTCGTACGCGGGAATCGTAGTTCCTGTCCTGTTGCCGAACACCGATTTTGACAATCGAGTCATCGAATCCGCCATCGGGACTGTTTAAAGCCGGTTTCAACCGGGCGTGTTTGCAGCGCCACCTGGGAGAAAGGCTTCTTTCTCCTGTTCTTTGACCTTCCTCATGGCGAACGCCCTCCAAACCACCAACGAATCTCTCCAAAGACGCTTCGCTGGATCTGGGTTGATATGATCAGGGTCTCGTCAGCGAACTCGATGTGCCGAGGCTGGAGGAGGTTCTGGCCCACCACACTCAGCTCCCAGGAGCGGGCAGGGCGCCAGCCAAGGCGTGCATCAACGCGCGCGTGGTCTGAAACACCCAGGGCGCTGAGGCGCCCGACGTAGTAGAGTCCGCTGTCAAACTCAAAATGCTGGGGCAGATCAATGCTGGAGCGGATTTGAAACTGATGTCGCGGGGAATTGCCCACGGCCAGCGGAGAATTTGTGTCCAGGCTCCCCGGGTCAGCGTGTAGGTTCATCTTGAGCCACGCATATCCAGGACTCACCTTCCACCACCTCGACACACTCAAGGTCGAACTGACTTCCGCGCCGTAAGTACTGCCGTGCATCTTGTTCATGGTCACTTGAGGAATTACCAGGTGCAGGGGAGGGGGGCTCGATTCGAGGAAGGGTTCAACAGGCTCATAGGTCCGGAGGCGATCATAGATGTTATAAAAGGCCGAGAAGTCCGCGGAGACACGGCGGCTTGCCTGGGCACGATACCCCACCTCATAGGCAAGAAGTTCTTCAGACTGGAAGTGAGGATTACCGAACACACTCACCAAGGTAGGAACCCCATCGGGACCAGGCATTGCCGTTTCGTTGAACCGGAGAGCAATATCCTCAAGGGTAGGCTGCCGGATGGCACGGGATATCGCTGCCCAGGCGGCCTGGCGGTTGCTGGGGGACCACAGTAGGCGTGCGCCGGGTTCATACTCGAAGCCCGTGTAACTATTGTGCTCGAACTTTGAACCGAGCGTCAGCCAGAGGGGGTTCGAGAGGCGAATTTCATCCTGAACGAAAGAGCTGAATAAGTCATCAGACCTTCCCGCAGGGATCATGGCGATCGAGTAGCCCGGTCGCACGTAAAGTGAATCGCGCCGGTAGCCGAGTCCCCACACCAAGTCCTGTCGAGAGCCGACCGCCAGATGGTATTTGAAGTCGAGATCAAAGGTGTCGCGATCCTCATGCCCGCCGTACTGTGTGCCGCGCACTCCGTCGTAGTAGATCTGCACCGACGCATCCGACCTGTCCGAGAACTTATGGCCCCAGCGCCCCAAGATACTTCCGCCCTGGGCGGAAACCAACTCGTTGAAGACGGCTTGAAAGGGCGGAGCAAGTGATACAAAGCTATCGACTGTGTCTCCTTCGTTACTTCTGTAAAAGTCGCCTTCCACCGTCAGAGCGTCTTTCCCCGTCAGGTCCCAATCAGACCGGAAGCCTTCATGCGACATGTGCCAGCCGTCCGCCGCACGGGCGCCGGAGGGGAGAACCAGGCTGCTGTTATTGAGATATTGCCCGAAGGCACGAAAGAAACCGTGGCCACGAAGCTTACCGCCGTATTGGACGAGCCCCTGAGCGGTGGTGATGGACCCGCTTCCTGCCTTAACTAGGCTGCCTTGAGTAGACTTGGCGCTCTTCAGGATGATATTGATGACGCCATTCATCGCGTTGGCGCCCCAAACGGTGGCGCCCGGGCCGCGAATCACTTCGATGCGATCGATGTCTTCAAGCGGCACATCCCGCAAGTCCCAGAAGACACCTCCAAATGTCGGTTCGTAGACACTGCGGCCATCAATCATCACCAATAGTTTGTTGGCCAAGTTATCGTTGAAACCGCGGGCACTGATCGCCCAGGTGTTCCCGTCCACCTGCGCCACGTCCATGCCCGGCACCATGCGTAGAAGGTCCGGGATATTCCTGGCGCCCGATCGGCGAATGTCTTCCTGCGTGATTACGAAAATCGCCGCTGCCACCCGGGCTAACTTCTGTTCCTTCTTGGAAACACTCGTCACCTCGATGTTCATCAGTTGCTCGAGGCTGGCTTGCGAAAGGTCGGTCTGCGCCCTGGCCCCGGTGGGGAGTCCGAATACAAGAAATGCACAAAGGTATCCCCAGATTCTGTCCCTTGGGCGAACCGGGCAGCCTTTCTGGCATGTGTTTATGTCCATAACAACCCTCTTCAGGGCGAATCCTCCTTGAACCACCAACGAATCTCTCCAAAGACGCTCCGCGGAATCTGAGTGGATTGGAGGACGCCGTTGTAATCGACAAACTCCAGGTGCCGAGGCTCGAGGAGGTTTTGGCCTACAACACTCAGCTCCCAGGAGCGGGCAGGGCGCCAGCCAAGGCGTGCATCGACGCGCGCGTGGTTTGAAACACCCAGAGCGCTGAGGCGCCCGACGTAGTAGAGACCGCTGTCAAACTCAAAATGCTGGGGCAGATCAATGCGGGAGCGGATTTGAAACTGATGTCGTGGGGACATGCCCACGGCCTGCGGAGAATTTGTATCCAGGCTCCCCGGCTCAGTGTGTAGGTTCATCTTGAGCCACGCATATCCGGGACTCACCTTCCACCACCTCGACACACTCAAGGTCGAACTGACTTCCGCGCCGTAAGTACTGCCGTGCATCTTGTTCATGGTCACTTGAGGAATTACCAGGTGCAGAGGAGAGGGACTCGATTCGAGGAAGGGTTCACCAGGCTCATAGGTCCGGAGGTGATCATAGACATTGTAAAAGGCGGAGAGGTCGCCGGAAATGCGGCGGTTTGCCTGGGCCCGATATCCTGCTTCATAAGCCAGAAGCTCTTCGGATTTAAAGTTGGGATTGCCGAACGCACTCACGAGGGAGACAAGTCCGTCGGGGCCAGGAAACGCCGCCTCGTTGTAACGGACTGCGACATCCTCGAGAGTAGGTTGCCGGATGGCGCGGGATATCGCCGCCCAGGCGGCTTGGCGGTTGCTGGGGGACCACAGTAGGCGTACGCCGGGTTCATACTCGAAGCCCGTGTAAGCATTGTGCTCAAATTTCGAACCGAGCGTCAGCCAAAGGGAATCTGAGAGGCGGACTTCGTCCTGGACGAAAGAATTGAGGAGCTGATCGTCGCTGGCGGGAGGGATCATGGAGATCGAGTAGCCCGGTCGCACGTAAAATGAATCGCGCCGGTAGCCGAACCCCCACACCAGGTCCTGGCGGGACCCGACAGCCAAATGATGTTTGAAGTCGAAATCCAAAGTGTCACGATCCTCGTGAAGGCCGTACTGCTGACGGCGCCCACCGTCGTAATACATCTGGAGCGCCGTCTCGGATCGGTCTGAAAACCTATGGTCCCAACGTCCCAGAATGTTCCCGCCCCGAGCAAAAATGCGCTCGTTGAAAGTCGCTCCGAAGGGAGGGGTAAGTGACAGGAAGGTGGTTAGAGTTTCGCCTTCGTCACTGTTGTAGAAGTCTCCTTCCACGGTGAGAGAGTCTTTCCCCGTCAGGTCCCAATCAGATCGGAAGCCTCCGTGCGACATGTGCCAGCCGTCCGCCGCACGGTCGCCGGAGGGGAAAGTCAAGCTGCTGTCGTTTGAATACTTCCCAAAGGCCCGAAAGAAACCGTGGCCACGAAGCTTTCCTCCGTATTGGACGAGCCCCTGAGCGGTGGTGCTGGACCCGCTTCCTGCCTTAAGCAGGCTGCCTTGAGTGGACTTGGCGCGTTTCAGGATGATATTGATGACGCCATTCATCGCGTTGGCGCCCCAGATCGTGGCGCCCGGACCGCGAATCACCTCGATGCGATCGATGTCTTCGAGCGGCACGTCCTGCAAGTCCCAGAGGACACCTCCGAAGGCGGGGTCGTAGACACTGCGGCCATCGATCATCACCAGCAGTTTGTTGGCATAGAGGTCGTTGAACCCCCGGGCACTGACCGCCCAGGTGTTCGCGTCCACCTGCGCCACGTCCATGCCCGGCACCATGCGTAGAAGGTCCGGGATATTCCTGGCACCCGACCGGCGGATGTCCTCCTGGGTGATTACAGAAATCGCCGCCGCCACCCGAGACAACTTCTGTTCCTTCTTGGAAACACTCGTCACCTCGATACTCATCAGTTGCTCGAGGCTGGCTTGCGAAAGGTCGGTCTGCGCCCAGGTCTGGGGTGGCATTCCGAGCACCAGGAATGAACAGAGGGGCAGCCAAATTATCTTCATCATACGAACGGACATGGCTGCGCCCTTTTGACTCATGGACATAGAATCTCTTTATGTCTATCGGCACTCGACCTAACTCGTATGAGCCTGGATTCTCCCTTTGCTGATCCGCCGGGCGACTTCTACCCGAATTCAGAAGTTCAAAAACTCAAAACTGCCTAAGTAGTGTCGTGACAATGAGCTGTCTTGTGAAAATCAAACCTCGCGCAAGTTGGACTCGTGCAATGTAACTTACTGAAATCGTACGGGTTATCCCTTAAATATTACAGATTTGCGCTAATTCCTTTGCGTTCAACTTACGATTTCAGGTTCTTGGATTTCTCACCCTTAGCGCTATGCGGGCTCTACCGCGATGCAGACTCGCCGAGGGTCAGGACCTGGTGGGAAGAGACCAATGCGGGGGTCTTACTCCCGATTGACGCGGTCTTTATCCCGGACGTAACATCGGCATGTGGGAGCCCAGGAGAAATCACGACTTCTCGCCCCGCACCTCTGCCCTTTCTGCGTGCTGCTGCTGTTCACCCTGGTTTCCATAGGCGCCGATGAGCTCAGCAAGAGCTTTGATTATTCCGAGCGGATGTGTTCAGCAGCAGGAAAAATGAGAGGTTATCGAACTCTTCGAGTCATGGTGGCTGCCTTACAAGATGCTCAACGTCTATCGCTATGGAAAAACATCATGTCAGCCTTCTATTCAACGTTAAAGATCAGCCCTTTATTCATCCGCCTGCCGTTCATTGTGTGGGTCTTCGGCGTCACACTCCTGCTGCTAGCATCGCCAAGGCATGCCCTAACTCAACCCAGCTTTATGGATAATTTCAGAAAAGTTATGGATCGCCCTGGTGATCTCACCCGGCCGCTTCAGCAGGCAAGGCTGGCGTAGGACTTACCCAGCGCGCTCGAAAGCCTACCGGCGATGCTGCGCAATTCCGGAATCGAGGTTGTTTCAGAGACGCCGGGAACGGAGGTCCGCCTGGGAGCCAAAATGGTGCCGGTGGAAGGGCAGGTGTGGTGGAAACACTTCAAGGGAACGAAGCAGCGCCCGTGGATCGATGTGATTGAGTTCAAAGACGAAGAATCCGCGAAGCGAATCTTTGACCAGCGCGGGCAGTGGCACAGTGGGGCGAAGTTCCCGGACTATTTCGTGTTCACGACCCTGTGAGTTCCAAATGGGCTTGGCTCGGCGTTCGAGCCTACTCCTGCCGCAGGACGGTGTTGGGATCGACCCGCGAGGCCCGGCGTGCGGGGATATACGCGCCCAGAGCGGCCATGGCCAGAAGGGCGATGGTGACCAGCGCGACGAGAGGCAAATTGAAACCGTGCCCTTCCGCCAACGCGGCTATGGGTTTAGCCGCGGCAAGACTCAGGGCCAAGCCGATGACGACTCCACTGCCGGCCAAAATCATCCCCTGCTTCAGCACCATCCCGACCACGGCGGCTGGGTCCGCCCCCACTGCCATGCGGATTCCGATCTCGCGCTGCCGCAAGCTTACGGAGTAGGTCATCAACCCATAGAGCCCGACCAAAGCCAGCACCAGTCCCAGCACCCCGAGCCCGGCCATGGCTTCGACAAACAGACCGAGCGTCTTATGGGCGCGCACGTCGAAGAATTCCTCCATGGTCCGGACGCCATAAATCGGCTGGCGCGAGTCCAGCGATCGCACCAGGTCGCGCAGCGGCCCGGCCAATCCGGCCGAAGGTCCCTCGGTTTCGAGCATCAGGGTCATCGCTGCGGTGGGGTTCTGAGCCAGCGGCAGGTAAAGGTATTCCATCGGCGGTTCGATCGGGAAAAAGTACTTACCCTGCTTCGCTACCCCGACGATCTCGGCGAACGGTCCCTCCGCGCTATTCAATCGCAGCCGTTTTCCGATCGCGTCTTGATTCGGATAGTACTTGTGGGCGAACAGCTCGTTGACGATCACCACGGGCGCGGAATCCGCCCGATCCGTCACTGCAAATTCGCGGCCCTCCACCAGGGGCACGCCGAGGGTGCGGAAGTAGCCGTCGCTGACGGTGTTCGAAAACACACTGACCGCCTCGGTTCCGGTGGGCAATTGGACACCCTCGGGGATGACCCGGATCGCAGGTGACGCCGGGACTATGGGCATTGCCTGTGCCAGAGCTGCCGACTTCACACCCGGCAGAGTACGCGCCCGCTCCTGCAATCGCCGGTAGAATTCGTTCGCTTGCTCCGTCGAGTCCCGAGCCAGAGTGGGGTTAAAGCTGGCCATGAGAATGTGGTCCGTACGGAAGCCGGCCGGGGAGGAGAGAAGGTTCCCCGCCCCGCGATATGCTTGGGTTGCGACCACCAGCAACAGGAGCGAACCCGCCACCTGCGCCATCACCAGCGCGTTCCTTCCCAGGAATCGGCCCCGCTTGCCGGGAGCAGCCCCTCCGGCCTTTAAGGCGGGAACCAAGTTAGCCCGGGTGCTTTGCAGCGCTGGAGCCAGTCCAAACAGGACGGCGCTCGCCACGGAAATCAACAGCGCGAACAGCAGTACTTGAGGGTCGAGTTTCACATCGATCATGAGGGGAACGTCGATGGGGATGCGGATTTGTGAAAACCGATTCGCACTCGCTTGCGCCAGAAGGAGCCCCAGCGCTCCACCCAGGATGGAGATCACCAGGCTCTCCGTCAACAGTTGGCGGATCAGCCGGGCCCGCCCCGCTCCCATGGCCAGCCGCACAGCGATCTCTCGCGCCCGGGCGGAGGCTCGGCTCAGCATGAGGTTCATCACGTTCGCGCAAGCGATCAGCAGCACCACTCCGGCCAGCCCCGACAGGAAAAGGAAAAGCGTTACGGCAGGCGCAATCTTCGTGGATTGCCGGTAGGTCATAACCACCAACGAGCAGGTGCGGTTCGTCTTCGGGTATGCCTGGGCGAGTTGCTGGCCAATCACCCTGGTCTCGGTGGTGGCTTGCCCAAATCGGATTCCCGGCTTCAGTCGTCCCATGACCGTCAGCACTCGAAGTCCGCGCGTTTCGAGTTCATTCTGCCCGGACCCGCCGGCCAGCGCGGGCTGCATCGCCAGGGGGACATACAGGTCGGCGCGCATCCAGGCATTCGGCCCCGTGAACGACTCCTGTGCTACACCCACCACCGTAAAGGGGAGGCTGTTGAGGAAGATGCTTCGACCCACGACGCCAGGGTCCGAGGCAAACTCGGTTTCCCAAAGAACGTGGCTGAGGACGACCACCGCATCACGCCCCGGCACTTTGTCCTCGTCGGGACGGAAGTTCCGCCCAAGGTCCGGGCGCACGCCCAACACGTCAAAGAAATTGCCGCTCACCAGCGCCCCGAACTTCATCTGGGGTTGCGCCGCTTGATCTGGGGCGAAGCCAAACTGGAGGTATTGTGAGGCGGTTAAACCGGCGAAGGAATTGCTCTTCTTCTGGAAATCCTCGAAATCCGGGTTGGACAAACCGGAGTATTGGAAGATGTTTCCGATGCTTTCGCCGCGGAATTGCGACTGGACCACCATGATGGCCGAAGGGTCAGTCACGGCCAAGCGCGGAAGTAGAACATAGTCCGCCAGACTGAAGATAGCCGTGTTGGCCCCAATCCCCAAAGCCATCGAAATGATCGCGACTAGAGCGAACCCGGGATTGCGTTCCAGCATGCGCAAGGCGTAGCGCAGGTCGTGCATCATGATTCCTGCTCCTCTTGCACTGGGAACAGAGCACGTAGGGTGCCAAGCGACATGGCCTGTATCTTATTGACAATGCGCAATCTACCTGAAATTGCGCGGGCGGTGGCTGTCCGCTTTTGGGACGGAGGTGCGCGAAAATGAGACTGCGAGGAACGATTCCAAACTCGCTGCCCGACTCAGACGCCCGCGGGGCGGCGCACTCGGAAGCGATCCACTTATGGTTGTGTAACTTGCATACCGAAATGTGCTGCTACCCGGATAGTGGGCGGCCACTCGCCCGGAATCTCCAGCAGCGCTGCGGAATCTCCAAGAGAGCGGTTTTGAACTGAAACTCTAAAGTGGACAGCTTCGTCTCAGCCCATATATGGCAAGACGACCATCTGGAAAGGGGTTGGGATGGGACTTAGGAACGTTGGATTGCATGTGGCAGCCCTCGTGGTGCTGTCGTTACTGTTATTTTCCCCGAGCCGGTTGCTGGCCCAAATCCCTTCCGGCACGCTTCGTGGCCAAGTGTCAGATCCCTCCGGCGCCGCCGTGCCGGGCGCCAGCGTAGAGGCGGTCTCTTCCTCCGGGCAAACCAGTTCCGGGGTTGCGACGAACGAGGGGAGCTATGAGATCCGGGGACTCGCGCCGGGCAAGTACGCGGTGCGAGCTCAGGCCAAGGGCTTCGCTGTTTTTGAGCAGCAGAGCGTGGAAATTGTCGCCGGCCAAGGCCGAAAGCTTGATATCACGCTCCAAATCGCCGAGGAGAAGGAGCAAGTCACCGTCTCGGACCAAACGACGAAGGTTAGCGTCGCCCCAGAGGAGAGCGCCACTTCCCTCGTGATCAAGGGGGAGGACCTGCAGGCACTCTCGGATGACCCCGATGAATTGCAGTCCGAACTGGAAGCGCTGGCGGGGCCGGCGGCGGGGCCCAATGGGGGCCAGATCTATGTGGATGGCTTCACGGCCGGGCAGCTTCCCCCCAAGGCGGATATTCTTGAAATCAGGATCAACCACAATCCTTTCTCCGCCGAATATGACAAGTTGGGCTATGGCCGTATTGAAATCACCACCCGCCCAGGAGCGAGCCAGTTGCACGGCCAGGTCCTAGGCAATCTGAATGACTCAGTTTTCAATTCGCGGAACCCCCTCGTGACGCAGGAACCGGGCTATCATTCGGAGTTTTTCAACGGGAGCGTTGGGGATGCGCTCAGCAAGAAGGCCTCGTTTTTCTTCACGTTCTTCCGCCGCGACATTCAAGATAACTCGGTGGTCTCCGCCTTTGTTCTCAGCCCCACGCTCACCCAGACACCGCTGAGCCAGGCTGTCGCGAGTCCCAGCACCCGCACCAATCTTAGTCCGCGCTTCGACTACCAATTGGGCGCCAACAACGTCCTGACGGTTCGCTACCAGTTCTTTGACAACAACACGCGCAATGGCGGAATCGGGCAACTCAACCTCCCTACGCAGGCCTACAACACCCATGGCCTCGAACATACCGTGCAGGTGAGCGACACGCAGGTGTTCAGCGCCAAGACGCTGAACCAGTTTCGCTTCCAATATCTCCACGACGACACTGACCAGACTGCCCAGATCCTTCAGCCCACCATTTCTGTTTTGGGGGCCTTCATGGGGGGCGGCAATGCAAGCGGGGTCTCCTCCGATACCCAGAACCATTACGAGTTTCAAAACCTGACTTCCTTCTTTCTTGGCAAGCACACCTTGGTTGTAGGAGGCCGCTTGCGGGATTTGCAGGATTCGAACACTTCCGACGCGAACTTCAACGGCACGTTCACATTCCCCTCGCTCAACGCCTACCAGGCAGCGGAGCAAGCCCTCCAAGCCTGTACGGAGGGAGGGGGAACCGGGTGCGAGGTGGGCGGGGCCAGTCAGTTTTTGATTGTCGCCGGACGCCCGCTCGCCACCGTCAACCTGCTTGACGTGGGGCTCTTCGCGCAAGATGACTGGCAACTCCACCCCAGCATGACGCTTAGCCTGGGCCTGCGCTGGGAGACGCAGAATGACATCCACGATCATTCTGACTTTGCCCCGCGCGTGGGTTTTGCCTGGGGACTCCATCGCGCGCAAAAGGGACCGGCGGCGACCGTCTTGCGGGCGGGCTTTGGCGTGTTCTACGACCGCTTTCCGTACAACCTCGTGCTTGAAGCGGAAAGGTTGAATGGCATCAACCAACAACAGTTAAAAATTCCGTCGCCCAACTTTTTCCCCGACATTCCGCCCCTCAGCACCCTGGCGAGCCTCTCCAGCTCCCTTCCCACCAGTTATCAGATCGCCCCCAATTTGCGAGCTCCTTACGTTTTGCAGTCGGCGGTGAGTATCGAGCAACAGGTTTCAAAGAATGCGACGGTGTCGGTCACCTATCTACGTTCCCACGGAGTTCATCAGTTTCTACTCAATGATATCAACGCACCCCTTCCAGGAACGTTTCCCCTGGGGGACCCCGAGGTCGGTCTGCGGCCATTGGGTAATAGCGTCGGGGATCTCTATCAGTACGATTCCGTTGGCCTCTTCACCCAGAACCAACTGATTACCAATTTCAACCTGCGTCTGAGCACGAAACTTTCGCTGTTTGGCTATTACACGCTCAGCTACGCTGATTCCGACACAACGGGGAACAATCCCAGTGTCGCCATGAACCCGTACAACCTTCTGGAGAGCTATGGGCGAGCGTCCTTCGACGTTCGAAACCGGCTCTTTCTGGCGGGCACCTGGAATCTGCCGCATCGCTTTAGCCTAAGCCCTTTCCTGGTCACCGCCTCCGGGGCGCCCTTTAACGTTACGGTGGGTCCGGATCTGTTCGGGACAGGAGTTTTCAACGCCCGGCCCGCCTTTGCCCCCGCCGGCGCCTCTGGTTCCAATATCGTGGCAACATCCCTTGGCACTTTCGACACTGCGCCGCAAGCCGGCCAAACCCTCATCCCATCCAATTACTTTACCGGTCCTGGACAATTCACCCTGAACCTGCGCCTCAGCAAGACCTTTGCCTTTGGGAAAGAAGTTAGCAGACAGGCGTCCACCGGCGGTGGCGGTGGGTTCGGCGGAGGCAGAGGTGGCGGTGGTGGTGGCCGGGGAGGTGGTGGCGGTGGCGCCGGTGGCTTTGGTCCCAGCGGAATGGGCGGCGGTGCTGGACGGGGTGGCGGCATCTTTGGTCCAGGGAATACCGGGACCAAACGCTACAACCTCACGTTCAGCGTCTATGCACGCAACGTCCTGAACAACGTAAATCTCGGTTCACCCGTTGGTGTGGTCGGTTCGCGGCTCTTCGACCAGTCGAACTCGCTGGGTGGCGTTTTCGGCGGCGGCGGAGGTGGCCAGTCCCAGGCGATGAACCGCCGCATTGATTTTCAAATGGTCTTCAGTTTTTAGTGCATCTTCTCACATGCCTGGGCGCTGAACCGCCCTTAGGTCCAATGCTGTTCACATAAGGGGCATTCAGGAAACACCTTTCCTATTCGTTCCGCAGTGACCCCCTCAACCGGTCCGGCAAGGCGGGCTCTCCAGAAACCCGATGAATTACTCGGTTTGTTTGAACAAGTTAGCTTCGTGGAGCGCCTGGCGTTTTTTCGTGCCTTGGGGCCCCCCGAACGCCCCCTGAGCCCGTCGTTCAGTCGCCGCATCGCGAGTGCCACGAAGCGGCATACCGCGAGTAGTCCCGCCACGCGGGATGAAACCTACGGAAAGGGAAGCCGCGGGATCGTCCCAGCCATGGAGGGGCCGAACGTTCGTAGGGTCAACCCCGTCGGGGTTGGGCGGTCGGGTGGGCTTCGCTGTCCGCAGGTTCAAACCTGCGGCTACTCACGGTTGGCCCCTGCCGAGGCCTGCCACGCTCCCAGCGATCCTCCCTTTCAGTACCCGTTTCTGACATCACGGATAGCCGCTTTCGGCTATAAACGCTCAGAATGACAGGCGGTGGTTTCTTCCTCTACAAATGACAAACAATCCGTATAACAACGGCACTCGATAGGATCAATGATTTCAATTTGAACGAGATTATGGGTAGGGACAGGGATGGCTTAGCCGAGGGGATCGACAACACCTCGCGCAGGCACAGGCTCACACATGCATCTTCACCCAGGCCTCCTCGGGTTGAAGCGCGCCGATCGCCCGAGGATGAATTTTCCGGTACACCTGGGAGGGAAGCGAAGGCTTTCCATCGACCTCGAGCAGCCACGCCACGGGAATTCCAAACAGCCGCGCATTTTCTTCCAGGAAGGGATGGATCACCGCCCAGTCATGTTCTTCGAGCGGGCTAAACTGGCCGCCGTTGAGTTGCTCCTCGGAAACCTTCCCATGCGGGTCGCGAATGTAAATCGCTCCGCCGGAAGCGAGCGAAAACAAGTTGCCGCCGGGGTAGGGAGTATCCAGTTCGACGACCTCCCCCTGGTCACTCAAGGCAATTCCGTTGAGGACAACAAAGCCGCCGCCGTCGAGTGGGTCGCCCGCCATGAACGACTCGGCCAAATAATCAAGGCAGGTGCCATTGATGATTACGCGGGGCCTTCCGACGGCGTTGATGAGGGGACGCCCGGCTGCGTTCCCCAGCACGAATGCGTGCCCACCTTTGCCTGCATAGAGGAACGTCTGGCCGACACTGCCATAGACGACGAGCGTGCCGTCTTTCATGATTTGGGCCAGTTGATCCTGGGCGTCGCCGTGAACGACCACCTCCGCTCCGTCGATGCCGGAGGCGAGATAGTCTCCTGAGGAGCCGTAGACGTCGATATGGACGCCTTGAGTGCCGGCGCCCAGGCCATTGGCGATAAACCGATGCCCCTTGACGTGAGCCAGCATGAAATCTCGAAAGCCGCGCTGGTAAAGCCAAACGATTTTGCGGGCCAGCGAGCGTTCACCTTCTGCCGCAAAGCCGCGAGCGTCTAGAACAACCGTTTGCGCCTGCCCGGATGGACTTGGCACAGGACTGCAATTGTCCACGAAGACATAGGCTTCGGAAGGGGATCGGCGGACAGACTCGACGATCACTCCCAAGCTCTGATCGAAGAGCGAGAGCAAGCTGCTGCGCCGCATCGCGCCCGTGGGGTAGCGACGGTCCATCAGCAGCGTGACGGCTTCCAAGGCACGCTTGCGGTCATTGCCGCTGTCGGCAGCGCGCTCCAGGGCCTTGAGAAACGCGAGCAGGTTTCCATAGTCCCACCCCGACAACTGCTCCTTAACCCAGGCGAACAGCTCATCAACGGGAACGTCGGGCAGCGCCATATCGGTCCGCACAGCGGTTGCACGCCCATCGTACGGCTTCTGCTGCGCACCAGACCTGACGGCCCTGCCGAACTTGTCCGTGCATTGCAGCTTGGCATGGCCATTCCCGTTGGCATGGACGGTGAAAATGAACGCCCCGCCGTCCGTGTGGCTACCTCCACGAGCGTTCCAGTAGCGATCGGCGTGCAACCAGAATCGCGGATCTTCCCGGGCAAGGCTCTCCAAAGCAGCGTCGATGGCTTGCTTCTCCGAGGCTGCGAATCCGACTGAGACCGGACCTTCCTGCAAGGCAAAAACCTGCGGACGCAGCATGCTGGTGTCGGTGATCCCGATCAAGCGGTACTCGCCTTGTGCCGGGGAAGATTGGGCGATAAGAAAGAACCAGGGCCCATCCGGCGAGCCGTGAATGTGCACGGTTTGTAACCGCTGGTAGATTGACTGCCTTTCTTCAGGCAGCAGCGCGAAGTCCCGCTCCGTGGTGGGCGCCAGAGACTCGATGACGTACTCCAGTGGGTAAGCGTACGTCCTGTGGAAAAGGTCGAAGAGGAGGACCGAAACTTCCGTATCCGTCAGGAAGAGAGGGTAGATGTTCCGCTGCGCGAGGTACTCGCAGATCGAGGCATAGTTGGCGAAGTCGCCGTTGTGCACCAGGGCTTCGTGAAGTCCGACGAAGGGATGCGCACCGCCCGGATGCCAAACCTTGCCTTTGGTGGGGTAGCGATGGTGGCCGATCCAGACGTGGGCGCGCGTATTCTCCAATTGGTAATAGCGGATCACGTCATCACCGTAACCGACCATCTTGAGCACTAACATGTTTTTGCCGTGCGATAGGACGAAAGCGCGCTTCTCGCCAGTAGACGCGTAAAACGCACGGTTCAAGCGATAGCTGTTCTGGTAGACGATTTCGTCCTCAATGCTTTCCGGGGATGTGGGCGGCGCCACTGCCGCCTCCAGGCCATTCCTCTGTTTGAACCCTTCGATGGCTTCTGGTCGCACTCGCCCAAAGTACAGGAAAACTTCCGGAGGTTTGACGTCGAGCCTCTCGAGGATGCGCGAGTCATTGGTGCTGGGGAGGGCCTGGGCATGATGGATTTCAAACGTCGGCTCGATGCAGCTTCGTTCGACTTCCGACCTTGCGCTCGTCTCGAGATAAGCGATGGCGAGCAGGTAGTCGTTTTCCAGAATCTCCCGAGTGACACCCAAGTCCTCGGGTACCAGCCCTACGGCTGCGATGCCGCCTCCTTTGCCGTTGCCTCGGTTGCGCATTTGCTCCAAGGCTTGGAACAGATGGCGTCCCGGAATCCTCTCGCTCGAAGCAATTCCGATGACGGCGCAGCCACCTTCGGCCTCGGCTTTGCGCGGGGTTAAATGTCCAGCGCCTTCCGGGATGAGAGACTTCCTGGAGGCGAGGATCTTGGCGATCGTTTCTGGTGAGATCATCACCGCGCTCCCGCGCGACCACGATAGATGAGCAAATCAGTTCTGCCCACGAGATCGCGAATGCTCGTGAGCCCCAGGCTGCGCAGCAGATCGCTGAGTTGCCATTGGAAGGACCGATACAGGTTGCCGAGCCGCTCGGCGCCCCAGTCTATTTCGACCAACTGCGATAGCTCCGGATCGGTGGTGGTGAGCCCAAAGGGACAGCCGCGGCCGCGCTCGCAGTTGCTACAGCGGGTGCAGCCCAAGGCCACCAATTCGGAAGTGCCCAGGACGACCCCATCGGCGCCCAAAGCAATTGCCTTGGCAAGATCATAAGCAGTGCGTATGCCACCGCCGGCCATCACCACGACCTCTTGTCGAATGCCTTCTTGCAGCAGGTAGCGATGGACCTTGGGGATGGCAAACTCAATGGGCATGGCGATGGTCTTCTTAGCGATTTCCGGGGCCGCGCCAGTCCCGCCATAGCTTCCGTCAATGTACACGATGTGCGCCCCGGCGTAATAACTCCCCACGGCTACCATGTCGATATCCGTGGGCGTCGAGACCTTCACGGAAATGAGTGCTTCCGGGTTGATGGTCTTGATCCAATCCACGTGCTTCTTGTGGTCCTCCACTGAATAGACGCTGTGAAATGGGAAGGGCGAAAAGAGGCTGACCCAGGGAAGCGACTCGCGCATGCTGGCAACGCTGGACGTCACCTTATCGCCCAACAGGTGTCCGCCCAGGCCCGGCTTGGCCCCTTGGGCATACTTGAACTCGACAATCGGCGCGCGCTGGATGGTCTCCTCTCTCACTCCGAACATGCCGGTGGCAACTTGGGTGATTACGTGGTCCTTGTAGGCGAGCAGCGAGTCCGGGTATCCTCCTTCACCGGTGCACGTGAAGGTCTTCCATGCCTGGGCCGCTTTGGCTCTGGCGCACATCACCTGCTCGCTGATTGAGCCAAAGGACATGCCCGCCCCATAGAAGGGGATAGGGATCTCGATCTGGCGATCGTAGGGTCGGCGATTGAGCGGGATGGAGAGATCAACTGCCACGTCGTTGGACAGGCGCCGATCTTCAGGCAGGAATTTGAAATCCAGCACGTCGAAGCCGCCACCGGAATTGCCCACGCGGTGTTCCAGGCCGTTGCTGGGCGGCTTCCCGGTTTCGGCTTGCACCCAGGTGGAGAGAATCAAGTCCGCCGTCCAGCGGTGGTCGCCCAGTGCAGGCAGCTTGCCGTTCTTCAACTCCGGCCAGAGGTGAAAGCCTTGATGCAGAGAGGCGGTATGTTTCTCGACGATGAGCTGCTCGGTGCTCTTCATGCTATTGGCCATTGCCTTGGTAGTGGGTCAATTTGATGTAGAGGCGGCTTTACGCCGCCATTTGGCGAGGTAAACTCCCCGCTACAGCATCAAATTGACCCACTACCATAGCCTTCGATCCCGGAAAACGCTTCGCGCTCCAGCTCCTTCTGGAACATGGCACGCCCCATCTCACCGCGGAGCCGGCGGACTTCCCGCAAGCCCATCGCCCCCAGCACTTCGAGCAATTGGTCGCGCCAAGAAGTCAGGAAGTTCTTGAGGCGCTGGACGCCCCAGTCGACGGCGAGCCTTCTAGGTAGCTTGAAGCGGCTTTTCTCCCGCTCGGCGCACTCCTCCACAAACTGCGCCTGTAGGGCCGCCAAAAGCGGTGTGTCAAGGGCGACGGCATCCAGACCGCAGATAATGGCTTTGGGAACATGCTCGGCGGCGATGATCCCGCCGCTCCCCAGCAGCGTCACCTCATCCCGGCACGACGCCTCGACAAAGGTTTTGTGCGCCTCCCGGATGAGGTCCAGCACGAACCGCCCGTTCCGTCCCCGGCCATGATAATTGGCCACCAGGTGGAACACTCGGAACCCCGAGTGATAGTGCCTTAATAGCTCCTCCTTCGAGGCAAGCTCGTAGCGCAAGCAGATCGTGACCTCGGGGAAGCGAGCCCGAGTTTCTTTTAGCAACCCTTCGTTCCCGCTCTCGAGCTCTATCATTCGTGGCATGAAGCGGAGCTTGGGGAGTGTTTGTGCGTCCTCGCGGCCCACCAGCGGAACGATCTGCTGTCCCTGAAACGCGAATTTGCTGAGCACCTTGGCCGGCAAGACGAGCAGCGTCCCTGCCTCTTGCGCTGCTTCCACAAGGATCTCGAGGAATTTGCGGGAGTGGATAGATGCCGGCGGCACATCGAAGAAAACCGGAATTGGAATGGAAAAAGTCTGCACGCTTTCCCCAGTCGTTACCCCCTGTTCGTCAAGAGAAAGGAAGGGTGGCTTCTGACCAATATCCACGCTTGTCGAAATGAACTCCCGGCCGTGAATCCCGTCGCGTGTGGGACGTACGATCTCCGACATGTCGGTCCACATGCCGTCCCAGCCTTCGCCTCCGAAGGGGCCTCGGTAGCCCGCGCCCTTTACGGGTACCCTCCCGGTGCGTGCTTCATAGCAAGTCGTGTCCACGTGCTCGGGTGTGAAGTACGAGTCGCCCAGATGCTGGTGTTCCGGATTTAGCTGTACCTGGACCATCTCGGGGTTCTCAATCGTGCAGCGCAGGCATCCTACGCACGAGTTGCTCCGGGGAGCGAATCCCCCCACCGGCCCGGAGAAGACGCCGTACACGCAGGGCCGGCTCAGTGCAACTTCCGGGTTTCGGCGATAGCGGACCAGCCCTTTGAGCAGGTGCATGGCCAAGCCACGCTTGCTGACTTTCACCCGTGTGCGATTCGGGAAAGGCGCGATTTCGGGCGCGGGGCTCGTCTGAAGGTGGTAGCGGTGATACATGTCGAATCCCTGATTCAATCCAACAAGCTACGCCAAGTGGCTCGATGCAGGGATCACCGGCCCTTGAGAAACCCGATGTCTTGACGGGCGGAAGCCAAGTAAAGCGGAATTTCCCTTTTCCATTTTCGACCGCCCGATAACATACAGCCGAGCGCCTCTGAATGCAATAGTCCGGTCGGGTTTTGGCTGTAGCACTAGCGTGCAACTTCTTCGCGGCAGGCGAAGAAAGCGGAGATGTCATTCTGAGCGGAGCGCAGCGTAGCGAAGAATCTGCTTTTGGTTGCGGCCAAGGGCCACACTGTTCTACCTCTCCTGAGGCTTCCGCGGCCCTACACTGCCGCCTTTCCGACCGACGATTCCGACACCTTGGTCCTACTGCATCCGATACTGTTGATGTCCTGGTTCTTGAGCACACGTTTTGGGGTGCCGAGTTTGGCGATTTTGATCATCGCGCGGCCTACCTGTTCCGTCGTCGTCACGTACTTTGGCAAGAGGGCCTTCCACACGGGATAGAGCGGCGCCATCACAGCGTAGAGCGCTCGGTACAGTCTCGTCTTCGACTGAATTCCGTGCATCGGCTGGATATAGGCGGGACGCAACATATACGCCGCCTTGAAGGGCAACCGCAGCAGTGCGTTTTCGGTCTTGCCCTTCACGCGCGCCCACCTCACGCGACCGCGCTCGGAGCTGTCGGTGCCCGCTCCCGACACATAGAGGAACGTCATGTCTGGGTTTAGCTTGACCAAGGTTTGCGCTGCCGCCATTGTGATGTCGTACGTCACGCGTTGATATTCCTGCTCCGTCATTCCTGCCGAGGAGACACCTAGACAGAAGAAGCACGCGTCATAACCCGAGAGGCTCCCCGCGATAGCGGAGAAATCGGAGAAGTCCTTGTGCACGATTTCGTGCAGCTTCTCGTGCTGTTGCCCCGTCGCATTGCGGCCAATCGTGAGGACGCTTTCCACCTCGCGATCGAGCAAGCATTCTCGCAAGACACCCTGCCCGACCATACCCGTAGCCCCAAAGAGAATGATCTTCATGTTGATTGGCCTCTCCCTTCCAGCGGCTTCTGGCAGGATACTGAGAAACCTTTGTGAACGTTGTCATTCCGACCCCTTCGCTGTCATCCTGAGCGCAGCGAAGGATCGCGCTCTGCCCGCTCAGGGTAAACCCTGCGAGGAATCTCTCCCTGGAAACAAAGGACTTGCGAGATTCCTCGTCGTCCCGCAGGAATTCCCCTTTTGTTCTCACCAAGTTACCTGTTCATACAAAGTTCAACAAAAGTTCACCTCTGGTGCATTGAAGTCGCAGTTAACCTCAGGGAAACTGGCTGTGCGTGGGCGATACACCCGTTCCCCGCCAGGGCAGGACGCAGCCGTCGCTGCCACATTGAAACATGGAGGACCATTATGACTCTGAATCGAAGTTTCAAGCTAGTTGCACCTCTCGGCCTTGCGCTTTTGGCAGGTTGCTTCACTGCAAACCTCGCAAGCGCACAAGGGGTTTACCACGGGAGATTCACTTTGTCCCTCGAAGCACGGTGGGGACACACAGTTCTGCCTCCCGGCGACTACTCGTTCACCCTCGACCATGCCACGAGTACGGGGATGGTCACCATCTGGCGAGGAACCGAGCCCGTAGACACGATCTTGAACCAGGCGACCTACGACCGCCAGACTTTTGACCGTAGCGAACTGATCCTTGTCCGCAGTGGAGGAAACTACTCAATCCGTGCCCTGCGGCTGGCAGACCTGGGTTTGACTCTCGAATACTCAGTACCTAAGACTGGGAGGCAGTTCATCGTTCAGGCACCTCAACTCCTCGAACGCGTCCCGGTTGCGATGGGTGGGTAGTAAGCACCGTTGGACGGCCCGATATGGAGGGCAAGCCTTCTTGCACCATCACTTCAATTGCAGGACAGGCTTGCCCCCGACCCTTTTTCGGGAATCTTTGGCTCTGAGACCCAAACAACCAGTTTGGACGCGGGCAACGCTCGGAGGGAGCATGCCTTGACGCACCACACAAAAGTCCTTGCCGCGATGCGATGGGCTCCGTTGTTAAGCTTCTGCCTCACGGTTCTGGCGGCACCCCAGCCGCCAAACCAGGAAAAGAAGATCAATTCGCTGCCGCAAGCGACCTTGAAGGTTTCAACTGTGGTAGTCAACGTCTACGCGATCGTCAAGGACAACAGAGGCCGTTTGATCCCGAATCTCAATAAGGAAGATTTCAAGCTTACCGAGGATGACGTCGCACAACAGATTGGTTATTTTTCTCGCGAGACAGACAGCCCACTGACGCTTGGCATCATGATTGACACGAGCTCCAGCCAGGAGCAACTGTTGGCAACCGAGCAAGAACAAGCCCGGGCGTTCATCCAACAAGTGCTGCGCCCCAAGGATTCGGCTTTTGTCCTCCGATTCGACGTGGAGGTTGAGCTGCTTCAGGACTTCACCAGTGAACAGCGCCTGCTTGCGCGCGCCATCGACAGCACAGTGATTAATGAAGGCGGGTACAAGCTTCTACCGGAGCCGTCGGCGGGCCCGAGTGTCGGCGGCACTCACCTTTACGACGCTCTCTACTTGGCCTCCAATGAGCTGATGAAGAGTAATGTGGGACGTAAGGTGCTCATCATGCTCACCGACGGCGAAGATCAGGGCAGCAAGGTGACGTCCAACGGGGCGCTCGAAGCTGCGGAGAAGGCCGATGTCATCATCTATTCCGTGGCCCTCAGCGACGACTCATTTTATTGGGCGCAAGGTCTGACTTTTAGAGGCAATCCGGTTTTGAAGAAGTTGTCGGGGGAGACGGGGGGCCAGATGGTTCGGGTGAACCACGCGCGCGACACCGGTGTGGCCTTTCGGGAAATTGCCGACGAGCTACGCGCTCAGTACTTCCTTGGGTACTCACCCTCGAATAACCTGCGTGACGGATCTTTTCGCAAGATTCGTGTGCGCGTGCGCAACCGGAACTACAGAGTCCGAGTTCGCCGCGGCTACTACGCTCAAGCCAACTAGATGGTTCGGCGAAGGTGCCTTGTTCGTTCGCACAAGAGCCCGAAGCTCAGCCGGCATCGGGCGAGCCTCAGCCCACTGCAATTGGTATTTCCAGTCAGCCCCCAGCTCATTTGGACAGCCTGCATCCACACGATTGAAACGAAGGTTGCATAAAGAAAAGGCACAGTCCCGTGGGTGGCGCAGACGTCGTGGTGAAGCTGTGAAACAATCAACTTCAGTCGCAGATAAGCGCCGATCAACGCAGATAAGAGACGTGCTTTCGTCAGCGTTTGTCCGCGTCAATCAGCGGCCTGCAATTTCTTCACACCTTCGGTTTGATGTCTGCGGCGCCTTGCTCGTCACTCGTCACTCGCCACTTGTCACTGCTCTTAACCGCTGCGCCCGCCCCTTCGACCGCCGCCTCGTTTCCTCTCCTGACCCGTGGCCGCGGTCGAGCTTCCGGTTCGACTAGCGGCAAGACCCCTTCCCCCTCGCAACGGATCCGGTGCCCTGAATCTCATGACGCGGACCCGCCGCGGCCGAAGGTCCGCCGATCTTAATGGTGGGCGGGTCTGCGCCACCCCGCGGATCACGCCATCGCTAACGCCGTCTGTCGCAAGTCTTATATTGCCCGTGTGTACGCCGTTACGCGGGCAGAATCACGCCTAGTCCCGCAGCAACGAGAGGCTGCGCGGCGATCAGTGTTGGCGCGGGCCGGGCAGCTCTGCTTACAAACTAATCCCCAACGCGTCAAAAGAGACAGCGTCAAGTGGAATTGTGCCTGACTGCCGAGCAGTGGGCAGGGGGTCTCGATTCTACCGGAACCTGCGGCAACTCATCTTCGTAGGGGAATTGGGAGGTCCGTAATGCAGAAGCTGTTCAGCAATCTTCGCTACGCGGTGCGACAATTCCGGCGGTCGCCTGTTTTTACCTGTGCGGCCGTACTCACCCTGGCTTTGGGAATCGGCGGAACCACGGCAATATTCACGTTGGTTCATGCGGTGATGCTGCGCTCCCTGCCGGTGTCTGATCCCGGGAGACTCTACCGTGTCGGCGATGGCGACGATTGCTGTGTCGAAGGGGGACCGCAGGACCGCTGGGGAATGTATTCGTTTCCTCTGTATGAACGGCTGAAGGCGGAAACACCCGAATTTGAAGAGTTGGCCGCTTTCCAGGCCGGCGGTGCGCTCCAGAGCGTGCGGCGTGAAGGCGAATTGGCTGCCAGGCCTGTGCGCTCGGAGTACGTCACCGGGAATTATTTCTCAATGCTTGGAGTGCGCGCCTTCGGTGGGCGAGTGCTTAGCCCTGACGACGACAGGCCAGGTGCGCCGCCGGTGGCTGTACTCAGCCATCGTGTCTGGCAGACCAGCTATGCCGGCGATACGTCGGTAGTGGGTTCGACCTTCGTTGTGGAGGGCCATCCGTTTACCGTAATCGGAGTGGCTCCCCCCGGCTTCTTCGGCGAAACGCTCCGCAGTGACCCTCCCGATATTTGGATCCCCGTGCAGCAGGAGCCCTTGATTGACGGCGAAGGCGAACTGCTGCACCAGTCCGTGCCCGCATGGCTGCGTGCGATGGGCCGCTTGCGGCCGGGAGCTTCAATTAACGGAATGGCTCCGCGCCTCACTGGGGTGCTGCGCCAATGGATGGAGCATGATTCAGAATATCCAGCCAACTGGATGCAGGACGTGATCCGCATGCTTCCCAGGCAAGTGATCAACGTCGTCCCCGCAGGCGCCGGCGTCGCCGAGATGAAGGAAGAGTACGGGCGCAGCCTTCAGATCCTGCTCTCCGTTTGCGGCCTGGTGCTGCTGATTGCCAGCGCCAATGTCGCGAACTTGCTGCTGGCTCGCGCGGTAACGCGTCGCGGGCTAACCGCACTGCGCCTGGCCCTTGGCGCCACACCGCGGCAGATTATTTCGCAGGCTCTCACGGAAAGCGTCCTCCTCGCGATGGGCGGCGGCATTGTGGGACTTCTGGTGGCCGTGGCAGGGGCGCGCCTGCTGCTCACGCTTGCCTTCCACAGCGCACACTTCCTGCCGATCAGCCCCATGCCGTCTTTCGGGGTCCTGGCGTTCTCCTTCGGATTGGCCCTGGTAACGGGAGTCATTTTTGGTGCGGTTCCCGCATGGTTTGCCACACGTACCGATCCCGCGGAAGCCTTGCACGGGTCGGGCCGCGGTACGAGCGATCGTTCCTCTCTCACACGCCAAGGGCTGCTGATCGTGCAGGCTACATTGTCGGTTGTCTTGGTTGCCGGTGCGACGATGCTGGCGCGGAGCCTAAACAAACTCGAGCATCAGGACTTTGGATATCAAGTTCAAGGGCGCGTGCTGGTGGCGCTGCACAACCCACCGGCCAGCTACACTGAGGCCAAGTTGGCCGCGCTCTACCGTGAGCTTGAGATACGCCTCAATCGCCTGCCTGGAGTGCGGGGAAGCGGACTGGCGCTCTATAACCCGCTCACCAACAACTGGGGGGAACTCATTTACGTGGCCGGCCATCCTGCTCCCAAAATGAGCGAGGAATCCGCCGCATCATGGGACCGAGTGAGCCACGACTATCTTCAGAACTTTGGCATAGCAGTTTTGCGTGGGCGGGCTTTTACTGCCTCAGACAACGAAACTACGGAGCCCGTGGCGATTGTGAACGAAACTTTCGTGAAGCGCTTTTTCAAGAGCGGCGAAGACCCGCTGGATCAGCACTTCGGCCTGGACCTGCCCGAGAATTCCGCCACATTCCGCATCGTGGGCGTCGTGCGGGACGCGAAGTTTGCGGGCTGGCGGTTAAATCGGCCGGCGCTGCCCATGTTCTTCGTGCCGCTCGCTCAAAATGTCGACTACAAGCAGGACCTGCTGAAGAGGGTCGAGCTGCGCTCGCATTTTATCGGGGGAATCATGTTGGCGACCGGCGCCCCTCCCGGCGTGCTCGAGCCGCTGCTGACGAGGACATTGGCGGAAGTCGATCCCAACCTGACCCTCACCAGCGTCAGGACTATGGAGCAGCAAATTGCTCTCTCCTTCGATCAAGAGCGTGCAGTTGCCAGCCTCGCGGGCTTGTTCGGGATTATCGCTCTCCTGCTGGCGGCAGTTGGAGTGTACGGCGTCACGGCCTACACGGTTGCGCAGCGAACGAACGAAATCGGCATTCGCATGGCGCTTGGCGCCGATCGCGCGAAGGTGGTCCAACTGGTACTACGCGGCGCCTTTAAGCGCGTGATGATCGGGCTGGTGCTCGGGTTGCCGCTGGCCATCGGCGCCGGACGTCTGATCTCAGCACAGCTCTATGGCGTTACCAGTTGGGACCCATTAGCGCTGACCGTGGCTGCGAGCGCGCTCGCCCTCTGCGCATTCTTCGCAACCATAATTCCGGCCAGCCGCGCAGCGTCTATTTCGCCCATGAACGCACTGCGGATTGAGTAGCGCACCTCGGGAGTGGGAGCAGGTAGCGCGGAGTTGTCCTTTAACTCCGCGGCTCTTGGCCTTCCCCATACAGTCCGCTATTTTGCTTTCTGCCCCTTGAGGGTCTGGGTCTTGTGCGCGCCCTTCATGGCATGCACGAGGAATCCATCCGCACCCTGCAGCCACACTTCGGCCAGCACGTAATCCGTCACATATTCCGTATAGGACGGCGCGAAGTTCCCAACCACGTCGAATACAAGCTGGGGCTCTGCGAGAGGCGGACTCGGCTGCGCCAGCCTCTTCGTGAAGGGGACCTGAAATTCCTTGCCGGTCGCTTCCTGCCGCAGCGTAATCTGGCCGTCGTCCTTTTGGGCGACCCGGTATTCGCCGGTGGGGAGCTTTTTGCCGCCGGCCTGGAACGTGAACGGGATCTTGAACGCGCCCTGGGCAAAGACCTCCGTAGCCCCCGCGACGAGGGCCAAGGCCGCTGCCGCCACCACCCAAACTGCCAAACGCTTCATCTGAACCCTCCTTTTCCCGGGTTGTAGGGGGACGGCTTGCCGTCCCCTGGCCGTACCGCCTCCCTTTGCCGGGTCACGAGGGTAGGGCAAGCCCTACCCTTACAATAGACCCGCGCTAGGCGAACCACTCCTCCGCAGCGCCGCGAGACGCCTGCGTGGAAGGAACGCCGTTTTTCAGTGCGTCTTCCATGCCCGTGACGAACGTGTCGATTTCCTCCAGCGTCGTGTAAATGTTCGGCGACACCCGGAGGGCCTGATAATCAAAAACCTGGTTCGGCGGCGCTCCGCCGACGAGCGGGACGACGATGATCCGGTACTTGTCCATCAGAAATTTCGCGAGGTCCCGGACATCGATCCCGTCGATGTCGACCGCCGCTACTCCCCACGCCTGAGCGGGCTCGCTGAGATCCGTCAGTATCTTGACGCGCGGATTAACCTTGAGAGCGTTGGCCCAGCGCAGGGTCAGATACCGCAACCGGGCCGCCTTGCGCTCCGTGCCGATGGCCTGATGGAAAGCCAGAGCCTCCCCGAGCGCCGCCCGGATGGCCCAGGGGTGCGTCCCGATGGCCTCGAACTTTCGGATGTCAGTGTCCTGCTGTTCGGGGGCTGCTTGGAGGGGCCAGAATCTCGGGATCATCTCTTTCCGAACGTACAGGCAGCCGTTGCCGATCGGCGCCAGCAGCCATTTGTGCAGGCTGACGCCATAGGCGTCGCACTCGAGGTCCCTCAGCTTGAACGGGAAATGCCCGAGAGCGTGGGCGCCGTCGACGATGGTAACGATCCCCCGCGAGCGGGCAAGGCGGGAGAGCCGCGCCACCGGAAACATCTGGGCGGTCAAGTTGGTGACGTGGCAGAAATGGAAAACTTTCGTTTTCGGCGTGATGGCCTGCTCGAACCGCCGGTAGAGATCGTCCGCCGTCGTCGGGACGGGGAATTGAATGCGCGTCACTTTGATGCCTTCGCGCCGCATGCGCTGGTCCCACGTCGTCAGCATGCGGGGGTAGTCCTGCTCGGTCGTGAGCACTTCATCCCCGGCCTTCAGGTCGATCCCGTTCTGCGCGATTTGGAGCGACTCGCTGGCGCCGCGCGTCAGGGCCATCTCCTCCGGGTCACATCCGAACTCCGCCGCCATGCGCAAGCGGATCGTCTGGATGTGGTCGGCCACGATGCCTTGATAATAGATAGGCGCCATGTTGATCATGTCCATGTAGCGCCATTCCGATTCGAGCGCGACCCGGGGCGTCGGGCAGGTAAAGCCGTTATTCAGGTTGATCAGCGTGCGGTCCAGCTTGAAGGCAAACTGGATCTCCCGCCAGTAGAACTCGTCTGCCGCGACCTCCCCGGGCGACATGCTTGCGACCGACTGGGAAGCTTCCAGGACGCGGGCGAGAGCCATCCCTTTGGCCGCGGACGCGACCGTCCCGGCGGCTCCGGCCGCACGCAGAAATGACCGTCGACTCCACATTGTAGACCTCATCAAAAACCTCCTTGATCTCTTTGGCGTTCATGTTGATGATCACATTATAAGGGAGCGCAAAAAGAAGGCCAGTGATTGTTTCTTTGGCTTAGCAGGCAGTTCTAGTCTGGCCAGCAAGTCCGCGATTGAACCTGCCGGCGCCTTTGCACTTGCGACTTCACTTTTGTGCGCGATGGAGGTGGCCACAGCGGTTGTGGCTGCCCAGTGATGAGCCGGAATAGTAGTCACATTCGATGGCATCGTAATGCAGTCATGGGGAAACGCCCAGGTATATCCCGCGAATCCGCGGGTCTGTGCCACCCCGCGTCAGATAACCTCCGCCTCCAGATCGCTGAAGTAATCTGCATCCCAGGCTCGAACGGCCTTCAAGCAGGCTTGGACAACCGCCTTGCACTCGCTCATATCGGGAATCGTAAGCGAGCGGGTGATGCTAGTGTTGTGGGAATACTGGTTGATGAACTTCCAAACGCGCTCGCGCTCGACTTCGTCTGGGAAGAGCTTCGTCATTTTGGTGCGAAGCCCAGCCCAGCGGGGAATCATGATTCCTCCGAACGCCTCCATAAATCGCCGAACGACATTCGGGAGGCTCAACAAGCAGTCGAAGTCCCCCGCCCCCGCCTTGTCGAAGTGGTAGAGCGTCGAAAACAGATAGTGGTATTCGGATTTGAAGCGCAGAAGCTCCTTTGGGATTTCCTCCAAGACCGCTTCCCCGTCGTCTGTCCGCTTCACGTAGAAGACGCCCCAATGCTTCCAGTCGCGCTGCGGTTTCTTGGCGTGGTCGTTGCCTTCGTCATCCGCAGCCCATTCTCTGATGAGGTTGTAAAGCTCGAAGCTGTGGGTCGCAATGAAAAGCTGCCGGCAGCCGGCCAACTGAGTCTTGATCAGCGCGTAGGTGTTGAAGAGATGGCTCGCATCGAGGCTAGAGACTGGGTCGTCAACGACGACCCTCGTATCCGTTAGAGGATGTCGCCCGTCCTGAACGCGGGTGATGAAATAAGCGAAGGCGATCGCAGTTTCTTCTCCTTCGCTGAGGTTCTTGGCAGCGACGCCTCCACGGACAATCTGGAATCTCTTGTCAGCCGACACCTTGACCCGCAAATCGTCCTTGCCGAAGTATGCGAGCAGAAGCTCGTTGATCCGCTCCGCTCCTCTTACGGCTTCGGAAAGTTCCTTCTCCAGAGCGAGGATTTTGGTGTCCAACTCGGCTAACTCCTTGCCCTGTTCGGCAATCGTGGTCTTGAGGGCAGCAATTTGCTGAGTCGCCTCGTTGTATTTCTGGTCTTGAACAAATGAGGCCGCGTAGTGCATTTCGAGCTTGAGGAAAGCCTCTTCCCGCTTCTTGTCGAATTCCGCCGTGCGCCCGTTGTGCTCAGCAATGATTTTGTTTATGGCTTCAATCGCTAAAGCGATTTCATCGTCGCGGTCGTCAATTGCCGGACATTGCAGACTGGTGAACGCCTTGGTTTGTTTTGCGAGCAGAGCTTTCTCGAGCGTCGCCAGCGTGGACTTCCGCGCTTTGATTAAGTCATCGAGGCGGCCTTCCTCGGCCGTGAATGGCCCTTGCAGTTCTGTGTAGAAGTCGCCTTTGTGGTCGAGCGTGATTTGCTCCGCTTGCGCGGACTGAATCGTCCCTACCAAGGTGCTCAACTCGGTCATCAGATTTTCGTAGTCAGCAGAGAAGTGCCCGGTAAGGTGGGTGAGCAAGTCCGGCGGGAGCGGCTGGCCACAGAACTGACACGAATCTTGGCCTACGTGCAGTGGCCTGCCGTCGTTGACCCAGCTTTCGACTGCCGGGTTCTCCTTGAGTCGAGGAATTGGAGCGTTCGCCGTGACTACTTTCGCCAAGAGTACCGCTGCCCTTTCCTTGGCTCGGGCAACCGAGGAGAGCAACACCACTTTGGCGGAAAGGGCGGGCTTCTTTTCTTTCGCCTGGTAAACAGAACGACACTGCGCCAACGTTTCGTCCTCCAGCAGATAACTGTCGGGGGCGTCTTTGCACTCGTTGACCTTTGGCAGGAAGCGAGACTTGTCGTAGTTCGGCACGGCGAGCGGATTCTTGATTAAGTCGCGTGCGTAGTTGGTGAGCGCCTTGTCGATGGCTGAGCTCTTGCCATCCTTTTCTTGTTCCTTGGACACCTTGCTCGAAGCGAGCTTTTCCCGCTTTTCCTTGGTGGCTTTCAGCGTCTCCTGCTTCGCGATGTCTTCCGCGCCCAAAACGAGAATCGGTTCCGCACTCCCATTCTCAAACCTAAGATTCTCACGGACGAAGTCGGTGTTGAAAACCCGGAACACGGGCGCTGTATCCGGGGCGGACAGATCGTGGATCGTCCCGTCCTCGGCTTTGAGTTGCACTTGCGCACCGGCGAAGTCCACATGCGCCTTTTTCTGCTCAAAACACCGAAAGGCGCGCGACAAGGTCGTCTTCCCAGAATAGTTCCAGCCGTAGATCAGGTTGAACCGTTTGAATTCCGGGAGCCCAGCGGGCCACCGAAAATTATTGAAGACTGCGAACGCCTTTATGCTTTGGATAGTCCGAATCATGGCCAAAAACCATCACCTTTCAGGGCACCAGTAGAAAACAGGCATAACTCTTGTTCAGGCCGACCTGCATAAAACCCTTCCCGGCCGGCATAACGAGAAAGCGTCAATGCCGAGGGCGCGGGGCTTCTGCCACGCGGTGGTAGAGCCTCGGAGCCGGCTGGGCAGGGAACGGCGCCAACTGTGACGTCAACTATGGGTGCTGTTCCGCCCAGACGCTGTCCGGCGCGACCGGTGTTTCTGGATGATTCCCGCTAGAGCGCGTAGGGCCTCATTGGCCTGTCCCGCACTCGGAAACGCGGCCGCCACATCGGGCTCAAGCACCACCACAATACTGCCCGCGGCGTAGCGCGACGCATATTTGTTGGGCCGAGCGCGACTGAAATCGTACTCTGGAAGTATGTCATCGACATCGACCCTACCCGCTTCTCTACGTTTACGGTGCTCCTTGTTCATAGTCCCTCCGCTCGCGGGGTGTCGCCCGTCGGGCGCTTATGATGCGAATTGCTTGCGCGCGCTCCGCGAACATGATGGCAAGCAAGCGTTGCCGCCGCGAAAACCCCAGTAAGACGAAACGTTCTTCATCCACAGAGTGTCGTGGATCGCTCGCGACGCGGCCTAGCGGATCCCCAAAGGCGGTCGCTGCCTCCTCGAACGGCACTCCGTGCTTCGCGAGATTTCTCGCCGCCTTCTGCGGATCCCATTCGAATCTCAGCGCCACTGGTTATTATACCTACGCGCGTTAAGAACTGTCAGGTGCCTGACTCTCGTTTAGTCTGGCCTGGATAAAACCAGCCCTGGTCGGCCTAAGTGGAGAGCGCCGAAGCCGAGTGTGCAGAACTTCTACCACGCGGTCATAGAGCTTCCCAGTCGGCTCACCAGGGAACAGCCCCAACGGTGATCGACGATTCGCGGGTTTACCACCCGCCGCCCCCTCTTAAAACAGGAGGGGAAATTGTTCATGACGCCTAGCCTCCCGGAAATCCTCGGGCTGGCGACGAGGTTGGCTCAATTAGACTCCCACCCAACCTGCCATGCAAGTCGAAAATCTCGCGCACCGGGGCCACTTATTTCCTCATCCTTCGACATTGCGAGGCCCCATTCTGTCACCAGCAATGCCACAGCAGAGGCCAGCGCCGAGGCGCGAGGTCCTGTGCCCTGCAAGGGCACCGTAGGGTAGCCGGGGGCAACGCCCCCGGTAAACTACCAGAATAGCCTACCGACCCTGAAAGGGTCGTATTACCTGCGCCGCGGGACGCAAGACCGGCGTGACGCCACCCGAATTCGACCCTTTCAGGGTCGGGCCCTGTTGGGGGGCACGTTTTCCGGGGGCGTTGCCCCCGGCTACTTTATCCCTCCCCTTCGGGGAGGCGGCGGAGGAAGCAGCCATTCGAGAGGCTATTGCTTCACGGCAGCGAACACGCGGGTCTGCGCCACCCCGCGAGATGATTTTGGCGTTTTGAATAAGTCCCCAAAATGGGTGACTACATCCCAGAGGCAATCTGCTGAGCCACTTTCTTGACCTGATCCAGGGGAAGCAGGGTCCCTGTGAAAGTCAAAAAAGTGGCCGCCGTGCCGGAGCCTTTCCCTTTCTTAAAGCTGACAAAGTACTGGAGAGCGCCCGCCGGTCCTGTAAATGCGGCATCTCCCACCCCTTGGATGTCTGCCTTCACCGTACCTTGCATGTTTTTGGTTTGCGAATAAAGCATATCGGAAGAAAGGTTCCTATTAACCATCAGGATCAGCTTCCCATCCTTGTTGGCAAAATTCAGGTCGCCCCCTGCCCCTTTCGATGGGTCTGCGGGGACGAGTTTAATTCCATGAAGTCCAGTGATCTTCTCGACGTCCTGCACCGTCAGATACTGGGCTCCCGGTGCGGGCTTGGTCTGAGAAAAAACCGTCGAAGCACTCATAACAAACAAGGTGAACACAAACAGAACCGTCAGCCAGCGATGCATAATCACTACCTCCTTTAATTTGCGGGCGCAATTCTGAGTCTTGGTCGTGGGTGGCGCATACATTCGTCTTTTATGTATGCGCCCCACGAACACGCGCAACATCCGTGTCACCGCGTCCCACCCGTGGCCTGTCCAGGCTTGTTAAAGGTCGCCGACATAAAAGGCGATGTCGGCGCCACCCCCGGTTCCACAACCAGCCCCAACGCCTGGTGCAATGCCTTACTGCTTCACCAACTCGACGCGGCGGTTTTTGGCGCGGCCGTCCTCGCTGTCATTCGACGCCACGGGAGCGTAGGGGCCACTGCCGTAGGCCCGCAGCCTGCCGGCCGGAACCGCGTACTTCATCGTGAGCGCGGCGAGCACCGCCTCGGCGCGCCGGCGCGAAAGGTCCATGTTCAGGTCGAGCGCGCCCTGGTTGTCGGTGTGCCCGACCACATAGAGTTTCAGCTTGGGGTCGCCTTGAAGCAGCTTGGCGACCTCTTTCAGCGTCGCGTCGGACTCAGGCTTGATATCAGCCTTGCCGGTGTCGAAGTAGATCCCGTAAACGGAAGCGTGGCCGGTGCGGTTGATGTCGTTGGCCAGCGACGCGGCGTCCACCGTGATGAGGTCCGACTCCATGGGCTTCATTTCGATGACGTAGAGCTCGACATTGGGCCGGAAATTCCCGCCCTGGTCGTCAATCAGCAAGCTCATATAAACGTCGCCCTCCGGCCGCGCGAGCTTCGCCGAAACGTAATGAATCGCGTGGTCGGGTCCCCAGTAATCGTCGTATTCGCCGCTACCGTACACCCTTGCATTCGAGCTCCCCGACCCCAAGCACTCCTGCGGGCCGCAAGTAAAGAGCGTCTCAAACCCCGCCTTCTTGAGCGCGCCTTGATAGTTGCGAAAGACCTCCAGCACCGAGCGTCCCTCGGGTGCCACGTAGGTGATGCGCGTGATCTTCCCTTCCAGATGCTGGCTCTTGGTAAATTTCTCGTCAGTCAGCTTGCCGAGCGGAAGGGTGAACTCATCGAACTCTTTGGTGAGATAGCGCGTGATAACCGAGCCGGGATATCGCGAAATCAAGGGATGGTCCTTGCTTCCCTCCACGTCTTGGTCTTGTCCTGCCGCGAACAGTGCGGATAGGCCTAGCAGTAAACAGGCTACGAATACTGTGCGAATGAAAGTTGTCATAGGCTCCTCCTAGAATGAGTGATTGAGCTGGAAGCGGCGAATCCATTGGATGTAGGCCTGCTCGGTCCGGCGGGTGTAATGCCGAGTGGGCAGGACTTCCACCACGCGGTCGTACAGCCTCGCAGTCGGCTCGCCAGGGAACAGCGCCAACGGTGATCGACGATTCGCGGGTTTACCACCCCCTGGCCCTGTACCGTCTGGTGCAGGGCAGGCCCCCTCCTAAAACAGGAGGGGAAATTGTTCATGACGCCTAGCCTCCCGGAAATCCTCGGGCTGGCGACCAGAATGGCTCAATTAGACTCCCACCCAACCTGCGATGCAAGTCCAAAATCTCGCGCACGGGGGCCACTTATTTCCTCATCCTTGGGGATTGCGAGGCCCCACTTTGTCACCAGCAATACCACAATAGAGGCCGTGGCCGAGGCGCGAGGTCTTGTGCCCTGCAAGGGCACCGTAGGGTAGCCGGGGGCAACGCCCCCGGTAAACCACCAGTATAGCCTACCGACCCTGAAAGGGTCGCATTACCTCAGCCGCGGGAGGCAAGACGGGCGTGGCGCCACCCGAATTCGACCCGTCAGCTGACGGGTCGGACCTTGTTGGGGGCGGGTTTTCCGGGGGCGTTGCCCCCGGCTACTTTATCCCTCCCCTTCGGGGAGGCGGAAGAAACCAAGCTTAGACGCCGCCCAGCGCTCCTTGCCTTGGCGCATGAGAACGGCAGCGGCGGGCATGGCCGTAGCAGCACCGGCGCTGCGTGGACATTCCGTCTCTTGACGGGCGGCGGAAAGTAGGCTAGTGTAGTAAGTGGGGTTGTGGAAGAAACAGGAGTCGGGATTCAGGAGTCGCGATTTCGCAGATGGAAAAGCAGGGACAGGTGATGAGGGCAATTCTATGGTGAATAGTGGTATGTGGGAGGTGGGGAATGAAAAGCAGGGGCTAGGGGACTGGGGGACGAATGCCTGCCCACCGCTGGCGCGCCCCAGCATCACTCGCTCAATTTGTCCTGGAGCTCAAGAAAGCCCTGCCCCGAATCTCTCACCACGGAGGGGAAGGGCGGGGTGCGAGACGAACAGAGGGTTGGAAGCCGCTTTTTCGGCGGGGTTAAAACCCCGCCCTTCCGGCCGCCGAACGGAAAATGGAAGAGCATGGTGAGAAATCCGGGCTACCAACCTTGAAGAAGAATTCTTTTTTTGACCGAACGAATCGGGAATGTCTATGAAAACAAAGGACGGCTGTGGAAAACTCTGAGGTGAAGCGGGAATGTTCATGAAAACAAAGGAGATAAGAGTCGAAAGCCGGAATGTTGGTGAAAAGACAGGTAGTTAGTAGGTGGTAGGTGGGGAAAGGCCACAGTCTCGGGCAAGCTGAATTCTTCGCGCTTCGCAAATCACTCCAGCGGATGCCGCCAGCGGAGTCCTGGGAACCGGCTGTAGTCACGGTCCGTGGTGACCCACTCGCTGCCCGATTCGATAGCCAGGGCTGCCAGATAAGCATCGGGGACGAGGTTGCCTTTGACGCCTGCCGCCCGGCAAAGCCGCGTGAAGATCTCCCAATGCCGAGCGCCTGGAGTTACGACGACGCAATTGGCCTGACTGCGCACTTCAGAAGCAAAGCGAAGCGCGTCTTCCCATCGCGTCGGCAACTTGAAGATCCTCGGATGGGTCACAATCCGGAGGAACCCGGACAAGACCAGGTCTGACATTCCGTAAGCTTGGTCGGAACTGATGCACTCCTCCAGCCAGCGGCGGTAGGCAATGTGGTCCAAGGAATCCCGGCGGTGAGCGTAGACGAGCACATTGACGTCAATCAGGACCATCAAGGCCCTCCATGCGGTCGAGAAGCAAGGCGGTGTCGTCAAGGTCAACGTGGGGTTGTACGCCTCCTCCACCGAACGTCAGGAGCCGAACCTTCGAGCGGCGATGCGAGGGCTTACGCCGGGCCAGGGTTTCGCGCAGAGCGTCCTCAAGAAGCGCCGTAAGGGTGGTACCTCTCTCGGCCGCAAGCTTCTTGGCCTGGACAAGGAGTTGGTCGTCGAACCGGATCGTGGTTCTCATGCGTCAAAGCATACCGTGGTGGCATCAATATGTCAAGCGGGGGCTAGGGAGTTGGGGCTGGGGAAGAACAGTAGGCAGAAGGCGGTAAGCAGTAAGCAGCCGGCACAAGGGACACGGCAATCCAAAATCTAAAATCTAAAATCCAAAATCGCCCCAGTCCCTAGCCCCGAGTCCCGACGAGGCAATCCAAAATCCAAAATCTAAAATCCAAAATCGCCCGAGTCCCCCCGGGGGAATCCAAAATCTAAAATCCAAAATCTAAAATCGGTTCACGGCGCCAGCCGGTAAAGCATACGTGGGAACGGGATAGTCTCGCGGACGTGTTCGAGGCCGGCGATCCAGGCGACCACGCGTTCGATGCCCATGCCGAAGCCCGAGTGCGGCACGCTGCCATAGCGCCGCAAATCGAGATACCACTCGAAAGCCTGGCGAGGCAGGTTGGCCTCCTCGATGCGCTTCAACACCAGGTCATAGTCAGCAAGACGCTCGCCCCCGCCGATGATTTCCCCGTAACCCTCCGGCGCGAGCATATCCACGCAAAGCGCCACTTCCGGGCGTTGCGGATCAGGCGCCATATAGAAGGCCTTCACCTGGCTGGGATAGCGGTGGACGAGCACGGGCCGGTCGAAATTCTCGGAGATGATGGTCTCGTCGGCGCCGCCGAAATCGCCGCCCCACTGAATCTCGCTGCCCTTCTGCTGGAGCATTTTCACGGCGTCGTCGTAGCTCAAGCGCGGGAAAGGCAGCTTGATCTTCTCGAGGTTGGCCACATTGCGCCCCAGCGTCTGCAGCTCAGGACGGCGGAACTCGAGAACGCGCTCAACCACGAAGGCCACCAATTCTTCCCCCAGCACCATCGCGTCGTCGAGGTGGGCGAAGGCCACCTCCGGCTCGACCATCCAAAACTCCGTCAGGTGGCGACGGGTCTTGGACTTCTCGGCGCGGAAGGTGGGCCCGAAGCAGTAGGTCTTGCCCACCGCCATGGCCGCCGCCTCGTTGTAAAGCTGGCCGGACTGTGTGAGGTAGGCTTTATCGTCGAAATAGTTCACCTCGAAGAGCGTGGTGGTGCCCTCGCAGGCCGAGGGCGTGAAGATGGGCGTGTCCACCAAGGTGAAGCCGCGGCCGTCGAAGAAGTCGCGCACCGCTTTGATGATCTCGTGCCGGACGCCCAGGATGGCGCGCTGGCGCATGGAACGCAGCCAGAGATGACGATGGTCCATCAGGAACTCGACGCCGTGCTCTTTGAGGGTGATGGGATAAGGGTTCTCGACCGGGATCAACTGCTCGATCTCGAGGTTGGTCACATCCAATTCGAAGCCGCTCGGAGCACGTTTATCCGCGCGCACCTTGCCGGTGACTCGCAACGAAGATTCCTGGGTCAGAATGCGTACCCGCTCAAAGAGCTCCGGCGAAACCGCGCTCTTCACCACCACACCCTGAATCAGGCCCGTGCCGTCGCGGAAGAGCGGAAACAAAAGCTTGCCGCTCTCTCGCAGGTTATAGAGCCACCCCTGGATAAGAACTTCCTGGCCAACGTAATCCGCTACGCGTCGAATCTCAACCGTGGGAATCAAGGGTATTTACCTCGATTAGTTGTCGGGGCGGTCTGCTGCCGCCGTAAATCCTCGACAGGCTGCTGAAGAGTCCACTCCCGTGTCATCCTGGTCCCGCCGGCCTGGGCCGGAGAAGCATCTCGCCCTGCTGTTGGTCGGCAGAAAAGTCCAGAGCGGGATTCTTCGCTCCGCTTCGCTCAGAATGACAGGCCAACAACATTCTGCAGCATTCCGTTAACAATGCGCCGTGGGGCCGGCTGACACGGCTCCGCCTATGGGACGGCCTCGAAGCGATCTATCACTTCGCGGACTCGCGCCAATACATTCGGTTCCTTTCGCTCCGAGTTCAGCTCGAAAAGGATGGGAAACTGTGCGCCCGCCGAGCGGAAGTCGGGAATGGCCTGCGCCCAATCGATCTCCCCCTCATACGGCAGAAGGTGCTCATCCTTTTCGCCATGGTTGTCGTGGACGTGCATGGCGGCGATCCGCTTTTGGAGCGTTCGGAAGGCCGGCTGAACGCCACCCGCCATATGCGCATGGCCCGTATCAAAGCAGACTTTCAAATCCAGCCGCGTGTAGTGCAAGAACGACAGAATGTGTTCGGGGGTGCTTAACTCACTGGGAATATTCTCCAGCAGAATCTCGGCGCCCCGCTCTTTGGCGAAGATGTTCAGGTGTTCAATGGAGGTGAAAGCGGCATCGAACTTACGCAGGTCATACTCTTCACCGGGAAGGCCCAGATGAAGAACGAGGTAACGAAATGGGAGGAGCTCGGCAACTTCGATGGCGCGCTTGATCTCATCCATGGAGGCGATACGCAATCGGCGCCCCAGGTAGGCAATGGAAATCAGCAGCCCTCCCGACCGCCCCCAATTCCAGTCGCTAAAAAGGGGAGCGTGCAGGGAATGAAGAGTAACGGCGTGGTCGCTGAACCACTGCGCCACATCGCGGAGCTGGTTCGGATCGTGATAGTCCAGATGCTGGCGGGCGGCCATGATTTCGAAATCACGCAGGCCCGCGGCCAGTATCTTGTCCAGGGTATGCGAATTGAGCCTTTCTTCCGCAAACAGGGAGGTGGAGAGACCGTAGTTCATCAGTATCCGACCGCCTTTCCGTAAGCCCGCGGATCAGCCGCGCCGAACTTCCATCCCGAGGCAGGATCAATTTCGATCGCCTCGCAGTCACCCATCCTACCGTAAAAATCAATCTGATACCCGGCTTCCTGCAATTCCCGGATGGTGTCCGCCGAAAATCCGACCCGTTCGAGGATCAGCCGGTCAGGTATCCACTGGTGGTGGAAGCGTGGGAAACACACCGCCTGGAGGACGTCCATCTTGAAGACCAGGACGTTCAAGAGCACCTGGAGAACGGTGTTGATGATAGTGCCTCCTCCCGGGGAGCCGAGAACGAGCCGGAGCTTCCCGTCCTGAAGGACCAGGGTAGGGGTCATACTCGAAAGTGGCCGTTTGTGGGGAGCTATGGCATTCGCGTCGCCTTGCACGAGGCCGTACAGGTTGGGCGCGCCCGGCTTGGAGGCAAAGTCGTCCATCTCATCGTTCAAGAGGAAACCCGCGCCCTCCACCGTGACTCCACTTCCATAGCCGTTATTCAAGGTGTAGGTGTTCGCCACCGCGTTCCCCTCAGCGTCCACCACGGAGTAGTGAGTGGTCTGGAGACCTTCAAACGGCTGGGGATTGCCCGCCTGGATAGGGGCATCCGGCTTGGAATGCAGGATCTCCGCCCGCAGCTTCGCCGCATAGTCTTGACTCGTGAGGCGTGCCACCGGCACCGAGACGAAGTCGGCATCCCCCAGGTAAGCAGCGCGGTCGGCGTAAGCGTGACGCATGGCCTCGGTGATGAAATGCATGGATTGGAACGAATCCGGCACTCCCAAGTCAAGGGGCTGGAGGATATTAAGCATTTCAATCAACCCCACGCCTCCGGAACTCGGCGGGGGAACACTCAGAACCTCGTAACCCCGAAAGTGACCAACCAGTGGCTGGCGCAGCGTCGGTTGATAATGGGCCAAGTCTTGCTCGGTGATGAGGCCACGGTACTTGCCCATGGTGGCGACAATAGCCTGCGCGACGCGACCCGCATAAAAGCCATTCGCCCCCCGATGAGCGACAGCCTCAAGCGTTCGAGCCAGTTCCGGCTGCTTGAAAACCTCGCCAGGCTCGTACAGGCGTCCATCCCGGAGGAAAATTCGGCGTGAAGCATCGAACTTCGAGAGGAGGTCCCGGTCCAGGCGGAGCGATTCGCTGAGGTCGTAGCTGACCGCGAAACCATGCTTGGCGAGGCGAATCGCGGGCGCCATCACGCGGGCCAGCCCAAGTCTCCCATATTTCTGCTCGGCCAGCGCAAGGCCGGCCACCGTGCCAGGAACCGCGGCCGACAAAGCTCCAACCGTACTGGCGTCCGGAATGAGTTCCCCACTGGAGTTGACGTACATGTTTCGGGAAGCCGCCGCCGGCGCCGCCTCACGGTAGTCCACTACCACGGCTTCGCCACTCACCAAGCGGATCAACATAAATCCGCCCCCGCCGATATTCCCCGCCACCGGATAAGTGACCGCGAGGGTAAACCCAACCGCCACCGCAGCGTCCACGGCGTTGCCACCGGCGCGAAGGATTTGGACCCCCACTTCGGATGCCAAAGCCTCGCTCGACGCCACCATCCCATGCCGCGCGGCCACAGGACTGAAAGCGAGTGCAGAGAGCGCGAAGGTCAAAAGAACAAGGGGCGGGAAGAGCTTTTTTTGCCAACTGAAATGCACAGTGCCTTGGCCACGAATGCTAGTGCTTAGTTGCATAGATTCCCGCTATTATTTATGACCCTCGGAAGGGCGGGGCTTTAGCCCCGCCGCCGCGGGGCGGAGAGTTGAATGGGCCTTTAGGCCCTGAAGCCGCGTCGCTCAGGGGCTAAAGCCCCCAAATCCCACCTGCGCCCTACGGCGGGGCTGAAGCCCCGCCCTTCCACCCCCGACAAATAAGGTCGCTAACTTCTACAACTAAGCACTAGACAATGCGAATGAGCGTTCGCCGCTCGTTGACCTTCGTGCATACGTCTGGTGGAACGCCGTCAAGCACCTTACTCTAGGGGAAACCACCGAGAGGCGTCAAGACGAAGGAATGTCATGGGTGCGCGACGTAAGAGTCAAAGTCCCTCGGATGTAGCGCGGGCATCCTGGCCGCGTCGTCCGATGCAGATCATTTTCGTTTGGCCCTTGCGGAAACGATTCTTTCCCTCTCCCTTGGGGAGAGGGTGTCCCGCGACCGGCGCTTTCACCAGCCAGAGCGGGACGGGTGAGGGATCGGTTGCACGCTGAGGAGGATCAGATCGGCGAACATGACGAAGCAACCCCTCACGTCACGCCCTCTCCGCCAAGGGAGAGGGCCTCATTTCCGACTTCGGGCCTCCGTGTCCCGCCGACCTGTGCCCCTGCGCAAGACCGGATGACGCGCGGCTAAAAGCCGCAGACCTAAGAGGCAGGTCTGCGCTTGTTCCGAAAGCCAAGTGTCGAGTCTGTTTGTCGCCGTCCTGAATGAAAGCCAAACGAGGAGGACACAGCACACGAGGAATATCCAAAACCCATATGTCGGATTATAGGTAATCAGAGATCCCTGAGGTGAAAGTCTGTCAAGCCACGGCACCGAGTAGACCGATTCGTACTGAAGCGTGCCTATATATGCCAGGAAGTACGTCGACAGGCCAAGGACGCAGACAGCAAGGAAACGCCGAACCTCATACAAGAACACGGGAAGCGGTTTGGCTCGATGGGAACGAAGCAGAACATCTAGAATGCAGATCAGAACGAAGGCCACTGCTACAGTTACCTGAATTCTTGCGTCGCGAAATGTTGGCAGGTTGAGGGCATAAATGTCGTCAGATGGGCGTTGGTGCAGTAGGAACTCAAATCCTCTGAAAGAATCGCCATCCTGCGCGTTCTCCTTCGTCCACGTGAGCGTAAGACTGATAATGGCTACGCACGCAAGGGTGATCGCGAACCATCTAGATCCGTTTGACAGGTGCTCCGGGACGTCCTTATCCTGGTGTTCGGAAGGGGGTCGATTGTTTTCAAGATACGACCTCCGAGTAACCATCAACATGCACGTGAGAAGGATGAGGCAAGCGTAGAGCGCAAACGGGTAGCTGAAAATAATCGAGTCCGTCAAATACACGAGAGTTAAAGTGAAGCTTGAAATTACTCCGAGCAGTAGTAGGACTACCGCGATGCTGAGAGTGCCCACCGCTAGACCAACGGGAGGCACTTCGAGCCATTTTTCCACACGGGAAGCAGCTTGTCGGAACGGAGCAGCTAGGAACTGAGCCACTGCCATTGCCTGGAAAAGGTCATCGCCGGCCCTGTTTCGCAGATGGGACCGGAGTTGCCGCCTGTAGGCGGACTGCTGAAAACCAAGCACTACAACTACCGTTAACACCGCAAGAACGCAAAACGGAATGACCTTAGCAACCGTTAGAGCATTGACTATAATCGTGCTGCTGGATTGCTCGGAAGAAAGTTGGATTTGAAGACGGTAGGCCTCGTGTCTCTTTGTGTCGTAATCAACAAAGGCTTTCCTCCTTTCATTGGCGGCTTTGGCAAGGAGGTCAAAAGGTGATGTAGTCGGCCAGGAGAGCATCTCGTCAGTATTTCTTGTAATTTCAATCCAAGTGCGACTCGAACCCACATGACACGTGTCTTCCGAGGAGAGAACAAGGGGCTGCGGCCGGGGTGTGCCAGGGTTGGGGTGAAGCGATTCGCGGGCTTGCTGATCGAGATTTTTCTGGAGGGTGTTTTGCTGGTCCACTAGGTACTCGCAGAAGGTCCTATCTATCTTTTCGGCCTCTCGGCTGCCATTCGAGAGCGAAGACCAGACAACAAGCAATACCACAATTGTAAGAATCAGCAGCGACACCCTTAGCTTGACAGTTCTCCAAATGAGTTCAGCAAGCCTGACTTCGGATTCGTTTGAACTGTCCATGACTTTTCACTGACCTTAGGACAAACGGAACATCTCTGTCAATACGTGTGAACCGCGGGTAGTGTGATATTGTTGCGTTTCTCGCCCCTAACTCCCGCCATGGAAGCTGGTATAGCTGACCATATCTGGACGATAGGAGAGGTGATTTCCTAGCGACCTAGGCTGCCGTGTCCGAGTGACAACCAATGAGACAATTGGCCCCCGATGTTAATGGGGATCTCCCAGAAGACGTTGCGCATGGTGTCCCGAGGCGAGACAACGCCTGTTAGTATCAGAAGAACAAATATCATAACCGCCGAAGCTAGAAATACGACCGCATAATGCAGTGCCGTTTTCGCAAAGGACAACAACCCAATCCATGCGTACAACCCAGATGACATCAGCGAGATTATAGCTATGATCAATAATAGCGCGCCTAGAGGGGCACCCCATGTTAGCAACAAACGCTGCTCTTTCTGCTGCGTAGCCGTACTTTCATCTTTGTGCCCAGGGAAAAAGAATTTGATAAGAAGAAAACAGACCAAGGGGACACCTACTCCAGCTGCGATCTGTTCATTTGGAACGTGGTAGACATAACGAGCGATCAAGACGCCAGTCACAGAAATCATGAACATGCGCGGGACTCCACTAACAACGGAAATCACAGCTTTGGTGATCCCGCTAAGTTGTAGTGCTTTGTTGTTCTGGTTCGGTCTCATGTCTGCCAGCCTCGGCTTTTCGCTTTCCATGGGAGGGTTTGAAAACTGTAACCATATCCCCACCCAATTGAATGTAAATGTACAAAAAGATCAGGTATATTACTGTTTCCTCTAACCGTAAGGCTCCTACCATCCATTTCGGGGTAATCCATTCAAATCCACGATCCAGTCCCCTGTGGACCTCCATAAAAAGCGCAAGCGCGATGACACGTTGCAAAGCTTTCCATACGCGTCGCCAAAAGGCCCAATCCAAGGTGTGCGCTCCTCCTAGCCAGATGCATCCCACGACTTGAACAAAGGATAACCAAAAAGAGTACCCCGTCTATCAAGAAATTAACACAATGTCAACAATGAAATGTCTTGCAAGTACAACCAGCAACGCACAGATATATCACTACCGAACCGCGGAACAGCCTAGTCCTCGCCATAGGCGCAAGGTACGGAGCAGAAGGTCAGAGCTAAAAAGCAGGTCTGGGTGACTTGCTGCTTCGCACGTACCAAAGAAACCGCTCACCCGGCCCGCGCCGGCTGGTGAAAACGCCGGTCGCGGGCCACCCTCCCCGCGGGAGAGGGCCGTTTCCCTAGCCCGACCCACCCGAATGTCGTTATTTCGGTTCAATGCGGTTTTTCATCTCTTTGCGGATCAGGTCAGGATTATCAAGTGGTTCGCCGGGCTTAGCCTCGAGGCCCGGTTCCTTTACCTTCGCCGGATCGAAAATCCGGGTGTCTGAAGGCAAGGCGGTGTACGGTGTGAAGTCCGGAGTGTTTGTAAACATGTCGGAGAGGTCCGTAGCTGCGGCGTCGTATTGATTGATGAAAGGCATGCCAAGAATCAAATCGAACGTCTTGAGAATGCTCGCCATGCTGGTATGGATGTGTGAGACGCCCGGCTTCGCATAAGGGCTGATCATCAGCAACAGGCTGCGGTGAGCATCCACGTGGTCCTGGCCGCTCTGCGCGTCGTCTTCGGTCACGAAGATGGCCATGTCTTTCCAGAAAGGGCTGCGAGAAAACAACTCCACCAGCTTGCCCAGCGCCAAGTCGTTATCCGCCACGTAGGAAGCCCGATAGGCGAATCCATCCTCAGGGCGCGGGTCGGCGGTGTGATCGTTAGGGAGCCAGATGTAGATAAACTGTGGCAGAGGTTTCTTACCGCTTACGAATTCATCGAACTCTTTCCTAAACTGGGCGAAGCGATACTGGTCGGAGATGTTGGTATTGAAGGTTGGATAGTCTCGCGACGTGTTATCGAACAGAACCCTCGGCATGGGCGCATTCACGGATTGCCGCGCGCCCGTGGGATACTCCCCCGCACTTTCGTCGTCGCCCGGCAATTCCAGTCCTTCGCCATAATTGCGGAAGGTAGCATGAGCCCGCGCCAGGTTTTCCCACAGCGAACCGTTTTCAAGGTAAGTCTCGGGAATTGTGGATGAGGCCCCGATGTCCAGCCGCCCTGGGGCGTCCTGGTCGGGCACGAATTCAAGCTTGCCGCCGTAGCTGGCGGGCCAAGCCGTTTCTAAGAGTTCATTTGGGTAGTTGCCTACCAGCCAGTGATGGCCGTCCACCGAGACGTCCGAATCCACGTAGAAGTTGTCGCTGAACGCAAAGCGCTTAGCCAGGGCATGTTGGTTGGGTGTGACCTGCACGTGCTCCAGCGTAGGTTCATTCTCTTCCTTGACGGTAGCGTCAATCCCCCAGCGGGCCAGCGTGGCGTCGCGCTCCGCGTCGGCGCCGCCCAGGTCGCCCAACATTTCGTCAAAGGTCCGGTTCTCTTTAGTGATGAAAACCACATGGCGGATCTTCGAGCTGGGTGAGCCTGGGAAGGGAACAGGGAAGTCTGCGGAACGCTTGGACGCTGGCGCCTGTGCCTGCGCCAGGAAACTTGGAATAAAGCCGTTGTTCCTCATCACCTGGAGCGTGAGGGGGCGCAACGCGTAGTCTTTCGGGATCGTCAGGATTGAAACCGTCCCCTTGGTGATGTCGCCGATGTAAGCACCCTCCGGGCCGAGTTGAAAATCTCTCCCCCCATTGGGGCCTGCGCCAAAGCCCTTGGCATTGGCCACAAAGAGCGTCTTGCCGTCAGCACTCACCGCCACTCGCGCCGGGAACCAACCGCTGGGAATGAAACCCAGGAATTGCATGTGGTCGGTTTCCACCACGGCGACAGCGTTGATGCCAGCGCAGGCGATGTACAAGCGCTTTTCATTGGGACTGAGTGCCATGCCGAAAGGCAGGACGCCACGCAACCCTTTGACGGCGCTTGCGGGAGTGAGCAAGGCATTCTCCTCCACCTTCCCGCTGCGGGCGTCAATCACACTGATGCTGTCCTGGGTTGCGTTTGAGACAAAGATCTTCCTCTTTCCTGCGACCACGGCTCCCGGGCTACTTCCGGCCACGATCAGGCCGCCAATGGGTAGCCCGGTTCGTATTCTGTCGAGCACCTTGGGGCTCGAAGGAACCCTCACATCGATCACGTAAAGCGAATTTGATTCGGGAACGTTCGGGTCACCCAAACCGGTAATCTGCTTGCCTTCCACGGCGGCGCCTTCTTCGGCCTCCTTGGAGGGGTATCCAAACGCCGGGAAGGTGATGCCCGTATCTCGTGCATTCTTGGCATCGTAACCCGGAACCAGCGTGTAGCTGAACGTTCCAACATTGGATACGTAAACCCTTTTCCCATCCCGCGAGAGCGCCAGCCCAAAGGGCATCCGGCCCACGGCAATGCTGGCGATGACCTCTTTGCTGTTCGTATCGAAAACCACCAAGCGGAAGTGTGCAAGATCCAGGACATAGAGGCTTTTGCCGTCATGCGAGAGCAGGAGTTCTCCGCTGAGGCTGTGGTTGTAGGTTCTGCTCTGGAACTCACCCTCCAGGCTAAGAGAGCCCAGCCGTTGGTGCGTTACCAGGTCAAAGATGCCAACCTTCCCGTTGTTGCCTTCGGACAGGTAGAGCGTGCGATTGTCGCCAGCGATGCCGGCGCCCATAAAAACGCTCTCCGGATCAGCGTCGGAAGATTTGAAGCCGGGGGGAATCTGGGCCACTTGGGGAGCAAGCCCGAAAATGTCCGTCACGATGCTTGCCGAAAAAGGATGCGTGCCGCTGTTAACGGTGACCAGGGTTTTGCCGTCCGGGCTGAGCCCGAGGCCATAGGGATGGGGCGCCACCTTCACCTGCTTGCCGAAAGGGGTTATAAGGCGCCCATTGGGAAGAACGGTCATTCCTCTGAGATCAATCTTCACCGGTAAGCGGCCCGCAGGAGCTTGCAGAAGCTTAGATTTAACCGTCTGAGCATCTTCTGCGGGAAAACTCCATCGAACCGGTGCGAACACAATGGAAGCCAGGAACAGGGAAATGAGAACGCGACGCTGCATGGGCGGCAACCCCTTTTGTGTGACATAGACTCAGTGTAGCACGAGGGCCGGATGTCTCCACGTCACACTTGCCATGCCCCGACGCCATATCGTGCTGACCAGCGCGTAATTCTGGTATCCTGATTCAGTTTGTAGACTTTTCGGGGAGGATTTATGTGCTGAAGAGGCCCCCGATTAGTGTATTGACAGCGGTTTTACTGATGCTTTTCCTGCTCCATGTCGCCATTGCAGGGAAAGCAACTGACTACCCCCGCCGTCCCAAGCTGGTCCTGATACTCGTAATCGATCAATTCCGATATGACTACTTGGTGCGCTTTAGGCAGCGATTCGTTGCGGGCGGATTCAACCTCTTGCTGAACGGCGCCAACTTTGCAGATTGTCGATACGACTACGCCACAACTAGCGCAGGCCCCGGCCATGCCACTCTGTTGACAGGGGCGTACGCAAACGTACACGGGATCATCGGGAATGAATGGTACGAGCCAACGCTTCGCCGAACGGTCAATTGCGTCGAGGACCCAACCACAAAGTTAGTCAGCGAGCCCGACCGGGCCAGCGCGACCCCGGGATTCTCGCCGCACTACCTTATCGGCAGCACTCTGGGGGACGAATTGCGGGCCGCCACAGACTTTCGTTCGAAAGTCGTGGCCATCTCACTCAAAGACCGCGCGGCAGTGCTCATGGGTGGCCACTCGCCGTCCGCCGTGTACTGGTATGACCCGGGTTCGGGCCGTTTTGTTACCAGCACCTACTACATGCCGGCGCTGCCTTCCTGGGTAGCGGAATTCAACCGGAATTCGCCGGTGAAGGAATACTGTGGCGGGAAATGGACAGTCTTGGCAGAAACAACGGGTGCAAGCGGCCAAACGCTGGGGGAATATCGCGGGATGCCCGAGGAATCGTGCCCTGACCCGAAGTTTCTGGGTTGGCTTCAGCACACTCCCTTTATGAATGAAATTGAACTGGCTTTTGCTCGTGAGGTCGTGCGGAACGAACGCCTTGGCCAGGGAACCGATCCCGACCTGTTGGCCATATCTCTCAGCGTAAACGACTCTATCGGTCACGCGTTTGGCCCCTACAGCCCTCAAGTTGCTGATGTAACCTTGCGAACGGACCGCTATCTGGCCTCGTTCTTTGCCGAGTTGGATAAGCTTGTTGGGCTCAACAACGTGTGGATCGCCCTCTCGGCGGACCACGGAGTTGCTCCGAACCCGGGATTCATTCAGGACCACAAGTGGGGTCCAGGCAACGCCCAGTCTGCCTTGATCCGCAACGCTGTCGAAACTGCGATGGCTTCGGCATTCGGGCCGGGGGCGTGGATTGAAGGAATGGAGGGGCCCTACATTTACCTTGACCACCACGCTTTGATGAACCACCATATTCAACCCTTACAGGCTGAAGAGGTGGCGGCTACGGCTGCTGTTTCCGCGCCCGGAGTGACGGCAGCCTTTACGCGCACCCAGCTATTGACCGGCAGTTTGCCCTCGTCACCTTTCGCCCGTGCAGCGTCGAACAGTTTCAACCCCAAGCGAGGGGGTGACGTCTTCGTAGTGTTGGACCCCTACGCACTGCCTGTTTCAGGGTCCAGAGAAACTACTCATGGGAGCCTTTGGAACTACGATTCGCAAGTACCCTTGCTGCTTTGGGGTAGCGCCTTCAAACCGGGCGTCTATTTCAGCCGATGTCAGCCAATCGACCTTGCAGCGACATTGGCTGCCGCCCTGGGTTTGACCCAGCCCTCCGGTTCCCAAGGCAGCCCACTTGAGCCAGCACTAAGGCAGTAGCGGTACGGTACGCTCGAAAACTCAGCCATGGCACAGGCGATTCAGATTCGGAAAGGGGCCATTTCGCCCTTTTACATATTTCGACTGAGTAGCCTGAAAATAAGCTGCCAGCCAAGTTTTAGTCAGACCGTATAGACTACTTTTCATGGGGAGCTTTTCACAAGGGGAGCTTTTCACTTGACAGTGTATCCCAAATTGTCTAAAGTAGGCAATTCCATCACGTAACCAGTTGCACACAAGTTTGGCCAGCTCAGACCAGAGAGGGCGCGTGCTGATTGGAGGATGAATGAAGAGACTTATTATAGGCTGTGCGGTGGCGGGGTTAATCGCACTGTCAGCCAAGTCCGAAGCAAGGTCGTCCGCTTCGATCAGACTATCCCCCTTGGCCGTAATGCCGGAGGAAAAATACCAAATCGGAGTAGCAAGCTGGTACGGTCAAGAGTTCCAGGGGAGCGCGACGGCGAACGGAGAGGTTTACGACTTAAACGGATTCACAGCAGCGCACCAAACGCTCCCTTTTGGAACTACCGTCCGAGTCACTAACCTCAAGAATAATAAGAACATATTGCTGCGGGTCAACGACCGTGGGCCGCACATCGGACGGCGTCTGATTGACGTTTCGTGGGCAGCCGCTAAGCGCCTGGGATTTGTCCACTCCGGCACCACGCCGGTTCGTGTGGAAGTTGTAACCTATCCAAAATGGTCTCTCTCACTATCAATGGCCAAAACCAACAATTGATCCGCTCGCCACTCCTCCGAACAGGTTTCGACCCTTGATCCCCAGAGGGGATCAATAGAGTAGCCAGGGGCAACGCCCCCGGAAAACGTGCCCCCAACCAGGCCCGACCCGTCAGGTGACGTGTCGAATCCGGGTGGCGTCACTGGTCTTGCGTCCCGCGGCTCAGGGTGATACGACTTTCAGGGTCGGGGAACGAACGTGGCGCTTTCTGGGGGCGTTGCCCCCGGCTACTATCTTCTGCCCTTGCAGGGCACGAAAAACCTACCCTTCGGTCTTACCCCGCTGCACCCTGTTTCTGACATCACGGAGAGCCGATTTCGGCTATCCATGCTCAGAATGGTGCCGAGCGCCTCGGTGCAACGTACCTTGGAGCGAAATACAAGACCGACGACTTCTTCTCAATGTTTTGCATTAGGCGCGTACAATCAGGTGACCTTCGGCTTCCTTCCACGTCTAAATCTCCTGAGTAGAAACCCACGGATTGAGAGGCCGGTTGCCTGTCCAAGGTTGCTAGGAAGCAGCATGGCCGACTGCCACCTATAGGGATGGAACATTTCCTGCCGTTGTCGCGTACTTGAAACCAGACACCCGGCGTAGCGCCTGGGTCCGAGGAAAACCGATGGCAAACAACAATCATAAGAAGCGGCGGCGGTGGATCGTCGCGGGAGTTGCCTTCATTGTCCTGGTTGGGTGCGGATTTGGCATTGCCGCAGCATTACGACCGAATCGTCAGATTGATGCCTCCAAATTGGCCGCGGTCGAACGCGGGGACTTGGCTCGTTCCGTGGTCGCCACAGGCAAGATTGAGCCTCTGGCAAAAGTGGATGTCAAATCGAAGGCCAGCGGGATCGTGGAGAAGATCTTTGCCGAGTATGGCGACCGCGTGAAGCAGGGCCAGGTGCTCGTCGAGCTGGACAAAGAGCAGTTGCACGCCCAGGTGGCTGAGGCCCGCGCCAACTTGCAGGCCGCAGAGGCTGCCGTTCAATCAGCGCAGGCGACTTTCGAGCGCAACGTTGTGGACGCGATGGGTCCTGACCTGCCCTTCCTGAAATCCACCGCCGAGCGCAACCGGAAGCTGGCTGCCGAAGGGCTGATTTCCGCCTCATTGCTCGATGACGGTGAAAAAGCCTATCAGATGGCGCTGAATAAGCAGTTGTCAGCCCAGCGCAATGTGGCGGTCAGCCGCGCCGACGTCGCGCGCGCGAAGGCCCAGGTGGCCCAAATGCAAGCGGCCCTCGAAAACGCCGAGGAGGACCTCCGCAATTCCACCATTGTCAGCCCGATGGATGGATTGGTGCTGTCCAGGGACGTGGAAGTGGGTGACGCCATCAGTTCAATTCTGATCCTGGGGTCGCAGGCGACAAACATCATGACCCTGGGAGATGTGAGCGAAGTTTACGTCAAAGGCAAAGTGGACGAAGCCGACATCAGCAAGGTCTACTTTGGTCAGCCCGCGCGCATCTCGGTCGAGTCGCTCAAAGAAAAGAAGTTCCTGGGTAAAGTAACCAAGATCTCCCCCCTAGGCGTCGAGAAGGACAACGTTACAACCTTCGAGGTCCGCGTCTCGATTCAGAACCCCACCGGGGAGCTGAAAGCAAACATGAGCGCCAATGCTGAAATCATCCTGGAGGAGAAACAGAAAGTACTGATGGTGCCTGAGGCGGCGGTGATCTATGACAAGGACCGCCGCACTTCCTTGGAGACTCCCGATCCTGGGTCCAAGACTGGCCGGCGCAAACTCTCGGTGAAACTGGGCATTTCTAATGGCGTAAAGACAGAACTTGTTGAAGGCCTGAAAGAAGGCCAGCAGGTTATATTGCAGTGACGAGTGACAAGTGACGAGTGACGAGCGGAAAAGCAGAAGTCAGAATTCAGGAGTTGGTTTCTACAAACTTCCCGCCTGTTCTTCACTGACACGTGAAACCTGGCACCTGCACATTTGCTCGTCACTTGTCACTCATCACTTGTCACTAGGTTGATGTCACTGGGCATTCAAGACAGGTTCAACAATGGTCCTTCGCGATCTCATCCTCGACACGTTGCGCACCCTGTGGTCTCACAAGCTGCGGACCTTCCTCACCATGTTCGGCATTGCCTGGGGGATCATCTCCATCACCCTGATGATTGCCGCCGGAGAAGGATTGCGCGTCGGCCAAATGAGACAGCAGGAGACCTTCGCCAAGGACTTGATGATCATCTTCAATGGCCGGACCAGCATGCAAGCGGGCGGGCTGCGGGCAGGCCGTCAAGTGAACTGGCAGGATTCGGACGTGCCCGCCGTGGCGGAGGAGGCCACTGCCTGCCGGTACGTCTTGCCGGAGCTCGAGCGGGAGAACTTATCCACGCGCAGCCTTTACAACAATGCCTCGCCGTTGGTCACGGGTTCGCTTCCCCCGTTCGCTGAGATTCGTTCGATCCACGTCGCTGAAGGCCGGTTCTATGACTGGGGAGACAATGCCCAGGGGCGCCGCGTGGCCTTCCTTGGCAGCAATATCAAGAAGCAACTCTTCTCGACCCGTCCCGCTGTCGGTGAGAGCATTTACATCAACAACCTGCCTTACACCGTTATCGGAATCATGGAAAGCAAAGACCAGAACAGTTGCTATGACGGCTGGGACGTGGATAAGGTCTTCGTCCCCTTCAGCGCCATGCTGCGCGATTTTCCCAACAAACCTCCTCAGCTTTCCACCAGCGTTGATCATTTGTTGGTGGCCCCGAAGTCGCTCGAGGAGCACGAAACCTGCAAGTGGCAAGTGCGCCGCGCGCTCGGACGCATCCACAACTTCGACCCTCGAGACAAGGAAGCCGCTCCCATCTGGGACACGGTCGAGGAGGCCAAGGGATTTCAGAAGATCATGGACAGCATGAAGCTCTTCTTGGGAGCGGTGGGCATCACTACACTGCTGCTGGGGGGAATCGGCGTGATGAACGTCATGCTGGTGGCGGTGCGCGAACGCACCCGTGAAATCGGCGTTCGCAAAGCGGTGGGCGCCAGCGCCCGGGCCATTCTGAGCCAGTTCTTCATCGAGGCGCTCATCGTCGTTCTGTTGAGCGGAGGTCTGGGCATGGGCATCGCCTACGGTCTCTGCGGGCTCGTCGACCTTTTCCCCATGCCGGTCTTCTTTGCGGGTCTCTTGCCAACCTGGAGATCCGCCGTGATTTCATTCGCGATTTTGGGCACCATCGCCGTGTTCTCGGCGCTTTACCCGGCGCGCCGCGCCGCCATGGTGGATCCCATCGACGCCCTGCGGTATGAGCCGGGAGGCTAGCTGTCAGCTATCAGCCGTCAGCTATCAGCTCTCAGCTTTCACCTGATTGAGAGGACGGAAAGGATGGAACGTGCCGCCTCGGAGCCCTTCCGGACACCCAACATGGGAGGCGAGGCGAAGCGAGGTCATTTAAAGATCCGAAAGTCTGGCAAGAGGGACATGAATTGACGCTCTCGATCTACCGGGCGACCAAATCATTCCCCCAAGTTCAGGGCTGGAAGCTGATAGCTGATGGCTGAAAGCTGACAGCCCAAGGTGAGAACGACGTGTTCCGAGAAATCCTCATCCAAGCCTGGTCCGCACTCCGCCGCCAACCGCTGCGTAGTTTCCTCACCATGTTGGGGATTACGTGGGGTATTGCCGCTGTCGCGCTCCTGATCGCCTACGGCCGAGGGCTTCGGTCCGTGGTCGTCGCGGCCTTTGACGCCTTCGGCAAGGGAGCGGTCATATGCTGGCCCGCTCAGACCAGCGAGCAGGCGGGAGGCCAGCGCGCCGGCAAGCACGTGGTCTTCGAAAAAGCGGACCTGGACCTGGTTCGGGAAAACGTCACGCTGGTCAGGACCGCCTGCCTGGAAACGGTGCGTTGGCTTCCTATCTCTTACGGTGACCGTCTGGCCAATACCGCCATTCGCGGGGTCTGCCCCGAGTATGGCGAGATGCGCAACGAAGTGCCCAGCGCCGGCCGCTGGATCAGCCCTGAGGACGTGCTCGAGCGCCGGCGCGTGGTGTTTCTCGGAGCCCGTCTCCGGGAAAAGCTCTTCAGTGGCCAACCTGCCGTAGGCGAAACGGTTCGCATCAGCGGTACCCGGTTCACCGTGGTCGGAACCATGGACCGCAAGATTCAGGACAGCAATTATTTCACCAGCGACGACGAATCCGTCTGGATCCCGTATTCCACCGCAGGGGATATCTGGAACACTCGCTATGCCTCCGTGCTGGTGTTTGAGCCCCTCGCGCCCCGGTTCGAGAAGGAAGCCATGAGGCAAGTACGCGCGGAGGTGGCTAAGCGCCAGCGCTTTTCACCCACGGATGAGCGCGCCATCATGATGTTCGGCCGCGAGCAGTTCCGGCCCATCATCGATGGCATCACCATTGGCTTTGAGGCCCTGTTTACGTTCGTCGGAGCGCTCACCCTTGGCATTGGCGGCGTGGGGCTGATGAACATCATGTTAGTGGCCGTGGAAGAACGCATCCGGGAGATTGGTCTGCGCCGCGCCCTGGGCGCCCGCCGCTGGCAAATCCAGTTGCAATTCCTGGCCGAAGCGCTGGTCATCACCGCGATTGGCGGCGCCATTGGCATTGGCCTCGCCTATGCTGCCTCCGCGGCCATCGGACCGCTTCCCCTTTACGGCCCTCTCTACGAAGACACATCCGGTAAAGGCGACATCCACATTTATATTTCGCTTGGCACCGTCGGTGTTTCCACGGCCATCCTGATCTTCGTGGGACTCCTCAGCGGCTTGGCGCCGGCCATCCGCGCCTCTCACCTCAATCCCGTCGAAGCTCTCCGTTATGAGTGAGCACTTTCACCAATTAGCTGCCGACGAATGAGTCCAGGCGCTTGCGCCCAAAGATCGCAAAAAGGTTTGCGATCCTCCAACCGTGCCATGCCTGATGCAGGGGCAGACCCGCCGAACCGCCCCGACAGCCCACTCGCAAACGGCAGAGGCGTCAAGCAGATTAATGGCTTGAATCCTTAAACCGGCTGACGTAAGATGGCGGCTTTCGCAAGGCGGGAAGCACTGACTCTGAATGCGGCGCGGAATGACGCCGAAGGAGCACGTCATGGAGAGATGGGTGGGCAGAGTTTTGAAGGCGACTTTCCAAAGGAAGTGGCTACTGGCGGTATTCGCCCTGGTCCCGCTCTGCGGGATCGGCGCGCGGGCGGAAGAGCCACGGTACTTTGCCATCCGCCATGCGCGCATCGTGCCGGTTTCGGGACCTGAGATCAAGAGCGGCACGGTGGTAATTGCCAAGGGCCTGATCGCGGCGGTGGGGGAGAATGTGAGCATCCCGCCGGAAGCCTGGGTGATCGAAGGAAAGGGCCTGACGGTGTACCCCGGCTTCATCAACGCGCTGAGCGATCTTGGACTAGGCCCGCCAGCGCCGGCCGCGCCCGGACCGCCAGGAGGTGGCGGGGGCCCCGCCAGGGGTCAACCTCAGCAGCCGCAGCCGGTCTCTCACGGCCCGCAGGATCGACCGGCGAGCACGCCCTGGATGAATGCGGCAGACGAACTCAAGCCCGACGACAAGCGAGTTGAAACCTGGCGCAACGCCGGCTTCACCTCCACTCTGGCCGCACCGATGACCGGGATTTTCCCGGGCCAAGGCGCGGTGGTGAACCTCGCTGGCGAGCGACCGGGCGAAATGGTGGTGGCCGCGCCCAGCGCCCTTCTTATTACCCTCCAACCCCTGCGAGGCTTCGGAAACTTCCCCGACTCGTTGATGGGCGTGATCTCCTACGTCCATCAGGTCTTTCTGGATGCCAACTGGTACAACCAGTCGGAGTCCATTTACCGCGCGCATCCGGTCGGGTTGGAGCGGCCCGCCTATGACCGGACGGAGATCGTCGTAAACGACGCGCTGGCCTCCGGACGTCCGGTCTTGTTGCCTGGAAACACCGCGCAGGAAATTCACCGGGCGCTGGTGCTGGCGGATCGCGCGGGCGCGCGTGCCGTCATTTACGGCGGCCAGCAAGGCTACGAGGACGCCGATGAACTGGCGGCAGCGAAGGTTCCGGTGCTGGTGAACCTGAAGTGGCCGGAGAAGGAGAAAGACGCAGACCCGGAGGCCGAGGAGCCGTTGCGCGTGCTCCGCTTCCGTGACCGCGCGCCCTCATCCCCGGCCGCGCTCCAGAAGGCAGGCGTGAAGTTCGCTTTCTATTTTGAAGGGATCGGAGCTCCCAAGGACGCGCTTAAGAACGCGAAGAAAGCCGTCGACGCGGGTCTCGCTGCCGATGCCGCCCTGCGTGCTTTCACCCTGAACGCGGCGGAGATCCTGGGCGTGGGCGACCGTTTGGGCTCCATCGAGCCCGGCAAGATTGCCAACCTGGTCGTGACCGATGGGGATATTTTCAATGAAAAGACCAAAGTGAAAATGACCTTTGTGGACGGCCGCCGCTACGAAGTGCGCGAGCCCGGACGCCCCACGGCGCCCCCAACCGTCAAGCTGGCCGGGAAGTGGAAAATCAGCCTGACGGGTGCGCAGGGCCCGGAGGAGGCTACGGCGGACCTCAGCATGGAGCCCGATGGTACGCTCGCCGGATCGCTCACCGGCGTCTCCGGCGCCATGGTAGGGTCCATGGGCACGGTCTCGATCCGCGACGGCTGGGTGAGCGGCAACCAGTTCAGCTTCACGCTCAGCCTGACCTTCGGAGGCAGTCCCATCGATGTCATCTTCAGCGGGACGCTCGAAGGCGAGCAGATGAAAGGGATAGCCAGCGGGGGCGGCGCGTCGGTGGACTTTACGGGCTCGCGCCCCAGCAGCACGGCTGCAACTGTAAATACCCATCAGGAGGTTGAGTAGATGAAACGCGCATCCCGTTCGATAAGCGTGGTGGCGATGCTGTCCCTCCTGGCGGTTTGCGCCCTTGGGGCTAAGGCGGCAGAGGTCACGTTAATCAAGTCCGGCACCATCCTTACCATCACCAAGGGGACGATTGAAAACGGTGACGTCCTGATCCGGGACGGCAAGATCGCGGAGGTGGGCAAGGGCTTGACGGCGCCTGAGGGCGCCAAGGTGATTGATGCCACAGGCCTGTTCGTGATGCCGGGCATCATCGACTGCCATTCGCACATCGCGGTCGCCGGAAGCGTCAACGAAGGCAGCGTCAGCGTCTCTTCAATGGTGAACATCGCCGACGTCTTGAACCCCGAGGACGTTGACATCTATCGCGACCTGGCGGGCGGCGTCACCACCGCCAACATTCTGCATGGCAGCGCCAATGCCATCGGGGGCCAAACCATCGTGATCAAGCTTCGGTGGGGAAAGCTGGCTGAAGATCTTCCCTTCGAAGGCGCGTTGCCGGGTATCAAGTTCGCCCTGGGAGAAAATCCCAAGCGCTCCGGCTCCTCGATTTCCGGGACACCGCCGCGGTATCCCTCCACGCGCATGGGCGTGATGGACGTATACCGCGAGGCTTTTTCGGAGGCGGTGGATTACAAGAAAGCCTGGGACGACTACAACCGCAAGAAAGCAGCCGGCGAATCGAACTTGATTCCGCCTCGGCGTGACCTGAAACTCGACCCGCTCCTGGAGGTACTGGAGGGCAAGCGGCTGGTGCACATCCACTGCTACCGCGACGATGAGATCCTGCAGATGATCCGCGTGGCTGAGGAGTTCCACTTCAAGATTGCGACCTTCCAGCACGTGCTCGAGGGCTACAAAATTGCGGATGAAATCGCCAAAAGCGGCGCGGGTGCATCCACATTTTCCGACTGGTGGGCCTACAAGGTGGAGGCCTACGACGCCATCCCGTACAATGCCGCCCTCATGACCGAACGCGGCATCGTGGTCTCGATCAACTCCGATAGCGGCGAGGAGGCCCGGCACCTGAACCAGGAAGCGGCCAAGAGCATGAAATGGGGCGGGCTTTCGCACGATGAGGCGCTGAAGCTGGTGACGATAAACCCGGCCATCCAGTTGCACATCGCGGACCGCGTGGGCTCGATTGAGCCCGGCAAGGATGCAGACCTCGCCATTTATAACAAGGACCCGCTCAGCGTCTACGCGGTGCCGCAGAAAGTCTTGATCGACGGCCAGGTTTACTTCGACCGCCAGCAGGACATTGCCCACCGCGCCGCGCTGGAGAAGGAAAAGAAAGCGCTGCTTGCAAAGGAAACGAAAGCAGCCGAGGGCGCGAAAAGGCCCCGGCGGCCGGGTGCAACCCCGAAGCCGGCCCCGCCAGGCGCAGCGCCTCCCGGCGCACCTCCGAAACCACCGGGAAAGCCTGGTGAGGTGAGTGGCAGCGTGTGATTTCGTAGCGCCGACCCCGCATCGCGGGGTCAGCACCTCGAGTTTCTACATTCTCCCCTCTCCCCCTTGGGGGAGAGGGGCCGGGGGGTGAGGGGGTCAAAGCCGTGAAACCAGAATCAACGCGGCCCTACCGCCAACGTCGCTCCCTCGCGCGTAGCGAAGCGCAGATTGCCAGGGCCCGCGAGCTTCGGCGCAATGAAACCGAATCCGAAGAAATCGCTTGGCGCTTATTGAGGACTCTCAGATTCAAGGGCTTTAAATTCCGCCGCCAGTACGCTGTGGGCTGGTACATTGTTGATTTCTGCTGCCCCCAGCGGCGTCTGATTGTGGAACTGGATGGCAGCGTCCACGCTCAGCCAAGCCAGACCAGGCGCGACGCAAGCCGAGACGCACTGCTCAAACGTATGGGGTGCACTGTGATGCGATTACCAAATGGAATCGTTATGGAGGCGCCGGAGCTGTTTGTGGGAAAAGTATTGGACGTCGCGTGGTCACTGCCCAACGCATTCACCGGCGAGTTGTGAGCTGCAAACGAATGGGCGCAGGCTCACGACCCCCTCACCCGGCCCGCCCCGGCTGAAGAAAACGCCGGTGCGGTCCACCCTCTCCCCCAAGCGGGAGAGGGAAGGAATCTGGACACAGAAGGAGAGCGAAGAAAATGAGCCTTCGACGGATACCGCTAGCGCTCACGGCCACGATGGTGACCGTGCTGCTTGTCACATCGTGGCTTCGCACCAACGCGGCGCCTGAGCCGGCCGCACCCGCGCAGGTCTACGCCCTTCGTGGCGCAAAGGTCTACACGCTGGCCGGCCCGCCGGTCGAGAACGCCACGGTGGTGATCCGCGACGGCAAGATCGCCGCCGTGGGCCAGAACGTGGCCGTTCCCAGCGATGCTGAGGTGATTGAAGCCAAGGGCCTGGAAGTTTATCCCGGCATCTTCGACTCCGTAACCACTCTAGGCTTGAGGGAGATCGAAGCCGTGCCTGCCACGGTGGACACCACCGACGTGGGGAACTTCAACCCGCAATTAGTGGCCATGACGGCCGTCCACCCGCCCAGCGAGCAGATCCCTGTGGCGCGCGCCAACGGCATCACGCACGCCGTCGCCGCACCCCTCGGCGGAGGCGGCGGTTTCCGTGGCGGAGGAGGCACCGTGATAGCCGGCCAGGCTTCGGCCATCAATCTGGCGGGCTGGACGGTTGAGGAGATGCTCATTCGCCGCTCCGTAGCGATGGTGGTGGATTGGCCCAGGTTGCAGACCCGGTCTTTTGACATCACCACCTTCAGCGTCCGGGAGCGCCCGTTCACGGAAGTGAAACAGGAGTACGACAAGAGAATCTTCGAGCTGACGGACTTGCTGGAGCGAGCGCGCCATTACGCCCAGGCCATGGAAAAAGGCTCGAGCGAGAACTACGATCGCGACCTAAAACTCGAAGCGCTCGTGCCCGTCGTGCAAGGCAAGCTGCCGGTGCTCGTGGTGGCCAATCAGAAGCGTACCATTCGCGATGCGGTGGAGTTCTGCGAAAAGCAGAAGCTCAGGATGATCCTGGGCGGCGGGGCTGAATCCTACAAGGTCAAAGACCTGCTGGCCTCCAAGCACGTTCCTGTGATTCTCGGGCCCACGCAATCTCTGCCCGAAGACGAAGACGCACCCTACGATCAGTCCTACGCCACTCCCGGCCAACTGCAGGCCGCCGGCATCAAAATCGCCCTTGCCAGCTTTGACGACGCGTCCTTCGCGCGCCGCCTGCCCTACCAGGCCGCCAACGCTGTTGCCTATGGGCTCCCTTATGACGAGGCCTTGAAAGCCATCACGCTCTATCCCGCTCAGATCCTCGGCCTCGCCGACCAACTTGGCACTATCGAGCCCGGGAAGATGGCGGACCTCATCGTCACGGATGGCGATCCGCTCGCCATCCCTACGCAGGTTCGTTATCTCTTCATCAATGGCCAGTTGACTCCAACGGACAACAGACAGTTGAGGCTCTACGAAGAATACCGCAAGCGCCCCAGACAATGAGGCCCGGGAGGTGCCCTCTATGATGACGCCGAAGCCCTATAGTTTACCGTGCGGGTAAACGGAAATGAGCACATCATGCAGTTGCGAGTGCTGCTTCTCTGTGCCTTACTGATCACGCTTTGCAGCCTGAGTGTTGCCCAGAAACCCGCAATCATCAACATCCCTGTCCGGCATACTTCGGCTAACTCAGGTAAGCAGATGTTTGAAGCTTATTGCGCCGCCTGTCACGGAAAAGAAGGAAAGGGTAATGGACCCGTTGCGGCCGCGCTTAAGGTGCCGCCGACAGATCTCACTGTTCTTGGCCGGCAGAACAACGGAAAGTTTCCCTCCATACAGGTTGCCAAGGCTATCACCGGCGAGGCTGGTATTCCGGCCCACGGCTCCAAGGAAATGCCGATCTGGGGTCCCGTATTCATGTCCATGAGCCACCAGCACGAGTCCGAAGTGCATTTACGGGTAGCTAATCTCACGGAGTACATCAAATCCTTACAGCAGAAGTGAAGACCTGAGGCCGAACGAGGCATCGCCTCAGTTTCCTTACACCGCTGGGCAGTGGATTCTCTCTGCGAACTGCCGACCCGCCGCGGCGGGTTCGTTCGGCCTAGGCCGACGGACTCAGTATGACAGCTTTCTTGGAGGGGCCGACGCGCCCGCGCGGCACGGCCACAACTCCAACTTCTGAATGCGGGTTTATGCGAGCTGCGTCTTGGCCCAGAAATCAGTCGAGGTCAGAACTGGAACGACTTCAAAGTCGATCAGGTCATCCCAGCGGCTAACCCAGGCGTCCAGTAGATCCGGACGCGGTGTTTCCATGAGCTGAAAACAACGAGTGCCCGTCGAATCCACCCAGCTCGCGTGGTAGATAACACCTTCAGGCAACATTCGGCCGCTACTCTTGAACCGTTCGCCCACCGGGCGAGGATCGCCATGTTTGAAGCGTTCAATAACCATGAACAGCATTTGGGGAAGTCTACCTCACTTGGGCCAAACTTCAAACTGCTCTGCTGCCTGGACGAGGGCTATCGCCCTGCACCCACACCTTTCCAGCGGCAGCTTGACCCAGGTGGACCTGCTTCAGCCCAACGTCCAAGGTCATGGTATGGTCGTAATTGCGGCTCACCACTTGGAGCTGTGATCCGGGGCGAAGTCCGAGCCCATCAAAATACTCGAGCAGTGAGCGATCTCGTTCATACATGCCGGCCACCTTCACTCGCGTTCCGGCAGGCACTTCCGCCAGCAGGATCAGGCCCGACTTGCGACGTTCCGCGGCGCCCGTGTTAATCTCGTCCCCACGTGGGCAGGGGCCTTGCTCGCCCAGCTTTTGAATTAACTTCCCCTCGAAGTCATCCGAAACAGCGTGTTCCAACCGTTCCGCCTCGTCATGGACCTTGTACCATTCCATCCCCAGCATCTCCGTCAGCATGCGCTCGATCAAATAGTGACGTTTGCGAAGCCGATCTGAGATTTGGCGGCCGGCGGGGGTAAGAGAGATCCGCCCGTTGCCTCCAACTCTGACTAGTTTATCCCGTTGCAGACGCCTCAAGGCCAGGGCCACGGCGGGCGGGGTTATTTTCAACCAGCGCGCAATGGTTGCGGCGATCACCGGCTCTTCTTCAGACTCCGCTTCGGCAATGGCTTTCAGGTAATCTTCTTTGGAGATGGTCAGTTTCATTCTCCACCTCTTGGATTTTGTTCTCTCCAGCCTTCCAGCATTTCCCATCATGGCAAGAATCGAGGGAAATGGCAACAGGGGCTTATTCCCGGACCTAAGCCGACAATGCAAAATTCTATTGACGTGGGGGCGAAAGGTGGTATTAACTATAGCTTATGCATAAGTGCAAGCTACAGTGAAGATGCAGCGGGCCGCGTTTTCGGCCCTATAGCAGGCTGATGAAAAAGTCTCCAGCATGTCATCCTGAGGAGTCCCGATCTGATCGGGACGACGAAGGATCTCCGTAGTTGCTTGATTCTGAACTGCCGAGATTCTTCGCTGGCGCTCAGAATGACAGAGTAACAGGCCTTTTCATCAGCCTGTTAGAGCGCCGCCGCGCACCACAGCAAGGAAGGTCATGATGGGGTTTGTCCGTCCACATTCCGAGGAGAACAGAGGGCATTGGGGATTGGCCCCGGGGGGCAAGAAGCCGCCATGGTTTGTTGCCCTCTTGCTCCTGGCGGTGGTTTTTTCAGGGGCTCGCGGGATGGTGCGGGCGCAAGGCGAGACCACCGGCGGCTTGGCCGGGCAGGTTACTGATTCAAGCAGCGCCCCAGTGGCCGGGGCGGCGGTGACCGTCGCCAGCTCAACCACCGGCCTCCACCGCACGGTCCAAACCGACGAAAGCGGACACTTCTCATTCCCCGAGCTTAAACCCGGTCCGTACGTTGTGGAGGCGAGGGCGTGGGGCTTCGAAGACCAGACCATCGGCCCTGTATCTGTACCCCTTGGTCAGACGCAAACTGTGAATCTGGTGCTGAAGATTGCCGCCAAGAAGACGGAGGTGGAGGTGCAATCGACGGCGCCACTCATTAACACCGAAAACGCGAACACCACGACGACGCTGGAAGCCGCGGCCATCGCCGATCTTCCCAACCCGGGTTCTGACATGACCTACGTCGCCCAGTTCTCGCCCGGCGCTTTGATCAACACGGCGGGCTCTTCCAATGATTTTGTGGGCGGGCAGAATGGTTACGGGAACGTGGAATTCAATGGACTGCCTGCCCTTTCGAACGCCTTTATCGTGGACGGCCTCGAGACCAACGATCCGATGACCAGCCTGAACAGTGGTCTATCAACCAACCTTGTGCTGGGGCTGAACTCCATTCAGGAGGTCACCGTGAACACGACCTCCTACGCGGTTGACCAGGGCCGTTACGGAGCCTCCCAGATCAACTACGTCACCAAATCCGGCACCAACAAGTTTCACGGCAATCTCTATGAACTGTGGAACGGATCGAGGCTGAACGCAGCCAATTTCTTTACTAACGCCAACCCCGGCGGGCACAAGCCGCGCTCCACGGTAAACCATTTCGGGGGTAGCCTGGGTGGCCCGGTGGTCCGCGACAAACTGTTCTTCTTTGGAGATTTCGAGCAGATGCGGATCGCCCTGCCGATTGTGGATACCATCACCGTGCCCTCAGCGAGTTTCCAGAGCTATGTTCTCGGGCAGTTGCCGCGCGGAGGCATGGACACGATCACCGGCACCTCCTATCCCGCAGCGCCGGCCGTCGTCCCTTTTTATCAGAAGATGTTTTCGCTTTATCGGAGCAGCGCAGGCTCGCCCCTGCCAGTGCTCGGGTGTCCTCTAGGGGCGGACGGCAGCACGGCAAGCGGCAGTCCTCCGAACGGGAATGGCTGCGCCAACCGGCAAGCCGTCTCGATGTCCAGCGCCGACCACGAACAAGTCATCACCGCGCGCCTGGACCACGATCTCGATGCCCATAACATGGTCTGGTACAGGTTTCAATCCGATACAGGGCTTCAGGCGGCTTACACCGACCCCATTAATCCGTTGTTCAATGCTATCTCTCCCCAGCCGATGTACTCCTTTGCTTCGGGTTATACGCACATCTTCAACCAGAACGTGGTGAACTATTTCAACCCGGCTTTCTCCTGGTACTCGAGTATCTTCCAGCCCACCGACCCCGCCAAGACCTTGGCGGCCTTCCCGATGGTGCTGCAAGGCGTTGGGTCGAACGCGCCGTTCACGCCCCTGGGAGGATTAGACTACAACTGGCCTCAGGGGCGGCGCGTCACACGCTACCAGCTCAATGACACGTTGACCTGGCAGCGCGGCGCGCACCAGATCGAGTTCGGCGTCGGCTCACGCCGTATGCTGGCAAGCGATTTCGACTTCAGCAACTACGTCACCCCGCTGGCGACCTACACCACGCTGCCTCAATACATCTACGGGGTCGCGTCCCTCGCCACCAAGTCGTACCCAGTCTCAGGTGAGCAGCCATTCAACCTGAGCAACTTGGATCTGTTCGCGCAGGACACCTTCCGAGTGACGAAAAACCTCACCTGGACATTCGGTTTGCGCGCCGCGTGGAACTCCGACCCCATCAATCCGCACGCCATGATTGCGCGTCTCGGCTCCTCGTTTGACGCTTCTTCTCACGACGTCAATCAGCCTTTGAACGCCGCCCTCAATACCGGGCTTAAAAAGTTCTTTCCTTCAACGCCCTTGCTGGCTTGGCAGCCCCGCACTGCGGTTGCGTGGCAGTTCACCCCTAAGATGGTGCTGCGTACTGGCTTCGGCGTCTTCACTGACATTCTTCCGGGGAGCATTGCGGACCTGATTGGGTCGAATTCGCCCTACGTCAACATCTTCCAGGGTGGGCTGCTCGGGCAAGCAGGCGGACTCGCGCTCGCTCCCGGGGTGCCGGGGAGCGCCATTGATGCGACCGCGGCTGCCAACCAGGCATTTCTCGCCGGCTTTTCGCAGGGCCAACTTTCCTGTGCTTCCCCCAAGGCAAATCCCCAAGCATGCCTGCCTCCGGCCGCCCTGGTGGCCGTGCCGGACGGAACGCTGAGGATGCCCTATTCCATGCAGTGGAGCTTGGGAGTCGAGCGCCAGTTGGGCAATACAGGAAGTTTGCGCGCGCAATACGTGGGCACTCGAGGAGTTCAGTTGCCTTACCAGGTGCAGGTGAACGGCTACCAGACCGTCTGCCCAGGATGCTTTGCGCCGTTTCCATACAACCAGCCCGAAGACCTGCGCTTTGCCAGCGTCACGCAGTTCACAACCGGCGCGAACAGCCACTACAACGGGCTGCAACTGACGGCGAAGAAGCGGATGGGGCATGGTCTACAGATTGACACCAACTACACGTGGAGCCACTGTCTGGACACGGTATCCAACGGAGGTTTCCTGCCGTTCTCTTCTGGAGCCCTGATCTCGCCGTTGCCCGGTGAACTTCGGCGGCAATATGGCAATTGCGATTACGACATCCGACACAACTTCAACACGTCCTATGTCTACGCACTTCCCGTGCGGGTTCGGAGCAGCCGTTTTCTCGGCGCGCTGGCGAACGGCTGGCAGGTGTCAGGCACCGCTTTCTGGCACAGCGGCGTGCCGTTCAGCGTCCTAAGCGCCCCTTATTCAGCGAGCGGCGAGGGTATCATTCAAGGGGGCGGTCCGCAGTTTGCGAGCGTCCGGCCGGGCGTGCCTCTCTACCACCACTCTCCGGTTCCCGGGGTTACCCAGCCCGGAACCCTCCAGTGGCTGAACCCCGATGCCTTTGTGTCGTCTGTTGATCCCAGCACCGGCGCCTGCAACGGCGGAGACACTCCGGAGAATTGCCAGTTCGGCAACCTTGGACGCAACACGCTGCACGGACCGGGCTTCACCTGGAGCGATCTTTATTTAACCAAGAAGTTTTCCATTCATGAGCGGGTCGCGCTCCGCCTCGAAGGTCAATTCTTCAATTTCCTCAACCACCCGAACTTTGCTTTGCCAACGGCAGTGGCCGGAATTCCTGGACAGCCCGGCACACAGACCGGCTTCGGCGCCCTGGTGGCGACAACCTCTCCACCCACAGGGTTGCTGGGCGTGGGTTTGGGAGGCGATAACTCGCCTCGGATGGTCGCACTTCAGGTCCGATTGGAGTTCTGAACAGAGGGTGAAGGTACGGTTTCTACTTCGCCGCGGGCTTCAGGACAGCCGTGTTGCGTTCATCGCTGGCGATGATGCGATAGAATTTCTTGAGTTCCTCCGCCCTGCTTACGGGCAGACTGAGCTCTTTCACTTCGAACGTGCGGGTGTAGTGAATCACATTTCCGTGTACTTCCGTCTTGGAGTGATAACTCGCGAAGCTGTAATCCACGTCAACGGGCGGGGGCAAGTCGTCCACCTCGTAGCCGGGTGGCAGCGTAATGTCAAAGGCGTCCGTGTCCCGCGCCGGTCCATCGAACTCGACGGGGTATTTTCGCGGCTCTTTTGTTTCCAGCAGTCCTGAGGACTTGCTCCCGATCACCCGTGGGCGCACCAGGAGCAAACCGCCCGCATTCTTCGCGTAATTTACGGCCTCGAAGGAGTAGTTGAAACCGAAAGGCTCCCCGGTCTGCTGAAGGTTGATCAAGGTGGCCTTGGTAATACGAAAAATCGATATCGAATCGGCCAGCAGACTCTCGATAGGCTTGATCCTGTCGGTGTCCTTCGTTACCCTGGTCAACGTCCACCGTTGTAACCAGGCCCGGTCACCGACACGCACCTCTTCGACGCTACCCTTCAATGTGCCCTGCGCGTCAAGAGTCAGCCTGGCGGTGCGCTGGATGCTGTTCATCCTGGATGGCTGCTGGGGCAGTTCCACCAGTTCGCCGCCGTCCGGGGTCACCAGCAAGCCGTAATTGGCCTGCAAATATCCTCCAATCTGGCCAAACGGCGTCAATTCGTTGGTTGGATCGAAGAACAGGAGTCTTCCCAGCCTGGGATGCTGCATCGTGGCGATCAGCGATGGGTCCGTCACGCCCTCCGGCAACTTAATGGCAATAATGGCGTGGTTAAATGAGAGATGCGCCGGCGTGGCGGGCGTAACCGATCCGCGCTCCATATTGATCACCACGTAGTAAGAGTCCACGCCAATTTCACGCAGCATCGAGCTCATCAGCGTGGCCTTGTCCTTGCAGTCCCCGTAGCGGTTAACGAACACATCCGCGGCCGGATGCGGCTGCCACCCACCGATTCCCAATTTGATCGCCACGTAGCGGATGTCGTGCTGAACGAATTGCGCGAGTGCCCTCATCTTGTCGAGGGGCGTGGCCGCCGAAGCGGTCAGCGCGGTCACTTTCTGTTTAATCTCCGCGGAGGCGTCGCGCCTCCGGCTCGTCAGGTTCTGGTACCAATTCCCCATCTCTCGCCAGGTTGCGAATTCATCGGCGGCTGGGCCACCTGGCGGAAAGAAGGTCACGATCATCTGTCCCGCGACTCCCCTCAGCGGCGGCATGTCGTCTTCTCTCCGGATCGCCTTAACATCACTCACGACCCACTGCCACTGACTGCTTCCGGCCTGGGTTGGCATTACTTCCGGATAGTTGACCCAGGAGGCTTTGTACTCCCAGCCGGGTGGGATCTGTAGGGAGTAATGGCTTTCCCGCACCGGGCTCTCCCCCTGGAAGTCCCATACGTCCTGCAAAGCCAGCGGCTGCTCCTGGACCTCGTACTCGTAGCCGACGATGTTCCCAGGATCTGGCGCGGGAATGCGGAGGAGTTTGTCCTTCACATCCGAGATCAATTCGCTCCCCTCGATCTTCGGCAAAGAGACTTCCGTCGCCTCCTTGTCCTTCACTTCGTAGTCTTTACCCTGCGCCGGGATGCACCAACCGTGCAGGCTCGTGATCTTCCTGCGTGGGTTGAAGGGAACTGCGACGATGCCGTAGTCGCGGCCGCTGGGCCGCAGAATCTTGTAAGCCTCTCGGACCAGGGTTTTGATTTTGTGGTCGGGAAGGACGGTGACTGCGGTCTCCGAGTACAGCAGTACGGCGTCCGTCTTCTCATCATGGGCGGGCAGCGGCGCGTTGACCAGCGCGTGCATCCATTGGGGTGCATCACCGCCCCTTGCGGCCCCCAGTGCGCACGCCAAGGCGCCAATCGCGACCGAAAGAAGAACCAGGGGTGTTTGTCGATTACTTGCCTGCGGTCGCCGTACCCGGTTGCAAGACAATCTGTTCCTCATCTGCTGTTTTCACCACCTGGAAAAAGTTCCGAAGCGCGGTGTAGTACTTTGTCTCCAATAGAAGCATATCCACGTTTAACATCCGCGCCAAGTGCAGCCTGCCTTTGTCGTTCTCCACTTTCAAAGTGTACTCGACAATGTGGGCAGGTTGGCTTTGCCCTGGTGGCAGGCTGGTCACTCGCCAGCCCGGCGGGATCTCGATGGTCACGTCATCTACTTTCTGCGACGGAAACTCAAAATAGATCGGATGCACGCGAGTGGCGTGATCGAACAAGTGCTTCTCAGATGCACCAAAGAGCCCGACCGGAACAAGCGCTCGGTGTCCCGCCCCCGACGCCCAGCCGGGAACTTTCAGGTTAAACTCCGCCACCAAGGCCGATGCGGAACCGGTCCACTCTGGTTTATTCACCAACTCGACCTCGCTGGCCGCCGGGATGAACTCCTTCACTTGGCCCTCGAGGAATTGCTTTCGCTCCACTTCATCCACGTTTCGCTCGTCAACCCGGCGCCGCATGGCTTCCAGCCCGGTGAAGGTGACCCTCAGCTTTCCTTCCAGATCCCCTGTGTCTGACAGCTTCAAGCTCGCACTGCGCTCGATCCGTGACGCCGAACTCTCCGGAAGTGCTGTCGTGACCCAAGTTCCGCCGTCCTTATCCAACCGCAACCCCTGGACACCCGTCTCCGCCCAGGGCAACAACCCGAACGGTGTGAATGCCGCTCCTGGATCGGAATAGACATCCTTGCCGTTGAGCTTGACCAGGACTACATTGGCGTCCAACCTGCTGCGATCCAACCGCACGGGGCTGAAAAAGTAATTGCCGCGGTCCGAAGCCCATACGCCGTAGGCTTCGAATCCCGCAGCCCGGACAAGAGCGAGATAAAGCCAAGTAAGCTGAACACCACTACCATAGCCGGATTTCCACACATCTTCGACGCTGCCGGCACCCTTCTCTTTCTCGCGCTTCTCTTCCTGCTCCGTCTTCCGCACTTCGTAAGAAGTGTTGCGCATCTGCTGCACGCGTGCATAGATCTTTCGAAGCTTCACTTCCGGCGAGTCATTCGGCGCAACAATTTCCGCGACGGCCCGCTCCATGGCCTTGCGCTTCCCGACAAAGCTTTCCAATTGGCTGTTCAGCTTTTTCCCTGTCTGGATCCAGAACTTGTCTACTTCCATTACGGGGATCTCTTCGCTGTAGATAAAGTCCACGCGCGATTTCAGCTCGTTCTCCGGCGGCATAAAGTCTTCCGTCTGGAAGGCAGGAATATTGTTTGTCTCCAGCCGGACAATGTGGTCGGGTCCTGCTTTGGGCGCGGGTGTACCGGGTAGCAAGCCCTGCCAGGTCCAGCGGAGGTGAAACGGCGTATGCATAGAGTCGCTTTGGTAAGGTTTCAGCGAAAACTTGGCGCTTTTTGTGAATAGCTCATGGCTAAGGATCCAGTGCGAATCAAATAGGTAATTCTCTCTTAAGTCCTCGGTGTAGTAGTACTCGATGATGCTTCCCACCTGAACGTCAGGGAGCGTGAAGGTTTTCGCCAGATACTTCCATCCCTTCGCCTTGACGATGGTCTTTGTGAAAACCTTTCCGTCGAAATTGACGATCGTGCCGTCGGGCCTTATCGTCCGCGCCCTGATAGGTCCAGTGTTTCCACTTTCCTTGAAATACGGGATCTCTACGTCGGCATATTTGCGTCCCTCTTCCGTCAGGATCTTGATCCGGAAGTAATTGTCTTCGTGGGGCATTCGAAAGTTGTCGTCCCGGTCCACCTGGCGGAATAGTATGATCGCAGGCGCTCCTGGCGCCTGCGGCTCGCTCGTCATCTTCAGTTCTTCGGGCGAGATGGATTGGAATCCTACGCTGGCGCTAACCGTAACCGGGTGGTATGCAGCCACACCCAGAACAATCAACATTGCCAATGAAGAGATTGAAAACAGGCGATCAAGAGACATGGCAGGCCTCGCTTGATGAATTCCTGCGGAAGGCAAGGCCGCGGGCCTTCGGGGGAAGGGGCACGGCCCGCACGACAGACTACCCAAGGAAGCGGAACCGTATTTTGTTACTGACCGGTACCTCTCTTCCGTCCGTGACATTACAGGGAGGTGACCAAGTTGTCAAGAGACACTCGGTCGGACACAGGGTCGCGTCAAAGTCGCGGAAGAAGCGGCTCTGCCGCCTGCTGTGCGGAAAGCCTCTGGCTTTCCGGCGAAGACAGCCCCCTTCTTCCCCTCGGCTCGGCTGGAAGGCTAGCCTTCCAGCCGAGCCGAGGGGGTTAGTCAGGGCGGAAGCCCTCGGAAAGGCGAAGCCTTTCCGCAAAGCAGCCGGCAGACCCGCCTTGGGATGTTACCTTTCAAGGACTTTGACGCGACGCTGGGTCGGACAATCCCTACCTCCGGGCAGTCGCAGCACGCCCGCTTGCGCTCCACTCGCACCCGATGGCGTGGAAGTTAGCCGGAGGAAAAAAGCGCAGCGGCTGGCTAATGGGGAGCACTGGGCGGCGGCGATGGTTTCAAAGTGTAGTTCCAGGCTGAACCCCCAACCCCCGCTCCGATGTGAACGATGGAAACCCAGCGCTCCAGCTTGTGGTGACCGCTGCGGTGAAAGAGATAAGAGACTCCAATCGAGGCTGCCACGCCTGCCACCTCGATACCAGCAAAAAGCGGCTTGTTATCCACGATGTTGTTTGTGAGAAGCCATTCGTTAACTCCGCGGTCGCGAAAGTGCCGCGTTGATATGTAGTCGAGAGCACGCCCGGCTCCCACCCCCGCGAAAAGCAAGATGTTGTCCTTATCCCAGAATGGATGGCTTCCCTTCACTGCCTGGGAAGAAACAGACGACTGCTGGGTGCTCCTTCCAGGCTTGGCGGCTGCGGCATCCTCTTGGGCTTTCGCGGTGGAGGCCAGTAAGAAAACGCCGAGCAGTGCGGCAAGAATTATCCGTTGCGCGAATTGCCTCCAGGAATGTAGGGGAGAAACCATTTTCGGATTTTCCCTTTCCAGTCTCATTGTTCGTTCTCTGCGGCCGCCGTGCACTCCGTGGCAAAACTCTTCGTCGGATACCTACAAATACTTCAACAACTCATCCAGTGTCTTCTGCACACCTACGTAGGGGTCACCGGGCCCTTCATATTCAATCGAATATATCCCCTTGAACCCAGCCTCCTTGGAGATCTCGATGCACTTGGGAAAGTCGAACTTGGTCTCGTTCCCGGCGGAGTCAAAATCCAACCCCTTGGCGTGGCAAACCACATGCGCGTAGGGAAAGAGGAGTGCTAGCCCTCTCTCGCGAGTGTCCTCGTCCGGAAAGTTGCCGAAATCGGGGAGCGCCCCCACCACTTCCGTGCCTGCCCGTTTGAAAAGTCTCACCAACTCCTCCGGATGTTCCGAGCCCACACCGCCGTGGTTCTCAATAATCACATGCACGCCCTTGGGTCTGCCATAGGCGGCCAGGCGCTTGTAGGACTCGAGGGTCGGCGACAGGTCTTCCGGGTTTATCTTGCCGGGATCGCACCGAACGGACTTGGAGCCGACCGCAAGCGCGACATCGATCCATGTTTTTGCGCCATCCACCGCGGCATCGCGCACTTCCTTGTCCGGATCGGAAAGTCCGCCGCCCGTCCATAGCTCTTTAATGTCGACCGGCATGTTCACGACGTGCGAGTAGGCTCTCACCAAGCGGCTCTTGAGTTCCTGGAGGTAAGCCTTTTCGGTGGAAGCGAAGTGGGGGGCGCAAAACTCCAGGTTGTGAACCTTGTAGCGGTCCGCAATCATCTCCGGGAAGTCGAGCAAGGCAAGCATATTCCCCGCCAGGGCGAAATCCTTCTCGCGCGTGGCTTGAAAATAGTTATGCAGACTCCAGGTGGAAATGGAAACGCGATTCCGTTTGTCTGACCTGTCGACACTGGCAGGGTGGCGTTTCGTCTTTCCCCAGAGCTCGCTGCCCAGAGTCAACGCGCCGGCGCCTCCGGCAATACGGGTGAAAAAATCTCGACGAATCATTCTTCCTCCTCTCGGCCCATCGAAGGATAGAGACCGATTATTGATACTTGCAAAAAATGCTGACAAGCACTTAGCGTAGCGCCATGGGTCCCAGGGGCATCCTACAGTGCTGGCAAGACCCAGGGCCAGCAGCCGGGGCAGGTGGCCGCTACGCCAATTGTTACTCCACCTTAACGCCCCGCAAAAAGCTTGCGTTTTCCTCGGGCAAGGACGCATTGATGAACATCCCCGAGCCGAGTTCGAACCCGGCCATCTTGGTCAGCCGAGGGATGATGCTCAGATACCAGTGGTGGTACTTTGCGCCGGTATATTCGTGAGGGGCGGTGCGAATGGTGTAATTGAAGTCGGGGTCTTCCAAGCCATAGTAGAGCTTAGCCAGGGTCACCCGCAGTGTGTGCGCTAGACCTGCCGCCTCCGCATCGTTGATTTCAGCGAAACATGCCATGTGCCTGCGCGGCATGATCAAGATCGAAAAGGGGGTGAGGGCTGCAAACTGCACGAATGAGACGAAGTGTTCGGTCTCCAGGATTACGCGGATTCCCTCTTTCAGTTCCTGCTCCAACACATGGCAGAAGAGGCATTCCCCAAACTCATCGAAGTGCTTGAGTGAATTAATGAGCCGGTCGCGAAGCTGCGCGGTGATGACCGGCGTGGCAATTATCTGGGAGTGGGGGTGCTCGAGGGAAGTTCCTGCCGCTTCTCCGTGGTTCTTGAACAGGGTTACCTGCCCGACGCGCGGGTCGGCCGATGCGAACAGGAAGCGGTTGAGGTAGGTTTGAATGATCGTCTCGACTTCGTGGTCCTTGAGAAGCGCCGTGGTCTTGCTATGGTCCGGCGTCTCGACGATCACCTCATGGATGCCCACGCCCGTGGCCGTCCGGCGAATACCGTGGACCGAGCGGTGCAGTTCGCCTTCGTAAGAAACTGCGGCAAACTTATTGGGCGCCACGCGCACTCGCCAACTGTCTGTGTCGGGGACCACATAAGTCTCGGGTGGTGTCATCTTCTCGTTCCCGGGGCAGAACGGGCATGTGTCAACGTATGAGAGAATTGCCTTCTTGTCTTCCCTTTTCTTTGCGAAGTCCTGGGGCCGCTTGGCGCGCTCCGTGGCGATGATGACCCATTCACGGGTGAGAACGTTATGGCGAAGTTCAGGCATGGGATTCTCCTATGGGAGAGACCAAACCAACAGGGTGCTGAAAAAAGCCATTCGCGCGGGATCCTGAACGTTCATAGCCGAAAATGGCTCTCCGCGATGTCAGAACATCGGCGCAAGACACAAACCGCCGTCTTATTGAAAACACAGGAGTTCCGCTCCGATGTTCGGGAGAGGAGTCGCGAGCGACCTAAGATCAGTGACCCGCTGTGGCGGGACGGCTTCGCTCACAATGACATGCTAACACCCTTTTTCAGCGTCCTGCAAAACTATTAGAGAGTACCGTGGAGAGCTCATCCCTGCACATCCGGGATGGGGACAGCAGCAGTCGGCGCGACAGTTGTAGGCCCTTTGGGATTGGCATGGGCTTGACGGAACTTGGCAGTGTCAGCGGTGCTTATCCCTCCTTCAGCACTTGGAAATGTTGGTACGGATATGATCCAAGCACAGGGGTTGGGGGGGCTTACAGAAGCCCTAATTATTTCATTGACATCGCAGAGAGTTAGATTAGAATATTCTTAGATTTCAAACGTGGGCCTGGTCGTTAGGTAGGGGCGACCGGTCACGGCGTTCATGGATTCCTCTGCGCCCATCGAGTTGGCGCCAGCCGTGGGTTTCTCTTAACGAACTCGCAGAGGGACTGGCGAAGAGAGCTGCGGTGTGCTCTCCATTGGAGAATGGCTGCGATGGGTTCCCTTCCTTTCCACCTCTTCCAAGTCCCGGCGCTCCCGTGCCTGGCAATTATCCTCTTGCTCGTTTTGTTTCTGGAGCACCGTCGGCAGCGTGTTCAGCGCGAGAAGAACGCTGATTTGCAGTGGTTTTCGGAGCTCCATCTTTTCGGCAGAGCTCTGGCCGAAAGTCCTGATCCGAAGCAGATGGCCGACTTGACCATGAAGCGGACCACTGAAATGTTGGGGAGCGCGGACTCCTACATTTTAGTTCAAACCACCGGGTCGGACGCGATTAGCCATGTCTGCGCCCAAGGACTCAACGCGCGAACTGTCGAGCGGCTTTCCAGCGAGCCCTTGCGTACTTACCTGGCCTCGTGCGGAGAAAGGTGGGGGAATCTACTGGTTGTCCCCAACCTGTCTTTTCCTCCTCTGGAAGTTGCCTGGCAACGCGACGCGCTTTTCCAAGAACTTCGAGAGGTTTGCGCAGGGGAGGGGCTGCGGACTCTGCTGCTGGTTGGATTGCAGGTCCGCGATAGCTCATATGGTGTGATGCTGATCGGAAGCCGCAAGCCGAGAATCTTCCGCCCGATCGAACTGCGCTTGCTCCTGGCTATTGGCAGCCAACTTGGCGTGGCAATGGAGAATTGGTCGTTGCACAGGGCGGCAGAACGACACGACCAGGAACTCAGGATACTGCACCGTGTGAGTGATTTGTTGCGCGCCACCTTTGATCTCGAATCACAGGTGGAGATCCTCCGCGAGGAGCTGAAAGGGGTGCTCGGTACAACCAACTTTTCCCTGTCTTTGCAGGAGTCGCCGGAAGGGCCTCTCAAGACCGTCGTGCCCTTCGAAACCGCCGATGGCGAGGACACGCCTGGAGCAGCGGAGGTTGATGGACTGGCGGAGTTCGTCTGCCAGGGACGCAGCCCGCTGCTGCTGAACCAGGAGCTTCCGGCTGCCGCACGCCGCCTGGGGATCAAGCCTGTGGATGGCCGGCTGCGCACCTGGTGCGGAGTGCCCATTCATTTCTCGGACGGCGCTCTGGGTGTGCTGGCAGCCGGGGACTTCGAGCGCGAAAACACCATTAATCAGGAACAGTTTGAGCTGATACAGGTTCTTGCCGACGAGGCCGCGAGTGCGATCGAGAGCGCCCGGCTTTTCCAAAAGGAGCGACGGCGCTCAAGCCATTTGGCGCTCCTGAATGAATTGGCACAGAAAGCAGCTTCGGTCCTCAATCCGAATCAGCTTCTTGACAGTATTTGTGGGGACGTCCGGAGCGCCTTCGATCGCGACTTGGCGCGGATTGAAGTGGTGGACCTTCAAAATAACGAGCTCGTCGTGGAGGCTCAGGCGGGTTACGGTGCGGAACTTCTGGGCCGCCGAGCCCGATGCGGCGAAGGGCTTTCTGGCACGGCCGCCATGAGCCGTGAGCCCGCCCTGGCAAATTCAGTGCTGCGCGACCCTCGATACGTTGCGTTACACCCGGGCGTTCGGTCTGCCCTCAGCCTTCCCTTGTGGTATCGCGATGATCTGCTGGGTGTCTTGAGTTTGGAAAGCTTTCGGGAGAATAGCTTTTCTCAACAGGAAGTGCTGACCTTGCAGTCACTGGCGGACCAGCTTGCCATTGCCCTCCACAATGCTCGTGCCTACCAGTCGGCGCTGGACCAAGCCATCACCGACGGTCTGACAGGTCTCAAGACCCATCGCTACTTCATGGAGGCGCTGGACGGGGAATGGCGCCTGTCAACCCGCACCGGCCGGCCGTTCTCCGTGATCATGATGGACCTCGACGGCTTTAAGCGGGTCAATGACCACGGGGGCCACTTGGAAGGCGATAAAGTGCTGGCGGCTGTGGCCACCCTGCTCGATGCCCGATCAAGGCAATCCAATGTTGTGGCGAGGTATGGGGGGGATGAGTTCGCCTTACTCATGCCTGAGACAAACACGGAACAAGCAGAAATTCTGGCCGAGAGGCTGCGTGCCGCCCTGGAAGCGGACCACTTCCTGCGCGCCCACGGGGTGACTGCCAGTTTTGGGATCGCCACCTTCCCGGACCACGGCCCAACCCAAGGGGAGATTGTCAGCCTTGCAGATTCCGGAATGTATCTTGCCAAAAACTGTAACGGGAACTGCGTGAAGGTGGCATCGCTGAGCATCGCGGCAGGGAATGCAGAACGTGATCAGGAACTGCTGGAAGCGTATCTGGGAGTGGCAGTGAAACGGATGTTTTCCACGGGCAATGAGGCCTTCAGCCACTATCGGCACAAGTTCAAGCAGATGAAGCCGCTTCTTGACACGATCACGGCCCTCGCTTTCGCGGTTGAAGCTAAAGACCCCTTTACGCGGGGCCATTCTGAGGAGGTTTCCAGGTGGGCAGCCAAGATCGCCCTACAGGTGGGATTATCCGAGGCGGAAATCGAAGACATCAAGCTGGCGGGCATCATTCACGATGTCGGTAAGATCCATGTGCCTGACCCCCTGCTCGTCAAGCCCACGCTCCTGACGGCGCAAGAGTACGAGATCGTGAAAAGCCATGCGGCCTGGGGCGCGAAGATAGTGGAACCTTTGAAAGTGACAGCCATCGAGCGCATCGTGCGCCACCACCATGAGGCCTTCGACGGGCAGGGTTATCCGGACAACCTAAAAGGGGACCAAATTCCTCTCGGCGCCCGCATTATGACAGTAGCCGATGCCTTCCAGGCCATGGTTTCCGCCCGTCCCTATAGGAAGGCCCGCCCCGTGGAAGAGGCCCTGGCTGAATTGCAGCGCTGCCGAGGCACGCAATTCGATCCCTTCGTGGTGGATGCTTTCCTCCGGTCAATCCAGTCCCTTGGTGGGCAGCAAAGGTCCGATTCCGTCGGGAGCTTGGCGATTTGAAGCACGGCGTGCTCGGGGCCGGGAAACGGCCCTGCCCCGCCGGGACCACCTTGCTGAAAACATCGGGCGTGGGTAGTGCGCCAGTTGGGTCTTCCAGCCGCGCGGGGCCGAAACTCCCTCGACATCAACCTAGCCTACTACATGAGTGCCCCTTCCCTTGTCGCGTCGCGGGTTTCAGTATCAGCCTCAAAACTGTTCCGGTACACCAGGTCGAGGGTTCCATAATCACGGCAGGGTGTTGAGCTGGTGAGAATACCTCCGAGTAGCATGACGTTGCCTCCGGGGATGGGCCCTTCGTCAACGCTGGAAGAGAGACTGCGCCGGCTGCGAAAAGGTCAGCGTATTTGCCAAAGGAAATGCTAAGGTGTGCCTGGGGGTCCTTGTTGTTCCTTGGGCGCGTGATCCGCAAGAATCCGGCCCAGTCTGGAGCGAAAGGTACTAAGGGCTTCCTCGATAATCTTTTGCTGTTTCTCTACCAGGGGGTCGAGGGCAGGGCGGAGAGGGTCTCTGGATGCCCGGAGAGACTGAAAGGGGGATTTCCTGGACTCCTCGCGGGCCACCCCCTTGGATTGGCTAGCGTCGGCTTGCACACCCTCAAACAGTCGAGCGGCCTGGTGCAGACGACTCTGGAGCAAGCCTTTGAGAGCTTCCGCGTCACTGCGCTGCCGCTCCTGCGCGGCCATGGTCAATCCTTCGAGCTGCTTCTGGAAAACCTCCAGCACGTGGCTCAAATGCGCTTCCAGGTGCGTCTTGGCTTGCTCCTCCCATTCTTTTGCCACGAGGGCGGCCATCCCAACGCCTTTGTAGAGCCGGTCCGGGAGTTCCTGGAGGGCTTGCTCGGCCCTGCTCCTGACCTCGGCCGTCACCCGGGCGGCGGATTCGTCGGCGGTCAAGTGGACTTGTGTGCGCAGGGATTCCAGGAGACCCTGCAAGCTGGTTTGGAGTTCCTTTTCCATCTCCTTGGTTTGCTCCGCCTGCATTTCCAGCAGCGTTGTGTGCAGTCGCTCGCGGAAGGACGCTAAATTCACCCCGGCTTCACTTTCCAGCGAAGTCAAAGTCGATTCGCGGGCCGCCGCCAACTGCCTCTGGGTCTCATCAACGCACTGTTGTTGAGCGGATCGGAGTCCCTCTTTCAGCAGCTCCAGAGCATCTTCGGCTTGCTTGCCAAAGTCTCTGGCCACTAATTCCAGCGCCCCTTCAACGGCACCTTCGAGCTTTTCCGATATGTCCCCGCTGGCTTTCTCCGAAAACTCGCGGGCAGTGGATTCCACTTCGGATTGCAATTGGGCGGCAAGCGCCTGTGTTTCGGCGCGAAACTTCTCAAGCACTGATGCGGATTCGTCGGCTAACCGTGGGAGGCACTCTTCCGCCGCCTTCTTCAAACTGAGTTCAAGAGTCTGGTAGGCTGCCTGCAGTTTCGAGACGGCTTCGTCCCCGGCGCGATTCAATGAATCCACGGCAGAGTCCACGCAAACGGAAATTACCTTGGCTGCCGTCCCGGATTCTTCCTTGTAAATCTTCCTGGCCTGGATTCCGGCGTTAAGAATCTCTGCCTGAGTTTCCTGTCGCATTCTCTCGAGGTTGCGTTGGGTGGAATCCTCGCTGCTCCTGCGGACGGGCTCGATTTGCGCCTTGAATTCTTCGAGCTGCTCGCGGGCAACCTGCTCTGCCGATCGCTCGATTTGGGCGCTCAGGGAGGGTGAAACCTCCTCCATAAGTTTCCGCATGTGCACATCCACCACGTCTGTCGCGGCCTTCACCAATTCATCGAGTTCAGCCTTGGCCTGTTCTGCCGCGCCTTTGCACTGGGCTTGAAACTCCAGGGCCGCCTTGGAGAGGCTCTCCTGAGCCAGCGGTGAAAGACGATCGCCCATTTCCTTGGCGATGTTTTCGACTATGCCGGCGGCCTCAGCCTGCAAACGCTGCTGCGTTTCACCGGCCAAACGCGTGGATGCCGACCCCAGCCTTTGCTCTACTTCCTGGTCCAGCCGGGCGAGCACAGATTGGAGCTGCTTGCCACTCGCCTCTTCGACTTTCTTTGCCACTTGTTCAGCTTCAAATGTCCCGTCGCGCTGCGCCTCGCGGGCTTTCAACTCGATTTGCGCCTTGAATTCTTCGAGCTGCTCGCGGGCAACCTGCTCTGCCGATCGCTCGATTTGGGCGCTCAGGGAGGGTGAAACCTCCTCCATAAGTTTCCGGATGCGCACATCCACCACGGCTGTCGCGTCCTTCACCAATTCATCGAGTTCAGCCCTGGCCTGTTCTGCCGCGCCTTTGCACTGAGCTTGAAACTCCAGGGCCGCCTTGGAGAGGCTCTCCTGAGCCAGCGGTGAAAGACGATCGCCCATTTCCTTGGCGATGTTTTCGACTATGCCGGCGGCCTCAGCCTGCAAACGCTGCTGCGTTTCACCGGCCAAACGCGTGGATGCCGACCCCAGCCTTTGCTCTACTTCCTGGTCCAGCCGGGCGAGCACAGATTGGAGCTGCTTGCCACTCGCCTCTTCGACTTTCTTTGCCACTTGTTCAGCTTCAAATGTCCCGTCGCGCTGCGCCTCGCGGGCTTTCAACTCGATTTGCGCCTTGAATTCTTCGAGCTGCTCGCGGGCAACCTGCTCTGCCGATCGCTCGATTTGGGCGCTCAGGGAGGGTGAAACCTCCTCCATAAGTTTCCGGATGCGCACATCCACCACGGCTGTCGCGTCCTTCACCAATTCATCGAGTTCAGCCCTGGCCTGTTCTGCCGCGCCTTTGCACTGAGCTTGAAACTCCAGGGCCGCCTTGGAGAGGCTCTCCTGAGCCAGCGGTGAAAGACGATCGCCCATTTCCTTGGCGATGTTTTCGACTATGCCGGCGGCCTCAGCCTGCAAACGCTGCTGCGTTTCACCGGCCAAACGCGTGGATGCCGACCCCAGCCTTTGCTCTACTTCCTGGTCCAGCCGGGCGAGCACAGATTGGAGCTGCTTGCCACTCGCCTCTTCGACTTTCTTTGCCACTTGTTCAGCTTCAAATGTCCCGTCGCGCTGCGCCTCGCGGGCTTTCAAGAGGAGATTCTCCACTTCCGCCCGCGCCGACTGCACGCGATCCGTAAGGACGCTCAATTCCTGCCTGAGCGACTGTGCCTCGCCTATCTTTTCTTGCAGGGCCTTGAGGGCAAGCGGGTCCGGGGCTTGCGGATGCCCGGCGGGCGCTTCCGGAACTCCCATGGCGTCCTGTCTATGCGATGCCGGTTGAGGCGGCGGGGCGTTGGCTTCCCCGGCGAAACGAGACAAGGCATTTACAGCCATGTTGAATTGACTGAGTCCTCCGGTGTGCTCTCCCACGTCCGCCGGCGATCCTCGTGGCGCGAAATGCGCCGTTTCGACCACTCTGCCTTTCTCAGCGGTTGGCGCGGGCGTCTTCGGAGCTTGCGGCGCGGCCTGGGGGGTGGGGCTTTTCTGGTCCCCCGGGACGATCTGCCGCTCCTTCTGCCAATCCTCGGGTGGGAGCTTGACTCCCCAGACGTTCTGCGCTTCCAGCAGTTCAACGCAGACTTCGTAGGGGTCCTCAGCAAAGCGCTTCTCACAAACCCTTTTGACCCGGGCCTTGGCGGTCCGGCCCAGCAGTGGATTCTCGATAACAATCTGGTCGTCGTCGGTTAGCTGATGGAAAGTGGCGATCCTGCCACCGTGCTTGTTAACGCAAATCGTCCAGGTGTTCTCTTTGAAGGCCTGCCCGCCCGCGTCTGTTCCGCGCACTGTTACGGGAATTATGATCGAGAGGCGGGCGCTGCGACGCCCAACCACACCGGGAATATCGGATTCGTCAGGACTCGGTTCCATATGCACTTACGGGCAATTTTAGTGGATTAACATGGGCAAGTCAACGGACCTGTGATGGTACGGAAGTACCGCGACCATCGGTGCCCCAGGTGACTCTCAAAGGGTTCGCCGCCACTGCACAAAACTCTTGGGTACTTGGGGACTTCCACGGCGGCATGCGCCAGTGTTGTGACCGATTGGCTTTTTTCCCGCGTCATCCTGGGCGCTGGATCTCCCTGCCATCACGCAAAGCGGGTTGGCCGATAAGCTTCGAGGGAGAGCGAGGTGGAGCGGGCGAGAACCAGCTCGGAGATTTGCTGAGCTGTGACGGGAGCCAAAAGGATGCCGTGGCGGAAGTGACCAGTGGCCAGGATAAGATTTTGCAGCTTGCTGTAGCCCAGAACCGGGAGATGATCTGGCGTGTCGGGCCGCAGCCCCGCCCAGGCGCGGCGGAAAGAGCAGTCCTTCAGGAAAGGCGCGAACCTCATTGCCCCGTTGAGGATGGATTGTAATCCCTCGGCCGTGACCGCTTTTTCGAACCCGGCATATTCCACCGTGGTGCCCACCACGACCCGGCGGGCAGAGCGGGGCACCAGGTAGTGGATTCCGGCACGAACCACATAGGGGAGTTCATGGGGCGATTCGAATTCCATCATTTGGCCGCGACAAGGTTGCATGGGGAGCGCAAGCCCGACCTGGGCGGCAAGTCCTTCCGACCAGCAGCCCGCCGCAAGCACGAAGCACCCCGCTGAAAAGGGTGTTGTTTCGCCGCCGGCATGGCCGGAGTTGGCGTGAATTGCCTCCACACGGTTCTCGCGGACGTTCACTTCCTCCGCCGGGCAGTGGGCGTAGAATCTCACGCCCAGGCGTTGGGCGGCTTCGATCACAGCCCGCGTTAACTTCTCGTTGTCCACCCAGTAGTCCTCAGAAATGCCGAGGGCAAGCCGGATCTCACTCGAAAGCCCCGGCATCTTGTGCTGAAGGCTGGCCGGAGTGAGTCTTTCCAGTGGCAGGCCCGCGCGCGTCTGGGTCCAGAAGAGCTTTTCAAGTTCTGCGACCTGCTTTTCCTCAACCGCGACCAGCAGGCTACCTTCGCGACGAAAGCCTACCTCTTGCCCGCTCAACTCCTCAATTTCCGAAACGAAGTCCGGAAACAGAGCATGGCTTGCGGCGCACAAAGCGAAGAATGCGTCGGGTTCAGAGGTTTCGCCCTGGGGAGCGACCATCCCCGCTGCCGCGCTGCTGGCTTCAGCCCCGGGCTCGCCGCGATCGAAAACCAACACCCGGAGCTTGGCTTGCGCCAAGCGCAGTGCGATTGAAGACCCGATCAAGCCACCACCGATAACGATCACGTCTGCGGTGCGCGAATTGTCCAAGGTGATAGCCATCCCTGCAAGTGTACCAGCGGGAGGGTTGGTTGGCTACCCTTGCGGGACCGGGGCGAGGCGTGTGGCGCCCGTGAGATTGAGGGAGCGCCCAGGCGTAACGTGCTCCCCGGCGAAGAGCCCGCGGGAACTATGGCATAATAGGAGCTTTGGCGCAGCGGCAGTTGCGCAAGCCCCAGGGAGCGCTCATTGACCTGTCCTATTTGTAGTAAGCGCAAGGTGAAGAGGTTTTGCCCCGCAAGAGGAGAAAACATCTGCTCGGTTTGTTGTGGAACCGAACGCGAAGTGAGCATCGACTGTCCCTCGGACTGTCCCCACCTCGTGGCCAGCCGCGAGTACGATGAGGGACGCCGCCAGGTCGATTGGGAGAAGGTTCCCTTCCCTGATGTCAGGATTCCATTTGAGTTTGCCCAAAGTCACAGCAGGCTCCTGGCGGCGTTGATCCTTTCCATCTGGGAATATGCTCGGGACCATCGCCAGGTGGTAGACACGGACGCGATTGCGGCGCTCCAGGCGCTGGCAGAGACTTACCGCACGCTTTCGAGCGGCCTCTATTACGAAAAGCCTCCCGATTATCTCTACCGGCGGGAGCTCTACCAAGAGCTCAAGGCGGCCCTGGTAGAATTCAAGGAAGCCGAAACTCAAAGGCTTGGTTTGGCCACCACACGCGACAGCGAAATCCGGGATGCGCTGACCTTCCTCACCCAACTCGGCGCCACGCGCGAGAACGGCCGTCCAAAGGGCCGCGCCTTCCTGGACCTGATTCGGACCCAGCTCGGTCCCGAAGCATCGGCCCAACCCGCTTCAAATATCGTGCTGCTGCCGTGACGATCAAGGAAGGCGGTTGACTATGGGTGTGGGGCAGGGTTTGCCACGCAACCCTGAGAAGCTCTCGCGAAAATGGATTTACCGTTCCGCCGCTTGCAGCTCTCTGAAAAGACGAGCCTTAAGGCGACTACTGGGCGCAGGATCGCCCCTTTTCATCCCCGTTGCGAGCACCAGCTCATGATCGGCTGTGAAATAAATCCTCGGGGGAGGTTTTGCAAAACATGAGGTATTGGTTAGCTGTTACCGGCATATGACCTTTCTGGATTATTTCACAGCTTCCGAGGCTTTCCAGGAAAGGGCGACCCCCTGGCGCAGGGTTCGCCTTGCAATCCTGCGCAAGTTTCTCCGCCACGATGAATGGCTCTTACTCTCCACGAGGCCGTGGAGCAGGAGGCCCAAATCGCGACCGGGCGTGGAACTGGCCGATGCGCCGTAGGTCCTTAAGCTTCTTCCACTGCTCGACGGTGAGAACTCGACGGATCGCGAGTAGCATCAGTGTGTTCGACTTTTCCAGGTTGGCCCTCGCCTGAGCAACGTTATCGATTTGGGCGACCACCTGCGACTCGTCGGGCTGACCAGCTTCAATCAGGGGCTCCAGGATCGCTTCCTGCTTTTCCAAAGCGGCGTGGAGATCGATGAGTTGTAGGCGGTGGTCCTGGAAGATCTTCTCGATCTTCTCGACCTGCTCATCGCTGACCCCGATCTTCCGCATCAGTTCCGAGTCTTTCCACCATCTTCCAGAACCACGGTGACCCATACCGTGTCCACGACCACCGTATCGGACCATTCCCATTCGAGGGCCCCTTTGGGTGCTTGGCCCTGGCCCCCCGGGCGGCGCAGGGGCGACCTGGGCGATGGCCAGCCCGCAGAACGCGATCACCAGTATCAAGCTTGCTAGGGTTGCTTTCATCTCATTTCTCTCCTTTTCCTAAAGTGGTCTTCGTTTGTTCTTTATTCGTTAGGATTTCATTCCGCTCCTCGGCAATCAGGACTGCGGGGGCCACGGCTTCGGGGACCTCACGTTCAAGGTCTGCTTGAACCTCCTGTAACAGGTCCTTGTCCGGATCCTCCGTGGCGTTATTTTGAGAAGGGTTCGGAGTGGGCGTCAGGGGTATAGCCGTATTTGCGGCCCGGTGCAGGGGAACGCTCGAGTGTGGCGGAACGCGCGCCGTCCGCAAAACCACTATCCACGCTGCGGCTACGGTGGCGGCAAATACCAATCCCCAGCTCAGCCGGCGCCAGAGGCGCTTCGCAGCGAGCCCAAAACGCGGTCCGGCCGCCCGCAAAGTTCCTTCGCGAAAAGCCTGGACCAGTGCTTCTTCCACGCGGGTAGGCGCGCGCTGGAGATCAAGGGTCCTCGCGAACGCTTGCAGGCTTTGCGTCAGCTTGGTCTCTTCGTCGAGGCGCAGGGCGCACCATAGACAACGGCCGGCGTGCTCCAAAGCCTCGAGCTGCTTTGTCTTGTCAGCCGCTCGCCGGCTTACAATCTCGTGAATCATGCTTTCGAAATCTTTGCAGTTCATGCCAGACACCTGCTTGGATCAATGGCCTTATCACCGGCTTCGACCTTCTTCCCACCCGCCAGCTTCTGGATGAGCAAGGCGCGCCCGCGGTGCAAACGCGAGCGCACCGTGCCCACTGAACATCCCAAGACCGACGCAGCATCCTCGTAACTCATCTCATTCAAGTCGCACAGAACCACAGCTTCGCGGTAGTGCTCGGGCAGGCTCAAGATCGCTTGTTGCACCCAATGGATCGATTCCCGGCGGCTCATCTCGGAGTGCGGGTTCTCGGGAGAAAGCGGGGCGAGATCTTCCCTATCCCTCGACCCGTCCCAAGTTTGCGAGATCGAGACATACGTCCGGTCGCGCTTGATGAGGCGCAGCGCGTGATGGCGCGCCATTCCCAGAAGATATGCGCCGAGCGAACCGCGCGAGGGGTCGTAGCCTCGGCTGTCTCGAATCAGCGCCATGAACACTTCCTGTGTGACGTCCTCGGCGAGAGAGGCGGAGCCACTCATCTCCAGCACAAAGCGGTAAATGGCTCCCTGACGGCGCCGATACAACGTTGCAAAGGCGTCTTCGTCCCCACCCTGCATCATCTTCAGCAACTGCTCGTCTCGAATCTCAGTGAGTCCGGCCATCGTTCGTTGCTTTCATCGGGTATTCCGTTTCGAGCTCCCAAAAGTTCCACAAAATGTTCGGAATGTGGACCTGCACCACCCCTTACGAACAGTGTCTGGCTCCGAAATCGGAAGGGCAGGGCTTCACAGGCTGCGGAAAAACCCCTCCAATCTGTCATTCCGAGCGGAGCGAGGAATCTCGCTCTGGGTGTTTTCAACGCACTGCGAGATTCCTCGTCGTCCCGATCAGATCGGGACTCCTCGGAATGACAGGCCAAACGGTTTTTTCCGCAGCCTGTTCAGCCCCGCCGCTAGAATTTGGCCTTTTGGGGTCGCTCTTTCGCTTCGTTTGAGTTTTTTTGCATACTCTTGGCACATTTTTCGGCCCCTTTTGCACGCCTTTTGGGTTCGTTTTTTGGTAACTTTTGTTGATTCTAAAGGACTTCTTCGGTTCGTTCCGTTAGATTTAACATCTTTTATGAACTTCCTGCGCGTCTCTGGAACATTTGCCGCGGCCTTGCTGGAGCACTCTGTCCCCGGAATTGGCATCGCCCTGACCAGCCGAGGATCTTCGCTAATGAAAATCAGTCCTACCTCCCTGGCTTCGCAGGGCCGGTGAGGGCTGTAACCTCGCAAGCTCCGGACGGCCTCTTCGTGAAGGTCCATATTCGTAGCCTACCTTAGGGCCGCGCGTTTGTCAAGACCTCCCCTCTCCCTGGTTGACGAGCACGATGAAGTATCTGGAGGTTGGCTTGTGGTCAGAGCCCCGTGGCTGGCGCAGCGACGCAGGGCTGTTCCACAATCGGTGCACCATCTCTCAGTGTGATGGTTTTACCGGAAATCGCCGGCACGCGCTCGCCGGGTACAATTATTCCGACCAAATTCAATGGGTCGGCGGCGGAGAGGGTGACGGTTTCGCCGGTGGGCGCGACGTGGCGCGCGGCGCGCAGCGATTCCAGCGCCACTGGCAAGGCGAATTGCTCTCCCAGGAAGCCGTCCACAAAGCGGCCACCTCGCACCTCGCCACGATCCTCGAGGCGCCTGAACGTAATCAGCAGTTCGCGCCATTTGAACGGGAACTCCTCCCGCAAGGTCAATTCTCGAAATACCACGCCGTAACGCTCCAGCAGCACGCCGCAAACCGCCTGGAGGGCCTTGGCGCGATCCGTCGCCTCGCCTGAAAAGAGCAGTGACCATCGTCCCGTGCTGTGTCGCGGGCGAGAGCGGCGACCTCTCCCTTGCCCGGCCCGCCGTTTGGGATCGATGAGGGCGCGCAAATTGTCGAAGCCGTCGGCGGTGAAGAGTCCCGCCGCCACCAATTCCCAGAGCGCCGTTTCGACTTCGGATTTGAGTTTGCCGGTTCCGCGTACGATGTCGGCGAAGAACGAAGCGCCGCGCTGCCCGACGAATTCCAGCACCTCCCGCGCGACGTGGCTCAGCGCTTGAGACGCCACCGTGAGCGGGGGGTGGCGCGGAATCATCCAATCGGATTCTTCCCGCACGAAGAATGTGATGGGAGCCACGCTCGAGGGAACGACACGACGTGCGGTAATCGCGTGCGAGAGATCGCGCCGTCCCGCGGAGTCGGCAGAGCCTCGGAGCGCGGGCGTCTCGCCCGCTGTGGCGCAGGCATCTTGATCGGGCCCTCGCGTGCGGGAGCGGGACGCTCCCGCGACAGCGGGCGAGACGCCCGCGCTCCACGATGCGATTGCTTCCAGGGTCGCCGGATGCGGGGACAAGCGTCCCCAGCCCACGGCGCCCGTCAGGCAAAGCTGATCGAGTAGTTGCGGATCATAGCCGCCCACTCGAGGCGCCAGGATGTGCGACTCCCAGGCATTGGCGGGGGCCTCGAATCCCTGCAATTGCCGGATGACTTCGAGCAGGCCTCGTTCAGCAACAACTTGCGTGCCTGGGGCGACGTGTTGCCAGCGCAGCAACCAGCGCATGAACTGAGCTCGAGTGACAGGCTGAATCTCCTTCCGCAGCGTGCCGAGCGTGAGCCGATGAATGCGCGCCAGCAGCCGGCGATCGCACCATTCGATCGGGGCCGCGCCGGTAAATTGTCCTCGCAGCACTCGACCTTCGCCTTCGAGGCGAAGCATGGCAGCCTCGATATCCCCAGCCGGCAATCCCACGATGCAGGCCAGCCAGGGAATCTCGACCGGCCCGGAGTGTCCCATCCAACCTCGAACGAGTTGAAGCAGGGCATCGTCTCTTGCAAAAACCGGCTCACCGATTTCGGAAGCTTCCGTCTCGAACCTTGCCCCAGGGAAGAGAATTGAGAACGTCTTGATTCTCTCCGCCGCAACCCACACGATATCGTCACCCAGCAGCGCACGAGCAGCCCGCCTCTCGGCGACAAGTTGACGAAAGAGATCGCCCCACTGTGTGGCCACAGGCAAGCCTCCGGGCGTCACGAAGTTTTCGGGCAAAGCAACCAATACCTGGAGCACTTCGCTCAATTCGTCTGCGTCGCGAACATCCGGCCAGGCTTCTTCGCGCACTTGCGCGATGGCGGCGGGATCAAGCCGGCCGATTTCCGAGAGCACCGTCTCCGGCAGAACGCGGCGTAGAGATACGGCGCGCGCCCGGCGCTCCTCAAGCGGGGCATCATCGAGATAGGCGTACGGATTGGCGTTCAGAATCTCGTGAGAGAATGGTGAGGGAGCAGGCGTGTCCGCCGCGAGGCAGCGAATACTGCCATCCCTGATTCCGCGTAGCACCCGCTTCAATCCTTCCAGGTCCAACGCTTGCGTGAGCACGTCTTTCATCACCTCGCGGATCAGGGGGTGGTCCGGAACGTGAATGTCGCCCTCCAGGTTGTCCTGGCATGCCGCCGCGTCCGGGAAGACAGCAGCCAGCAGGTCGTCCGCGCGCATGCGCTGAATTTGAAGCGGAATCTTCTTTCCGTTGCGAAAACGCGGCAGGGCCAGAGCACGTGTGGCGTCCCAGCGCCAGCGAGTGGCGAAGATCGGCGAAACGAGCGCGGCCTGCTCGAGGACGGCCGCAGCGGATTCCGGCGCCAGAAAATGGAAGACATCAGCGAGCGGAAAGCTGTGCTGCTCGCCCAGCGAGATGTTCAGGCCTTCCTCAGTGGCAGCAGCTTGCAATTCAAAATTGAATGAACGGCAGAACCTCTTGCGAAGCGCCAGCCCCCACGCTTTGTTGATTCTTCCACCAAACGGCGCGTGGATGATAAGTTGCATGCCGCCGCCCTCGTCAAAAAAGCGCTCGGCAACGATTCTGTTTTGAGTTGGAACCGCGCCGAGCATGGCGCGCCCGGCGAGGATGTATTCAACCGCCTGCTCGGCCCCGGCGTCATCCAGCCCGCATTGCTCCTTTAACCAGGATATAGCGGCGTCATTCCGTGGGTGTAGCGCTGTCCCGCCCGCTTGCGGAAACCCCTTTAACCTGTCATTCCGAGGAGCCGCAGGCGACGAGGAATCTCGCAAGGCCCGCGTTTCCAGAGCGAGATTCCTCGCTTCGCCCTGGACCGTCCGGTCCAGGGCTTCGCTCGGAATGACAGCGTTTAAAAGGGACGCCGGTCCCGCGTGCGGGACCGGCGCTACGGCCAAATCACTAATCTTCTCGCGTATCTCTGAAACTCGGGCGGAGAGTTCCGGCGTCCGGGCCGGCGCCTCGCCAAGCCAGAAGGGAATGTCGGGGGCCGCGCCGTGAGCATCCTCCACCAACACGCGTCCTGAACGACCTTCGATCCTGGTGATGCGCCAGGACGTGTTCCCTAACAGGAAAACGTCGCCGCGCATGCTCTCGGCTGCGAAGTCTTCCGCCACCGTACCGGCCACGGCGCCTTCCGGCTGTGCCACCACCGTGTAGAGCGCGGACTCAGGAATAGCGCCGCCGTTTGTAATGGCTACCAGGCGGCTGCCGCGCCGGCCTCGGAGGCGATGTCGGACGCGGTCGCGATGGAGATAGGCCCCGTAGCGGCCGCGGCGTGCCGTGATTCCCTCGGAAAGGATTTCGAGCACTGCGTCAAAGTCCTGGCGGGCCAAATCGCGGTACGGGTACGCCCGGCGCACGACCTGGAACAGATCGTCCTCGGTCCACTCTTCGCACGCGCACATCGCCACGATTTGCTGAGCCAGGATGTCCAAAGGCGATTCCGGAATCTCGAGCCTGTCGAGTTCACCCTGTCGGAGGGCTCGGATGAGCGCGGCGCATTCGATGAGCCCATCGCGCGTCATGGCGAAGAGCCGGCCCTTGGGCACTGCCCCGCGCCAGTGGCCGGCCCGGCCGATCCGTTGCAGGGCCACCGCGATGGAATGGGGCGATTCGATCTGGCAAACCAGATCCACCGTGCCGATGTCGATGCCAAGCTCGAGGGAAGCGGTGGCGACTAGGACCCGCACGTCCCCCGACTTCAACTTGTTTTCCGCATCTAGCCGCACCTTACGCGAAAGGCTACCGTGATGCGCTGCGACGGCGTCCGCTCCCAGCCGTTGGGCGAGGTGGTGTGATATCCGCTCGGACAGCCGGCGCGTGTTCACAAAGACCAGCGTGGAGCGATGTTGCCGCACGAGTTCCGCCAGCCGGTCGTAAACCTCTTCCCACATCTCGTTGGTAGCGATGGGTCCAAGCTCGCTGCGCGGCACTTCCACCGCCAGGTCGAGCGCGCGCCGGTGCCCAATGTTGACGATGGCGGGCTCAGCCCGGCCATTTCCGACAAGGAACTTGGCCACCAGCTCGATGGGCTTTTGAGTGGCTGAAAGTCCAATTCGCATCGGCGGGCGGTTGGGGCGTGACTGCGCTATCAGAGCTTCTAACCTTTCGAGTGAAAGCGCGAGATGCGCGCCGCGCTTGTCGTCCGCCACGGCGTGTATTTCATCTACAATCACTGTTTCAACGTCACCCAAGATGGCGCGGCTCTTTTCCGCCGTCAGCAGGATGTAAAGAGACTCGGGCGTCGTCACGAGTATGTGCGGTGGCTGCTTGAGCATCGCCCGGCGCTCTGGCACCAATGTGTCGCCGGTGCGAACTGCGGCGCGGATGGGCGGCATCATCAACCCTCGCTGGCCCGCCAGCGCGGTGATTTCACTCAGCGGGACTTCCAAATTCCTGCGAATGTCGTTGCTCAACGCCTTGAGGGGCGAAACGTAAAGGACTTCCGTGCGATTCTGGAGCACGCCGCCCAGCGCCTTCCGAATCAGGTGATCGATGCAGGCAAGAAACGCGGCCAGCGTTTTGCCGCTGCCCGTGGGCGCGCAGATCAGCGTGGATTTTCCGGCGAGAATAGGCGGCCAGCCCTGCTCCTGCGGTTCAGTTGCCGAGCCAAACCTGCCTGCGAACCATTCCTGAACGAGCGGATGGGCCCAAGATAGAGAAGCCACGGAGCTCTGCGGCATGTTGTCGAAGCCCGAAGTTAGCATGTCATTTAAGTTTAGCCGTGCGCCACAAAAATGCAAACTTCAGGCGCACAAGCACGGCAAAGCAACGGCTGACCCCAAAGGGTTGGACGTCAGAACGTGGGTCGGGATTTTCTGATCAATGAAAAGCCGGCGCATCAATCGCGCAGACCGGTGATTCCCGTCGCCTCGACGGATTCTCTTGCGAACTCGATGGCAGCCTTGATGTCATCGTCGGCGAGGCCGGGGAAACCCTCACGAACTGCGTCGAAGGACTCACCCGCGGCAAGCTGGCTGAGAATCGATGTGACAAGGATGCGGGTGCCACGAATGACGGGCTTGCCGCTGCAAACGGTGGGGTCGATCTCGATTCGGTCGTGGTACAAAATACTCCGCTCCTTGTAGCAATCCTATACCATATCGCGTGGAGATACCAAGCCCTTCTGGCGGCTTATTCCAGGAGACCAATGGCGTGAGGCTTGGCCACATGGCGGGGAAACACGGCCTTGGCCGTGATGGGCATGATCGAAGCCGAGCACAACTGCTATTCCATCTGGTGGAAGCAATTTGCTTCTCGGTTATACCAAGGTTATACTACCAGTATGAAAACTGCGATCTCGATTCCTGATCCTCTTTTCCGTGCCGCGGACCGGGCGGCGAAGCGGCAGAAGGTTTCGCGCAGCCGTTTCTACGCGCAGGCGGTCGAGGCGTATCTGAAAGCGCAGCGCGCCCAGGGAGTGAAGGAGGCGCTCGGCGCCGTGTACGCGAACGAAAGTTCCGAACTCGATCCGGGCTTGGTGGCCGCAGCTTACCACATTCTTTCCAAGGAGTAGCAACACCCCTTGAACCAGCTCATCGCGGCCCGGGGCCGCTTGTACACGAAATGAATCTTCAGCCACGCATCGAAGAGCTTTACGCTCGTGACACCAAGGAATTCGGCGACGAATACTTCAGCGCCTTCGACGAATTCAAGCACGCGCTGAATGAAGGTCATGTGCGCGCGGCGGAGCCCGATCCCGCTTCGCCCAGCGGCTGGAAGGTAAATACCTGGGTGAAGAAGGGGATTTTGCTGGGGTTCCGGATTGGGCGCGTGGTGGAGATGCATCTTGAGGTAGGGGAGCGCTCCGCGCTCCCGCTGTCCGGCATCACAGACGAAACCCGCCGGGAGCCCGAAGGGCTCCGCTCGCTTAGGTTGGGCAATCTCCAGCGGGAGCCCTACCAATTCCGTGACAAGCACACTTTCCCCTTAAAGCAACTTCCGCGCGACCAGAACATCCGCATTGTTCCTGGCGGCTCGTCCATTCGCGATGGCTGTTACATCGGCAAGAACGTGACGTGTATGCCGCCCATGTATGTGAACGTAGGAGCCTATGTGGACGATGGCGCCATGATTGATTCCCACGCGCTGGTGGGTTCGTGCGCTCAGGTGGGCAAACGCGTTCACCTCAGCGCGGCGGCGCAGATTGGCGGCGTGCTGGAGCCGATTGGCGCCATGCCCGTGATCGTGGAAGACGAGGTCCTGGTGGGCGGCAACTGCGGAGTTTACGAGGGGACGATCGTCGGTAAGGGAACCGTTTTGGCCGCTGGGACGATTTTGACCGGCTCGACCCCCGTGTACGATTTGGTGCGGGACGCCGTCTATCGGCGCGAGGGCGAACAGCCGCTGATGATTCCTCCGGGTGCGGTGGTCGTCCCCGGCGCCCGCGCCATCACTACCGGACATGGAAAAGAACTGGGCCTTTCCCTTTACACTCCTGTCATCATCAAGTACCGCGACGAGAAGACAGACCAGGCGGTGCGGCTGGAAGAACTGTTGCGTTGAGTGCTGGCTGTGGTCCGTTGTCAGTGGTCAGTCGCCAAACAACATCGCGGCTGATCCCCTGGTGCTGGCGTCATTTGCGAATCATGTGCGTTGCAGAATCACCGAATCAAACCCCGCAGAAAAGTTTAATAGATTAATTTTATGGGAACAATAAGTAAATTCAAATTGCACATGACCAAAAGTTTCGACTATCCTCAGTCGAACGAAGCAGCAGTTGCGGTTTTAGTGGTACCCCCAAGAGACCGTGAGTTCTCGGTCGGAGGGGGGACTAAGACAATGAATGGTTCGCTCTTAACCAGGAACGTAATTCGTCTCATCCTTACGGCGCCGCCAGCCTAATTGCTGAGCGGCGAACCCACAGAATCACCTGACCTCACCACGGCATAGGAATTAGCCGAAATAAAGGTTGACGGCGGCAAGTGGGGATGGTAATCTACCTACCGACTGGTCGGTAGTGAACGCCCCGCCGCTGTCGGAGCGAGAGAGACAATGGGAAAACTTTACTCGGGTTCGGAACTCTTACTGGAAAGCCTCAGCCGTCAGAAGGTGGACGTGTTTTTCGGGCTCCCCGGCGGCGCCGTGTTACCGCTCTACGACGCTTTATATAGCGCCGGCATTCGTCACCTCTTGGTCCGCCACGAGCAGGCTGCGGCCTTTGCTGCGGACGGCTACGCGCGGGTGACCGGCAAGCCCGGCGTCTGTCTCGGGACGTCCGGGCCTGGCGCCACGAATCTGATCACTGGCCTGACATCCGCGATGATGGATTCCATTCCGGTGGTGGCGTTGACTGGCCAGGTGCCGTTGTCGCTGATGGGCAAGGACGCCTTCCAGGAGGCCGATACGATCGGCATCAGCCTTCCCAGCACTAAGCAATCGTTCCTGGTTCGGTCCGCGGCCGAGGTCCCTTCCGTGATTCAGAAAGCCTTCAAAGCCGCTGTATCGGGACGTCCAGGACCGGTGTTGGTTGATCTCCCCAAAAGCGTGCTCATGGAAAATGCCGAGGCCAGCTACCCCCCCATCGCCGGCCCCGAACTTCCAGAGCGCGCGCGCGAGTGGACGGACGATGACGTCGAGCGCGCCGCCGATATGATCCTGGAAAGCAGAAAAGCGGTGCTTTATGTGGGTGGTGGTGTGATCACGGCAAACGCTTCCGATGAATTGCGCGAGCTTGCCGATTTGACACATATTCCAATCACCACCACGCTGATGGGTCTGGGGTGCTTTCCCTCGCGTCACCCACTTTCGCTGGGCATGTTGGGGATGCACGGCGCTTATGCCACCAACATGGCAATCTGCCAGTGCGACTTGCTCATCGCTGTCGGCGCGCGGTTTGACGACCGTGTCACGGGCCGCCTGAACGGTTTTGCGCCCAACGCCAAGAAGATCCACCTGGATGTGGACCCCTCCGAGGTCAACAAGAACGTGCGGGTTGATTTGGCTCTGGTGGGCGACGCCAAGGAGACATTGCGCGCCCTCCTTGCCGCCTTGCAGCGCAGGAACGCAACACCCCCGACTGAAAGGCAGCAGTGGCTGCAGCGAATTGAAACCTGGCGTTCCGAGCACCCGCTGACCTACGATAAATACGCCAACAACGTCAAACCTCAATTCGTGATCGAGACGCTCTCGCAATATGCCAGCGAGGATGCCATCGTCGCGGTGGACGTGGGCCAGCACCAGATGTGGGGCGCCCAATTCTGGAATTTCACGCGCCCGCGCGCTTGGCTCTCTTCCAGCGGGCTCGGTTCGATGGGCTATGGCTTCCCGGCGGCCATGGGCGCGCAAATGGCATTTCCCGATCGACAGGTGATCGCCATTGTGGGCGACGGCGGATTCCAGATGACCCTGAACGACCTCGCCACCGTTGTGCAGTACCGTGTTCCGGTCAAGATCGCCATCATCAATAATCGCGCCCTGGGGATGGTCCGCCAGTGGCAGGAGATCTTTTTTGAGAAGCGTTACTGCGACACTGACTTGGACTTCGCTCCCGACTTCGTGAAGTTGGCCGAAGCTTATGGAATTCGTGGCGCGCGGGTCGAGCACCGCACCGACGTGGCGGATGCGGTGCAGGATTTCTTGAGCGATCGCGAGCCGCGCCTGATCGACTTCTGGGTTGATCCGGCAGAGAACGTTTATCCCATCGTGCCGCCCGGAGCATCCCTGGCGGAAATGGTGGTGGAGCCTCCGCGCGTCCTGGTGGAAGAGGAAGCGCTCGACGATCTGTGGGCGGTTTAACAGGATGCTGAAAAACCGCCTAGCCTGTCATTCCGAGGAGTCCCGATCTGATCGGGACGACGAGGAATCTCGTTGTCCATTGTTTCCAGAGCGAGATTCCTCCCCTTCGCTCCGCTCTGGGTCGGAATGACACGGTTGACGGACGTTTTTCAGCGTCCTATTGAGCTGGAATGGAGCAGGTTATGCAGTGGTTGCTGACTCTTGAAACCAATAACGACATGATATCAATCTGCCGCGTGATGAACATTTTCCGGCGAAAGAGCCTGGAGATCACAACGCTGGTGATGACGGCCCGGCCGGCGGGATTCTCCCTGATGGGCGTGGTTGAATCAGCGGAAGCCGATATAGACTACCTCTTCAATTTCTTGCGGCGGACCGGGGGGGTGCAGCACGTCACCTGCTACCGCCATGAATCCTTTCCGAATGCTTCCTTCGTGTTTATCGATTCGGAAGCGGACAATTCCGGCGTCACTCAAGTACTGAAAGCATTTCCTGAATCGAAGCTGATTTTTGCCAGCCACGGGAAGTATTTGCTGGAGATTCCGGTGGAGAAACGGCGGACCCCTGCTTCGGCAGGCTCTCGAGCCCCGGCGTTTCTTCCCTTCGCTTGCGTCAAGACAACACGCAGCGCCACGCACCCGGAGCTTGCTCGAGTTCAGGCTTGATTTTCCCTTTCGCCACGATCCAGTGTAATACAGCACATGACGACAAAGAGGAGAACTGGTATTCTGCATTGATCCTTGGAGGTCAAGACTTTCTGAGGGTATTTCTTTCTTCAAGAGGAAACGAAATGGCCAAAGTCTATTACGAGAATGATGGAGATTTGAAACACTTGGCGGGCAAGACCGTCGCTGTTATCGGTTACGGGAGCCAGGGGCACGCGCACGCGCTCAATCTGCGCGACAGCGGGATGAAGGTGATCGTGGGTGAGGTCCGCCCCTCTGCTCCCCAGGCCAAGGCGAAGGAGGCAGGCTTCGAGGTCGTTGATGCAGCGGAAGCCTCCCGGCGCGGCGACCTTATCGCCGTGCTCATCCCTGACCATGTGCAGCCCAAAGCTTACAAGGAACAGATCGAGCCCCATCTTGGCAAGGGGAAGGCCTTGTTGTTTGCCCACGGGTTCAATATTCACTTCAAGTTTGTCATTCCACCCCCTACGGTGGACGTGGTCATGATCGCGCCCAAGTGCCCCGGTCACCGCTTGCGCGAGCTTTTCCAGGAAGGCATCGGCGTCCCGGCCTTGCTCGCCGTCCAACAGGACGCCTCCGGCCACGCCGTCGAGAGCGCGCTGGCCTACGCGAAAGGTCTCGGGAGCCTTAAAGCGGGTGTCATCCGCACCACCTTTAAGGAAGAAACCGAAACAGACTTGTTTGGCGAGCAAACCGTATTGTGCGGTGGGGTGTCAGCATTAATCACGGCGGGATTTGAAACCCTGGTCCAGGCAGGCTACCAGCCGGAGATCGCTTATTTCGAGTGCCTGCACGAATTGAAGCTGATCGTGGACCTGATTTATCAGGGCGGGATCAAGTATATGCGCTACTCGGTGAGCGACACGGCTGAATACGGCGACTACACCCGCGGGCCGATGGTGATTGACGCGCACGTCCGCGAAACCATGAAGAAGATTCTCGCCGAGATTCAGAATGGCCGGTTCGCGAATGAATGGATGGAAGAGAACGCTCAGGGCCGGAAGAAGTTCCTCGAAATGCGCGCCCAGGCAGCGGAGCAACTGATTGAAAAGGTCGGGAGTGAATTGCGGAAAATGATGCCCTGGATTCGGGGCTCCAAGGAGGAAGTCACCGCCGCTCAAGCCGAGGCACGACGATAGCTCGGCAGGGAATCTCACTTACCCGGGCTACCCGCAGTTATGAGGAGAAATGCCGCCACTCCGTTCGTGGGCATCCAAGGAGGGACATGAGGCCAGGAACAGACGTTTCGCAGACGAGTGCTCAAGCCGCTAAGGCTTTACAGCCCAGTGTCAGGAAACTCGCGCTCATCGGCGCCGGGAAACTCGGGGAGGGGCTGCTGTCGGGAATTTTGGGCTCGCAGCTTGTTCCCGTTGGGCGCGTGGAGGCTACCGTAGCTCACCAACCGCGCGCCGACTACCTGACAGAAAAATATGGCATCAAGGCGCATACCAACAACGTTCAGGCGGTCTCCGGAGCCGACCTGGTGCTGATCTGCTTGAAACCCCAACAGGTGAAGGGCTTTCTCCACGAAGTCAAGAAGAAGCTGAGAAAAGACGCCGTCATCATTTCCTCTGCGGCCTCGGTGACAACCTCCTTGATCGAGCGTGAAATGGGACGGCCGGTGCGCGTGGTCCGCGCCATGCCCAACACACCGTGCCTCATCCGCCAGGGTATGACGGCCCTTGCGGCAGGGCAGCACGCCACCGAAGATGACATCCGCCTGGCGCGAGAGATCTTCAGTTCCATGGGCCGAACTGTGGTTGTGGATGAAAAACACATGGATGCCATTACGGGTCTTTCGGCCTCCGGCCCTGCCTACGTTTATGTGATTATCGAGTCACTGGCCGAGGCGGGGGTGAAAATGGGGCTGCCGCGCGACCTTTCCACCGAACTCTCCGCCCAAACCTTGCTGGGCGCTTCCGCCATGGTGCTACACACCGGCGAGCATCCCGCCAAGTTGAAGGACATTGTAACCACGCCGGCCGGCTGCACCATCGACGGTCTGCTGGAACTCGAGGAAGGGGGCTTGCGCGTTACTTTGATTAAAGCTGTGGTGCGCGCCGGCGAGCGGGCGCGGCAACTCGTGGAAAGCCAGAATACGTAACGCGCCGGCGCGAATTCTTCAGTTTTGCTGCGACGGCGCCTCGACTAGCGGGCTCCTCAATCCCCCTGTGCAGAGAGAGTAGGCAGTAGGCAGGGTCGATCCAAAATCCAAAATCTAAAATCCAAAATTGGCCCAGACCCTAGTCCCCAGCGCAGGGAGAGTAGGCAGTAAGCAGCAGGCAGGGTCAATCCAAAATCCAAAATCTAAAATCCAAAATTGCCCCAGCCCCTAGTCCCCAGCCCCTTCGACCGTCGACTCTCGACTTGTTCAAGCCGCGTCGCCGAGTGCTTGTTCCAGGGCTTTCCGCAGAGCCTCAAGACTCGGCTCGACGCGAAGTCTCTGGCGGGTTTCCTGAACTTCCGAGCGCTGGCGCATGATGTACTCGGTATCCTTCAGTTGGTTGCCCGTGAGAACGCAGACAATGTCCGCATGCCAGGGAATTTTTCCGGCACGCACGAGCTTTCGAACCCCGGCGATAGTCGCAGCGGAGGCAGGCTCACATCCTACGCCGTCTTCAGCCAGCATGGCCTTTGCCTCAAAGATTTCCTTGTCGGTGACGGACTCTGTGAACCCCCCGCACCACTCCAACACTCGTTGGGCCTTCTTCCAATTGGCGGGATAGCCAATCCGAATAGCGGTGGCCTCAGTGTCGGGTTTATCCACTGGGGTCAGTTCGTTCAAGCCGCCCGCCACCATTTGATGGAACGGACTGGACCCCGCGGCCTGCACCACGACAACCTGCGGCACCTTTTCGATGAATCCAAGCTCTTTCAACTCGCGCAGTCCCTTGCCGATGGCGGAGGCGTTGCCGAGATTCCCACCTGGCACCACTAGGTAGTCGGGCGGTCGCCAGGCCCGTTGTTCCAGCATCTCCGCCACGATGGTTTTCTGTCCCTCGATGCGGAAAGGGTTCACGGAGTTCACCAAGTGAAGACCCAGTTCCGGCGCGATCTCACGGAGCAGCCTGAAAGCCTCATCGAAAGTATCGCCCACCTCCACCACCAGCGAGCCGAAATCTAAAGCCTGGGCAAGCTTCGCAGCGGAGATTTGCCGGTAAGGCACAAAGAGCAACGCTTTCATGCCCGCGCGAGCCGCGTAGGCTGCCATGGAGGAAGATGTATTGCCGGTCGAGGCGCAGGCTACCATGCGGATGCCACGCGAGGCAGCCCGCGTGATGCAGGCGGTCATCCCCAGGTCCTTAAAGGACCCGGTGGGATTGTTGCCCTGATGCTTGATGGTCAAATGGACGGGGCCGGCCCACCATCCTGTGCGGCGGGTTCCCACTAAGGGTGTCGAGCCCTCCGAGAGCGAGATAACCCGGTCGCCCGGTTCAATGAAGGGGATCAACTCGCGAAATCGCCACACCCCGCTGCGGTCGATGGGTTCGCCACTCAAGCGCCGCTGATGCCACGCCCGCCGAAGGGCTTCGGGATCGAAGGCCTCAAACTCGTATCTCACCTCCAGAAGCCCGCCACAGTCAGCACACGCGTGCGCATCCTTCTTCGGGTTTTGCTTGCGCTGGCAAGCTTCCTCAATGCATTGGAGGTAGGCAGATGACATTGGCAGTCGTCAGTTGTCAGTCGTCAGTTGTCCGTTGTCCGTAGTCAGTCGTCCATTGTCAAGGACTGGCACATTGTTGAAGGAGCCCGCGAGGTTGTCATTCCAAGGAGTCCGCCATTGTTATTGACAGACGAGGAAGAACCTTGTATTTGAATGAGTCTGTAAATGCTGAGATTCTCCGCTTCGCTTCGAACGACGATGGGAACGAGAGATTTCGCATCCTGAACACAAGCAGATGACCGCCCGCAACGGACCACTGACAACGGACTACTGACGACTGACAACTACAGTTTAAACTCTTCGTGAATGGCTTTCACGGCTTCCTTCACGTCTGAGGACTTCACGGCAAATGAGATGCTCAATTCGGAAGACCCCTGGGCGATAGCGATAATGTTAATCCCGCGCCGCCCGAGCGCTCCGAAGGCTCGCCCGGCGATGCCTGGGGTGCCTTTCATGTTTTCGCCGATGGCCACCACAATGGCCACGTGAGGCATGACCTCTACCGTGGCTGAGCGGTCGTGAATAATCTCCAGCTCAAATGCTTTCTCGAGCTTGGCTTTCGCCCGTTTCAACTCCGCATCGTGGACGGCCAGGCACAGCACATTTTCTGCGGAGGATTGAGTCACCATGAGGGCGGTAATATCTTCCAGGCTGAGGCAAGTGAAAACCCGGCTTGCCACCTGGGCGAAGCTCAGTCGGTCTCCTCCACTGACCATGATGAGGCTGGCTTTGCTCAGGGAGGTGATGGCCTTCACGCCGGGCGGGCCGTCTGGCGCCGCAGGGACGATCCGGGTTCCCGGGCAGGAAGGGTTAAAGCTGTTCTTGATCCAGACGGGAATCTTCTTTTTCATCACCGGCTGAATGGTCTTGGGGTGGAGCACCTTAGCCCCGAAGAAGGAAAGCTCAATGGCTTCCCGGTAGGAGATGCCGGGAACAATCCGCGCCTCTGGGACCAGGCGAGGGTCCGCCGTCATCACCCCGTCCACATCGGTCCAGATCCACACTTCGTCGGCATCCAGGGCCGCTCCAATAATGGTGCCGCTGAAATCTGATCCCCCCCGGCCAAGCGTCGTGCAAAGGCCCTCGGGTGTGGCTCCCCGGAATCCGGTAATGACGGGAACGGCCCCGCGTTTGCGAAGCGGGGCAAGGCGCTGGCGGGTCTTGGCGGCGGTCTCGTCGAAAAGGGGAGAAGCGTTGCCAAAGTTGTCGTCCGTGACGATGAGTTCGGTGGCGTCCACGGCCTCCGACGCAATGCCCAGGGAGCGGAGGATGGCCGCCAGGAGGTTCGCGGCCATGACTTCGCCGAGGCTGGAAAGTGTATCCATGGCGCGGGGAGTAACTTCCCGAACCAGGGAAAAACCGGAACAAAGGTTCTCAAAGTTACCGACCTGGGCAGCCAAGCGAGGCAACACCAAAGATTGGTCGGCCGCAGAGAGAAGCTGGTCAGCGACTTCGCGGTGACGCCGCGCCAACTCCCGGCGTACGTTCTTCCAGTGTTCGCCATCGCCGGCGCTGGCTTCCGTGGCCGCACGAATCAGCATGTCCGTCACTCCGCCCATGGCCGAAACCACCACCACGAGGTCGGCGTGTTGAGCACGCTCGGCCACTATCTTGCCCACATTTTGCATTCGCTCGGCGTTCCCGACCGAAGTGCCGCCGAACTTCATGACGACGAGTGGCTTCTTGCCTTTTGCAGGAGTCGTCGCTTCTTTAACCATAATTCGTCCCTTGCCTCCGGTGTAAGTCAATCCCTGCCCGCCTGAGCGAACCGGAGGCCCGGGTGCGCTCAGGTCAGCTAGCGAATAGGATTCGTGGTCGTGGATGAGGAGACAGAATTAGGTGTCTTGGTCGATTCGCGGACAACATCGATGAAGACCTTGGCAGGGAGTGACAGGTATCGGTCCCGGCGGTACACCAAACCTAGTTCCCGGTAAATCTTCTCGCCTTCCAGGGGAATCAGCCTCAACACGCCGGCTAGGACCTCGGGTTGCGCATAGGTCCTGCTAATCAGGGAAATCCCCAGGCCCGCACCCACAAACTTCTTGATGGTTTCAACGCTGGCCAACTCCATGGAGATCTGGATGTGGTCACGGTACTGACGCAACAGCCGGTCAATCACCACCCGCGTGTGGCCGGTCTTCGGCAGGATGAGCGGGTGGTGCGAAATCTCCTCCAGGGTCACGCTTTTGTTCTTCCCCAGGGGGTGATTCTTGGGCACCACAAGCTGGACTTCGTCGCGAAAGACCGGAATGACCTCCATGTTATTCGCCGACTGCGGCAGAGTGACGATCCCCAGGTCCAGGACGCCTTCCTGCACTTTCTGCAAAATCTTGTGGCTGAAGTTGCGGTAGATACTGATCTGCACCAGCGGGTAAAGCTGTTTGAACTTGAAAAAAGTCTTCGGCAGGACGTAGAGGCAGGTCGCCTCGTTGGCCCCCATGTAGAGTTTTCCGCGTGGCGTCTGGTTCAGCTCGGCGATGGCTTGCAGGGCCTCCTTATGGAGGCCCAGCATCTTGTCCGCGTATCGCTGAAGGATCTCGCCCGCCGGGGTCAGGAGAACCTTCTTGCCGCTTCGGTCGAACAGCTTCTCCCCACACTCCTGTTCCAGAAGCCGCACTTGAGCGCTAATGGCGGGCTGCGTGCGAAAAATTTTCTCGGCCGCGCGGGAGAAACTCTGCAGCTTGGCGACTTCCAGAAAGCTGGCTAGCTGATCATAGTCCATTGTATCTTGTCTACACCTGGTCCTTACTATAGCAGATTGTGCGGGCTTGGCAGAAACAAAAATGACATTCAGTAGTCTGTAGTCAGCGGGCAAGACCAGGGGACGTAAGTCATAATCCCTCAAGAGGGAGTGCTGCCGGCAGGGTGGTCGCGCGCCTTTGAATTCAAGCAGGAATCAGCAGGTTGCTGAAGCATCTTAGCATGGGACCTGGAAGGCAGGCCCGCTCCATGTCAGAGCGGCGGGCGCTCGTAGCCGCCCACAGCCCTCTCGATTTTCGCGGCTACGGCCAGAGCGACGTCCTCGCGCCATGGACGCGCCACAATCTGCACGCCAATCGGCAAGCCTGCCCGGGAACTCCCTGCCCGAACAACGGCTGCGGGCCAGCCTGTCAGGTTATACGTCATGGTGTAGCTGAAAGCCGAGAGGCGGTCGTAGGTCGAGCCGTGGGCCATGCCGGGGAATGAGCAAACCGGGCACACCATAACGTCGAATCCCTCCATGAAGGAAAGGAGGGAGCGGCGAAACGCGTCCCATTGGCCTATCAAGGCCCCGAACGCAGCTACCGACTTAGCATTAGAGCGCTGGAGGTCCAGGACGCGCTGCATGAGGGGATGGACCTTTTTCGTTCCGGCCATTTCGAGCAGTTCTTCGAGCCCCGCACCTCCGTCGGCGGTGAATAGGCCGAGATAGATTTCGTAGGTTTGCTCGATGTCGCGCGGGCGAGCCTCTTCGACGGCTGTCACGCTTGCTTCGAGCGCTCTTGCTGCGTTCGTTACGGTTTCGGTTGTTTCTCTTGTGGCTGTTTCGATTCCGTTGTCGGTGTGAAACGCGACGCGCAGGGCCTTGAGATCAACCTTGGTCGCATCGCCCAAGGGCATCGCGACGATGGCCGGGTCGCGCCAGTCAACCCCGGCGATGATAGGCAGCACCGTGTTGAGGTCTGCTACGGATCGCGCCAGAGGGCCGATCTGCCAGAGCGCATCAAGCGTTCCACCGGGGCCGGGGAAGTGGCCGGTGCGCGGAACGCGGCCGGAAGTCGGCTTGATACCTGAAATGCCCGTGCAATGGGCGGGGAAGCGCACGCTCCCACCTGCATCGCTGCCCAAGCCGAGTGGCGATCCTCCTGCCGCGATGATGGCGGATTCACCGCCGCCGCTGCCCCCCGGCGACAGCGACAGGTCATAAGGGTTATTCGTTCGGCCATAAACGAGGTTGTCGCTTTCCCATGCCCAGCCGAGTTCGGGGCAGTTCGTCTTGCCGAGGAGGACGCCCCCGGCAGCGCGCAGGCGCTTCACGACGGTGGCGTCCTCTTTGGGCACGTAGGAGGCGCGGCCCAGGGTTCCTCCCGTGCTGATCACTCCTTCAGTTTCGATGGCGTCCTTCAAGGTAAACGGAACGCCGTGCAGCGGCCCTCTGATTTCCCCCTTGGCGAGAGCCTTGTCCGCCTCGCGGGCCTGTCGCAGCGCAGTTTCAGCGGGAAGTTGTACGACGGCGTTCAGCTTGGGGTTGACCTCCTCGATTCGCTTGATACACGCTCTCACCAACTCTTCCGAGGAAATTTGCCTGTCGCGGATGGCTTTGGCTTGCTCCGTCGCTGAAGCAAAGATCAGTTCCATGGTGGTCCACCTCGATTCATTGTGAAAAGGTTCTGCCCGCGCCGGCAGTAAGCGCCTTGCCTCGGGTCACCTCGAATTTCATTGTATGTTGTGAAGGGGTAAAAAAATAGGGTGGTGTCCCAATTCGAGTGTAGGCCCGCCTCTCCCGCAAGGCGGGACGGGACGGCCAGGCCGGGGCGAGCCCCGGCCCTACATCCCATGTAAGGACACTACGAAAAACAGCCTGGAGTCTTCGCGAGGTGCTGACACTCGTAGAGCCGGGCTTCCCGATTAAAAGCTTTCCGATCAAACGATTAATCGGGCGTGTTTTCAAGACTTCTTGGCGTAGTTGACCAAGCCGGTGATGTCGATGATGACCACGGGCTCATTTCCGACGACCCACGCGTCGTGTCCTGGAGCAATGACGCCGACATCGCCAGGGCCGAACTCGATTTCGGTGCCGTCATCCATCTTGACGTGCAGGCGGCCCGAGATCATGTATTGGGTGTGTGCGCCTTCGCAACTTTTGGTCTTCGCAATCGGCTTGACATGTTCTGACCATTTCCAGCCCGGGTCGAATGTAGCGCGCCCAAACGTGACGCCGCCCACCGTGGCCGTCGCAACCTTGCCCTTGGGGAAAGTGCGGGTTTCATCGGGTGAATTCAAACTCTTCTTCTCGGTTGGTTTCATTTCATGCCTCCTCGACAGGGATAGTTTAGACGGAGATTTCGATTCCGGAATCCGTCGGTACCTTTGGGTTTATAACCCAGTTGCTTGTAGTGAAAGCCCAGAAATTCGATTCTATCACAAAGAGTTTCTTGGTGGGACGGCTTTTGTGGTCTAGAGAAGGACCCTAGGCCTCGCCCTTTGTGTCAGGAAGCACTTCCATTCAATTCAGTGCCTTCCCCTCAAATCTGGGCTACGCATCTGGACACATTGCCTGTTGACAAGATCCGGTCGTTATGCTAGCCTATCGATGTGAGATCCCGACACATTTGGGAATGGGACCCCATACTTGCCCCTGTTGGGGAAGTGCGGGGCATGATCCCGCGCCAGGAAAGCCCATTCGATCACGCGCTCGACCGAAAGCTAAGGATATTGCTGAGCCGCCGAAACGAACTCCCCGCCGGGAACCTCACGGCCATTGCTTCCCACCCCACGATGACACGGACTTGGAGAACCTCCACAGAATCCTGGGAATCGACATTCCGTCCGGGCACGCTGGGGCTGCGGACGTGTAGTAACTCTAAAAAATGAACGGACCAAGCGGGAATGTTATTGAAAACAAAGGGTCGCTGTGGAAAAACTCAGGGCGAAGCGGGAATGTACTTGAAAACAAATTAGTTGTTCGTTAAAAGCGGGAATGTTATTGAAAAGAAAGGGTGTTACTGGAAAGGCAGAAGTCAGAAATTAGAAGTCAGAAGAAAAGCCTCAGGCGAGCAAGCCAGCGCAGGTCCCGCCCTCTGGACCTGCGGTTCTTCTGAGCAGCCAGGTGACGAGCAGAGAGAAGGTGACAGTAGACAGCGAGCGAAGCCCCCCACCCCTCCCCCGCTGCCCCGTGGGTGTCGGGGCAGCCCCTAAAAGGCAGCAGGCAGTAAGCAGAAAGCAGGAGGCAGAACGCAGTGGGGAGACGCCAATTCAGAATTCATCATTCAGGCTTCATAATTGCTCCGAGCCGCCTTCTTTCACCGGACTGCCGACCTGACCGCTCACAACAGACCCCCCGCCCCAAGAGTCTCCCGCTTTACGAAATCGCGCCTCCGAGGTATCATGTACGCCGCGAAAGAATTTGATTGATTTCGATCACGCTTGTCATATAATCAATCAGAATTGAGCATTGGGTGCGACCGAGACAAACTGCAGAGATGCTTCTCCCGCAGAGCGGGATCAGCATGACAAGAACCGCATTCGTGGTGGCAAAATGAAATCCCGTAAGCCAAGAGAACTCGCCCCGAAACGCATCGAGCGGCTCCGACAGATCCTGAGGATGGACCATGTGGTTAGTGTCGAGGAGCTCTCCCGCCAGCTCAAGGTCTCTTCTGCCACAGTTCGCCGTGACCTGGCCCAACTGGAGAGCCTGGGTGAGGTCCGGCGCGTTCACGGCGGGGCCGTCGGGGTGGAAAGCCGGCTGGAAGAGCCTCTCTTCGACGACAAGACTTCAATTGCAGCCAGAGAAAAGCAACGGATCGCGCAGGCAGCTCTCAAGTTCATCAAGCCGAACGATACGATATTTCTCGACGGTGGCAGTACGGTTTTGGAATTGGCGCGGCTGGTGCGAGACCGCTCGAACCTCACCGTGGTTACCAATTCCCTGCGCGCGGCCATTGAACTGGCGGCTCAAGGACCCAGGGTGATATTGATCGGCGGCGAATTCCGCCGGC
>JBEKIZ010000011.1:0-104698 GCA_050011515.1 Terriglobia bacterium | reverse complement strand
GGGCGTGGACATGGGTCGCAACATCTTCCAAGCCGACGCTCCCACCGCCATGATCCAGGCGGTGGGAAAAGTGGTCCACGAGCTGATGAAGCCCCAGCAAGCCTTCGAGCTGTACGAAACCTTGAAGTACGAAAAGAAAGGGGTGTTGGCAAGCTAGAGGGAGGCCTGTTCCCGCCCCACTGCGCTACCACTCGACTTTGGAGTGCGGCAGCTTGCTGCCGCTTTTCCTCAGGCCAGCTTGCTGGCCGTGCACGGCGGCGCGGCGTGTGGGCCAGCGACGGCGCGAGCAAGCTCGCGGGACCAAAGCGGCAGCAAGCTGCCGCACTCCAGACTTGCTTTGCGGCCTTTGCGCCTTTGCGTGACACGCCTTTCCCATTTCGGAGATTTTATGAGCTCTTTAACCGCATTCGAGATTCTCCGTGAATCGTCTCCTGTAGTGAGTGTGGGCATCCTGACGGCTGACCTCCTTTCGCTAGGATCGGAGTTGGCCCTCCTTGAACGTAGCGGCGTCCAAGTGGCCCACGTGGACGTCATGGATGGCTGCTTCTGCCCCATGATGACCGTGGGCCCACCGCTGATTAAGGCCCTCAAGACTCCCCTGCTCAAGGACGTCCACCTGATGATCGATGAACCGCTGAATAAGGTGGCGGACTATGTTGCGGCGGCGGCGGACACTATTACGATTCATCCCGGTTGCCCGTACGCTTCTGGCTGGAGAAGATGCTGCTGAGGAAGAAGTCGGGCGTGCCAGCGCATTTGCGAACAAGCTCCTCAAAGGGCTCCTTTTTGCCGTTGGTAAGCGGCTTCCCCTCCCCGTTGAAGAGATAGCTCTCCATCTGGCGGGACTTGGGATCGATCTTGAGAAGCGACCGGTAGCGGGCACCGTTGACGCTGAACGTGACGTCGATTTCGGGCTGCGGATGGGTGGCAAAGTCATACAGCGAACGCTTTTGGCCAGGGAGCTGGCGAAACAACGCTGAGAAGATCGAACCGATCGGAGTGGACTTCCCGGCGCCGTTCTGCCCCACAAGCGCAACGAGGCCGGGGCCCAGCGCCCCGAAATCCACGCTCACCGGGCCGGGAAAAGCTTCCGTAATACCGCACAGACTAAGCTGCATGATTTTCATGCTTTTACTCCTCGTAATTGAACGACGCCGGTTAAGCCCAATTCACCACCGAACGAAACCCCGACTCACAAGCGAAGCCGCCCGGTCCCTGCTCTGCCCGATGGATGGGGTTTTCTAGCCGGGCTGTGACAGCCTGGCCAGGTAGCCGCAAGGCTGGCTCGCATTTGGCGTTGGGAGAGGGCCGAAGCCCTCTGATCTTGGCGGTGGGGTTGTGAGTGCGGTAACCGAAACGGGAAGATTTGCCGCTATTGAGTGAGTACAGATGACTCAATCTGCGCAAGCTTAGCGAGCAGCCGTTCCTGCCGCTCTATAGGAGGCTGGCCCTTGAGTGCCCAGAATGCCCGCAGCTTGTCTTCTGCTGTCTTGGCCAGACTGAGCGGCGCATTCTCGGTGGGGCCTTCCGGCTCGTGCTCGATCTTAACTTTCAATTCGGCGGGCTTGGCTTTGAGTAATTGCTCCCGCAGCCTCGCTTGTTCCTCGCGACTCAGCGATTCATGGAGCCCTTTGGCCACCGTAACCACCAGCTTCACGCGAGCATCATTGAGACGCGCGGGGTCCGGAGGATTCTTGAAGTGGAATTCACCGTTCTCATAGACTGCCCGTAGTTCCACCATGTTGCGCGTTGGCGACAATCGGAACTGGACATCAACGTCCGATAGGTCAGGCCTAAGAACCGGCTCCTTCAATGTGACCAAGTGATACCCTTTGTCCTCTTGCTCACTGTAGTCGCACCGGGACAACGATCCAGCATACCAGACTCGGGGGGCCAGTTGCTGCCGGAGGTGGATGTGACTGAGCCCCACGTACTGGGCCTGCAAGCCACGCAGCGGATCAAGCGGATACTCGGCGCATCGGCCCACCAGGGGCCGCCCACTGCTCACCCTGGCGCCCGCCACTCCAAAATGCCCAAAGAAGAGCTTGTAGCATCCAGACCTCTGCTCAAATCGCTGGTTGAACTCATCGAGTTGCCGGGCGAAGGCCTCACCCTGACTGTGCTCGTTGCCAGCCATCACAGCTTTGCGAGGATATGGGAAGACCGCGACAGCTACCTCCGGAGGGTTTATCGGCGTTTCCAGCGGTGGCGGAGTTCGCACGCCGACCGCTCACCGATTCCGGAGCCTTTGTGGGCGGCGGCGGCCGAAGTAGCTCGGGAGCAGAGGGTTTTCCGCGCCGCGAAGGCTCTGCGTCTGGAGTATGGCAAGCTGAAGCAGTGGGTGGAAGCGGCGAGTCCTGCGGCGAAGAGGCGGGTGGCGAAGGCCCCAGCAGCGGCGCCGCGCACGGTCCGCACCGCCGGCGTTTGTGGAGCTGATCGCCTCGCGGCCCGGCAGTTTCCCCGAATGCCTGGTGGAACTGGAGGGACGGCGCGGCCGGATGCGGATGCAGTTCAAGGGAATGGCCACGGCGGAGCTGGTGGCGTTGAGCCAGGCGTTGTGGGACGGCGAGGCATGCCCCAGGTCACCCCGCAGACCCGCATCCTGGTGGCGGTGGAGGCGGTCGATTTCCGCAACGGGATTGATGGCCTGGCGCGGGTGTGCCAGGAGCAGTTGCAGGCGGACCCTTTTTCGGGCCGGCTGTTCGTGTTCCGCAACCGTCGGCGCACGGCGCTGAAGATATTGGCCTATGACGGCAGGGGGTTCTGGTTGTGCCAGAAGCGGCTCTCGCGCGGACGATTCGGCTTCTGGCCGGTGAGCCCAACAGGGGTGACGAAAGCTCTGGAGGCGCACGAACTCTACGTGCTGCTGGCAGGCGGGGATACAACCTCGGCGCAGGAGGCGCCCGTCTGGCGGCAGGTAGGCGTCCCCGGCTGAGAAAAAAGGGCGCAGGGGCTTACGTTCTAATCCCGTCTCTGCGACCCTCCGGAGCATGGAGGGTAAGTTTCGCTACCGGGGCCAGGTGATCACCGCTACGGAGGTGGAGTTTATCCGTGGTTGATCGCGGCGCATCCGGGCGCCAGCCGTCGGCAGCTTTCGCTGAGGCTGTGTGCGGCTTGGCAGTGGAAACAGACCAACGGGGCGCCGCGCGACATGGTCTGTCGAGAGCTGCTGCTGGGGCTGCAACGGGCCGGACAGATTGAGTTACCGCCGGTGCATCATGTTCACCGCAACCCGCCGGCCCGGCGCGGGTCGGAAAGCGGCTCAGGGGTTCCGACGTACCTGGATACGACACCGCTCGACGCCCCGCTGAGCACCCTCCGGCCGCTGGAGTTCCACTACGTGCGACGCACCCCGGAAGAGCCGCTCATCCACAGCCTGCTGGAACGCCACCATTACCTGGGCTACACCCGACCAGGCGGGGAGCACCTAAAATATCTGGCCTGGGCCCAAGGGCGACCCCTGGCCTGTCTGGCCTGGAGTTCCGCGCCGCGGCACCTGGGGAGCCGCGTCTGCTTTATCGGCTGGTCGGCCGAAGCCCGGCGACGCAATATCCGATTCCTCGCCTACAACACCCGCTTTCTGATTCTGCCCTGGATTCAGGTCGAACACTTGGCCTCCCACATTCTGGGCCGCATGGTGAAGCGGCTATCGGAGGATTGGGAGAAGGCCTGCAGGGCTGCAAGGGCCGCAAGAGGTTTGGATCAGCCGGGTGGACCACGACGGCGGCTCGGTTCTGGCAGCCCGGGGGGCCATGGGTTCTCCCGACTTTCCCACCCGCGATGAGCGGCACCTCTTGCTCGCTGCCGGAAAACCTCCGCCCCCCGAGGCCCGGCACCTGGTTGTCACCAACCCCGCGCAAATCGTCGTGACCGTCCCACCGCATGGTCGCACGTTGCTTGAAATCGAGAAGAGCGCTAAATAAGTGAGTACGCCCTTTGAAAGCGGCCCCGTTCGTCCGAGTCACCACGGTAGAACGGTGCGACTGAAGGTGTCTAGCTCGTCGTTGGAGGTGAGCAGCGGTTGAATTCACTTTACGCCACCTGCTTCTTCAACGAAGTTTGATTTTCATCCAAGGCTGCCTTCAGCATGCAAAGATCCCGGTAACCCATAATCCTTCGAAAATTCTTTTCGGTCATGAGCAGCACCGCAGTCGGCAGCCTCGCCGGTCGGGTCCGACATGGTGTTGACGTGGACGATTCCGAACTCTTCGGCGGCGCGGATCTGTCCTTCGGCCAGGATACGGAAGTTGGTCGCGTAGTCTTTGTACTTCGCCCCGATGCGTTCGGCGACAACCTACATCAGAATCAGCATGCAGGGAAGGTGACCCACCTGACCCCCCTCCAGCATCATGAGCACACGCTCGCGACTGGTCATGGACCCCTCCCGGGCGCGTTGCGTCGGGGCAATGCTTGTCCTTCGCCAAAATCGGATTTCGCTCCCGAAATGCCTCGGAATGGTTTCAGATTAAGGTTCTTAATAGCTTTCATCGATATTTCCTAACTTACATACACAGCGGCCGCATGAGCTTCGGCGAAGGACGCAGCTTAGCACACAGGGGAAAGACGAGCCAGTCCGATAGCTGTACAAATGGATCGACGCGCGTCCGTCGTGCTTTGCATGCCAAGAGCCCGCAGCAAAGATCTGACGTAACGGGAACTCGGCCGCCACGTTGGCCTTGGTTCTGATGGGCCGTCCTATGGTGAGGGCGAAAACGTCCGCCAAGATCCGTAGAGGCCAGAGCGCCTTGCAATTCAGGTGAGTTTGATATCTAATTTCTCCGCCGTTGAAGTCTTTCGAAACGCGGTCGAAAGGAAACAACAAGCCCCTGCTCAGAGGAGGATTTATGCGCAAGTTCTTACTGCCCGTTCTCATCCTGGCAGCGTTCATTCCCCTAGCCCGAGCGCAGGCGCCACCGCAGCCCAAGAAATATACGGCCCATGTGGTTGGTTACGCTCACATGGATATGGCTTGGCTTTGGCGTTGGGAAGAATCCATCCACGACATCATGTACAACACCTTCCGCAATCAACTTGAGCTGATGGACCAGTTCCCAGATTACACCTACGTGCAGGATCAGGCGGTGGTGTTCGACATGATGGAGCACTACTATCCTGACATTTTCAAGGGAATTGTCCAGAGGGCCAGAACCGGCAATTTCATCCCCGTCAGTTCCAGTTGGGTTCAGATGGATGAGAACATGCCCGATGGCGAGTCGCTCGTTCGCCAGTTCCTCTATGGCCAGAAATACAGTAAGGACAAGTTCGGCCATTATATCCGCGTTGCATGGCAACCCGACGTCTTTGGCCACGCTAGTTCCATGCCGCAGATTGCGCGGAAAGCCGGTATCGAGTTCTATGTTTTCAACCGGCCGCATGACCCGTCCCGGCCACCCATCATCTGGTGGCAGGGCTTGGACGGGAGCCGCGTGTTGGGTTACACCACCCCCGGCGAGTACACCCAGCCCATGGATCATGAGCACACCACCGTGTTGGGGATGAAGAACGCGGATCGGGCAGGAGTCAAGAACATCCTGGTGCTCTACGGTATGGGTGATCATGGCGGCGGTCCCAACCCCGTTGACGTTTCAGGAATCGCGAAGCTGAATGCCTCGCCTGATGATGTGCGCGTGAAAACTACGAACGTCGGCGATTATGTTGATCTTCTCCTGACCGAGAAGAAAGACTTTCCGGTTGTCGATAAGGAGCTGAATCCTGTCTTTCCCGGCTGCTACACAACTCAAGTGGATATGAAGCGCCACAATCGCCAGGCCGAGCAACTTCTGCTGAATGCCGAGAAAATGTCGGAGCTGGCGGTGTTCTTTGACTATCGGGACTATTATCCCAATCGCGACATCACAGAAGCCTGGAAATTGGCACTCTTGAACCAGGCCCATGACCTGGCGGCAGGCTCCGGCATCGGTCCCATTTATGCCGACGCGGCCCACCAGTATCAGGAGGTCTTTGAGCGCGGCCATCGAGCCTTGGACTTCACGCTCCAAAACCTTGGCCTCCAATTGGACACCCGAGGTGAGGGGATACCCGTGGTCGTCTACAATCCTCAGTCTTGGGACCGTAGTGACTTGGTCATCGCCGAGGTCTCAGCCTTCTCGCTGCCTTCACAAATGGTAGCCGTTCACAGTGAGGAAACGGTTCCCGTACAAGTGCTGAAACCCGCGGACAAAGTGGGCAATCGGGAGACCTCAACTGTCGCTTTCGTCGCGCGCCAGGTTCCGCAGATGGGGTTGAAACTCTATCGAATCGTGGCAGAGGCCAGCAGTCACAAAGCCGCCGCGTCGACACTCCAGGCGGGCACGAAGCCTCAGCCATACCTCGAAAACGAATTCCTGCGTGTCGAACTTAATCCCGAGACCGGCTACATCGCCCGGCTTTACGACAAGCAGAATAAGCGCGAAGCGTTCCACGGCGAAGGCAATTTCCTGGTGGCGCTGGAGGACACTGCAGAGCGAGCCAAGGAAACCTCCGCCGAGTACGCCGGACCTGCCTGGGACATTGGGCTGACCGGGAAGAAATGGAATATCGAGAAAGCGGCAAGAATCGAGGTCATCGAGCAAGGGCCCGCGCGTGCCAAAGTCCGAGTTGTCCATCGGTTCCGGGACTCGGAGTTTACTCAAGATGTCAGTCTGATCGCGGGCGCGCCTCACGTGGATGTGGAATTTTCAACGGAATGGCACGAGCGCAGTACCTTCCTGAAGGCAGGCTTCCCGGTAAGCGTTTCATCTGCCAAAGTGACGGCCGAGATTCCTTATGGCGCCATCGAGCGCGACCAGGCCGGAAGTGAAATGGTGATGGGTAAGTGGGTCGACATATCCGACGCGGATTACGGGGTAGCGATCCTGAACAATGGCCGCAATGGCTTCGATGCCAAGGATAACCTTGTCCGCCTTTCTCTGATTCGCGGCCCTTGGGGCCCCGACCCCCGGGCGGATGAGGGACAACACAGCGTTGGCTACTCGATCTATCCTCACCGGGGAGGGTGGCGGGACGGCAAGGTGGTGTTCAAAGCCTTGGCGTTCAACTCGCCATTATTTGCTCTACAGGAACCATTCCATGCAAGCCCACAAGAGCAGTGGGCCGGCAAGAAAGGCGGCTTGCCAAACGCATACTCCTTCATCAAGACCGAGAGCGACCACGTAGTTCTGTACGCTATGAAGCAAATGGAAGGTTTCTATGACACGGACGCGATCCTGCGGTTTTTCGAATGTGAGGGCCGCGAGGGAGATGCCACGATTCAGCTTCCGCGTTCGGTTCGCGTGGTAGAAACAAATCTGCTGGAAGACACGGTCCTGGGATCGATCGGAGAGGGGCAAACCATTCGCTTCCACATGAAGCCGTGGGAGATCAAAACACTGCGACTGGCGCGACGTTAGCGCAAGCTGGGGTAGGACGTTACGTTTTGTAGGTCATGAGGGGAAACGAATCGGCAGGCTGAAACTTCTGTGGTCCGTTTCCCGTGGACATTTTCTCACCAGGGACACTCATATTCGAGGCATGCGGACCAAACCCGCGGGCCTCAGCGCCGCACTCTACAACGAATCCAGCCCCCTCCTACTCGGGCCGCGGTGAATCATCGATGCAATCATAGCGAGCGAACGGGCATGAAGGGATCTGATTGATTTCGTAAGCCTTTTGCATGAAATCAGACCCAAGCACGTTGCGAGGTTCCATGGCAGTGCCCAATCAAAAGGACCTGGCGCCCAAACGATGGGAGCGGCGGCGACGTATCCTCAGCCAGGATCAAGTGGTTCGCGTCGAGGAACTCGCCCATCAGCTCAAGGTTTCTCCGGCAACGATCCGCCGCGACCTGGACGAGCTGGAGAGTCTCGGTGAGATTCGGCGAGTGCATGGTGGAGCCATCAGCACCGGCAGCCGCCTCGAGGAGCCCCTGTTTGACGACAAAACCTCCGTGGCGGCCAGGGAGAAGCGTCGCATCGCAGAGGCGGCTTTGAAATACGTCCAGCCCAACGACACGGTTTTTCTGGACGGTGGCAGTACCGTCTTGGAGCTGGCGCGCTTGCTGAAGGACCGGTCGAATGTGACCGTTGTGACCAACTCCCTTCGCGCGGCGGTCGAACTATCCGGACGCGGACCTCGGCTTATTATGATCGGGGGCGAACTTCGCCGCCTCGGTCAAACCATGGTTGGACCGCTCACTCGGTTTACGATCCACGAATTGCACGTGGACAAAGCCTTCATGGGGACGATGGGCCTCAGTCTTGAAGGAGGCCTCACGACGACCGACCCGAGCGAGGCCTACACCAAGGAACTGGTCATGGAGCGTGCCCGTGAAGTGGTTCTGGTCGCCGACAGCAGCAAGGTCCGCAAGATTTCTTTCGTGCGTTCGGGGCGGCTCGAGAAAGTTCGCATCCTCGTCACCGACAGCCTGATGGATCGAAAATTCTCAAAAGAACTGCGCAAACGCGATGTAGAGGTTGTGCGCGCGTAACCGGAATGGTAGTCCATGGAGAGAACGGAAATGACGCCAGCTCATCTCAGCGATACGAGGCCTGATTTCACTCCCTTTGAAATCGATTGCGGCAAGATTTGCGCCTTTCGCTTCCATGGCAACCTTCAAAGCGAACTGGCGGCCGGGCGAATCGACGCCGCAACCGCAGTCGATCTCCTCGAAGACATGCTCATGGTTCGCGAGATGGAAGAGATGATCGTGAAGCTGCGCGCTGGCGCTTACGAGCCGATCGCGGGGTTCAACTACCGCGGGCCGACGCACGTTTCGATCGGGCAGGAAGGTGCTTCCGTCGGGGCTTGCAGCGCCTTGACGCTGATGGATTACATCACCAGCACGCATCGGGGGCACGGAGACAGCTTGGCTCGCGGTTGCCTTGCCCTTCGCGCCATGAGCGACGAACAATTGCGGAAGCGAATTCCTCATTCCAAGGCGGCCTCTTGCCTGGAACTACTTGAAGAAGCCCTCGAGGAACATGTCTATCGCACGGTCGCGGAGCTTTTCGGCAAGGAGGACGGACACTGCCGCGGTCGTGGAGGGAGCATACACATCGCGGACTTCGCCGTGGGCCACCTCGGCGCGAATGCCATTGTCGGAGGCAGCGTGCCGATTGCGACCGGGGCGGCCATGGGGCTGCGGTATCTGCGCACCGGAGGTGTGGTGTGTTGCTTTGCGGGTGATGGGGCCTACTGCAACGGTGTGGTTCTGGAATCCATGAATTGGGCAGCGCAGGCCCAGTTCACCAATGAGATTGCCGGAGATCACCGCGTCGGAGTTCCCATCATCTTCTTCGTTCTCAACAATCACTACGCCATGACGGGTCGCACGGACGACGAAGTGACGGGGGGGCCAGCCGAGGCTGCCGCGAGGGCCAAGGCCCATATTTTCTCGACGTGGACACCTACCGCTGCTATGGCCACTCCTTGAGCGACCCTCGAAACGAATATCGAACCCGAGAAGAAGAAGCCGCCTGGAAGGCTGTCGATCCGGTTCTCCGGCTCGAAAAGCAAATCCTGGAATGCGGGATCTTGGATGAGCGGGGGATTGCCTCTTTGCAGGCGGAGGTCCGGGAGCGCAACGCGCGTGCGGCGATTCGCGCGGCCGGCTCACCTGATCCTGACCCCGCCGAGGTCATCAAATACATGTACGCCGACACCGTGGCGGAGAAGGTTCCGCCGGCATTTCAGAAAATAGCGCTGCTTCAACCGCCGCCCGCGATCAAGCGGACCGACGGCGCCATCACCTATCGTGATGCGATCAAAGAGGCTCTGATCGAGGAGATGAAGCGCGATGCGCGGGTCATCTCTTACGGCGAAGATGTGGCGGAGTATGGCGGCGCTTTCAAACCGACCAAAGGGCTACTGGAGGTTTTCGGTCGCGACCGGATCTTCAACACTCCGATTTCCGAGGCCGCGATCTGCGGGACCGCTGTGGGTGCTGCCATGATCGGCTTGCGGCCCATCGTGGAACTCATGTACATGGATTTTCTGCTGATGGCGGGCGATCAGGTCAGCAATCAGGCGGGAAAGTGGCACTACATGTCCGGCGCGCAAGTCGAAGTGCCTTTGGTCATCCGCGCGTCAGTCGGCGGCGGAAAAGGGTATGGAGGGCAACATTCTCAGACCCTAGAATCAATAATTGCTCATATCCCGGGAATGTACGTGGTTTACCCGGCCACGCCCTACGATGCCAAAGGCATGATTAAGTCTGCCATTCGCGACAACAATCCCGTGATGTTTGTAGAGTCTCAGTTGCCCTACGGCGAAAAAGGCGTTGTGCCGGAGGAAGAATACCTTGTCCCCTTGGGGGTGGCGGACATCAAGCGCCCGGGGTGTGATATCACGCTCGTGGCCTACGGGCCGGCAGTGCATGATGCCTTGAAAGCCGCTGAGCGGCTCAAGGTCGAATCCGGCCTGAGCGCGGAAGTTGTGGACCTCCGCAGCCTTGTGCCACTCGATATCGAAACGGTGCTGAGGTCGGTCGAGAAGACTGGGCGCTGCGTAGTGATCAGCCAGGCAGTGCACCTGGGCAGCTTCACGGGCGAGGTCGCGTCGACCATTCAGCAGGAGGCCTTTGACTTTCTGGATTCGCCGGTGATCCGGGTGGGGGCCAAGAACGGCATTGCCCCGCAGTCGCACGTTTTGGAAGCGGTTTTCTACCCCCGAGTGGAAGACATCCTGGCGGCCGCCAAGGCGATTCTGTAAGGAGAAAACACGGGATGGTTCGGACCATTGTGGTGCCGAAGCTGGGGCAGACTGAAGAACAGGCTACGATTGTCCGGTGGGTTAAGAATGAGGGCGATGTGATCGCCCAGGGAGACGTCCTTTTCGAAATCGAGACGGACAAAGCTCTCCTGGAAGTGGAAAGCTTCTTCGACGGCACGCTGCTCAAGATTTCAGTGCCGGAAGGGCAGGCGGTGCCCATCCAGTCCGTGGTCGGCTTCATCGGTGATCCGGGAGACCCCATCCCGGAGATTGTGGCTCCCCCGGCGCTCCCCCAAAAGACAGAAGCAGCCCACGCGCTGGCAGAAGCGCCGCGGCAGTCCTTACCGGCGCCCGCAGGCGAACTGGCCAAGGGGCGAATGGAGAAGCCGCGGCTGCGCGGGCGTGACACTCGCTCGCGCAAAATATCAGTCCCCCCCGCCCGAGCCTGTAAAGCCGGAATTATTCAAGATCAGTCCCCGCGCAGCCAGATTGGTCAAAGAAAGCGCGGTTAATCCCACGCCCATCGCCGGGACCGGTCCCGGCGGCCGGATCGTCGAGCGGGATGTGACCGCCTACCTGGAAGCCAAAGGGTACGGTCGCCTTCGGATCACGCCCACCGCCAAGAAACTGGCGGTCAGGGAGGGAATCGATATTCTCAGTCTCCAGGCTAGAGACGATTCAGGCCGTGTCACAATGGGGGATATTGAAACGGCGATCACTGAACGGCCGAGGCCCATTACCCGGATGCGACAAGTGATCGCACAGCGGCTGACCCAAAGTTACGTCAGCACGCCGCATTTTTTTGTCACCGTGCCCGCCGACGTGACGGAACTTGACTCCTTTCGTTCGGAGCTGAAGTCCCAGGGCATGTCGTACACGATCACGGATTTCATCTTGAAGGCCGCCGCGCTCGCTCTCGCGGAATTCCCAACCGTGAGCAGCACTACGGACGGGGAGCGCACCCGGTGGCACAGCCGAATTCATCTTGGCCTGGCCGTGGCCCTGGAGCAGGGACTCGTGGTTCCTGTCATCCGCGATGCGGACAAGCAACCCTTGCGGGAATCCACGAGCGTGCCACCGAGCTGACAGCCAAGGCCCGCGCCGGCAAGCTGACACCGGCAGAGATAACGGGAAGTACGTTCACGATTTCCAACATGGGCATGCTGGACGTCGAGAACTTCACCGCCATCATCAATCCCGGTGAAAGCGCCATTCTCGCAGTGTCGAGCGTCATGAAACAGCCTGTGGTCAAAGACGACCAAGTCGCGATCCGCTCCATCATGAAGATGACGCTGTCGTCGGACCACCGGATCATCGACGGTGCTTTGGCCGCCCGATTTCTGAATGCCATCAGAAAAAACTCGAGGAGACAAGCCTGTGGAAGCGTTCGGCATAGTGGATATTGGCGCAGGACCCGGCGGGTAGGATAAGGCGAAAACAGTGGCATTAGATAAGTCTGCGACTGATCGGGGTTCAGTGATAGCCGTTTCCCGTTCGCCCATCACCACACAGCCACCACCGACGGAAAGGATGGCCCCCTACCGACGAGAGCGTGACGACCAGTACTGGTCGAGATACGTTCGCAACTTGGTCGTATCCTTGGCCAGAGCATAAAAGTCCGCGTTGAAGAACTCCGCGCCTACGAGATCCGGGCTGACAAGATCACCCAAGCCGACGGCGGCGAACTCTTCCGCAAGAACGGCCTGGCGAGCCTCCCTAAAGGGAACAGGTAGCATGGAGACTGCGGGTTGGAGTTAGGGATCTCATCCTCGGGAGGTGTTCCTGCCCAGAAGCGACATTTGTCGATCTTCGAACCATGTTCTTCAGTGACGGATTTCAACTCAACCAGGATTTTCTTCAATTCTTGAGGGTCCGAGCCGTTCAGTTCCACGGAGAACATTGTACCGCGCGGGAGCTGGGCCAGCTTCTCCTCGAGCGCGTTGATGGAATCCATTTGATATTGGTACACCGTGCCCCCGAACCTTCCATCGCCGAACGCGTTAACGCCAATGAGTGGTGTAGAGGAAAGAGTGTTGAGCATGTTGTCAACCTGGCCCCGAGCCCACTGCGATACACAAAGGGCTCTGACCCTTTGGAGCTTCTCCGGCCCCGCATACCATGACTGGGCAGTGGCCAGAGCGTTGACCAGGGCCGTCTCCAGGGCGGTCTGCAAGCCGTTAGTTAACGCGCTACCAGTCCCATTTGGAAGCTCGGCGGCGCGACCGGCCCAGGCCAGGTGCCACTTCCGCAGGCGGTCCCACAGTGGCTGCTCGGCCGAGGGCGAACCGTAGCGGCCCAGCGCAACCGCCGCACTGGCTGCGACCTCCGGGTCCGGATCGTCAAGGTCTGTGATGGCCGATTGCTCTACCTCGGGTGCGTTTCGGCGTAGGGATACCTCACCGAGCATGAGTGTGTAACAGCCTGTCGCCTTTCGCGCGGCGAGCGCCTTCTCGAGCATCTGCGCGCCGGTCACTGCGTCTGCCTTGAAGGCATAAGCAAGAAACGCCGCCTGCGCCTCGCACGGCATCTTCCCCACGCGATCCTCCTCCATCGCCAGAACGCGCGGGAAGATAGCCGTCGTCGCATAACGGCCGATCAGCTCGACGATGGTCATGTCCTCCCCGTTCGAGGCTTCCAGGTTAGCAGCCAGCGGCTCATCGAGCTCCGGAATCTCTTTGTCCGGCAGCAGATGAACAAAGCGCAGATCGAGCCGGGGGTGTTGCCGCTGCATTTCCTTCAATACAAGCGCGCGGCCTTCGGGAGGCGCGAGTTCCGCAATACGCTTGAGCACCAGGGCAACAAACTGCTCGTTCGGCCCGGGCGGAGGGTTGTTATAAAGTTGCCGCAAGACGGGAAGCATCGCGGGGCTCGCGATGTGGGGCCAACGATCTCCAAGCAATTCGAACTGGTCAGAAGCAGGAAGGTTCAGGAATTCGCCGGCCATCCGCTTTCGCAACTCAGCGAGAAGCACCTTGTCAGTCGATTGAAGAAGCGTGGGCCGACCGAGCATAGGCGAATCGAAGATCGCTTTCAGACATCGGGCGCGTGCCAGTCCGATCTTGTCGCCAAGCGCACCGAGCAGTTCCCGGACGTAGCGGTCTTCCTCCGCTTCGATCAAACTCCAGTGGGCAGCCAGAGGACCGCCCAAGCCCCAGCCCGTCTTGCCCAGGTCGCGGTCGCCCTGGGTGGGCAAGAATTCCGGATGCTCGTAGTAGGCAGAAAGGGTGGCCAAGGTGCGCAGATAGTCCGGTGAGATGGCCACGGTCGGCTCAAGAACCCCGTTCTCCATCTGCCTCACGACGAATTCGCGGTCCGGAAAGGCGAAGAGGCCATAACGAAAATCCGCCCAACACATGCCCTCGTCGGCATAGTGCTTGATCATCTCGTTTACAGCCGCACGCGTGGTGAGGAAGCGTAAGATCCTGCAGCCTTCCTCCTGGCGCTCGTTGCTGAATTTTGTTTCGACAAGTCCAAGCGCCTTCTGAAGCGTCTCCTCTTGCCAGGCCGGATCAGCCGCCACGATTGAGAACTCGACGGTATTGGAAGTGACCAGGGGGGCTCCGGACGGACGACTTCCAAAAGCCGCGAAGCCGCTCGGAACTGCGTGGGCGAGGGCAGTGAGGCGATACTTTCCTGGCTTCCCAAATTGAAACCATTCGTTGATCTCAACCGCCCTCCAAGAACTCCCTGTTTCTATGAAAGGCACGGAGCGTGGAGGCGATCCTGACCATCCGCCCACTGAAGCCAGGAAGTCCTGGAGCGGATCCACTACGCCGATCCGAGGCTCAAGACGCAGTTCGTCAATTGCCAGGCCGGGCCGGTCTTGACGCTCCGGGTACGAGCTGATGGGCGCGCCTGGTTCCGCCCCGTAGCCCAGTTCGACCGTGACTGTCTCTCCTAGCTGGAATCGGGTCTGCCCATCCTTAAATCGGATTGCGAAGGTATGCTCGGCGACGCTGGCCACGGCCTGGCCGGAATTATTGTCTCCTTGCAGCAAAACGGGCGCAGCAACAACGGGCGTGAGTGCACAGGCAAGCAACGTTGTCAGGACAAAAATCCGGCTGCAAGCTAAACGGCATGCGCGCTGGCGCCGAAAGTCAATGACCGAACACATTGCACGGAAGTCAGAGAGCTCGTCCGTCACAGGAGCACCCGCTGCCACACCAACCACGCTCGGTCTATGGCTACTTAGACACCAAACGCTTACAAAAGGTTTCCAGTGAATGTGGGATCCATGTGTCCAACTGGATGGAAGACCGCCGTGAGGCACATCAAGCACGCCCAACATTTCCGGCCGCTGCTGGCAACGGGCCATGCCAAAAGGCAGATGTTGGGAAGCATGGTGTGGCGGATCGCCGCCCTGCCGTTGCCGACCGGGTAGTGAACTAAGTAGGGTTTCACAAAACCGGTTTCTCTGGAACCGTGTCTATGAGGTGGGGGACGAAGCTTCGAACAAAGGCCAATTGGTCGGAGCAGCCGCTTCGGTGGGCGGCCAGGGCCACCAGCAGAACCGTAATGTGCTCAATGGTGCAGAGGTTGCGGGCCGAGTCCAGTCCGCGCGTCGGCAGGTCTTGCATGGCGATGGTCAGCAGACGAGAGAAGGCCCGTTCCACAGCGGTACGCTCCCGGTACAGTTGTTGGAACGCTCCTGAGCCGTAGGGAATTTGCAAGCGGATATTGGGGCTAATCCGGAGCAGGTAATTGCAACCCTTCTGCTGGAAGAATTTGGGGTGGGCAACGGGACACACCAAGAAACGTTGCTGTAGGCTATGGTCGTAGTGAAGGGGGCAAGAAAACTGGATGTAGCTGATGCCCGTACGGCGGGGTGTCATTTTGCCGCGGCGGAACATTTCAAGGTTGGCAGGACAGACGACCGCAGAGCCCTGTACGCGGAAGTCGGGATTGGCGCGGCGTCGAGGATGAGGTGCGACCACCGGTTGAGCATGCAGCTGCTCGACGGTGAACTTGAGCAGGGCGTCGGCGTCGTAAGCCGAGTCGGCACAAACAGCCTCGACCGGCAAGGCGAGACTGCCCAGCAAGGCGCGAAGTAAAGGCACCGCGAGCGGGCTTTCTTTACGGTCGGCTGGCTCGGTGCGCTCCCAGAGAGGGAGTTCGGTTTCGGTGTCGACGACCACATGATTGCGGTAGCCCCAAAAGTAGACGACTTTTCGGCCGTCGCCGCGGGCGAAGCTGGTGAGCACACCGAGACGAGCGGAGGGATCGCCTTTGGGCAAGCGCAGTTTGTTGAAACGATCGCCCACTGCGGTTTTTAAATTGTTCTCCCGGACCGGAGAGGGGATGGGGCAACTATCGAGCGCCAAGATGCGACCGGTGACGGCACGCTCTGCGAAGAGAGCATGCAGAAGCCGAATCCGGATATCTTGCAAGGACTCGTTGGGGGTGGAGCGCAGCCAGTCCGAGAAGCGCTCCACCGAGGGAATGGCGCCGAGCGGGTCCAGGTCTGTGGCCTCCAGTAAGGCGGGATTTTGGCGGAGAGCTTGAACCAGATCACTCAGAGAGGTGAGCCGGCGAAGGGCACGGTAGATCAGAGCACGGAGCAAGGCATTGCGATCGATGGGTGGCCGCCCCCCTTGCGGCGAAGGTGGTGGGCAAAGCGGTTGGAGGGTAGGCAGATGAGCGAACAAAGGTCGATAGGCTAGCGAATGGGCAGATGCTGGGCATGAAAGAGTCTTGGTTGTTCCATCCTCGCCTCTGGGTTTTGTGAAAGCTGCGTTTTCGAACGGGGTTAGCATGACCGATTTTGAGGATGGTTAGGAAGAGCAAGAGCAAACAGCAGCGGGAGTTGGCAACGATCAGAACGGGGGATTCACGAAACTCCGGCTTTCCTAACCAAGCATTTTGTGAGGGTCTCAAATGGCCCCCAATTCGGCAAGAGGTGGGCCAGGAGGGATCTAAGTGCTGACGCATCAATCATTTAGGGTGGTTAGGATTCTTGTGCTGGCGAGGCTTGTAACCGCTTTTAAGGAAAGCACTTACAGTTTAGTGAAACCCTCTGAGAAATGCGGGCTAGGGTGATCGAGGGATGGAGCTTCATAGTCCACCTCCTGTCGGCGCAAGCGGCTCAAGGCGCCGCGCGGCGATGGCCATCGCCTCGGGGGTTGCCGTGACGTACCAGTAGGTGTCGGTGACCTTGGCGTGCCCGAGGTAGGTGGACAGCACGAGAATGTTGCAATCGATATCTACACCCTCTTCGTGCCAGCGTCGCAGACGGCGACACACGAACGAATGTCGTATGTCATGGATACGCGGGGCGCGATGTCCGCCGCGGGCGCGCCAGCGAAGCTGGTGGCACACAAGCCGGAAGGCGTACTGCAGCCAGCGGGTGAGCGCAGGCTGGCCCTGATCGAAGACGAAAAAGGCGTCCGTTGCAGCGCTCGAAGGATCCTGGTCGCGCCGGCGCGCATAGCGTTGCAAGGCGTGCCTTGTGCTGGGGTGCAGGGGCACGAGGCGGGACTTGCCGAACTTGGCCTGCTGGATATGCAGTAGGCCGCGCTTGAGATCGACGTCCTGGCGCCGCAGTGAGGTGGCTTCCGAGATTCGCAGTCCCGTAGCGGACAGCAGCCCGAAGATCATTGCGCACGTGCTGGGGCACAAGCCCTTAGCGGGATACAGGTGAGCTGAGGCGGCTAGAAGCGTGCCGATCTCCTGCTCGGTATAAATGTGTGGCGTCAATCGCCGATGTCCTGGGCCAAACAGCCGCACCGACGGGATTTCGGCTTTCGGATCGAACGCCAGACAATGGCGTGCAAAGCTCCTGAGTACCTCGATGCGGCGTGCGGCGGTGAGCGCCAGAGGTAAGGAGGTGCACCCCCTTTGCTGCCAGAGGGCATGATATTTCCCCTGCCCCCCATCAGCGGCGATGAAATTCAGGGGTTCTTTCAGCTCGTAGACGCCATCTTCGACAATGACCGTTATATCTTAGGTCTTGTTGTTCTCACGCACAGCCCTCTGTGCCCGTTGCAGAGTCCTGACGGGATGGCTTGCGGTTCCCGAAGCCCGATCATCACCCTGAGGCGCAATGTAGATGGTTGTGCCTGAATCACTCGCGGCCATTGCTATGACAGGCAAAAGCGCGATGCATGCCGCCCGTGAGCTAAGAATCGGGGCGTCAGGTATCTTGGCGTCATCATCGAGGTTTCCTTTCAGGTATCACAATCGGTCGTCGATCTTAGAGGCCTCCTCTACTCGCTTCAAATCCCAGTAGACTTTGGCTTCCACTCTAGGAAATCCAGCATCCATTTCCAGGTTGCATCGAAGTTGTGCTCCACCGGTGGAGGGGGAGGAGCCGCAGTTGGAAATGCTACAGGCTTGCCACGATAGGAAGCAGCGAGTTGTTTGAACACCCTGCCTTGCTCTTTCACCCTTCCATCATTCGTAAGGAGCCCAAGACTGTATTCTAGTGAGTTGAACGCGAACTTTCGATTCACATCGTGGCTATCCCAGTAGGTGAACCAGCTTACTCCCGATTGGATGGCAGCCGTGACGGCCGTTTCCAACCATTCCGCCTGTTGCTTTTCAGGCATGGACTCAATACAAGTGTTGAACTCTCCAGCCCAAACTGGCTTCTGAGGATAGCCGGCATAAGAGCGGACCAGAGCTGCGAAGGCGACGAGCAACCGTGTACTTGGTGGGTCCATGGGACCTCCGTAGTTCAGCGCATTCGTCCAGTAGGGATAGGCGTGCACGACCGGAAAGGGGTTGGCAGCCAGAGCACGCGGAGAAAAGGTTGTCGGCTGAAACCAAGGCTTGTGATCCGTCCCGTTCACGTGGACGCCCTCCGGATAGGCAGATTTCATCAGCGCGAACATCTTCACCATCCAGGCATCGCCTACCGCTGGGTCCGCACTCCAGCATGTGTTCATCTCGTTGCCGAAGTCGAAACCGATGATGTTGTCGTGAGCCTTCATCGTGCGCGCCAGCTCTTCAATCAAGAGCTCCTGTGCCGCCCAGATTCCAGGGTCGGTGTACAGTGCAGCATCCGGCTTGTTGAAGGGCGGCAGAAAGAGCCAGCCGCTCAACTGGCCGGTAAATACAGTTACCAGGGCATCCAAACCGCGCTCTCCCATCAATGCAAGCAGTTCGCTCAATCGCTCCAGGTGCGCTACACTCACCCAGGTCAGGTTGGGCTGAAAATACGGCCATATCAGCATAATCCGCAGATGGTCCGCTCCAAGAGCCGCGATGGCATCCAGGTCCCGCTTGATCGGGTTGACATTCCACTCGTTCCAACAGAACCACCAGTTGTTCGAAGGGGTGTAATTGACGCCGATGCGATGACGGCCCACTGCATTTCGTTCACTCCTAGCTTGGCTCGGAGCCGCATCAATCGACTCGGCTGAGGTTGCACCGTTCGGAAACAGCTTGAGCTTTTTTGCCAGGGACGTGGTCATAACCGCGCTGGCACCCTTGGTTATAAAGTGACGTCTATCCATGTTTTCTCTCTCCCGATGCTCTTACGCTTGAGAAAATGGCATTACCTGATTTGCCATCAATCCCCCGAATCGACCAGTAGATGGCTGCCGTAAGGGCATTTCCAGGGTTTCTGTGCGCCTCGCCCAGACCATACAAGGTGGATATTCTCGAGGGAAGATCCACTCGGCAGTCGTGACCTGCATCGTGTGAAACCTGAACATACTTCGGCTTCTCTTGACATATCCTGGTGTCTATTCAACAGGCGACAAAAAACAAGGGTCCAGGCTTCTCCGCCACAACCATACGCCGGCATTATACGTTATGTGTTGTGGGGACAGTCTAATCATCAGCGAATCATCAGCGAATTGTTCGAGGAAAACGGGTAACACTTTTTTGTTCTGAACATTCCATCCCGCCGTTGTAAGGCGGATAATGGGGTAGCGAGTTCAGCGGGATCACCAGATAACGGGCCAGCGCCGGAACACTCTGTTGGGGGATCACCGTGAGCACCAGGGGTTCCAGCGTGAGTCGCATCGCGATCTTTAGAGGCGAGCTTCCCACCGCCTCAGCGGCGGGCGGATCTTGGGGCGGAGCGGGCGCAGACCAGAATCAGGAGGATCGTAGCGACAACAAGTTTTCGGTTTATCAGAAACCTCATGCTTTTGCTTCAGATCTGCGCGGATGTCATTCACGCTCTGTGGCTCGAAGCTCACACCGCCAGCTTCAGGATTGCGATCTCCCAAGGCTGTATCTTCAAGCTCAGGGAGCCGTCATCGTTAGGCGTGAGCGACCCCTGATTCTCCTCGATCAGGCTTGTCCTCCAGGCACTGCGAATGGCGCGCGGCAACTGAATTCGCGCGTCGGTCTGATTCCCCTCCGCTTCGTAGAACCGGAGCACCACTTGGTTGCCATCTTCGCTCTTCTTCATCGCGGTTAGGATCAGGTTTGATGGTTCGAGCCGTAAGAAGCTCTGTTGAACCGGCATAACCTCGCCGGTCTGCGCTTGCTGTTGCTCACCGACGAATGCGACGAGCGGGTAATTAAAGGCGATCGCATCGCGGTAGCGTTGTCTCCAGTCACCTTGATGCGGCATCAAGGCTGCACGATAACGATGGTCGCCTGCTTGGCTGAACCAGTATTCAGGGTTCCAAGCGAGACTCTTCCGTGTCGAGAGCAGAACGTGCTGCAAAACGGGATAGGAGACGGGGTCGGGGGTTTCGTCCCGGAACAGATGGACCGTGCAGTCCGCCGCCGCCAGGCAGCCGGTTCTTTGATAGCCGCGGGAGGATGCGTCGATCCAGTTGACGGCTTCGCGGAAGCGAAGAGGATCTTCCCCGCCGTAGATCTTGGGATCGAACTGGGTGTCAACGTCGGGAGGGAGGAGGGTGAAATCGAGTTCATCCTTGCCGATTTCTACCGTCCCGAAAGGAACTTCGTAGCTGAGACGGGTGTCCGCTAGGTTAATAGGGAAAACCACGCGCAACTCGCGATCCTTTTGTCCATCCCAGCCCAGAAGCTCGGTCTCGATATCCAGCCGGGCGAGACCGTGGTATAGATGAAAGCTCTCCCGCAACTTGAAGTTCTTAAATGCAGCCTCGCGCACGGCTGTGCTGCGAACGGCAGTGCGGGTAAAACTGCGCACGGGGAAAGGATGGTTACCAGTCCGGTCGAAATCCGCCATAGTGACGATTTCGGGATCCTCCCAGGCGACGCCTGGAGCTGTGAACTGCAGCACTTCACCGCCCTCGAACTTGTCAGTCCGTAGCACTTCCCACTTTTGTTGCTTGTCGTAAACACTCTTGAGCCCGGCTTTTCCAAGAGCAACCCGGAAGAAACTGTTCTCGATGGTGTTGCCGGCAATCGGTGTTGAGGGGGCGGCGGCGGCCTGCTCCAGGTAGTAGGTGCGGTATCCCGTCGACGGGACATCTTGCGCCAAGAATACCAATGTTACAGATGATCCCGTTAACTTAGGCGGAATTATTTCAAGGTTGATGTGGTGTCCGGCTTCGTCGCGCAGCGCCCATCCGCTCCCGCTGGCAGGTAACTTGACTTCGCATTGCACGAGATCGGTGCGCCGCCAGGAAAGGGGATTAAACACCACCACGGGAATCTGCGAAGGCGTGCTTCGTTTCACTCCTGCCGAAAGCGCGGCACCTGCATCCGAAAGTAGCTTCTGGGAAAGCTCTTTTGATTTGAAATAGGACTTGGTGTAGACCGCATCAGTTAGCAGTCCTTGGTTCCCGCCCCAGCCGTGGTCCGGCCAACAATTAGCCTGCCAGCCTTCTGCAATAGCACTAACGGGGTAATTGGCAAGACCGGCGGCCAGACCCAGACCGGTGTAGAGCCGCTCGGCCGCGAGCAGTTGATTGTGGGCGATGCGGCCCGCAAGCAAAGCCTCGCGGTTACCGGGCTCATCATAGTAAGTCCAGGCAAAGGGCCAGTCGCCCCGCAACGTGGTGATGTCGAGCGGGCGCTTGGTAAAGTTGTCCAGAAAGCCTTCCGCCGCGACAAAGGTGATTTCAGGTGGGTGAATCTGGCGTTCCGGTCGCGACTGGAAGTGATCATTCCAGGCAGTTGCGAACCTCTTCATAGCCTGGTTCTGCTCGCGTGCGTACGGCGGAAGTGCGGGTTGCGGCGGCAGGTAATCGCTTGTGTAATCGCACATGAACTGCGGGGGAAGTTGATGGGCCTGGTAGTAGGCCTGGCGCTGATCGGCGTAACGCAACCAGCCTCTGTTATCCAAAGGGTCCAGCAGACGCATTGGATCAACGTAATGCTGTGCGTAGACTAAGACCTCGGATCCGTCGGGTGCCTCCCAATTGTAGTAACCGAATGGCATCCGGCCCTGAATAACAAACTTAATGCCGGCTTTGGCGAGGATCTGCGGCATCTGCAGGGTCATTGAAGGGGGATCAGTCTTGAAGTAGAAGCGTGTATCGACGCCCGGAAAATTCTTCTTAAGCCAGAGGCGGCCTAGGTAGAACTGGCGAACCAGCTTCTCGGGACCGACGTGGACCTCCTGGCACTGAACGTAACTGCCTCCCCAGCGGAAGCGCCGCTCGCGCATGCGCTCGGCCATTTCATCCCGCAGTTCGGGATGGCGTTCCAGAAACTCCATCAGGTAAGTTGTGGATTCCATCGTGTAGACGAACTCGGGATATTGCTTGAGCAGCTTTAATGCCGGCAAAATGATGTCGGACGAACGAAAGTCCGCCGTTTTGGCCTGGGTATTGAGCCATCCGAGATCGTTATGACACGTGCAGTGAAGAGCGAACACACCGTTATCGAAGTAGGACTGGTAAGGCTCGACTCTCAAGGAGCGCTTCGGGCCCAGCGATGTGTTTCCTGCAACCAACTCGAAATCCATTGTAGTCGGCTCGAACGGCGCGGAAATCCAGACGTCCTGGAGAGTAAGCGAGCGCGCCGGGATCGGCTGCAGCGGAAAGCGCATGACCTCTTTGCCCGTCTGCGAAATGACAAGTTGTGCGTCGCGAATCTCGTTGCCGGGATTGATCAGATGCAGCGCAGCGGATTGTACCGGAATCCCCTCATGCACGTCGTACTGTTCGTAGACGTCGATCTCGAACGTGCAGCGGTGGGCATGGGGGTAAATCCGCAGCTTGCCCAGCCCTGTTTCCTTTCCGCCAGGTTTCGTCCAGACCTCATCCACGTTGAGGCGGACATACGCGGTCTCGACGGGCTTAGGCAGTGTGATGATTTCGAAATATCCGTGCTGCCCCAATTCGATGGGTATGCTCGTGTGGTCCGAGAACGAGCAGGTGAGCTTCCGCGGCGGCTCAAGCAGCGCGAGCCGTGAGTAAGTCATCGAATATACGTCTTGTCCAATAATGTCGCGCGGCAACGGCTGCGCAAGAATGGACAGCTCGCTTACCTGCCGAGGCTCGGGAAAGTCAATCTGCAGCCAGGCGCCGGTGGACTGCTGGTCAGCTTCCCAGCCGGTAAACAGATTGTCACCGCTGACGTTCTCGGCGGCATAGCCGCCGGGCGGGTCACCATAGAAGCTTGAGGCCTTGACTTTCGCTTTGAACTCGGGATCGACCCAATTGGGATTTGGAGTTCCGGTAGGTGCCTCCGCCGCCATAAGGCGTAATCCGCCGAGACCACGCCGGAAGCAGTTGCCGGCCGCGACCGAGAACGCCGCCAGACTGCTGTCCTTCAAGAAAGCCCGTCGGTCCATACGATCTCCCCCTCGCTAACTGAAAGAATTCCCATAATCAAAAGCACGTCATCCTATACCTGACACCGGAAATCGCAGGGGTAACTTTAATGGACTTCGGTGTTGGGGTGCAACTGGACAGAAATCTCGCTTAAGAGCTTCAGAGGATATCCTCCAAGCGGTCCGCTGGGTTCCTCAGGGGCCACAATTCACCGTGCTGAACCGGGTCGGGGATGGAGAACCTATAACGGCCCACCAGGTTGATGTGCTCAAACACCAAAGACCATAGCCGAGTAAGGTTCTCTTCTTTGATCCGGAAGCCTTCGCTCTACCGCGGAACTCGTGCCCTCGACTTAGCTTGCGGTATTCTCTCAGCATCGGGTGAAACCGGGACGATTAGTGAACCGCGGCAAGCGCCGGCCTCCCCTGCACACGCACGGTCACGATTTCATAAGGCTTGACGCTAAACCTGGCACCTTTCTCCGAGACCGCGAGGGATTGTTGATTCTCCTCCATCGCATTGCAGAGCCAAGCTGATTGAATGTCCAGGACCGGTGAACTTACGCTAACCGTCGTTGGTCGCCCAGCGATCTCCAGGAACCGCAGGATATAACCGTTGTGATCCTCGGCTTGCTTCCAAGTCAGTAGCACTACACCTGGGTCATCCACATTCAGGAATCCGCCCTGAACGGGATCGAGTGGCCCTGGCCGGTTTACGGACTTGTCTTGATACTTAATTTCGTCGGTTTCGAGCGGGGTCAGAGCTTCCCAGCCCATCCGTGTGAGGGCAGGGGGGTCGAGGGCAGAAGCGCTGGTGAGCACGTAGCGGAAGGTGAAGTCACCGCCTTGGCCGGCGACGTAGTTTGTGTCCCAGTAGTTGTTCATGACATAAGAGAAGATGGTCCCCTTGCGGTCGCCGAACTCTATGGGCCAGGTTCCCCGGACGATGTCGCCCAGTGCAACCAGCGGAGCATCTATAGGCACAATCGCCGCGGCAAAGCCACCTTGTTGCAGGGCCACCCACTGCTGGACCGAAAACCACTCGCGCCCGCCACCCGGCAGGATGTCCTTTGCGGCGTCGATATATCCATTCTGGATGGCATATTTGAATTGGGGATGCTCCATAGCGAAAGGAAAAGCGAAGTAGATCCCTTCTTTCGTGTATACCTTGTCCTTTCGCACGTGGTTGACGATCTCGATTCGCTTCTGGTCCTTGGGAAGAATGATCTCAGATTCGATCCGCGGAGTGTTTACGCCGGAGCTTTCCAGCCAGGCGACGTTCTCGAACGGCAGACGCACCACGGACCGGATCTTTCCGCCGCTCGCGTTGTGGGCGGTCAGCTTCGGAACCGGGGTGGCGTTACTGTAGTCGATGAGGCGGTTCGGCACCTCGTCGGCCCCCGTGATGTACACATATTGGTTGAATCGGTACGGACTGCCGCTGTCCACCAACTCACGGTTCAATTCCTTATCAAAGATGCTGCGAATCGCCCCGCTCGATGCATCCAGTTCCACACGATAGTAGCGGTTCTCAAGGATGGAAGCCCCGCTCCCGGCAGGCGCCGGAGGTTCAGATTTTGCCGCGCGTAATTGGTAGCATCTATAACCGACGGCGGGGACGTCCGACGCCAGGAAGCGGACGTGTTGGAGGGATTTGCCCGTATTGAGCACCTCAAATGGGATCACCTGGCGATTAGAAAGATCGACAATCTCCAACCCTTTGTCGAGGTCGGTCTCCACCAAGCTCGTGCGCCGCCAATTCAGAGAATTGAAAACGATGAGGGTCCCTGAACCATCCGGGACAAGATCCGCCAAAGCCGACATGGTTCGCTCCAAGACGTGGTTCACGAGCCTCCGGGCATCCGTGGCGCGCGCATCCTTCACATCCCGCTGCTTGACGCTTTCCTCGCTCTGCGGGTCGGTGATCCCCCGGTCAGCTTCCCAGGTGTGCTCAATGGAAAGCACCAGATTGCGCCAAAGCGCGTTGAGGGCGGTCTGCTCGGTTTGGAGGTGAGGATTCGCGAGCGCGCTGATGCTGGAAAATTTCTCGGCAGAAAGCGCGCGGTACTCATTCTGACGTGCCATAGCCGTGTGCAGCGCATCCGTGCCGACGCCGTCCTCCCAATAGGGGCCGCCATCGCCATGCATCACCGGCACGGCGTCGCCCATCTGCCGGGCCACATAGTCCATGGCTTCCCCTACCCCGGAAATGTGAATCTTCGGGTAGGCATAAAGCTTGTTCCATTCCGGAAAGTCGCCCATCTGATCGGGGTTCAGGTCGGTGTTTTCCCACTGTGTACCGAATACGATAACCCCATCTGATTTATAATCAGGCCGTGTATAACTCTGAAGAAAAATGGGGAGCGAATCACGAAGAGCGGGAAGCTTGGGCGGAAGCCCGAACATGATCCGTGATTGGTGATAGCTGAGCGCCGACCAGGTAAGAATCCTCTTGCCGTCAGCCCCTTCCCAATACCAGGGTGATTTCTCATTTAAGCGGCCGAGCATGATGAAGGGGCCCCGATAGCCATTGCTCGCATGAAGGAAGTACTTCAATCCTGCCGCTGCAAGAATGGAGGGGTAAGATCCCGTGTGCGAAGGCACGTCCGAGATATTGATATAAGAAATTGCCCCGCCATGTTCACGGTTGAAACGATACCCGCCATAAAGCGAGCGGATGAGGGTTTCCACGGTGGGCAGGCCCGTGAGGAGGCTGGCATATTGGGGCGGAACGATGATTCGCCCCTGGCGGACGAGTTCCAGAAACTCTGGGCGGGCCTGCTCGCTGCGGTTGGCGAGGAATTCCTCTGCGCTCCAATATCCGTCAAGGCTGAAACGGAAATCCGGCTCCCTGTGTGCAATCGCCGTGGCTTCGTCAATCGCCCGGCTTTGCACCTCGGCGACCTTGCCCTGATAGTCCGAGTAGCCGACGTCGAGATGCTCGTGCGGGATCACAAAGATGTTCCACTTTTTCCCGGGAACCAGTTTCTGTGGGAAATCACGGGAGCGCCTGTTCCACTCCACCTTGACCTCCGCCGGCAACTCCGAGGTGAACTCCGGAACCTCAAAGTCGAAGCGCTGCTCGCCGAAATCGCGGTCGTGGGCGAGCGGGGCAGTGAACTTCTGATTCCCCAACAAAAGGGTTACGCGACCGCGCTTCGGCGACTCGTTGAGGCGTATGTCAACCTCAATGACTTCCGTCTGCTTGCCATCCTTCGACTTGTAGAAAATGGTCGGGGTAACGTTCGCGGTGATTTGAGCGGGCTGGATTCGGCCTGTGGGATCCTGTTCCAGCTTAAGCGCGTCGTAGTGAATTCCGGAGTTGCCAACCACATGGCGGCCCCCTCGGAGTCGTCACTCGCATCCGGCTGGTCCGAGGCCGTGAGCACCAGTTCGTTATCACCGAGTTTCAGGTAGCTCGCGGGAAGATCGAACACGATGGTGGCCGCAGAATAACGTGGCGCAAACACGCTGCCCGAATCCCCTGCAGCGTAATTCAGCGTGGGATGTTGGTAGAACCAGCCATGGCGCCCATAAATGCTAAGGTCGAGCGCCGGGACCCGCGGAGTGTAGGCAAGGAGCGCTGCTATGAAAGTGTAGACGCCGCGCGGCGGGCTGGAAATGGAAAATTTAATCGTGAACGGGTGCGCCCGGTGGCCAGCCTTTCCATTGGATGTGCCCGGCTGAAACGCCAGCCAGTTTTTGCCTGGCTGGCTCTTGCCGATGACATACACAGGATCGTCTGCCCGGTTGCTGTAGTCCAGCGCGCCACCACGCGTGGGACTGACGTGCCTGGCAAACTCTCTTGACGATTTATCAAAGCTGCCGATCTGCCAGATGGTAGTGGAAGCCGCGCGGAGGTTTAAACCGCAGGCCAGCAGGCAGACGATTGGGAGCCATCGGGTTTGGGAGCGCATGAAACCGTCCTTTCGAGTGAAGCCCATCGAATTGTGTTGCCTTAGGACCTATAATGACGGATTGTGACCAAATCAGGCAGAAGATTTTGAATCAGCGCGCAGGGGCAAGCGCCAGTTGAGGAATGAGAACTATATTTTTCAGTTTCAATCCGCTGGCGATGATCTTACCCAAGAGCGTAAGGTAGCAGGGACAGGTATGTCCGACTTTCTTGACCACACCATGCGGCGCAGCCGCTTCAAGAGAGGCGGCACCTACCCGCTGGTTTTTTCGCTGAGATGAGCGCGCAACCTCTTGTTCTGGAATCCGCGCAGGTTGAACTCTCCCCGCGCCTGGGTCTCGATCAGGGTTTGATCTTGGGCGGAGAAGAAGTTCAAGCCCGGATAGGAGCGTTCGTTCTCCCGCACCGGCTCGGTGATCTTTTGCAGGCGGTCGATCCCGGCCGTGGGGTCGTCCAGGGTGGAGAGGAATTCTAGGTAGCGCCGGTTGGCGGCCTGCAAGACCTCCCGCAGAGCGGGCAGGCTGTAGATACTCTTTTTCATGGGCGCCCACTGGGTGGCGGTTCTCCCGTCGCGCTGTTCTACCTTGCGGTAGTGTTGGAAAAAGGAAACGTTGTTCACCGTGGTCTCAATTCTCAGGATCAGCCCGAACTTGTCATACATCTTGATCGAGACCGGTCCCATGGTGTGTTTGATGCGGGTCCCTTCGATGCGAAGGTTGAGCCGGTTGCCCATCTCCCCCCCGTTCTCGGCGGCCAGGCGCTCAGCGTTCTCCCGCAGCGTTTGCGCCCACTGGGCGTAATCAAAGACGCGAATGTGATGAGCGTAGAGATACCCCGTCATCCCTTCGGCGAAACACAGGCCGGGCAAGGTGCCTTGAATCAACATGCGGTCGTAACAGGACAGCACGCCAGTGATCTGGTCGCTCCGGCGTTCGGTCAACAGTTGTAATCCTATCCGAGATTTGACCTCCTCGGAGGGATCATAGCACCCGGCATCCCGAACCTGTTTGGTTCCCGCTACGCCGGGTTAGGAGGGAATTGACTTATTCCTTTATTCTAAGTGTGGGACGGATCGCTGCTCGATATTCAAGCCTTATTGAGAATGATATCAATGCGCGCGAAGTTTCAGGCAGGCACAATGCGACGTTAACTCGCTTGCGGAGGAATTATGCAACGAAGCACCAGCAAGTCAACGCGACACGGTAGAGCGTTCTTGGTGCGCTCCTTGGCGCTCCGTTCAGCCCTCGTTGGTCTAGCCGTGGCGAGCGCTGTGCAATTTGCCAGCGGGCAGGAAACACGGCTGAACAGGACCGTTCACCTTCCGTCGAGCAAAGTCCTTCTCAATCCCCTTCCGGGCCGCCCGCAGCAAACCAACAGTTTTCCCACCGCCATGCCGCTCAGCCCGGATGGTCGTTATCTTGCGCTGCTCAATAATGGCCGGGGGACGAAGGAGTCGGGCTATAAACAATCCATCTCCATCCTGGACTTGCAGACTAACCAACTTTCCGACTATCCCGACTCCCGCCTCCACGTAAACGCGCGACAAACGTTTTTCCTAGGGCTCGCCTTCAGCGGTGACGGCAAGCGGCTCTATGCTTTCTTCGCCTCCTTGACCGATCCTGAGGGCAAGCTCGCGGGTGATACAGGAAACGGCATCGCCGTGTATGCCTTCACGGATGGCCGCGTGACACCCATTCGAGCGGGAGAGTAGGCGCCTATCGGAAGTGTTGCAGATAGGAGAGAGGCGGCATGGTCGTGCGGGCGGTGAACTGCGTCGAATGTTACAATGGCAGGGCCGCTCGCTTTGGATCGCTTTGCGACACGCGATTGGCCTGCATATTTCCCCGCCCTGGGTGGGGGCGCAAGGGAGAGCCAAGGCTGAATTGCAGATTGCTGGCGAGGAAGAGCTGCCATGCTGGCAAGTCTTCACCTTCGCGTTCGGAATTCCGGACGGCGGAGGTGAAGATGCAAAGTGACAAAGGATGGCTGCGTAACTGCAATAGGCGCCCCTTGGGGGCCGATGAAAGATGGATGGCAGAGTGGAATCGCAAATGGATCAGACATCATCCCAGCAAGGCAAGATCCTGTATGACTGGCCAGGCGAGGGTTGTGAATTCTCACTGAAGTTCCTGGATTCCGCGCAACTGGGACCCCAGCCTTACGACATTGCGATCGTTGGAGCTGGGGTTGTCGGCTGTGCCCTTGCCTACAGGCTCTCCCAGTTCCAATTGCGAGTGCTGCTGATCGACAAGAACTTTGATGTGGGCGAAGGCTCCAGCAAGGGCAACAGCGCCATCGTACACACGGGTTTTGATGCGACGCCCGGCAGCCTGGAGTCGAAACTGGTTACCCAGGCTTCCAGGCAATGGCCGTTTCTGGCGGAGAAGCTCAAGATCCCCTATGACTCGTGCGGCGCCGTGCTGCTGGCCATTGACGATGAGCAGGAGGCGCAGCTACGCAACATCCACAAGAAGGCTCTGGTTAACGGTGTCGACGATGTCAGACTGCTCGTACCGAGCGAAGTGAGGGAACTCGAACCCAACGCTCCCGAATATGTCCGGGGCGGCCTCCTGGTACCGAGGGAATCGATCGCAGACCCCTTTGGCGCCTCCATCGCATTCGCTGAGGTCGCGCTGGCCAACGGTGTCGATCTTCTCATGGGTGCTTCAATCGTTGCGGTCGAGAACCCCAATGCCACAGTCAAAACCCTTGTGACCTCCTCGGAGAAGCGGGTCACCACGCGCATCCTTGTAAACGCAGCGGGCCTGGGGAGCCGTGCCCTCGCTGATTGCTATGCAGGCCAACCGTTCGATATCAACCCCCGCCGTGGTCAGTTCCTCATCTTCGATAAATTCAGCCGCCCCTTAATCGGACGGATTCTTTTGCCAGTGCCAACACCCCAAACCAAGGGAGTGTTGGTGATCCCGACCATTTTCGGCAACCTGATTGCCGGGCCGACAGCCGAAGATCTGCCGCTTGACTCGCCGGACGCGACTTGTACCACGAGCGACGGCCTGCAAGCGGTGTTCGAGGGAGCGGCGCGACTGTTCCCTCGTTTGAAAGGACAGCCTGTCGTCGGCACCTATGCAGGCGCCCGCTGCAATTGCGCGCAAGGGAGTTATTTGATCCGATACCACGATCACCATCCGGGAGTTCTTACCGTCACTGGCATCCGTTCGACGGGATTCACATCCTCACCCGCGCTCGCTGATTACCTGATTCAGGGTTTGGCAGACAACTGTGAGTTGAAGCTGGAAGAAAAACCAGACGCAGCCGACAGCCGACCCGAGCGCGCATGGCCTGGGTGGTGGCGCAGGCCATTTGAGAATACCGAACTGTTAAAACGACAGCAAGACTACGGTCGCATCATCTGCACTTGCGAGAATGTGTCGCGCGGGGAAGTTATCGATGCCCTGGAATCACCGCTGAAGCCGCGCACTCTGGACGCGGTCAAGCGACGGACCAGGGTGCTGATGGGAAGGTGCCAAGCGTTTGAATGCCTGGTGCCTGTAGCCGAGATTATATCGAGTCACTGCCGCATCCCGCTGGAGAGGGTTACGAAGAACGGTCCCGGGAGCGAACTGTTGAACACTTAGCTGTGGGCTTGTGGAGCATCAACGACTATGAACTCGATCGGGAAAGTCAAAGTTCTGGTGATTGGCGCCGGACCCGCGGGTGCAGGCGTCGCGATCGGCTTGGCCCGGCGTGGGATCAAGCCCGTCATCTTGATTGACCGGCACGAGAGGGTCGGGGGTGTGCCGTCGCTTTACAAAAAGAAACCAGGCGGAGTCCCCACTTTTGTGCTCTGGACCAAGGGACGGCTGGTCTTTGGCGAGCAAATGGCCGAGCGCCTTGCCGATAAACTGCGTGCTAGCGAGGTGGATGTCTGGCTCGAGACCCAGGTGATCGAAGTTTTCCCGGGGGAAAAGAAAGCGACGTTGGTGAACCCCAGCCGCGGCAGGTGCCAGGTAGCGGCTGAAGCCGTGGTGCTGGCATGCGGGGCACGGGAGAGGACGCCCGCCGAACGAGGCTGGATAAACGGCTCCCGTCCGAGCGGCCTTTTGTTCACCAAGAACATGCTGGATTTGGTGGATCAACACGAAGTCCATGTGGCCTGCACGCCGGTCATTTTGGGGTCGGATCTGATCGCTCACGCCGCCGCGGCAAAGTTGAAATCCGCGGGAGCTTCTGACGCAGTCATGGTGGATCGGTCCCCAAGGCCCGATTGCAGTCTTCCTGCCAGATTCTATTTTGGGCGCTGGGCAAAGCCTCATTATCAGGGCGGCGTCCATGCGGTGACGGTGGTGGGTGGGCGATCCGTCTCGGCTGTAACGCCGGCGAAAGGCGCCCAAGTACGGTGCGACCTGCTTGTGATCTGTGGCGACTTGGTTCCCAACACCGAGTTGGCGCTAATGGGGAATCTGCGGGTTGACCTGGCGTCGCGCCGGGTTGCAGTCGGCTCGGGTTATCAGCTTTCAGAAACTGGCTGGTTTGCGGCCGGGAATATCCTCGGTGATTATCACGGCGCGGAATGGTGTTACTTCAACGGCCGCCGTGTCGCTTGCCAAGTCGCCAGATACCTGCGCAGGGCCGAAACTCGGGATTGATGGCGTAACCAGCGCCACTCCCTCACAGCACCGCATTGAAGGGCCGCATGTATTAGTAGACGGATGGGGCAGCGGCTATTGCTCAGCCCAGGTCGGCGCCTGCCCTGGCAACCCATCGGGTCTTCAGGACAAGGAGAGCGCGGTTCCGGGCGTGACGTTTCCTCGCTTTCGGACCCACAGGACCCGCTCGAGCCTTCGTTGTGGTCGCAGCCTCATTTATGAGTCTGGTCCCTTTGGCTTGGCGCGGCGGTGGATTCCCGCACAATCAACTGTGTGGGCAACACGACCTTGTCGAACAGGCCATAGTTGGGCGCGTGCAGTCGGTCCAAGACCGCCTTGGCCGCGGCAGTCCCCAGGTCCGATTCCGGCTGTCGGACCATGGTCAGTGAAGGGGTGAGCAACGAGCACCAATTGAAATCGTCGAATCCAACCAAGGATACGTCTCGGGGACAGGCGATTCCCAGCTTCTGGATCGCGGCCACAACTCCCATCGTCATCAGGTTGTTGCACACCAGTATGGCGGTCGGTCGGTCTGGTTTGTGCAAGAGTTCCAAGCCACGCCGGTAACCCGAATCCTCCGTGTTGTTCCCCGTGCGGACCAGTCTGCGGTCCATCGGAATGCCGTGCGCACGCAATGCGCGCTTGTAACCCTTGAAGCGTTCGGCAGCGTTCAGCAGGTTCAGTGGACCGGTGACGATGGCAATCTGCCGGTGGCCGAGGTCGATGAGATGCTGGGTCGCATCATAAGCTGCCCGCACGTTGTCAACCAACAAGCAAATGCCTTTGGTCCGTAGCGGGCATCGGTCCACGAAGACCAACGGCACCTCCCGTAGGATTTCAGGGATCATGGCGACCTGCTGGTCGGTGGTAGCGCAGGTCGCCAGAATGATCCCGTCAGTGATCTTGCCTGCGAACGACACGAGGTAGTCCTGCTCTCGTTTCCAGTCTTCCCGGGAATCAGCCACAATCAGTCGGTACCCAAAGCGGGTAAGGTAGTCCTCCGCGCCCCGCACCAGGCGACTGTAAAAAGGATTCGCCAGGTCTGGAACAATCAGGCCAACGGTGCGCGATTCTCGCAGTCTCAGGCCGCGCGCGAACTGGTTGGGCTGGTAGTTGGCATCCTGAAGGGCCTCCTCCACTCGAGCTCGCATGGCTGCGCTTACGTATCGGCGTTTGTTGACCACTGCCGAAACGGTCGAAAAGGAAACACCCAACGCCTTGGCGATTTCGCGAATGGTAGTCATGTGAGGAATATGTTCTTTCTTCGCATCGTTGCGAGAGAAACATTTAACACCCGCTTAACCTGCCCGTCAAGTCCTTTTAATCGACCTGGGCTTTTGCCGGGGAGTTGGCTGGCTACGTGCGTGAGGGGGCCTATCATTGCCATAGATAGCGCCTTATCGGGCAGAACGAGGCTTGAAAAAAAGACTTGACATTGAGGCGCATTGATGGCTAAATCTCGTAACGTTGTGAGAAAATCCTTGGAGGGCGGGTCATTTATGGACCCACACAGATTGCTCGACAAATTCTGCGTGCTTCTCCCAGGTTTGCTGACGAGGAACTTCTTATTTAAGTCCGGCACGAGCAAGTTGCACGGAGATGCTTACTGGTTTGGGCGCAATGACGCCCTTGACTCCCGCGGCTTTTTTCCCTCTACGCTGCCGCTAGAAAAACTGAATGAATTTTGCGCGTCGGGCAATGGGATGCATTGACATCCAAATTGTTATGGAGGAATTGAGCTATGAAACCTTACAGCAAAGTTCTGACGATTCTCTTCGCCATGCTGGCAGGCATGAGCCTGCTGGCAACGCGACTATCTGCCCAATCAACCTTTGCCAACCTGACAGGGACGGTGCGGGACACCTCGGGAGGCGTGGTGCCGCACGCCAACGTGAGCCTGACCGAGGTTAACACCAACATCGTGCAGAACACGAGCACGGACGGCCAGGGCAACTACGAATTCCTGAATCTTCTCCCCGGCCACTACGTGGTAGCTGTCAAGCTGACGGGCTTTCAGGAGTTCAAGACCACCGTCTTTGAACTGGTGGCGCGCCAAGAGCAGCGCGCCGACGCCACGCTCACTCCGGCGGCGCAGGCCACGCAGGTGCAGGTCGTGAGTGCGGCGCCCCTTATCAACACGGAGGACGCCGCCATCAGCGACGCCACTCGAAACTTGGATTTGGTCAACGCGCCTTTCAACTTCCGGACCATCAATACCTCGCCACTGGCGGCGTTGTATATCATGCCGGAAGCCGTGAAGGGAGGGGGGGCCGATGGCCGCGCCGCCACGCCATTCGACATCCAGGGCGCCTCCGCGGCCATGAGCGACGTGACCGTCGACGGAACCTGGGATGGAAGCACCCGGCGGAATGGCGTCGACTTTAACCCTTTCCCCTCGACCGACTCTATTTCGGAACTACGGATCGATTCGGTGGGGAATGCCGCCGAATATTCCAGAGTCGCCGACGTGTTGTTCGTTACCAAGGGGGGGACGAACCAGCTTCACGGCGCAGCCTTTTACAATTACAACGGCAACTCCTTAAACGCTAATCCCAATGTGTTCTTCAACTCCACCAACGTTCAACTTCCTTCGCGGAGTGTGAACAACGATTACGGCGTGAGCGTAGGAGGGCCCATCCGGCGCAACAAGACGTTCTTCTTTGGCACTTTCGAGGGTCTGAAGGTCCATCAATATGCGGGCGTGAGCACTCAGGTGTTCCAAAGTGCCTGGCGCACAGGTGACTTCAGCTCCTTGCTCCAGGGTTCCAACCCGATTCAGTTGATGGACCCCTTCACCGGGCAGCCTTACCTTAACAATCATATTACAGAGCCCATCAACTCCGTCACCAACGCGCTATTTACCAAGTTCATTCCACCCCCGAACAGTGGGGTTGATCGCTACATCTTTAGCCAGCCCATCACCTCAGACTCGAACCAGTACGATATTCGGATTGACCAGAACATAACGGAGCGGCAGCGGCTGTTCGGCCGCTGGTCGGACAAGTATTTCACGCCGACGACCAGCACGATGCTTCCAGGTTTGGGCATTGGCAACGTTGTAAATCGGCCGAAGAACCTTGTGGTTTCTTACAATTTCGCCGTCAAGGCGAATCTGCTGAATGAATTCCGCTTCGGTTGGATGCAATCCAATCAACTCGTCAATCAGATCGGCATTGATGAGGCCACAGCGCGGGCGGACCTGGGTTTGAACCTTCCCGCCACGTCGTTTCCTCCCGGCAGCGGATTCCCCCATTTCTATTTCGGCGGAGTCGCTCAGGACATTTCCGGTTTCAATCGCGAAGACCCGGTGAAGTCGCGGAATATGGAGTGGGGCGACAACCTCACCTGGACACGCGGCCGGCACACCATGAAATTCGGAGCTGTCGTGCACCGGTTCGGGGTCAACGAACAGTCGACTTTCAATGGCGCCGACAATCTCGGACAGTACACCTTCAGCAATTTCATTCCCAGTGCGCAGAACCCGTCCGTGAATGCCGGAACCGGATACGCCGGAGCGAATTTCTACCTCGGTCTCCCCGTATATAACGAGCTCGACAGCGCCGGTCCGGATTATCAAGGCGAAGCTTACCACTACGGGTTTTTTGGACAGGACAGTTGGAAGGCCTCGCGGCGCTTGACGATAAATTTCGGGCTGCGCTGGGAGTACAACGGGCCTTTCACCGAGAAGTACGGTAACATGACGAACTTCGACCGCGCCACGGGAAATGCCATCTGCCCCAACGCGCCAGGAGCACCCGACACGTGTCAGTCCCCGGCGGCGCAACAGTTTCTGCTGTCCTTGAATGGCGCGAAGCTGCTCACTGCTTCCCAGGCCGGATGGCCCGAAACCTTACGTTGGGGGTACTATAAGGACTATAACCCGCGCTTCGGCTTCGCCTGGCTGCCCTTTGCCAATTCCACGCGGACGGTCATCCGTGGCGGCTACGGCATTTACAGCATGCAAGAACTCGGACCCGTTCTTAATTCGCTGACTGGTATCCATACCGCCGCGGAGATCGACTATAACCTCGACATAGATACGTCGGTGACCCCCCACGTCCCCGCCGCGGTGTGGCCGAACACCACCACCTCACTTCCGAGCTACGCCCCAATACCGCTTCAGGGTTTCAGTACCGCGAACGATCCCCACTTAAAGGACCCCTACACGGAGCAGTGGAGCCTGACGGTCGAGCATCAATTCACCAACACCACCAGCTTGCGGGCCACCTACACCGGCCAGCACGCAATGAAGCTGATCTACAATCCCAACCTGAATCAAATCCCGTTCAATACCGAGGGGTACGGAGCCTTGGGGCCGCCAGGAGGGCTCGCCGGGCCCAATTTCTGTAAGAACCCGGATGGCTCGCCCATGCCCGCGGGCGCCTGCCGGCCTTACGAGAGCTGGGACTACCTGAGTTCACGCGACAACGGGGGAACGCTCCAATACCAAGACTTCACCCTCCAGGTCAAGAGAAACACCCACGGCATGATGCTGTCCTCAACCTACATCCTGGCGCACGCGATGACCAATATGGAGGGCCCCGGCGGCAATGAGAACTTCACCACGGAAGCCGGCAACCGGCCCTCCAGCTGGTTCAATCTCTGGCTCGACTGGGGTCACCAAGCCGAAATCCCCACCCAACGCTGGGTGACGGACTTCGACTTGACCTCGCCCTTCGGCAAGGGCGAAGCGTGGGGGAACAAGGTTCCCTCCGCCGGCCAAGCGGTGCTGGGTGGCTGGCAGTTGTTCTCGATCATCACCCTTACCACCGGACACCACCAGTCAGGGTACACAGAGTGGAACACCGAGGGTGTTGAGTCGCCGCAAATGAACCGCCCGGACTTGGTGTCGGGTCAGGATATCAACAACGGCCCTCACACGGACGCGGACTGGTTAAACAAGGCGGCCTTCACCAGCGCCGCGTTTCACACCGGTAGCAATGTTAACTACCTGGGGCGCATGGGCAACTCGCCGGTGGGCGTCATGGTCGGCCCGGGTATGTATGACCTGGATCTCGGCCTGCGCCGGAATTTCAAGCTAAACGAGCGGTTTACTCTGGCTTTCCTCGTGCAGGCAAAGAACCTCTTCAACTATGCCGACCTCGGTGACGTAGATACCAACGTCGATGACCCGACGAACTACGGCAAGATTTTCGGCCTGCGCGGTGACGGGCCGGGTATGCGAACGATCAACCTCGGCATGCGTTTAGAATTTTAGACAGGGTTGGTCGATCAAGTCTGCAGTCTGCTGGGGCCACGCCTGGCGTGGCCCCATTTTTTCGAGCGGCGAAGTAGAATTTCCGCAACCCCTGTGTAAGCTGTGGGGTCAATGCGCGTGTGTGCATAACATGGCTCAGAACGCCGCCGCGAAGCCGCCGTCCATCAAAGGCATCGCCCGCTTGGCACGTGTCTCCCACTCGACCGTGTCTCGAACCCTTCGTAACAGCCCGCTGATCGATTGCCGGACGATCGAGAGAATTCAACGTATCGCCCAGAAATCTGGCTACAGGGTCAGCGCTGTCGCTCGCGGAATGGTGACCCAGAAGACCAAGACCGTTGGAGTGGTGGTCACGAGTATCGCCGACCCGTTTGTGGGCGAAGTGGTGAGCGGTATCGACCAAATGTAGCCTCGCGGTGGGTGAGAACGAAACTCGCACCGTTGCAGGAGGAGGCCCACATGAGCAACACACGACGGCTCACGACCGCACAAGCCATCATCACCTTTCTGAAGAACCAGCATGTGGAGCGCGATGGAAGGCAGAATCCCTTCTTCGCCGGCGCGCTGGGGATCTTCGGGCATGGGAACGTCGCGGGCATTGGACAAGCGTTGCAGCAAAACCCCGACTTCCCTTACATCCTGGTGCGTAACGAGCAATCGGCAGTGCATATGGCGGCGGGGTTCGCCAAAACCAGCAATCGCCTGCGCACCTTTGCCTGCACTTCTTCCATCGGGCCGGGAGCGACAAACATGATCACCGGGGCGGCGCTGGCAACGATTAATCGCCTCCCCGTGCTGCTGCTGCCCGGGGATATCTTCGCCCGCCGCAACGTGGCGCCGGTTTTGCAGCAACTGGAATCCCCGTCCACCCAGGATACGGGAGTCAATGACTGTTTCAAACCCGTCTCGCGTTATTGGGATCGCATTTACCGCCCCGAGCAGATCATCACCGCCCTGCCGGAGGCGATGCGCGTACTAACCTCTCCGGCGGATACCGGCGCGGTAACGCTGGCGCTGCCGCAGGATGTGCAGGCCGAGGCGTATGACTACCCGGCTGAACTTTTCGCGAAGCGCGTGTGGCTCATTCGCCGGCCCCCACCTGATCCGATTTCCTGCGGGCGGGCGGTGGAAGCCATTCGCGCCAGCCGCAAGCCACTGCTGATCGCCGGCGGCGGGGTGCTGTACAGCGAGGCCTGGCAGGCATTGGCAGATTTCGCGGCCCGGACAGGCATCCCGGTGGGCGAGACGCAAGCCGGGAAGGGTTCCCTCGCTTATGACCATCCGCAATGCGTGGGGGCGGTGGGAGCGACGGGCACGCTGGCCGCCAATCGGTTGGCGCACGGCGCCGACTTGGTGATCGGGATCGGCACGCGTTATTCCGACTTCACCACAGCCTCGATGACGGCGTTCCAGAACCCCCAGGTGCGCTTTGTGAACATCAATGTGGCGGAGTTTGATGCCTACAAAGTTTCCGCGATCCCCGTGGTGGCGGATGCGCGTTTGGCCCTGAAGGGCCTTGCCGTGGCGCTCAACGGCTTCCGTGTCAGCGCCGATTATGCCGCTCAGGTGGCCGCCCTGAGAGGGGCATGGGAAGCGGAGGTGGACCGTTTGTTTCACTTGGGTAACCAACCGCGCCCGGCGCAGAGCGAGGTGATCGGCGCCATGTGGGAAGCTTCCGGGCCGCGCGATATCCTGCTTTCAGCGGCAGGCAGCCACCCGGGCGATCTGCACAAGCTGTGGCGCACTCGGACACCCAACGGCTACCACTTGGAATACGGCTACTCCTGCATGGGTTACGAGATACCCGGCGCCATGGGGGCCAAGATGGCTGACCCCAGCCGAGAGGTATACGTGTTCCTTGGCGATGGCACGTACCTGCTGATGCCGACGGAGATTCTGACTTCGGTGCAGGAAGGCATCAAGCTCATCATCGTGCTTGTTGACAATCACGGCTTTGCCAGCATCGGCGGGCTGAGCCAATCACTGGGCAGCGGGGGATTTGGGACGCACTTCCGGCGCCGCTCCGCCGATTCCGGCCAATTGGATGGCGATGACCTGCCGGTGGATTATGTCGCGAACGCCCGCAGCCTGGGGGCGCACGCGCTCAAGGCCAACAGCCTGGCCGAACTCAAGGAGGCATTGCAGAAAGCGAAGACGCTGGACCGTACCACGGTGATCGTGGTAGAGACCGAGCGCGAGCTGCGAGTGCCGGGCTACGAGGCGTGGTGGGATGTCGCGGTGGCGGAGGTCTCAGAAAACGCGAGCGTGCGCGCGGCGCGAGCCAGTTACGAAGAAGCCCGCAAAAAACAGCGCTACCACTGGTGATAACGGCGGCCTCGTGAGGAGTAATTCGAGATGTCCAAAAGGCTGGAAAACTTCGTGGATGGTACCTGGCGCGCCTCGCGCTCAGTGGAGGCTTTAAAGGTTCTCAACCCGGCTTCCGCGCAAGTCCTGGCGGAGGTTCCCCTCTCGCCGGCAGAGGAAGTGGGTGCAGCGGCGGTGGCGGCGCAGAAGGCGTTTGAGGATTGGAGGCGCACGCCGGTCGGCGAGCGGATCCAGCCTTTGTTTCGGCTCAAGACTCTTCTTGAGGAAAACCTGAAGGACTTGGCGCGCACCGTTACCGAGGAGTGTGGGAAGACTTTTGCCGAAAGTGTCGGGGAATTGCGGCGTGCCATCGAGAACGTGGAAGTGGCCTGCGGCATCCCTTCCCTGATGCAAGGATCAAATAGTGAGGTTATCGCGGCAGGGATCGACGAGCACATGATCCGGCAGCCGCTGGGCGTGGTTGCTGCCATCACCCCTTTCAACTTTCCGGCCATGATCCCTTTCTGGTTCATGCCGAATGCCCTGGCCACCGGGAACTGCTTTATTCTGAAACCTTCCGAGCGGGTGCCGCTCAGTTCCAACCAGGCATTCCATCTGCTCGAAGCCGCCGGGTTCCCGCCGGGCGTGGTGCAACTGGTAAACGGCGGTAAGGAGACGGTCAACGGCCTGCTTGACCATCCCGCGATTCGGGCAATCAGCTTTGTGGGCTCCACCGCAACCGCACGTTACATTTACAGCCGCGCCGCGGCCAACGGCAAGCGCGCCCAGTGCCAGGGAGGAGCCAAGAACCCGGTAGTGGTCATGCCGGATGCCGATATGGAAATGACCACGCGGATTCTGGCGGATTCGGCCTTTGGTTGCGCCGGCCAGCGCTGCCTGGCGGCCTCGGTAGCCATCACCGTAGGCGGCGCCGAGAAAGTGCTGGCGGAACAGATGGCCCATGCCGCCCGCAATCGCAAGGTGGGTTACGGCCTGGATGAGGGTGTGGAGATGGGGCCGGTCATCTCGGCCGAGAGCCAGGCACGGATCGAAGCGTTGATTGCGCAAGGCGAGCGCGAAGGGGGCCGCTTGCTCGTGGATGGGCGGGGCAAGAAAGTGAAGAATTACGGGGACGGCTTCTTCGTCTTCCCGACCATCATGGAGGGCGTTCCGCCGCAGGGCGAGATCGCCCGCACGGAGATCTTCGGTCCGGTGCTGAGCTTGATGCATGCCGCTTCGATCGACGAAGCGGTCGAGATGGTTAATGCCCGCCGCTACGGCAACATGGCTTGCATCTTCACGAGCGACGGGGCCAGCGCCCGGCATTTCCGTTACGAGGTCAACGCGGGAAACGTGGGCATTAACGTGGGCGTGGCGGCGCCGATAGCGTTCTTCCCCTTCAGCGGCTGGGGAGACAGTTTCTTTGGTGACCTCCACGCCCAGGCGCGCCACGGTGTGGAGTTTTACACGCAGACCAAGGTGGTGGTCGAGCGCTGGCCCCAGCAGTGGAGCAGGAAGTTTTAGTGTCGTCTCGACGAGGTACTCAACGAACTTGAGTGACACTATATCACGCGCCGGCATCCTGCCGGCGCGTGGAGCCGGCGGGACGGCGGGGTCAGCCCGCAAGCCGGGAGGAGAGATCATGGCAGCATTGCGTGTGGGGAACGCCCCTTGTTCCTGGGGCACGCTGGAGTTTGAGGAAGCCCAAGCGGAACAGATCCCGTACGGCCGCATGCTGGACGAGTTGGCCGAAACAGGTTACACCGGGACAGAACTGGGCGACTGGGGATATATGCCCACCGACCCCGCCGCGCTCAGATCCGAACTGAGTCGACGCGGCTTGGTGATGCTGGGGGCGTTTGTGCCTGTGACTTTGAAAGACCCGGCTGCGCACGGAGCGGGTGTGGCGAGCGCGCTCAAGACCGCGCGGCTGCTGGCGGCCGTGGCCACGGACCCGAAACCCTACCTGGTGCTGGCGGACAACAATGGCTCCGTCCCCGAACGCACCCGCAACGCCGGTCGAATCACCGCTGAACTGGGCTTGAGTCCCGCGGAATGGAAAACCTTTGCCGAGGGTGCGAATAAAGTGGCCGGCGCGGTGCGCGCGGAGACAGGACTGCGTACGGTCTTTCACCATCACTGCGCTGGCTATGTCGAGACGCCGGAAGAGATCGCTTGCTTTCTGGAACTGACCGACCCGGAATTGGTGGGGCTGGTGTTTGATTGCGGGCACTACGCTTACGGGGCGGCCGCGAGCGACGTGGTCAAGGGGCTGGAACGCTTCCAGGAGCGGGTGTGGTACATCCACTTTAAGGATTGCCACCCGGAGGTGGCTGGCCGGGCGCGAGCAGAACATTGGGACTACTTCCAGGCGCTGCGACACGGCGTCTTTTGCGAATTAGGTAAGGGCTCGGTGGACTTCCCCGCGGTACTGCGCTGGCTGAAGGCCAACCGTTACGACGGGTACACGCTAGTCGAGCAGGACGTCCTGCCCGGAATGGGCACGCCGAAGGAGAGCGCGCGGCGCAACCGGGATTACCTGCGGTCGATCGAGCCAAACTACGCGTGACTTTTGACCCAGGAGGACCACAATGAGCAAACCTAAACTTCATATCGGTATCATCGGAGCCGGGAGGATCGGGGCCGTGCACGCTGAGACCCTTGCCTTCCGATTGCCCGAGGCAAAGGCGCTGATTATCGCGGACATCAACCGCCCGGCGGCAGAGGAAGTTGCCACGCGCTACGGCATCCCGCGAGTAACCGAGAGCGCTGAGGAGGTCCTCGCGGACCCCGAGATCGAGGCCGTGCTGATTTGTTCGTCGACCGATACGCACGCAGATCTGATCGTGGCGGCGGCAGGCGCGGGCAAACACATCTTCTGCGAGAAGCCGATCGACCATCGCCTGGAAAAGATCGATCGGGCCCTGGCAGCGGTGAAAAGGTTCGGGGTCCAGTTGCAGATCGGGTTCAACCGGCGGTTCGACCCCAATTTCCTAAAAGTACGTGAAATCGTCAAATCCGGCGGAATCGGAGAACCCCACGTTCTCAAGATCACCAGCCGCGACCCATCGCCTCCTCCGGAAGCCTATATACGTGCGTCCGGTGGGATCTTCCTGGACATGACCATCCACGATTTCGATATGGCCCGCTATTTGATGGGAAGCGACGTCACCGAAGTGTACGCCCGGGCGACTGTCCTGGTGGACCCGGTATTCGAGAAAGCCGGCGATTGGGATACGGCCGTTGTGACGCTGACGTTCGCAAACGGCGCTCTGGGAACGATCGACAACAGCCGAAAAGCTGTCTATGGCTACGACCAGCGCGTCGAGGTGTTTGGTTCCGAAGGTATGGTCACGGTCGCCAACAACGCTCCCGACAGTCATATCTGCCTCGACCGGACAGGTACCCACTCGTCGTTGCCACTGAACTTCTTTATGGAGCGATACACGGAATCGTATTTGAGGGAGATGCAAGCCTTCGTCGATTCGGTTCGGGAGAACAAGCCAGTCCCGGTGACCGGAAATGATTGTCTCATGGCTGTGGCGATCGGGTTGGCCGCTGCGAAATCGGTAAAAGAAAACAGGTCGGTCAAGTTAAGTGAAATCCATTAAAAGGAGTGCATCGAGATGAAAAGTCGTCTGAACGTTGGCGTCGTTGGTCTGGGGCGAATGGGCCGCGTGTATGCAACCAATCTCGCCCAATGCGTACCGAATGCGCGACTCGTGGCGGTGGCAGATACCCAAGCAGATGTTGCGGAAGCGTTTGCGAGAGAATACGACGTCCCCAAATGGTATAAGGATCACCGTGACTTGCTCAAGGACAAAGATGTAACTGCCGTGATTGTCGTGACTCCCACAAGCCAGCATGGAGCGATTGTCATCGATGCAGCGAGAAGTGGGAAGGCTATTTTTTGCGAAAAGCCGATGTCCACTTCGCTGCAAGAAGCCGAGCAAGTGCTCCAGGCAGTTGCAGCCACGGGTGTGTTTTTCCAGGCCGCGTTTCAACGACGTTTTGACGCGGGATATGTTGCGGCGAAGAAGAAGGTTGCGGCGGGGGAAATTGGCACTCCCGTGCTCTTCCAATCGACTTCGCGGGATCCCTTTCGTCCGCCGCTCGAATTCTGTGACCCTAAAGTCAGCGGCGGGATGATTGCTGACATGGGGATTCACGATTTTGATGTGGGACGGATGTTTATGGGGGATGTCAAGAGCGTGTATGCCATCGGTTGCACATTGGCGTATCCCGAGATGAAAGCGATTGGCGATATCGACAATGCAGTCATCAATATGGTCTTCGGAAGCGGAGCCTTGGGTGTCGTGCAGCTAAGCCGAAACGCTGTCTTCGGCTACGACATTCGCTGTGAAATCTGGGGGACAAAAGGGTCCATACAGATCGGTTATTTCCGGGAAACGCCGATTCTCGTCATGACCAAGGAAGGAATCACACATGACGTCGTACCATACTTCATGCAACGCTTTGAAAAGGCCTACGTTGCTCAAATCCAGGATTTTGTGGATAACGTATTACAGGGTCGGCAGCCTTCGGTCACGGGTGCGGACGGTGTCGCTGCGATGCGGGTAAGTCTGGCTGCAACCATATCTCTTAAGGAGAATCGACCGGTCGAAGTCAGCATGGCGTAGTGCCCACGCATGAAGAATCCACGGGGGTGCAGCCGGAGGACGGGAGCTTCTTTCTCATCACCACCAATAAATCGAGGGGTTGCACAAACCCAGCCCAACAACAGTTGTGTCGGCGATCACCTCATTTGTGATATTACCTCCGTGTGCCTTCTGGGTTTCTCCGTCGTTAAGAAACATCCGATCGACAACAGTATCTTCTCGACGGAAGAAGGGGCCACGTCCAAGGCAACGACATTTCGAGTCTGCGTCTGGGGATATTTGCCGAGGGCGTCAGGTGGGAACCGCGACCCTCGTGTCCGCTCTCTGCGCTGTCCCTGAGGGGCAATGTTTCTGTCGCGTCTGATCCAAACGAATTGCAAGGAGGTATGAAAGCTTGGGTTCGCTCATCACTGCGAGTTTGTCCGAACGTTCGCGCCAGCGCAAGCTCCAGACACTCGGCGTAATGTGCGGTTTCTCTGCTGCGCTGTGGCTGGCTGCGGCTGAGGCGCCGACCAAACTGGTAACCGTAGCCGTCTCTCCCTTTGTGATTTCCTTCATGATGGTTCTTGGAGCTTTCATTTCGCGCTGGAGCGTGCCGGCATTGGTCCGCGGAACTTCCGACATCGGTTCGGACTTGCGACAAGTTCCCCACCTAGTCGTCTGGGGACTTTTGGCGGGGTGTCTTTGGGCGGTGGGGAACACCCTGACCATCCTGGCGGTACGAGACATTGGCCTCAGCATTGCGTTCTCCCTGTGGAACTCCAACAGCCTGATCGGCATTCTATGGGGCATTTTACTGTTCAAGGAATTGCACCGCGCAGGTTGGGTGCGCTGGGTTGGAGTATTAGGGGGAGCCCTTGTGCTCTTCGGAGGTGCGGTGCTGTTATCTCTGGCTTCCACGTCTCAAGCCCATCACGACCATGCTGTGCGCGGTGTGGTGGCCGCGTTGGGCGCAGGCGCCGTCCTCGGGTCGATGTACATCCCTTACCGAAAAGCCTACATCACCGGCATGAACCCGCTCACATTTGTCACCATCTTCACGTTTGGGGAGATCGTGACCATGACAGTGTTGGCGGTCACTTTCACGGGTGGATTGCAGCCTTTCTGGCACGAGTTGGTCAGGAGCCGGAATGTGGCCTTCTGGCCGCTGCTCGGTGGATTCATGTGGGTGGTGGGTGATTTGTTTCAGAACTACGCCGCGAAATACGTAGGAATCAGTCGCGGTATTCCTTTGTCCAACACCAACCAGTTGTGGGGCCTGCTTTGGGCCATCCTGGTTTTTGGTGAGCTGCACGGCCTGGGGCGGGGGGTGTACGCGCAGGTGATAGGGGGATCGCTGCTTATGGCGGCGGGCGCAGTCGCGATTGCATTTTCATCCGCGACGCAGGGGGAGTACTCGAGCTGGAAAGAGGCAGCCCAGCGGGAGAGCGACCTTTACGGCATCGCGCCTTTATATGTAGCCTCGCGTATGGAGGGCAAGGAAATGAATGCCCGGAGCCAGGGACGGGGATTGGTCGATTGGCTCTTGATCGGAGGGGCCACCTCAATATTTGTTGCCTTTGCTTTGATGGCTAGCGTTCCCGCCATGGAGCTCCATTGGGGCTGGCTCGCCGCGCTCACCTCAGCTATGCTGCTGGTTTTGGTGGGGGGGGGAGTTACTCTCTGGAGGGTTACTCGGTTCACCTAGGTCCATGACCGCCGGACAGTTTTCGGATGAGGCCGTGGGCTCCCAGCAGTCGCAGCTTGCGGCCGCGGCGGGGCGAGGCGCGAAAAGCGAAGCGGCAGCGGCCCGCAAGTCGCACGATGAGCACCGCGCCGTGCGGCTGGAGGAAATTCGCGGGCACCACGGCAACCAGCAGCCTTACTTGGTTCCCGCTATGCGCCGTCAGGCATAGCAGGTTCAGCGCTCGACTTGTCTGGCCACCATCCGGCTTCTGGAGGTTCCCTTTGAGAAGATCAACCGCCAAGGCGATATTGACCGACGGCCACTTCTGGATCCCTCTATCCGTGCTCGTGCTGGGGGTGCTGCTGCTGATCTACGTCCACTGACGAGGTAACTTCTTTGGAAACAACACGTTCGATGCCCACAGCGCGTTCCCTTCACATGCTGGGGGTAGTATGCGGCTTGGCGGCGGGCGCGTGGCTGGGTGGCGCGGAAGCGCCCACCAAGCTGGTGACCTTGGGGCTCTCGCCGTTCCTGATATCGCTTTGTATGGTGAGCGGCGTGTTCGTGGCCCGCTGGACCCTTCCGGTAGTCTTGAAAGGCACTAGTTATGTCTTCCTCGACCTCAGGGAGAGAGCGCACCTGATGGTTTGGGCCATCCTCGCCGGCGCCTTGTGGGGCGTGGCCAATACCCTGACGGTTTTTGCGATTCGCGACGTGGGTTTGTCCGTCGCCTTTCCACTTTGGAACACCAATTCGTTGGTCGGTATTTTTTGGGGCTGGTTCCTGTTCCGGGAACTGCGTGGCCGCGTCTGGAAAACCACAGCCAAAGTGCTGGGCGGGGCCGGGGCCGTGGTTTTCGGCGCGACGCTGCTGGGGTTGGCTTCCGCGCACCGAGCCGGCGGGGCGCCGCACCGGCTGGTCCCGGGCATCCTGGCCGCGCTCGGCGCCGGTCTGCTGTGGGGAACGATGTACATTCCCTACCGCAAGGCCTATCTGAGCGGAATGAATCCACTCTCCTTTGTCACCGTGTTTACGGTGGGCGAACTCGCGACCACCGGCGCTCTCGCCGTGGTGTTTCTGGGCGGCATCAGGCCGGTCTTGGGGACTGTGGCGGCAGCACGTCCCGTCCTCTTCTGGCTGTTTCTCGGCGGGTTCTGCTGGGTCTTGGGTGATTTGTTTCAACAATATGCCGCCAAGTATATTGGCATTGGCCGGGGCATCCCACTTTCCAACACCAACCAGCTTTGGGGCCTGGCGTGGGCCGCACTAGTGTTTGGTGAACTTTCCAGCTTCGGAAAGCCCGCTCAGGCCCAGATCATCATGGGCTCCCTGATCATAATCGCGGGAGCTGTCGCCATCAGCAGCGCCGTGGCGCCGGAAAGCGAGCAGGCGGCAGTTCGTGAAGTGATGGCACGCGAGTGCGACCGCTACGGGCTGGATCTGGAAGTGACGGCCTCAGCCCAGTTGGGGAAGGACCCGCTGGGGATGGTTACGCACGGTCGCCGGTGGTGGGACTATTTGATCGTTGCTCTGGCTACTGATGCTTTTGTTTGGCTGGCCCGTTGCGCGACCCACCCCCCCCTCGCCATGGCCGCAACCTGGATTGCGGCGCTCGTGCTCGCCATGCTGGCTTTTCTGGTCGGATGCGGCTGGCTCCTTTGGAAATACACTCGATTTTCTTGAAGGTTGCATGACGAAGGGCGATGATTTCCGGGAGGGAGTGGCAACCGCGACGTGGCTACCAGGACCCTTCTATTCCGTGGGGAGATACCCCGGCTTTGCCTGGGGGATATTTACTTCTGGTCAGGGTTGGGTAGCATGAACTCCCGGATCTGGGCAGCCAGCTCGTGACAAGCCCCGATGAACTGGCGCAAGGTGCGCCGGGTGGGCGGAAAGTCGTCGAAGTCGTCGAGCGATAACCCGTCCTCTTCGTAGGCCCGCCGGAAGTCATCAAACTTCCGCAGCAATTCCTCCACAATTTTTGGATCGACCGGCTTGTCGATGCGCGGCACGACCTCGACGTCGCTGGCGTTATACCGGAGCTGCCATTTGTAGGGTGGGGAGATCACCACATCCCCTCCGATGAATTCGCTCCAATGCATGTGATTGCGGAAGGCCGCCGACAGGAGCCGGACCCGGTAGCCGCGCTCCCGGAAGAGGCGATAGGTCTTCTTGAATACGGCCACGCCGGCCCACTCCAGATACCCGGGATCAGTGGTGATGTTTTCCTTTTCCATTACCACCTTAAGCCAGTCATCCAGCCTGCCCACCATGATCGTGCACACCGGCCCCATGCTGGCGATGTCCAGACCCTCGCTCTCTCGCCGCCGCAAGCCTCGTTCCAGCGCTTCGGCCACGGCAATGCACTGCGGCAGGCTGAAGCAAACCGTGGCATTGATGCTCACTCCCCTGTAGGTAGCTTCCTCGATGGCGGGAATGCCCGCCCGGGTCACAGGGATTTTCACAATCATGTTCGGCGCGAGCTGGCTGAAGCGAACTGCCTGCTCAACGATGGCCTCCGAGTTCCGGTAGAAGTGCGGGTCAGTTTGGATTGAAAGCCTGCCGTTTTTCCCCCCGCTCTGATCGAAGATCGGCTTCAGAAGTGCGGCCCCCCTGGCCGACATCTCCTCTACCACCCTCCAACCGATCTCTTCCTCCGTAGCCGTAGCCATTTGCCGGATCAATTGCCGAATGCGATTCTCCCAGAGGTGCATTTCCTTCTTCAGCACCTCCGTCACAATGACCGGGTTGCAGGTGGCTCCCACCGCCCCGTGTTCGAGGGAGTAGGTCAACTCCTGAACCGATGCCGAGTCGTTCCATAGGCAGGTGGGGGTGGTCTGGGTCATCTCGTGCAAAGGGCTCTTGTAGGCTGTTCGGTCACTCATGGCTTTCTTCCAATGGTGATTTCCTTTCTAGCGTCTGGAGCAGCGGCGGGATTCATTGATTCGTGGTCTGGCAACGGGGCGCGTTCACTCCAGTTACCACAGCGCTGATGAATACATCGAGCATAGTTGTCGATCCGACAAAACCAGATTAATTCTCCAGAGCATAGTCGTAACACGCATCCCTGTCCTTCGCCGGACCGAACCACCCCGCCCGTCAGCCTCCCGCTCGTCTGGTCCCATCCTCAATGGTGCACTCATTGGGGGCTGCTAAGCGCTTAGAGCATTATGATCAATTCCTGCATCGTGTCAAGGGATTCGCAGGGTGAGGGAGGATCAGCAATTTTGTGCCGGGGGTTAGCACCCCCAGAGGGCACCTCCGACAGTCCCGGAAACCTTCGTAAGGCCCCCCTCGCACGTTTCGCCAAAGAAATCGCGGCCCGCAGGACGAGTTCTTCCCGGACTTGATTAGTACGATGGGGAGACTGTGGGGGCAGTGGGAGCAACCGCGCTCGCGAAGGGCGGCGCCTGGGGACGCTGCTTCCCGCCGCCAAGCGCTCGGGGGAACTTTCGATGCTCCTGGAATCCCCCGCCGGCTCTGCGCTGGATGAATCGTCCAAACCCACAAACCGCGGGGGCAGTAACACCTCTGCGGTGGTCACGGATGGTCTCCCGCGCTGCCCGGATGCTATACTACCTCTCCTCAAAGAGGATTCGTTCCTGTGTGGAAGCAGTCGAAGCTCCGTGAAACCTGATGGCTCGGTCGAGTAGAGGAAGAATGACACATTCGAGGAGGCCGAAACCCAACAAAGCCGCTAGTATTTATGATGTAGCCCAAGCGGCTCGGGTTTCGGTCTTTACCGTTTCCGCGGTCGTCAACAAGAAGAGTCATGTTGGCAAGAAACTTCGCGAACGTGTCGAAGCGGCCATTCAAGAGCTTCACTACCGACCCAATCTGCTGGCCCGAAGCTTGGCCAAGCAACGAACGTACACGATCGGCATGGTCGTCCCCGATATTGCCAACCCCTTTTTCCCCTCGGTCGTCCGGGGCGCGGAGGATGCTGCACAAAAGCACGGTTACAACCTGTTGCTTTGTAATAGCGACGACACCCTGGAAAAAGAGGAAAGCGCGCTGGAATTGCTGCTTTCGAAGCGAGTCGATGGGATATTGCTCACCAAGACGGCCCAGGACTTTACTCTGTCTATGCGCCGAATGATCGCCGAGGTGAACACGCCGTTTGTGCTTCTCATGCGCACCTACCCCAAGTTGACCAAAGACGCGGTGATCACTGACGACTATCGGGGCGCTTATGAGGCGGTCTGCCAATTGGCGCGAGCCGGTCATCGCCGGATCGGACTGGTGGGGGGGCCCCTCAAGGTGAGCAATGGGAAAGCCCGCTGGCAGGGGTTTCGAGATGCACTGGAGGCGAAGGGGCTCCCGTACGAACCGGAACTGGTGATGGAAGGAGACTACCGTATCGAGTCAGGCTACCGGGGCGGGCATGCGTTGCTTTCGCGGCGGCCGGATGGGGTTTACGTTGCCAACTATCTTATGACGGTGGGGTTCCTGAAGGCCGCTGATGAAATGGGATTGCAGTGCCCGGAGGATTTTGGACTCGTGAGCTTCGATGATTACCCCTGGCTTGCCTTGTTTCGCCCCCGCCTAACCACCGTGGAACTTCCCAAATACCAGGTAGGCTTCGAAGCGGCGAAATTGCTGCTGGAAAAGATCGCGACCCAGCGCAGCCAGGGCGTGGTGAGAAAGTTGATGCCCGAGCTGCGGGTTCGCGACTCCTGTGGCTTCCGGCTCCACATGGCGAAAATGCGCTCCGATGACTCTGTTTCCCCCGTGAATCCTGGGTAATGATTTCGAACCTTGTTCGAGCCTTCCACCCCATGAGCGATTCCCCACGCTCGGGCCTCCGTGGACCTCCTGACGTCTTTCCAGGCCTTGACGGCCAAGGACCGTTCGGTGGTTGGAGCCGAAAGCGCGCAACATTTCCCCAGGCAATTCCGCACCTGAGACTCCAATACCTTCATTTGAACACGCCGCACCGTTGGCTAAAGGCGGTTCGCATCTGCGGATGTCTGGGCGAGCAAAGATAAGTTGTTGACAGGCGAAAAGGTTTCCTGTATTCAATTCTAATCGGTTAGACGACTCGTGGCGCGAGCTTGGGCGCTGCCCGGGTTAGAATCAGGAGCCATTGGTCGCACAGGCTGCCGAGCTTGAGGTCGCGCTACGCAGGCCTCATCGAGATCGCAGTTCGCACCAGAAGAAACAGCTTGTGCGACGTCAGCGACAGACAACAACGCAATCCCAGGATTTCGGCAGTCACCTTCCGACGCGGAGCTTGTATGAACCAAAATGACAGCCTTGTCCACTCACGAAATCTTACTTCAGATCAGCCTGGTGAACTGCTCAGGCTCCCGCGAGAGGAAGCGGGTTGGCAGTGGATGAGCTTCTTTGTGAGGCGGTTGACGCCCGGGATGGTCTGGGAGTTTGAAACCAAGAACGAAGAAGTAATTCTCGTCCTTCTGGGGGGGCAATGCCTGGCAAACTGGGGTAAAGGTGAAGTAAGCATTGGACAGCGAAAGAACGTCTTTGATGGCTTTCCCTATGCGCTTTATCTCCCTTCAAGCACTCAAGTCATTCTCAAAGCCCAAACCATTTGCGAGCTGGCCGAGTGTAGGGTTCCCTCCGACGCCCGTCTCGAGCCCAAGCTCATCACTCCGCGGGATGTCGTCAGCAGTCTGCGGGGAGGCGAGAACACTTCACGCCAAATCGTTGAAATCATCCGGCCAGAGTTTCCGGCCGACCGCTTGATCGCTGTGGAGGTTTACACTCCGGGTGGAAACTGGTCGAGCTACCCTCCCCACAAGCACGATGTCCACAATCCCCCACAGGAAGTTGACCTCGACGAGATTTACTACTACAAAATTGACCATCCTGAAGGCTTCGCCTTTCAAAACCTTTATAATCCTCGCACCGCTCGAGATCTGACTCTGAAGGTTCGGGACGGAGATGCTGTCCTCGTCCGAGACGGGTATCATCCCGTTGTGGCCGGCCCCGGATACGACGTCTATTATTTGAACTTCCTAGCCGGGACCTCCCGAACCATGGCGGTGGTTGAAGACCCGGAACGTGTCTGGGTACGCTCAACCTGGAAGCAACCGGATGCGCGCCTACCTCTCGTGCGGGGTTAAGTTCTGGAAAATGGCCTCCAACGCCGTAGCGTCCAAAAACTCAAATGAAAGGCAGTTCCCTTGGCCCAACGATGTCCGCGTGGCGCAAGTTTCGGTTGGATCAAGGATCGCTTCTCGGTAGGGCCTCCCGGGTCCACACGCCTCACGGCTCGGTACGAGCGGCTGCAACCAGCCCAGGAACGGTCCACGCACGGCACTGGAAAGAGGGCCGACGCACCTGATGATGATCACTCCATCGGAGCTTGCTTGGTCCTCCCACAGGCTGCCTCGCGATAATAGTAGTTCAGCATTCCGCCCAGCCGCTGGCGGCACTGGATCGGTCCAGTGCTACCGACGCCTGACTCATCCTCTATGATCAGCCAGTTGCCCAGCCCCTGCTGGTTGCGCTCGCGATGGTAGTCTTCAACAAATTCGTGAAGGGCCTTCCGCAAAGAGCCTTCTCCGAACAGAATCCTGCGCTCCATGCACGATTCCTTGATGGTTCTGACAAAGCGCTCCGCGTGCGCATTCAGATTCGGCGAGCGCGGCGGCAGGTTCACCGACTGCCCCCACTGGTTCCGAGAGTTTCCAAAAACTCTGGGGTGAACAACGGATCCCGGTCGTGGATCAAGTATCGTTTGCCAACCAGGAAGCCTTCCCCAGCATCACTGAGGTTGCGTGACACCCGGCTCATCCAGAGCCCATTCACCTGCCGCGCCAGTCCGGCGATCTCCACCCGTCGGCTCGACAAGTCGATCAGGAAGAGCACCAGGAACCTCGTCAAGCCCCTCCGAGTCCAAGCCTCGATGGTGAAGAAGTCCGTTCCCAGCAGGATTGGCGCGCGATCCTGCGTGATTTTGTGGCCTCTACTACGCCCTCTGATTATCGCTGGACCCCACCCAACCGCCGTCACATCGCTTCGGGCCTGTACCTGCCCTCGGTCGAGCGCCGAGGAATGGGCGAGATCGTGATTGCCGTTGATACCTCAGGCTCGATCGGAAAGCGTGAGCTGGAACAGTTTGCAGGTGAGATCTCGGCGATTTCCGAGGAGGCGCAGCCAGAAGCCATACACGTGGTGTATTGCGATGCAGCAGTTCAGTCCGCTCAAGAGTTCAGACCTTCAGAACCGGTGCAACTCGAACCCAAAGGTGGTGGCGGCACAGATTTCCGCCCCGTTTTCGAGTGGGTGGGCAAAAATGATATCGCGCCGGTCTGCTTTATCTATCTCACCGATTTATGCTGTGATTTGTATCCGGAGGCCCCGGAATATCCGGTGCTTTGGGTAACCGATTCGCGCAGGAAGGCACCTTTCGGCGAAACAATTCGGATCAGCCTTGAATGAAGGGGTTACCCGCGCCCTTCGACAAGAGAAGTCGCCAGAACTCGCTTCTCTCACCAGATCGTGGGAAGCGCTTTTGACCGATGGATCTCGCGATCAGCCGTAAGTAGAGGTAACCCTTCGGCCAGCGCAGTAGCTCCGATAATACGGTCCGCTGGATCCTTGGGATAAGCTGCTGGAAGGCCAAGGGCGAGCACGCAGGCGCGGCCAGTGATCGGTAGGACGACGAATCGGGCTTCGACTTCCCGCAGGAAAGATTCCAGGCTGATGTCGAGATGGATACGTCCCTTGCTCACAAGAGCTGTCAACTCCAGGAGAGTGATATCGCAGATTGCTAGGCCGTCTCCGTTCTTACGCGCATTGTCGATGGCGGAGGTTGCCTTGCAGGAAAGCCGGCTTGGGTCGAACGCCAGCCAGACGACCACGTGCGTGTCGAGGAGAATCACTTGAGGTCGCCCCAGTTTTCGATCGCGGGTGAAATGACGTTGCCTGTAACCGCACCCTTGCCACGGAGGAAATTGTAAATCTCGTCCGTAGCTTTGTCGGCGGGGACGAGCTTCACCACCGGCTTGCCGTGTTTAGTGATCACAACGGTTTCTCTCTTGGCTTGAACCTCGTCCATGACCGCAAGGCATTGTGCCTTGAACGAACCTGCTGCCATTGTCTTCATTCCCGACTCCTTATCATAGTCATTATACCATGGTCATAATTGCTCCCCCTAAGAAAAGCGCCCCAGAGGCCAGGGCAGCGGACGAAGCTCGGAGCGGCAGGCTCCACGGTGCCGATGAAGTGTTGCCTCTGGATACCAGCAACGAAGCCGAATCTCGGAAGGCGGTGTCCCCGATCGGGGCATTCGAAATTGATCGAGGTTCCTATGGCAACTCAATCAGTTCACATTTTCCACCAACCAGGCCGCTTGGCGGCCGTTCCTGCGCTTCGCTGTCCCCCACCTGTGGGATCGCGTCAGCCCCTGACTCCTCCGATTTCGCGTCCCAGGAGAAGGCACGAGGGAAAGGTTCTCCAGGACAGGGAGACGCTGTTGGTTGATATGCTTCCCTTGGTAAAGCGCGTGGCTCTGAAGATTCGCAAACGCCTGCCTGCCCATGTGGAGCTGGATGACCTGTTCTCAGACGGCGTGCTGGGACTGGTCGATGGCGTCACCAAGTTTGACGCGAGCAAGCGGGTGAGGTTGGAGACCTACGCGCAGCACCGGATTCGCGGAAGTATTTTGGACGGCCTCCGTGGTGCCGATCCGGCCTCCCGCGATTTACGGCGCAAGAACCAAAGGATCCGAAAGCTCTATAACGAACTCGAGGTCAAGTTCGGTCGCTCCGTCATGGACGACGAGATGGCCGCGGTGCAGGGAATGAATCTGGCACAGTGGCACAGGGCGCTGAATGAGGTACAGAGTGCAGGATTCGACGTCAGTACGCGAACTCTTTCGGCGGGGCCGACCTCCAGGTCCGTCAGCCGACGGATTGAGCCAGCGTTTCTGGCGGGTGACGATCCCGATCCCTTTGATCTCTGCTACCGTCGCGAGCAGCGTGAGATTCTGGGTCGCGCGCTTTCCATCCTGCGGGAGCGTGAGCGGCAAATCGTCACCCTCTACTATGGGCGCGAGCTGGCGATGAAACAGATTGCCGAGCATATGAACGTGGATGAATCGCGCATTTCGCAACTCCATTCGGTGGCCTTGGTCCGATTAAAGGCGAATGTGGATTCCCTGCTTCACCCAGACCGGGCCGAAACCTCAGAAGCCGGCGGAGTCTCGTTAGCGGCCGGCGCAGGGGCCTGAGCCAGGTTCGTTGGTGCATCCTAACGGCACAGATCGCCAGTGGGCGGAGCAACCGTTGATGCAGCCCGAGTGCGTGACCAAGGGGGCATGTTGCTTGCCAAGTTTTTTTCACCGGTCGACGCCTGTGAGAACCAAGTGTAAACGCAAAGGGCAAACGGGGCGTGGCACCAGCTTTCGGCAAGCGGTCACCGAGCACGCCTACGGGCACGCTAGGCGCACACCGTGTCTGGACCAGACCAGCACCGCTGCGATGAGCGCTCCCTGCTGGAGGAGCGAAGGTCATGTAACTGATTGAGCTGGCTTATGATGGCGCCATGGTGCCATAAGGCTGATCTGAGGCGGCGTCTCTATTACCCGCATTCAAATCTGCCGAATGGGAGGTAATGGCCCCGAAGAGTGGGTTTCAGCGTGCGGTTCGGGTCCTCAATTTGCCTTTCAGCCGTGACCTTGCAGGGAGGCCTTTCCTTCCCCCTTGAACTCGCCAAGTCGTCATTACTGAGCCAGTTGCACGGACCGGGTGTTCTGCGGTCATGCTCCTTTAACACGAAGGAAATCCTGTTCTATGAATGGGCTAGGGATTCCTCGCCAAACGCCTCATCAGAGCCGCACCGAGATACACAGACCTGAAACTATCGGAACGATGCACTCTCTTGGCTGCGGTGTGGGACGCCCTGAAAGTCGGCTCTGGCGCTCACAAAGGGCGCAATAGTGCGCTGACCGCGCATTGCGCTTGGCGACCGGTGTCAGGCGCATGGCTAGCCGTGAAGGAGAGTGACATGAATATCGACAGGCGCGACGTCATGGCAGGGTTGACTGCCGCCAAGCAGGCGCCAGCGAATGCGAGCGGAAGGAGGCCAAGCTTAGGGTCTCTGCAGTCGAGGATCTCGTTGGACGCAGAAGGATCACAGCTTCGCGGGGGCTTGGTCAATGGAAATGACGAGATGAGTCGGCTGCTCACAGTTGAGGAAGTGGCCGCGCTGCTAAATGTCCCGCGGAAGTGGGTATACCGGCGGGTCGGATTGAAGCCACCGGATGGCATACCGTACCTAAAGGTCGGCAAGTACCTGCGTTTCCGGGAAAGTGACCTTTGGAATTACGTTGAAAGCTTGCGAAGGAATTCGCAGAGGCGTTATAGTGCGGAACCAGCAGCCAACTGAGAGTCCGAATCAACGCCGCAAATCAGTGCGGAGGAACAAATGATTCGGCGCTACCAGAGAGGAAGTGTAAGGAAGAAGAACGGCAACTATGTTTTGCGCTATCGGGAAGATTGCATTACGCCGAAGGGAAAGGCGGAACGGCCTCAAAGGACCGTCATCCTCGGACCCGTCTCGGCATTTCGTGGAAAGAACGAAGCCAGGAAAGCCGCCGATCAGATCATGCAAGAAGTCAATCGGGCGGCCCCCAGGCCTCAAACCAGCATAACCCTCGGCGAGTTTTGGGCGGAGCACTTCAAGCCCAACCTCGTCGAAAAGATGAAACCGAACACTCGCGATATGTACCAACTCTTATGGAAGAACCATATCGCACCTACTTTCGAACGAGAAAGGATGCGGGACATCACTGGACTCCACATCGACCGGCTTCTCAGCAACAAGTATAAAGAAGGTTACGCATCTCAAACTGTCCTGCACCTTCGATCCGTGTTAAGCAAGATGTTCAAAACAGCTATTAAGTGGCGCTGGCTGGTCGATAATCCGGCCAGGGAGATCGAAGCACCTCCGACAAGGGTTAAACGCCAGCAGCGGGCTTTGTCGGCGGAAGAAGTTAGTCTCTTGTTCGAACACCTCAAGGATCCCGCCCGGGTCATCGTGATGATTGGCGTCATGATCGGCTTGCGGAGCGGTGAAATCCTGGGGCTTCAAGTAGAGGACTTGGATTGCGGTACTCTCCACGTCCGTCGTTCGTGATGCCGGGGACAGGCGGGAGGGACCAAGAACGGAAAGGATCGAGAGCTTCCGGTTCCATCATTCTTAGGCGAGGCGTTGCGCGATTATTGTGCGCAGCACCCGACCACTGGCTGGCTGTTTACCGGCGAGTCCAGTAAGCCGCTAAGCGACCGCAACCTGATTCAGCGCCACGTCTACCCGGTTGCCCAGCGCTTGGGCATCCCTCATTATCTCTTGGCACTCGCTCAGGCACACGTTCTCGACGCTCGGAGGAAACGAGGGGAGTATCCCGACGTTAATCATGAAGCAACTGCTTGGGCATTCAAGGCTAAGTACCACCGACCGATACATGCACGAACTCGCAGGTCCAATGCGGGAGGCGGTGCAAAAGATCGAAAAACTGATTCTCTTGCCGCACAAAAGGCAAGTGGAGAATGAGATTCGTAATTCAGATGTGGCCCAATGTGGCCCACCGCTCGGTAGGTCTTGAGGCTAACTTATTGAAAAGTTTGCTGGACCTGGGGAGGTTCGAACTCCCGACCTCATGACTTGCACTCATGAGGTCAAAGCTTCCCCTGTAGGGGGGGGATTTTCCTGAATTAAGCCATTCAGAATCAATGGGATAGATGGTGGACCTGGGGAGGTTCGAACTCCCGACCTCATGACTGCCAGTCATGCGCGCTCCCAACTGCGCCACAGGCCCTTCAGTCTGACACACAATTTGTATCATGGCGGGGAGCGGCTGTCAATGCAGGGAAGAACCAGCCAAGCATTTTTGGAATCCTCGGTGCGGGCTTAGGACTCGAGAACTGAATGTGAAGGGTAGAGCGGTGTGATCCAGGGTGGTGGAACTTCGCGTCTTGATGCTGGCCAGATTGTTTGACACGGTCTTGGAGAGAACTGTTTGATAAGCATCGAGTATTTCTGGAACAAACCTCCGCTCCCTGGTGTCAATAGGAATGGCAAGGAAGGCAAGCGCGGTCTTGCAGTTGGAGCGGGGAAGTGGTATCGTATGGGCGTAATGGACACCGTGCGAACCGTCGTGATGGCGCTTGAGCGGGGGCTTCCCGCAATCAATGATGAGACGCCCTTGGTCGCGGAGTTGCAGGCAGGCTCCGAAGAGGCTTTCAATTACTTGCTGGCAGTTTACCAGAACCCGGTCTTCAACCTCGTCTCGCACATTGTCGACAACCAAGCTGAGGCGGCGGACGTTTTGCAGGATGTGTTCATCAAGGTCTTCAAAGGAATTCGGCAATTTCACGGTGACAGCAGTCTGAAGACCTGGATTTACAGGATAGCCGTCCATGAGGCTTCAAACCACCGGCGCGGTTGGATGCGGCGTCATTGGCACGAACCCCTATCCATCGACGACACGGGTGCGGAAGTTGCTTTGTCGGCGGCAGAAGCGCGGGCCAGCTCTGAAACTCCCTATCGGCTCCTCGAGCAGGCGGAGCGGCAAGAACTGTTGAGGCGGGCGCTGGCCAGCCTAGCGCAACCTTATCGAACCGTAGTGGTTTTGCGGGAAATTGAGGGGTTGGCCTACGAGGAGATTGCGCAAGTGACGGGGATGGCGGAGGGAACGGTGAAATCCCGTCTGAGGCGGGGCCGGGAATTGCTTCGCAGGAAACTCGTGAGTTGTTTTGGCAAAGCCCATGTTTGAAGGATGCGTTGAAATTCGAAATCACTATTCGGATTACCTGGATGGTCTCTGTGCGCCCCAGGTACTGAAATCTATCCGGTTTCACCTGAACTACTGCGGGTCCTGCCGGCGTGAGCTGGAAGTGTGGGAGAGCATGCGGGCGGAGCTGCGCGGGATGCCGCGTTGTCAAGTTCCTCCTGAACTGGCCTTGCGATTACGGGTTGCGGTCTCCCAGGGCCTGCACAGGAATTTGCTCGATCGGCTGCGGGTGTGGATGGATAATGCCCTTCAGCCGATGCTCTTGCCAGCCTCGGGCGGGGTACTGGCGGCGGTCGTTTTCTTTTGCCTGATCATGGGTTCAGTGGTGGTCCCGGCTACGACTACTCCGGACGTGCCCCTGGCTTTTGTGACCCCGCCCCGCGTACTCGAGTTGGCGCCCTTTGACTTCAATACCGGCGACGCGCCGGTGGTGGTGTTCGCCCGCATCGACGCGGGTGGCCGCGCAATGGGGTATCGCGTATTATCCGGCGGGACCTCCCCGGAGCTCATCCACCAACTTGACCGGGTTATTTACTTCAGTAATTTCCAGCCCGCGACTTGGTTTGGCAAGCCCACGGATGGCCAAGTAGTCCTCTCCTTGCGGCGGATCACAGTCCGAGGCTAGTGTGTTTGGTGGCGATTATTTTGGAGGCGGTCCCTTCAATTTCCCCGTATCCCGTCGTCAGGTGTGATTGGTTCTCTTTTGCCTCACTCAGGCTGAGGCCCCACCAGTGTCTCTGTCTGGGGATAGGTGTGCTCGCCCTGCTGCTAGCCGCACCTTCGGCCCCTGCTCAGCAACAGGAGGGCAACGTCATTCTGGAGTCGAGCGAGCAAGTTTTTTGCGTCATGGCGGCGCTCAACGCCGGCGGATATGACACCGGTCTTGGCTATGCGACGGGGGACAATACGCGCGAGGAAGCGAGGGAGTATCTGGCGCAAGCCCAGGCACCGGTGGCGAAAAGGCTGGAGAACTTTTACGCGCAGCACCGCGTGGAGGGCGACCCTGGCGCGGACCTTGGTCAATACGTTTCCTTGGCCCTTCTGCTGGGGCCGCCTCCGGACTTCAAATTGGTGGTTCCTCAGACGGACCTTCCCCCGGATGCCAGGGCCGTGTCCGGACTCGTTCCGCTCTTAAAAACCTTTTACCAACAAGCAAAACTCCATGAGCTCTGGTCTCGATTGCAGGCGCGCTACCAGGCAGCGGAGGTTCGATACTCCGCTGCCGCGCGCCAGGCCATTTTCATGACGGATGTGTACTTCCGCCTTCCTGTGGGCGGCTATCTGGGGCGGACCTTCCGGATCGACCTCGACCTGTTAGGGGCGCCGGAGCAGGTGCAGGCGCGGATTTACGGAATGGATTACTATCTGGTGGTTACGGCCTCCAGGCGATCGAAGATAGACGAAATCCGTCACCAGTACCTGCACTTTCTCCTGGATCCTCTCGCCGCCAAATACACCCCAGAGATCAATGAAAAGGCCCGGCTGCGCGGAATCGCCTACCACGCGCCTGCTCTGGCCTCTTCTTTCAAGGAGGATTTTCCACTGCTGGTCACACAATGCCTGATCGGGGCTGCGGAATTGCGCCTCGACAAGCGCAGCCAGGCGGAAGCCGAGAAAAGTCTGCAGGAGATGACGGCGTCTGGTCTGATCCTGGTCCGTTACTTCTACGAGTCTCTGGCGGTCTTTGAGAAGCAAGAGGCCTCAATGACCGTCTTTTACGCACAAATGATCCATGGGATTAACCCGGTTGAAGAGGAGCGGAGGCTTGCCAAGGTTGCGTTTGCCCCCGCGCCCACTCCTCCAGTCCAGGCAGCCGCGCCCGCTGCAAAGACAGAGGCAGAGCGCTTGCTCGATCAAGGCGACAACCTTTTTTACCGAGGTCGATACAGCGACGCGAAGTTGGCTTACCAGGAGGTGCTCGAGAAAACGGATCCCAAGAGCGAGCGTGCCCTCTTCGGGTTGGCCGTCGTAGCGAGCAACATGCGCAAGCCGGATCTGGCCGAAGAATATTTCCAGAAAACCCTGGAAACGGCCCGCGATCTCCGTCTCGTGACGTGGTCGCACATTTATCTAGGCCGGCTGTACGACCTGCGGGGAAAGCGCAATGACGCGCTGGCCCAATACCGCGCGGCGTCGTTAACTGCCGCCGCCTATCCTATGGCCTTGCGGGCCGTACAGGCCGGCGAGGCACAACAGTTCGGCTCCAAGGAAGAAACTCATAAGTGAGAAGAGCTGTGTTACGTTGATTGACACCTGGGCGTCGTTCTTGTACGCTCAGCGCAACGGATCTGATGTGGAATCGCACAAGATGAATTTTGAGAATCGAGAGCCATTATGAGAATCAGACGAATCCTTTGGGGATGGGTAGCATTCGCTTTTGCCAGTCTTCTATACGCGCAAATGAGGGGGCAGGCGCCGACCCCGCCGCCACCACCCCAGACCCAGATCCAGTCACAGACACCTGAAATGACCAAGGCCCAGACCGGGGAAAAGGGAAAGAGCCAAGCGCAGGGGCCTGCTGGGATGACCGAGAAGGAAGTGACGAAGGAAATCAAGAGTGCTCCTGCGGAAACAGTGATCAAAGATGTGAAGGAGCGCGGAGTGAATTTTGACATGACGCCGGAAATCGAGAAAAAGCTCCGCAAGGCGACGGCTACAGACGAGGTGGTGGAGGCCGTCCGACGTGCGGGGCCGAAGGTCCGTGCGCAAATGGCAAAGATGTTTATGGGACCAGGCCAGGCCGGGACTTTGGATGTCCCTAAAGAGCAAGTTCAGGCGTTCGAAGCAATCAAGGGCGAGTTGGACCCTGATAAGGCCATTGCGCTTGTCGGAGACTTCGTCAGAAAGTATCCCGAAAGCATCTTACTCAGCTATGTTTACTCTTACGGCGCAAATGGTTATCAACAAAAGGGTGATGCGGACAAAGTCGTCGAGTACACTGAAAAAGGCTTGAAGTTGAAACCTGATAACCTCATGTGCTTGATTCTGAGCCTTGGGATGTTGCCCCAGCCACAGTACCTCAACAACCACGAGGCCGACCGAGACAAGATTCTTCAGGAAGCAGAGAGCGAGGCCAGTCGCGCGCTGCAGCTTATTTCGCAGATTCCGAAGCAACCCAATGAGGCCGATGCGGATCATCAGAAGGGCTTGGACCGGATTGCCTCTCCCGTTCACGCAGCTCTCGGCATGGTCCACCTTGACTTGGCGTCCGAGGCCCTGGCTGGCCCGGATAAAGATGAGCTGGGGAAGGCTGAGCAGGAATTCAAGACCGCCCTGACCACCGACCGTCCCGATCCCGGTGATTACTACCGTTTGGGGGAGGTTTACAAGTTGGAGGGCAAGTTGGACGATGCCATTGGAGCTTTCACGAAAGCCAGCGAAATTGGCCAGGGTACCATGATTAAGGCTTACGCCGATCGGCAGATCGAGGAAATGAAAAGGAGGAAGGCCCAGGGTTCGGCGGCCCCAAAACCTTAGCATGTGGCTGCAGCCTCCCGGAACCCTGAATGGCGCGGGGGATTCGCTGGGTCGGGGAGTCGGCGGGAGATCACGGACTCGCCAATGCCCTCACCATCGTGTAGCGCCTTGAAGGCATGACTGAGAATCCTTTTCATCGCTTGCAAGACCTAATCGGCTACCGGTTCCAGAATCCCCAGCTTCTCTTGGAAGCACTCACTCACTCTTCCTACGCGCAAGAAACTCCCGGGCGTTGTCGAGACAACGAGCAACTTGAATTCCTGGGCGATGCGGTCTTGAATTTCCTGGTGAGTGTTGCATTGGTAAACGCTTTTCCTGAGTGGGAAGAGGGAAAACTGACTCGGGCGCGGTCGCGCTTGGTGGCGGCGGCGCATCTCAGTCGGGTCGGGGCGCGGCTGGAACTCGGAACCTATCTGCGGCTTGGGCGGGGGGAAGAGAAGACTGGCGGGCGTAACAAGTCTGCGCTCTTTGTGAACGCTTTGGAAGCGCTCGTGGCCGCGCTCTTCCGAGACGGCGGACTGGAGGCCGTGGAGGGGTTCGTCGCACGCTTTATTCTTCCGGCGGATTTGGCCGCGTCCGGGGATGAGTTGTTTTCGGTCGATTATAAATCTGCGCTTCAGGAACATCTTCAGGCGTTTCGCAAGTCGCCGGCAGAGTACCAGGTTGTGGAGGAGACGGGGCCCGAGCACCAAAAGACCTTCACCGTGGAAGTGCTGGCGAGTGAGAACGTGGTGGCGCGTGGGCGAGGGACGAGCAAGAAGGCTGCCGAACAGGAAGCTGCACGAATCGTACTCGAACGCCTGCGCGAGAAGTCTGTAGGAAATGGCTGAACCTTATAAGAAATCTTCGACGCGCGACACCTTTGAATCTCTGGTGGTCACGGTCATCCTGGCCATCTTCGGAACCACCTTCGTCATTCAAGCTTTCAAGATCCCCACCGGCTCGATGGAGAACACCCTGTTGATCGGCGACCACCTGCTGGTTAACAAGTTTGCCTTCGCTTACCATTCCGGTGTGCTTGCTCGCTTTCTGCCCTATCGGGACGTTCACCGCGACGACATCCTTGTGTTTAAGTTCCCGGGACCAGCGGAAGAGCAATCTGAGCCCGGCGAACACTTCGTGAAGCGTGTCATCGGTTTGCCAGGTGACCGGGTCCGAATCTTCCATCGGCAGGTGTATGTGAACGGCCAACCCCTCTCCGAGCCTTTCGTTTACCACGCCTTTCCGGATATGCTGCGGTCGGGAGATGATTTCCCACCTCCTGACTCGGAGTATTTTCACGGCGCGGCGGCGCTCTGGAGCGCCGAAATGGCCAGTTATGTCAAGGAGGGAGAGCTCGTGGTTCCTGCGGGGAAGTACTTCGTCATGGGAGATAATCGCGAGCAGAGTTGGGACAGCCGGTTTTGGGGGTTCGTCCCACGCGAGTTGATCTCAGGCCGCCCCCTGCTGATTTACTGGTCGTACGAGACTCCTCGTGACGAGTACATGCGCACTTCATGGAGCGACAGGATCTCTCAGACCTTTAGTTTGCTGATTCACTTCCCCACCAAGACGCGCTGGCGGCGCACCTTGATGATTGCACGCTGATGAGCCCACGGGTCCACCGACGCGGTCGCATCGCCTTGCTGGCCCTTCTCCTGAGCGGGGTCGCCGTGTGGCTCATTCCCTCTTATTTCAGCGCAGAACGCTACCGCCGCCGTCTGGAGGCGGGGCTGGAGCGTGCCCTGCACCGGCAGGTCACTTTCGGTGAGGTGTCTGTTCGTGTGCTGCCGCGGCCGGGCTTCGTCATTGAAAACGCCGTTATTCAGGAGGACCCCGCTTTCGGGTCCGAGCCCTTCACCCGCGTTGATCGTATCGAGTGCGACATCCGCTGGCAAACTTTGCTGGGCTCGCGACTGGATTTCTCTCATTTTCGACTTCAACATCCGAATATTAACCTGGTCCGAGAGGTCGGAGGAGGCTGGAACGTTGAACGACTTCTCCTCCTAAGCCCGGCGCCTTCCGGCGCGCCGGGGGCGGTATCATCTTCCCCACAAGTGACGACCGGTCCACTGGATTTGGAAGTGGAAGACGGTCGCGTCAACTTCAAGTTGGGAGAAAACAAGAAGCCCTTCGCAATTACCGATTTGCGCGCGCAACTGAGTTTTGATCCGGCCAATCATCATTTGCGATTCCGGCTGGTGGGTTCCCCTATCCGCACTGACCGCTCTTTGCCCACCCCCGGGGCCGTGGAAGTGACTGGAGAGTGGACTCCCGAGAGAGATTTGCGCGGACCACTGAATGCTGTGGTCCGCACGCGGGACGCACTGGTGTATGACTGGGCGCCCCTGGTGACTGGCCGTAATGCGGGATTGTACGGCGTCCTGGATGCCGAGCTGCGCGTCACAGGGTCGATTCGAACCCTGAATCTCGAAGGCCGTGGCCGGCTCAGTGAGCTGCATCGCTGGGAACAGATTCCACCTTCTGATCCCATGCCGTGGACAATAACCTTCCGGGGGCAACTTGATCGGGATCGGGGCCGCCTTCTGCTGGAAACTACGGAAGCGTCGTTCGCAGATTCTCATGTTCACATTTCCGGAACCATCGATCACCTCTCGAGCTCCCCAGAGGTGGATTTGGTCCTTGCACTCGAGCGTTCCCGCTTGGAGGACCTGGCGGCTCTGGCCGGGAGGCTTTGGACACTCAATGGAGGCTTTGGAATCCGAGGACGCGTCGACGGAATGCTGGCCATCCAAGGACCGTGGGCAGAGCGACGCTACGGAGGGTTTGTGGGGGCGCGCGGTGTCGTGCTCAGCACCCGCTCGGCAACTTTCCCGGTTTCCGAAGTCGCGGTGCGAATCGATAACCGCGGGGCACGGCTCGCCCCTGTACGTATTACTCTTGCGCCACGTGTGGCCCTAGAAGCCGAAGGTTCACTCGAGCGAGGGACGGAGCCTCTCCGTTACGAATTGACCCTTTCCAGCAAAGCGGCGCCGCTCCGCGATGTCCTGAACTTCGGCCGCGCGCTCGGTCTGCCGGCCCTCCAGGGATGGGACGCCGAGGGTTCAGGTACCGCCTCGTTCCGTCTAACGGGTTCACTCCCCATGCCCTATCGGCCCGTCCTGAAAGGCCGAGCCGAGCTGCGAGCTGCCCGCTTGATGATTCCTGGTTTCACTGAGCCCATTAATATCCCTCGGGCGAGCGTCCAGGTTAATGGCGATGAAATCGTGGTTGACCGCCTGCAGGCTGTCCTTGGGACCAGTGTCTTTTCCGGGCGGCTCGAACACCAAGGCGACCGGCAAAGCCCCTGGACTTTCGACCTGCATGGTGACAATCTTGACCTTGGGCAGGGGGCCTTGTGGTTTGCGGCGCTTGGACGCCGCAAACCCGTACCGCTATTCCAGCGATTACCCGGTCTCGGTTCAGTTGCCGCTGAGCGTGAGGCAGCCGCCAAATTATTTGCTTCCTTAAACGCCCGCGGGCGATTCTCGGCTTCTAAGGTCACCTACCGGGGAATCACGCTGGACAACCTCCAAACCAATGTGGAGGTCGTTGGCCGGGTGGTTCGACTCCCCAACGCGGTTTTCCGAGTTGGGGGTGGGCAGGGCCGTTTAATCGGGCGCATGGACCTAACGGGTAGCCCCGCTCACCTCGCCGCGGATCTTTTGTTGTCCGGCGTTGGAGTTCAGACCATTGTGACTCATCTGCCTCCCGTGCTTCGCGGAGCGCATGGGTCACTGTCCATAAGCGGGCACTTCGAGACGACAGGGTTGAGTCAGGAAGAAATGAGCGAGAACCTGGAGGGACGTGTTACGGTCGTCGCCAGTGATCTCTCCTTGGTTGGTTTTGACCCTGTCGGAGCATTTGTACGCCTTGCCGGCGAGGGGACTCTGGAGCCGCTTCGAGGTCCGGTTGGGCTTCGTCCGCTAACGCTGAATCTTCAGGTTCACGACCGCCGCGTAGTCTTGAAGAAAACCACATTGGAATTCTCGGGCGCCAGATTAAGCCTGTCCGGCGCCCAGGCCTTCGAGGGGCCGGCGAATTTGCACGTCGCCGCTGACCTGCGACGTCTTCGACGCCGATGGCTAACCCGGGTCGATGAGGTTGATACCGAGGCATCGCCTCGCGAATTTGATTTTTCTGGGCCGCTGGACAAGCTGGCGCCGATTTCTCATACGGAGGTCTCACGGGCCATGGAATGACGTCCGCTAGTGACAAGTGACGAGTGACAAGTGACGAGCCGAAGAAAGGTTTTTGGGTGTCAGTGGGACGCCGGCGGGAGGGTTACGAGAACTGACTCCTGGCCCCCTTCCGCTGACTTGCCGATGCTTTTTCGACGCTCGTCACTCGTCACTTGTCACTCGTCACTGAGTTTACAATGCCTCGTCGCTACAAATCGTATGCGGCTGAAACGGGGATCGCGTACCGGTATTTCTTCGAGTCGCGACGAAGCATCGTCCGCCCCGCCGGACTTGGGCCGGGCAGCGACTACATCTTTGTGACCACAGCGGACCAAGGGCCGCCCTTCGCCTTGCGCGTTTTCGTTTCACAAAGGGCCATCGCTGCCTGGCGCGCTGCCCACCGCCGGGAACTCGACTCCAGCGAGCAATACGCCGCGGCGAAGATGAGGCTTTTCCGCGCCTTTGACGAGCTTGAGAACCTTCGGGAAGAGAGCTTCAATCTTGTGGTCGACGAAACAAACGTGGAGGAACTGCTCGAGGCTCTGGATGGGGCGTAGCGGATTCTTGTGGGGTGCTGGGTAATCCATCATACCTCAGCTATTTCGCGGCAGAAGTTTTGGATAGCGAGAGCGTGACCTTTTTTACGTTGTCTTCGGGGATGCGGTCGATCAGGAGGAGGAACGGATCGACGCCGGCTTGGTCCGGCAGCTCGGGCGTGGTGAAGGTGTAGGTGGAGCGCGTTTGCGCGATATGAACCCGGTCGCGGTAAAGTGTGCGGCCGTACTTGCGGCCTTTCTCAGGCTTGGCGAAGGCGCCAATGTCGATCCAATCGTTGACGGGGACCTCGGTTTCATTGCCCTTGGCGTCTGCCTTGAACTTGTGGGTTTCGATGTTGATAGTGACGTCGTATTGGCCATCCGGTCGCCGGCGCGCGGTGGCGTCGAGGGCGCGGTTGGAGAACAAGGTGATGTCCTCGAACAGATCCTTGATCAGATACTGGTATTGCGGCGGCGTTTGTTCGCTCAGCGCGTCCACCAACGCCCAGGAAGTCGGATAGGGCGGCGCGTTGTAGGCGTATTGCCGGATCAGCTTGCGCAGCGCGGCATTCACCTTGTCCTCGCCGATCATTTCCCTGAGGTAATAGAGCACTACGCTGGCTTTGCGATAATGAATGTAGCCTTGTTGAGCTTCAACGGTGAGCAGCGGACGCTCCTTCAGCCGCTCACGGCCGCGCGAGCGGAGGTAGCTGTCCATCTCGTAGCGGAGGAATTTCCGCATGATGTCGCGGCCGTATTCCTTTTCCATCACCATCAGCGCCGAATATTGGGCCAGCGATTCCGAGAGCAGGGTGGCGCCCTGCATATTGGCGCCCACCACTTGGTGGGCCCACCACTGGTGAGCCATCTCGTGCGCCACGACATAGAAGACCATATCGATGTCGTCGGGATGGTTCAGATTGGCGATGAACCCGATGGACTCGGAATAAGGCATGGTACCGGCAAAGGCCTGAGCGAAGCTCGCCACGCGCGGAAACTCGATGACGCGCGCTTCCTTGTGGTAATAGGGGCCGAAGTTTTGCGTGTAGTATTCGAGCGATTTTTTGAGGGAGTTCATCATGCGCGGCACGTTCCAGGGATGGTCGCGATCGTAGTAGACCTCCAGCTTGATGCCTTTCCATTCCTCGCGTAGAACCTGGTAGCGGGCTGACATGAAGGAACAGAAGTAAAGGGAGGGGTGATCGACCTTGTACTCGAAATAGCGCCGGCCGTTCTGCTGCCACTCCCGCAGCAGTGAGCCGGGCGCGATGGCGATCTGGTCCGGCGAGGTGCTGATCACCGTGTCCACGTCCACCCAGTCCGCGTGCCCGGACAAGTAGCTGTCGCGGCAGTCGTCAGTGCAGCGGCGCTCGAGGGCTGGCATCAACTGCTGCTCTCCGAGCCCGTACTTGCGGCGGTCGTTGGGATCGGTCAGCTCGCGCTCGGGGTCGTAGCCGATCACCGGGCCGACGCTGCTGTTGAAAAAGGTCCCGTTCTGCACCAGGGCAGCGTTGCTCAGCGAGTTTTCAAAGCCACGGTTGTGGCTTTTCACGGTGAAGGTCAGGGTGCGGCTCTCGCCCGGCTGAAGCGGCGTGGTGAAATGGTAGATGCGGTAGTATAGGCGCGCATCGTCCTTGGCAAGCGAGGCGCCGGGGATTTCGATGGCCGTGTCGTAGTTCCGGTCCAGCGAGAAGTGGACTTGGCCCAGCGGCTGCGGATAAGGGTTGTAGATCACTTCTTCGCCGCGCAGGGTCATGTTCCGCCTCTCGGGGAAGATGTCGATGGCGTACTTGAGGCTGCGCACGCGCGGCTGGGGGAGCTTGTCAAACGGCTTGTAGTTCTTCTCGTAATCCGCCTGCCGGCGCTCGAGGTCCTTCGGCCCGAGCAAGCGGTTCAAGACCTCCGTGTTGTAATAGATCCATCCTCCCGTGGCGGCGAACGCCAGGAAGCAAACCAAGCTCAGGGCCGGCCACACGCCATGGAAGCGCAGGCGCGAGTTCTGCCGGCGCTGGCGCCACCCCGTCTCGCGGCCGCGCGGCCAGAACATGATGGTGGCGATGGCCAACAATCCGCAGAACAGGACCCAATAGAGCGTGAACCAGCGCCAAGCCGTGATGTAGGGAGCGTCGCCGAACAGGTCCGAGTAAGTAACCCCGGGCGCCATGCCAAACCTGACCAGCCTCGTCGCGATATTCAAGGGACCCCATATGAAAATGTTGACAATCACGATGGTAATGTACAGGAAGTAGCCCAGGTACTTGTTAGGGGAAAGCACGTGGATGAAAAATGCCAGGACGCCGAAAAAGAGAAAGAACGAGCCATCGCGCAGGATGAGCTGATGAAGGTAGAGACTGAGTTGGAAGCGATGGTAGCCGTAAAAGGCCTGGACGATCACGCCGCTCACGAGCGCCAGCAACTGCACCAGCATGACCGTGACGGCCAGCGCGGTGAGCCGCGAAAGGTATGCGACCCACTCGGGTGTGGGCAGAGAGTCCACAATCTCATCCATGCGCTGGTCGCGGTCCTTCCATACCAGCACGCCGGCGTAATAGGTGATGATCGCGATGATGAATAGATAGAGAGTGCTGGTGATGATCTCGAGGATCCAGTAGGTGACGGGCAGCGTGCTGTTGCCGAAGCCCTCGCGCGCGCTCAGGGCGATGCTGGGGACGCAGTTGAGCAGCGCCGCAACCAGTATGACTACGAAAACCGTGCTTTTCAGGATGCCGAGGAGATCAATCTTCACCGAGGCCATGAACTTGGTCCAAGGCGCTTCGTGGACGGCGAAGGAGACGGCAGGCAAGGGCATGACCGCTGCCGCGGCCTCGGCTGCGTCGTCATGAACGCGTCGAGCCCTGGTGCGCTTTTCGGTGAAGCTGAAACGGAAGTAGGCAAAGGCGAGGAACGCCGCGCCCACCGCCACCCAAAGCAGGCGGTTCCAAAGCAGCAGGCCGCTCGCGCCCATTGAAAGCGTGTTTTTCTCGGCCACCGTCCAATACTTAGTGGCCAGCGTGAAAGTGCGGATGGCAAAGGGATCAAGGAAAGCCGCGATGCGTTCGCGCTCGAGGTTCTGCGTCAGCGCCTCCGCCACACCGTAAAACGTCAACAAGCCGAGAGCGGACACGAACGAGACAATGTCATTGCGCGCCAGGACGGCGACCGTGAACATGACAGCGGCTACGAAGAAAGCGTTGGGAACGGCGAACACCAGGATGCCTTTGAGGTGCGCGCCCCAGTAGACCGGACCCCAGCGTTCGGGGTCCACCCAAGGCATGTACTTGGCCAGCAGGACACCGATGGAAACGCCCAGCATCGGAATGACGGATACCAAGGTGGCGCCGAGAAAGCGGCCGAACAAGAAATCGCGTCGCCGCAGCGGTGTCGTAAAAACCATCTCGTACGTATTGTGGCTGAAATCGCGGGTCGCGGCGGAATTGACGAAGGCGGTGGCAAACAGGAGGTTCAGCACGCCGATGATGGCGTAGAAGTTCTCGATGACGAAGGGTGCGTTCCGGTAAGTATTGGAGAGAGCTCCGCCCACTTGGACCGTGTCCGTGCTGACCGCGCCGAAGATCATGGCGGCGATGACCAGCGTGAAGATCCAGAGCATCCAAGAGCGGAGCCAGTAACGAATCTCGAACCAAGCGATGCGCCAGAGCATGAGGGTTTCTCAGTTCCATCCGCGGATTTTGGTGAAGAAGACGTCTTCCAAGTCAGGGGCGCTCGGGGCGAAACCGCCGTCGGGCGCCTCGGCGCTTAGCACGTGGAGGAGTGGCCGCCCGCCCATCAGACGGCTGGAGATCACCTGGTAGCGCTGCTGATAGTCGGGCAATTCCGATTTTGCAATGGAGCGCTGCCACACACGGCCCTGAAGGGTCGCGATGGCATCGTCGGGTCGGCCTTCGAAGAGCACCCGGCCCAGGTGAATGATGGCCATGCGGCTGCACAGGTCCATGACGTCCTCCACGATGTGGGTGGAGAGAATCACGATCACCTGCTCACCAATCTCTGCCAGCAGGTTGTAGAAGCGGTTGCGCTCGCCGGGATCGAGTCCTGCCGTGGGCTCGTCCACAATCAGCAGTTGGGGGTTGCTGATCAAGGCCTGGGCAATGCCAAAGCGCTGCCGCATGCCGCCGGAAAACCCGCTGAGCGCCTTCTTGCGCACCTCGTAGAGATTGCACCGGCGCAGCATCGCCTCAACCACCTGTTTCCTTTCGCCGGAGCGCGTAATGCCTTTGAGCACCGCGAGGTGGCTGAGCATGTCCTGGGCGGAGATCCTGGGGTAGACACCGAATTCTTGTGGCAGATAGCCGAGCCGGCGGCGGATTTCGTCCTTTTGGCGAAGACCGTCGATATCGCCAAGCCGTACGCTGCCCGTGTCAGGTTCCTGGAGCGTCGCCACGGTGCGCATGAGCGTGGTCTTGCCGGCCCCGTTCGGACCCAGCAAGCCGTACATGCCGCAGGATATGGTCAGTGAAACGTTTTCGAGAGCTTTAACGCCGTTCGGGTAGGTCTTGGATAGGTTTTCAATCAGAAGTTGCATGCTGGGCTCCGTTCCCAACCTAATGCGCGCGTGGGGCGCTGAAAGTTCCCTCCAGCCGCTGCTCAGAAGGTGTGAGAAATCGCGTTGTCGGGGCGACTCTTGTGGCCGCCCTAGCGCAGACCTGCGTCTTTTGCAGGTCTGCGGCTTTCAAAGATTCACGGTGGGAAAAGCCGCAGACTTCGAAAACCACGAAGTCTGCGCCTTCCGGTTCCTGATTTCTTTGCGGATAAACCTGATAACTTCCTCGGCGGTCTCAAACGGCCCATGATAAGGGCCTTTGGGGGCTTCCGTCAACCGGGCGTCGATGATCCGTCTCTGCGCGGGCGTGTACTCATCACCAGCAACGGGGAGCTTGCGCGAGATCGTGATTACCCCGCCGGCCGCCTTGAACTCCAGCTTATCCCCGTCCTTAAAACCCGCCTTGCGCCGAATCGCGGACGGCACCACGAGCGGCGATACGTTTTTTTGCGGTTGTAGCCATGTCGCTTTCAGTCTATGCCCCGGCCAGCCATTAGTCAAATGCTTGCCTTCGGCTCGGTCGCTCTCCGTGGAAACGCCTTCTCTCAAGTGCCAAATTCGTCGCAGGTAGCAGACCTGCGTCTTTTGCAGGTCTGCGGCTTTCAAAGATTCACGGCGGTAAAAGCCGCAGCCTTCGAAAAGCACGAAGTCGGCGCTGCTTTCCCATTGGACTTTCACCTTCCCTCACGCTCTCGCCTTGTAGTATAGTTCCGGCCCGGAATGCATGCGGCAGCAGCCGGCATTGCTGCCCTGTGTGATGCGCTTCGGTGTTCTCGCCTTCGCCAGTGATTGGTCCAAGCTCTCGTGGGGCAACCCTGTGCGGAAAGCGGCAGCACAAAGGCCGTCATTATCAAGGAGGTATTATGGAGAGGCGAAAGGTTTCACGTAGAGATTTTAATAAGACCGCGGCGATGGCAGCAGCCAGCCTGGCGCTGTCGGCGGGGCCCGCAGTCCGCAATGTTCTGGGAGCCAACGACCGTGTGGGCATTGGCCTGATCGGCGCCGGCGGCATGGGCCAGGCGGACTTGCGCGATTTCCTGCGCACGGGCCAAGTTGACTGCGTGGCGATTGCCGATCCCTATGAACCCCACCTCGACGACGCGGCTGCGATGACGCTGGGCAAGGCGACAACCTACAAGGATTTCCGCCGCGTGCTCGAGCACAAAGACATCGACGCGGTCATCATTGCCACGCCCGACCATTGGCACGCCATTCCCATGATCGCCGCCTGTGAAGCGGGGAAAGATGTGTACCAGGAAAAGCCCCTCTCGCACACGTTGTTCGAAGGCCGCAAGATGGTGGAGGCCGCCGCGAAGTACAAGCGAGTTGTGCAGGTTGGGACGCAGCAGCGCTCCGGCGAGCACTTTCAGAAGGCGGTGGAACTGGTGCGCAGCGGCACCATCGGAAAGGTGACGCTCGCTGAGACTTGGATTCACGGCAACCAGTACCCGGAGGGAATTGACAATCCACCGGACAGCGATCCTCCACCCTGGTTCGACTGGGATTGGTGGCTGGGCCCGGCGCCCAAGCGTCCCTACAATCGTAATCGCGGGATTTACAACTTCCGCTGGTTCTGGGATTACTCGGGCGGAATCCTGACGGATTGGGGCACTCACCTTATGGACGTCGTTCACTGGGCGATGGGAGTCGATGCTCCGAAGACCATCGTGGCGACGGGAGGAAAATACGTTCTCGAGGATGATCGCGAGACACCGGATACGTTGGAAGTCCTGTACGAGTACCCAGCCTCGGCGGTGAGCGGGAAGGAATTCCTCGCCAGGTTTTCCAATCGCGTCGCCAACGAACACGGCCCTGACAGCCACTCCTACGGCATTCAGTTTTACGGGACGGATGGCACACTGTTTATTGACCGGAGCGGCTACACACTATGGCCGGAGGCCTCGCGCGTTGGTCCGGAACGATTCACGTCTGGAAACGTCATCAAGGGCGGAGGCTCGGCCCAGCACTATCCTCACGTGCTGAATTTCCTGGATTGCCTAAAGTCCCGCCAGAAGCCCAATTCGGATGTGGAAACCATGCACCGCTCGACGAGCGCGGGCTTGCTGGGCGTCATCGCCTTCAAGCTGCGCCGCAAACTCGCCTGGGATGCACAACAGGAACAGTTTCTCGGCGATGCCGAAGCAAATCAGTTGTTGACCAAGGAATATCGCAAGCCTTGGATAGTTGCATGATACGCGGAAATCATGATGAGGATTATCTTCCTTTAATCTTGAATGTGATGTCCTACACAAGTTAAGTCCTTATGCTTGGGGCCCTTGGGTTGAGCAACGAGCCAAATACGGCGAAAAAAAAGACGAAAAAAAAACTTGACAACGTTGGCGAGGTCATTGTAACTTAGTTCGCGAAATCGATAGCGCTTTTGAAACCACGTTGGGTTATGGGAGGCGGTTAGCTACCCGGCCCAAAAAGGAGAACTATAATGTTGAGCAAGCATCTCGTCGTGCGTCTTTCCCTGTGCCTGGTCCTTCTGGGATTGGTCGCTGCGGTACCTGTATTTGCCGGTTCGGCGGTTGTCGGATCGGTGGCGGGCAGCATGAACGCAACCGTGGGCGGCCAGACGCTTCTTCCTAACACGACACTCTTTAGCGGTGACAGCCTCCAGGTTAAGGATGGTGTGGCCGTGGTAGCGCTCGGGAGCGCAAGCCGCATAGTATTTGGGCGTAATACCGTGGCTTCCTTCCTTCGAGATTCCAACGAGGTAACAGTTCTTCTAGGCCAAGGTAACGTTTCCGTGTTTCATGACGTAGATGGTATGCCCGTTCGCATGAAGATCGGCGACGTATCCGTGGTTCCAGTTTCTGGCTTCAAGACCCTCGGTGAAGTGGCTATGCTGAATGGGGCGATAGTGGTGACAGCGAAGGAGGGCATGCTTCGCGTCGAGGGCAACGGCCCAGCGATTAACGTAGCCAAAGGAAAGACCATCACGGTGATGCCAGAGGCGAACGCTCCTCAGGGTGGCGGGAAAGCTCCCGGAGGAGCCGGGCGCTGCTGTGGTGGGTCGAATGTCTGGGCCATAGCGGCCACTGCCGTGGCTGGAGGCGCTCTGATCTTTGCAGCGGTGGCAGAGTCCCGCGCCGGCACTGCAGAGAACAACTCGGCAGCAGCCGAATCGGCCGCTGCCGCTGCCGCCGCGGCAGGCTCGAACGCCGCCGCCGCCGCCGCAGCAGCAGCGTCGGCCGCCGAAGCCGCAGCGTCGGCTGCGGCCGCCGAAGCCAACTCTCTTGGGTGCGCGCTGAACACACTTGCGAGAGAAGAGGGCAAAGCGAGCCCTTACACGCCGCCTGCGGGAGAGAGCTGCTCATAGTTGCTAGGCTCGTAAGTGCACAACCATTAAAGGGCGGAGTTGGTCTGCACGGTCAGCTCTGCCCTTTCTTGTCTTCGCGTTTGTCCCACCCAGGATGAAGCCGTAAGTCCCAACCAAAAGCTTGATATCGGCGATCTCGTGCATAGGCATATGTGGGCCAAGTTGTTATGCCGAGCACTGCCTGGAAATGCCCCGTGAGTTTGGAGCGAGCCATCGCTAGAAAATCCTCCGATTGATTCCTTAGCCCCGAATTCGGAAGTTTAGGCGCACTGCCATCTGACTCCTGATTCCTGAATCCTGCTTTTCGGTCTCACAATCCGTTTGACGACTCGACGGTCTTGCCTGTATCTTTCCCAGGTGATGGCAGGCTACCGCCCTCCGACAGGCTCAACCCGCTGCCCTGGCGCAAATCTCCGCTGGCTCTGCCTGGCACTTTTGCTGTGCTCGATGGCGCTGCCCCTTCCGGGTGTGGCTGCGGATCTTTATGGGCCGCAAGGTGTGAAGCCCCAAGCGGTTCGGCAGGGGAAGCTGGGAAGTTGTTATTTTCACGCAGTGATTGCGGCCTTGGCAGAGTTTCAGGCGGAGGGGCTGGAGAGAATGATTCAAGCCCATAGTGACGGGGGTTACACGGTTCGTTTTGCGGACGGGGTGAAGGAGAATGCTTATGCGGAGGACGTTCAATACACGCGGGAGAGTGGTTATGATCTCTCGGAGGGTCTGTGGGTGGCGGTTTTGTTTCGCGCCTATGCGCAACGAGTATTGCGCCAGTCGCTGGTTTCAGGGATCGAGAAGAGCGAGCTGTTTCCGTTGGTAAAATCGTACGTGAAGGACTTCGTGGCCACGAATGACCCACTGCTGTTGGCGTACGACCGGGCCATCCGGTCGCAAGTGGACCAGTATGGCAACATAGACCGGAGCAAGCTGGAGTGGCAATTGCGGGAGGAGATGAGGCCCCTCAGGGTGCCGGAGGCCATGCAGGAGGCGGTGATTAAGCTGCTGGCGTCGGGAGGGTTCCTGGACTCGCTGGCCGAGGTGATCAAGCAAAATGGGGAGATCTTTGGGGCGTACCGGGCGGTGGGGCAGGGGGGGATTGCGGAGCGGGTGATGCAGGCCATGACGGGGAGTGTGCGTTTTGTGAAGAATGAGTCTGCGGAGCAAGTGGGAGGGGCGCTGGAGCGAGCCTTGCAAGCGGGGCATCCGGTGGTAGCGTGCTCGGGGGGAAGCCAATACTTCCAGGAGCTGGCGGAGGGAAGAGGCCTGCCTGCCGACACGAAAAGCTGGTACGTCAACGCCCACTGTTACACGGCGCTGGCCTACGATGGGAAGGGTCGAACGGTGACGCTGCGCAATCCTTGGGCGAGTTTCCCCCAGCCGGATGGCGTTTTCACCCTCCCCGTCCAAACCTTTGTGCGCGCATTTCGAGGGATCATTACGACGGAGTAGAGCGAGAACAGTTACCTCTTGCGGATGGCTTCGAGTTGCGCCTCAGGAACAGAGAACCGTTCAATGTGTTGCTGGTCGTCAACCCAAAGATCAATGTGGGTGATATCGGTGGTTATTACGAGATGTCGGAGATTGGCCGTGACTCCATCGATGGCGGTTGCGGCATTTCCCATGTCTTCCACGGTTAGAAGGCTTGGCAAGGCTTCCTGCGGAACAAAGACGCGAAAGGTCTGTTTGCCTCCTCCCATGGCCTGGTAGCGAGCAATTATCAACTGGTAATGGTGGACTACATTGTCATCCAGAACCACGACATCGGGCGGAAGTGCGAAGTCCCTGTTATCTTCATTGCCGCTGATCGTCTTGTAGCGAACCCTGGCAGGTTTGCCGCTGAAGTCCACCTCCAGCCGCGAGGATTGCGGCCCCTTTTGATTCCACGTGTAAGCAACGGGACGGAGTTGAGGGTCCAGGACCAGGTCAGGGAAGCTCTGCACACTCACCGTCTTCCCATTCTGTTCAAGTTGGAGACGGATCTCCCCTTGAGCTTCAACCTTGCCCTGGGAGGAGTGAATCTTGAACCTCTCGGTGCCCACGGGGCGTCCGCCCAGGGAGATTACGAAAACGCCTTCGTCATCCACATTCACCAGGCGTGGATTTCCCGGCGTCTCCTGACCCAAGGTTGCCACGCTGCAGGCGAGGATACCCGCCAAGAGCGGCGGGAGCAGGATCATCGAAGGATACAGGGCGAGTTTTTTTCGGCTCAGAAGACCCTCAGGCGTAAGATTTGTTCGGCTACTTCCCGTGGTCCCCGGCCTTCCGTGGAGACCCTGAATTCTGCCAGACGATAGTAGGGAAGCCGAAGATCGAGCAAATGCACGAAAGAATCGGGATCACGAAAGAGCGGGCGATTCTGCATGGCGGCGCACCGCTGTCGCAAGATTTCGACGGGGCAATCGAGCCAGATGGTGGCCCCGCCTGTCTCACGTATCAACTCCAGGTTGGGCTCGTACGCGAAAGTCCCGCCTCCCAGGGCGATCACTGCCGGCTGAGTTTTCAAGACCTCGGTCAAAGCGGCGCGTTCGAGTTGGCGAAAGAATGGCTCGCCCGATCTTTCAAATATCTCGCGTATACTCACGCCCTGTCCAGCCTCGATAACGGCATCGAGGTCGATGAAAGGCCATCGCAATTCCCGGGAAAGAAGTTCGCCGACGGTGGATTTGCCACTGCCCATGAACCCCAGGAGATAGATCTGTTTGCGTCGGTGCCGGCTCATTCGCTCGAATTGAACTTCCACAACGAATTATAGTGTTGTGGCTGGCAGGAAAACAAGTTGAAGAGTCGAAGAAAGTCGAAGAGTCGAAAAGTCGAAAAGTCGAAGAATTGACTCCAACTTCTCGACTCCTCGACTTCTCGACTTGTTCTCACTAACGCTGTCGAATCCGGATTGTCCCACTGAACGACTTCAGATTCACAGTGGCTTTGCCGGTAAGGTGAGTACCAAAGAGGCTGTTGGCGGAGGACAGCGGGGTGGCTGACCGGTGTCGGATGGTCATGGGCATTTCGTTTTCCAGTTTGCCCCGCACTGTCTTAGCGTTAAGTTCGAAAGACGCGGAGGGTGGGCAGAGTATATCCATATCGCCGCTATAGGCCGACAGTGAGTAGTCACCACCATCCGGAAAATCGCCCTCAAAAAAGATCCGTCCGGAGGTCGTGGTGGCACGCAGTTTGGAGGTAGTGGGAGAGAGGAAGTGGAGGTCTCCCGTAATCGAATACGCTTCCACCCACCCGGAGGGGCGAATCAGTTCGATATTTCCACCCACCGATCGCAGAAAAAGGTGGCCAGTGAAATCTGAGACGAGAATGGCGCCTCCGACCGATTCCACCGAGGTGTCGTCTCCCTGTAGCTTCTCAATCCGCACGCTTCCTTGCGGGTTCCGGATTTCAAGATTGGTTCCCATGGGAACGTCCAAGCTGTAATCGGCCGTCTGATCCTTTCCGGAAACCAGGGGGTCCAAGAGGTGTGTGGCAAGGTGAATCTTGTCGGCGGGCTGGTTGGGTGGGATAACCTCGGTGTCTACCTCCACGTGAGGGGACACAACGCTATAAACAACGTGCACTTGCGTCTTGTCCCATCCCCTGACCAGGATTTGGCCCGTCATGTTCGTAAGCGTAATGCGGGGATTAGGCGTAGCTTCGAAGGTCTTCTCTGACCGTTTGCTGTCGGCAGCAAGCAAGGCTCCTGAGAGCACCAGCAAATACAGGACTAGCCCTTGGACGTAAGGGGTAACCCCACGCTTCTTCGTTGTTGGCTGACTTTGATCAGGCACTGTTGGGTCCCCCCCTGGGCCGGCCTAGCGGCCTTCGTCGAATTCCAATGCGGAAGATAGAACCTGAGCTTTTTGGGAATATGCCGCAAGCAAGTATTCGTGAGCAAGTGAGTTGTCGGGCTCACGCTGTAGTGAATCGCTGCATTCCCGAATTGAAGCGTCAAGCGAATTCAAGCTGTTGTCGTATGTGGCCTTGAGATCAGGCGCGAGAGAACCCTCACGCGCTCGGAACGTTTCTTCCAACTCCTGAACCGCGCGCTCCAGGGCGTCGCTGTCTCCAATGAAGGCCATGGACCGGATGGCGGTTCTGGCAGGCAAGGCACTGAGCCCGGAGGTAGCGTCCTGTTCAAGATAAGTCCGGGGAACCGTCACCAAGCACCCAAGAAGGAGCAAGCAGGCAAAGGCCGTAACAGGAACGGGGCGACGAAGGAAGTCCAGTTGCCCGACCCAATTCCAAAGACTTACCCTTTCGGCGAACGCTCCTGCTGCAACCAGTTGAGCACGGATGTTTGACCAAACTGCGGGAGAGGGTTCTTCCAGCGGCATCGCCAGAGCCGCCGACCGGAGCGCTTCAAGGTCCTCGACGATAACCCGGCAAAACGTGCACTCACGAGCGTGAGCCGGCACGAAGGGCCCGTTTTCGCCCTCCATGTAGGCCTCGAGTTCCAGCTCAAATTGGTAACATGCTGGGGACCTGTCGTACCGAGTCTCTTTCATTTCCCCTTCACCTTTCGGTCGGAGCTTGATCGGAGACAACCGGCTCACCCGGAGTCATGAGCCCCTCATTCTGACGCAGCCAGTCGCGCAGTTTCATCCGTGCCTTGTGAAGTTGCGATTTAGAATTACCGACGGAACAATTCATGATTTCCGCAATCTCGTTATGCTCGTAGCCTTCAATGTCGTGCAGAACAAACACCATCCTGTAGCCGGGTGGAAGGTCGGCGATGGCTCGCGCAAGGCTGATCCGGTCGATCGAACCCATCAACCTCCGGTCATTGTCGCCGTAATCACGCTTGACCGGCTCATCCTGTGAAGAGTCCACCTCGTCCAGCGAAATCTGTTGCGGCACCTTCTTTCTCAAGTGCATCAGCACCACATTGACAGCCAGCCGGTGCAGCCAGGTGGAGAAAGCGGATTCACCGCGAAAGGTGGAAATCTTGCGGTAAAGCTGAAGGAAAGCTTCTTGGGTCAAGTCCTCCGCTTCCGCGGTGTTGCCGGTCATCCTCAAACAGAGTGAGTAAACACGCCGCTTGTGCATTTCGAAGAGCGCGGCGAATGCTTCCTCATCTCCGTGCTGTGCACGCGCAACCAGTTGAGTCTCGGAAGCGGCCTTCGGAGCCGCTGTCTTCTGTTGGCTCAAGGAGTCTCACTTCCAGCCGCATCCAGACTCGGATTGTGTGATGCGGTGGCCCATATGAGAGTTGTCTTCATCCCTGCCTGATAAACCTCCAGCCCTGGCTCCCAACAGGTGAGTAGTCGGGTGCCAGTCTTCGGTTCACCGGCTTGTCCCCTGCGGTGGGGCAATGTGCAGTACGGCCTTTCCGACGCCGACATTTCCTGCTGTGTCATAGGCCCGCACTGACACGACGTGTTCGCCGGCGACCAGTTTAGAAAGCCTTACCGTAAAGGTCTCTTTTCGGGAATCCACAATGCCGTCGTCGGAAAGCAGGTCCTTCCATTCCTTCCCGTCGATCGAAGTTTCGGCGCTGCGCAGCGGCGAAGTGCTATCCTCCACTTCGAATACGACCTCCCCCCCTTCTGCCGTCACGGTCTCTCGAACCACTCGAACCTGGGGTGGCGTATTGTCCACCCAAAATGGCGCACTCAGCAACTCCGACTTGCGAGCCATTTCAGGAGGGTTGGAGTCTTCGTCAGAGGCCACCAGCTTGGCAACATACTTGCCATCGGGCAGGGCGCCGGGATCAATCGTATAATTCGTTTGGCGTAGCTTGTCTTTCAAGAGGTGCCAGTCCTGCTCGTCAGCCGCTTTTACGTAGAGCGAAAACACCAATGAGTCATTATTGGGGTCATCAGCTTGCCAGGTCAGCAACACTGGAATCTTGCCCCCGACACTTCCCCCAGGCGCCACAGCCCCAAAAGCTCCAGAAGGCTGGGCGCCAACGGAAATCGTCGTTCCGGCGGCCAGACCGGATGAGCTGCTTCCTGTAGGGCTGGTTCGTTCCCCCGCCGTGCTCACGTTCAGGGAGCGGATTTGGGGGGCGAGATTCTGGTTCAAATAGGACACAGTGACATCATCCAGGGTGGGGCTGTTTGCTCCGTTTGCATGCAGGACAGCTTTCCACTGAATGTAACGGGCGGGAGGGCTGGTGACTGGGTTGCCGTTGGAGTTGCGATAGGGGCCCGCCCAGTCGCTCCAGGTTTGGTCCGGACGCTCAGCATTGCCGGAGCGTGTAAAGAACTCAAGCGTTGTCCCTGCGGGAACCTCGCCACGCCAAGCAAGCACTCCCCACCGGGAGATGAACTTCGTATCCTTGACGGGGGACTCGTAGCTCCCTTCCGGAGCAACCTCTGACTCCACCCGGAGTAGCTTGGCGATATTGCTGGTTGCCACATAAAGGTCAGATCCTTCCAGCATCAGCCGCGTGGCAAGCGACTCGTGTGTTTCAGTGAGAAGAGTTACCCTTTGCGCGTCCTGCCCGGGAACCATGTCGAAGATGCGCCCGTTGGAATCCGTGGAAAACAGCACATGATTACCGCGCACCGCCAAGCCGAAAATGCTCTCGCTGTTTGAGCTCCAGATTATCTCGGCAGTAGAGTCAGGAAGTATTTGAATGAGCGCTCCGCGACCCTGCGGGATCTGAAAGTTGGGGATTGCAGAAATCAAAGGAGCCGGACGGTTAAAGCTAGGCGCTGTCGATTCCTCGCCGGGTGGAGTTTGCGCTTCAGATGCTGTAGCTGCATGAGTTTCATTGGAAGCCATGACCGTAACCGTGGTGACTCCGCCTGGGACTGCGCCGGGAGGAGGAGGAATCAGAAGTTCAGGTGAACCTTTGCCGCTCGCGGCGCCCAGGGCTGCGGCATAGATGCGCCCGCTGGAGTCTGTCACCAAGTCATGGATTTCCGGCAGGGTGGCTTCATAAAGAATGAAGGCTTTCCCTTGCGGAGTAATGCGGTAAATAAGCCCCCTCGGGACGCTTCCCGCAAGCAGATTCCCGTCCTTTTCGAGAGTCAGACACATGATGTGAGTCTGTTTGCTGTCGAAGAAAAGCTCGGCCTTCCCCGCCGGGTCGACGCGGAAGATCTGACCCTTGTCTCCGGTGGCTACATACAACCGACCCTGCGCGTCCAGTGTCAACGCCCAGATATACTTGGTGCGTGGGTCGTAGAATACTTTGGATTGCCCGTCGGGTGTAATTCGATAGACTTTGCCTTCCGGCGAGCTTCCCACGTAAAGCGATCCGTCGGGGCCCACGGCCAGGGCAAAAACATCCGGCTCGCGGGCCGTAAACAGGAGGGTGGATTTTTGCTTTGCATCTACTCGAAAGACCTTTCCCTGATGGCCTGTGCCGATATAGAGGTTGCCCTTCCGGTCGCGGGCGAGTGAGAGGGCCAGCGCTTCCTCAGGGCTGAAAACCACGCGCGACCCGGGCGCTAGATGCAGAGCCCCTTCTGTGTCCAGAGAAACGTTGGAGAGTGTTCCCTGTAAGAACTCCTCGAATGAGCCAACCTGCCAGAACGCGGTTTCCACTCCTCTGGTGGGCGAGGAGAAAAGCAACGTGAGGATCAGAAGCTGGAATATCTTGTTTGGTTTCATGCCCTAACCTTTCCGGTGACTCCTCTCGGTGGGATTGCCTGCAAACGGTGACGCTCTCAGAGCTAGAGGCCCGGCCCGACTACCTTCAGGAAGAGCGTCTTTTGGCCGTGGATCATGAACGAAGACGCTGCCGCCTCAAAGTCGCCGACCACCGAAGTGCCGCTGAGGTTGACGCTGGATGCAGCCGCGGGGTCCGCCATGAAGGTCTGTACCAGGGAGGGTGGGGGAGAGGGATATTCATCCCCTTGCATTATGAACGAGCGCTGGGGGGCCATGAGTAGCGCGTAGAGCCGATTATTCCGGCGCATACGATTCAGGGCCTTGACGAGTAGATGAATGTCCCGCGCGTCGCTCCCCGGCGGCGTGAGTCGGAACTGCAAAGCGTTGATGTTGGACCCGCCTCCCACCGCAAGCATCAAGGCCTTGTCGCTCACGCTTTCAGGGATGTCAACAGGAATCTTCTGGGTCACCGTTTGCCCACCGGGGAGCCGCAAAAGCGCGATGACCTCGATGTGGTCGCCGGGTTTCACCTCGGATTCTGTAATCCAAACCTGCTCCAACGTGGCCACACCCCTCTCGTTCCTCGATTTTACCGAGAGGTCGATGCCCTCAATGCGCAGATCAGGAAAACCGCTGCCCAGGAGATAGGCGAGGGGGGTGGCCACCACCGAACCCGCCAGCGCGGCGGTCCCCATCTCGCCCGACAAGACGTCTTGGAAGTCCACAGCTTCTCCGCCGCCCAGCCGGATCTTCCCATTGACTTCCAATGTGGATGCACCGAGGGTTCGTTCCGTGTTGCTCAGGGTTGAGACGACAGCAAGATTCACCAGCAAGGGCGAGAGGAACGATTCCTGAATAACCTCGAACTTGTAGTCCGCCTGGGTATTCAGTGTGCTTTGGATCTGGACGGTCACAGGGATCATCGGCGGGTTCTTTTCTCCCACCACGCCATAGATGGCGTCAAAGCGGTCCTGACGAATCGTTCCCACCACTTGCCCCGGAGCATCCAGCTTGAAGGATGCGGCGATGCTTGGTACGCTGACCAGAACATGGGAGGACGCAAAGGGGATCTGAGCCGGGCCCACCGAAAGCACCCGATGCCCGCATGCATAGAGGTCGTTCCCTTGCCGGTAGGTGACCGTACAGTCCGCGTTCAAATTGAGATCGCCTCGGACCAGCAGCAGACTGATCATCGAACCGGGCTCTAATTCTGCCTTTACCGGTGTCGAGCTCTCTCCGCCCGAAAGGGCGCCGCCCATCATGGGTTCAAACCCCATTTGGCGAAACAGCGGCAAGTAGGGTTCTAATGCGTCGGCGGCGAATCCGCCAAACCGTAGCGGCAACTGAAGGGCGGGGAGCGAAAGCTCCGCTGGGCGCGCCGGAAAGAATCCCCGGAAGCTTTCCGGGCCAAAATCTTGCTGGGGAATCAAGCGCGCGCTCTCGCGAAGGCCGGTCGCGGTTCTAGCCAGGCGAAAATCCAGGGGCATCTCCGCCTGAGCTTGCGATTGACCTTTCGCCTCGGGGACGACTTGCAGCATTTCCTTGATGGGCGTAATGCCGGCCAGGGGTTCTTTCGAAAATGGAAATGAAATAGCCACCGCGCCCACAAGCTTGCCGTCAATGTAAACCGGACTTCCACTCATCCCGGCGATGACTCCCGTCTTCTCGAGCGGGCCTCCTGAAAGTCGCGCCAGGATGAGGTCGTGTTTTGGCGCCAGCACGTTCATCAGTACGCCGAGAATCTCGACCTGAAACTCTTCAATCTTGTCACCCTCGAAGATTGTGAGGCCGACGCCCTTCAGGCCCGGCTTGACATCAGCGATAGGAAACAGTTGGATGTTGCTCTGGCACCAACCAACCGGAGTCAGTGCCAGAGCCAACGAGAATGCGACGAGAATGCTTCGGAATGACATAGTTTTCGAAGTCGGCTCCAATTATGCGGGCAAGTTTGTAGTCTACGAGTAATGCTAAGAGTCGTCAAGCGAAGCTCACAAGGTGAGTTTAAATTGGGAATTTGGGCTGCTCCATGTAAACCTTCTGATACCTGACTCGTCTTGATGTAATAAGGAGCGGGCATGGTGCAGAATGAACGAGCCGCGGTTTTGATTCCCGTTCAGGAGGAAGCAGGCCTCGGGATGACTGCACTCGATGACTTTACGCCACTTGTACGGGCGCACCAGCAACGTATCTACCGAGTTCTGCTCGGCATGCTCCGAGACCCCGACGCCGCGGAGACATTGACCCAGGAGTGCTTTTTGAAAGCCTATCAGAGGCGTGCTTCCTTCAGGGGTGAGGCGAGTGTGGGCGTTTGGCTGCTCAAAATCGCCGTGAACTTGGCTCGCGATCACCGACGAAGCCGCCTGAGGGAATTTTGGCATAGATTGTCCTCACCATTCGAGGATGTTGCGGACCTCGAGCAGAGGCTGCCGGACCCCCATGCGTCCCAGGAGCGGGTCCTCCTTGGACGAGAGGAGGTGGCCACGGTTTGGTCGGCAGTTGAAAAGCTCTCTCCCCAGCAGCGGGCGATCTTCATCCTGCGCTTTGTCGAGGAAATGAGCCTGGAAGAAATCGCCGAGGTGACTTCTCTGAAGCTGGGAACGGTTAAGACTCACTTGTTCCGTGCGGTTCGCGCGGTCCGGCAGCGACTCAAGGGAGGTAGAGCCCGTGAATAACCATCTGAGCGAGGACCAAATCACTGAGTGGATGCTCGGCACCAGAGACGATTTCGTCAGTCGTCATTTTGAGACCTGCCATGCTTGCTCTGTCGCGGCGGAGGAATTGCGGAGCACCATCTCCTGCTTTCGCGATTCGATTCATGCGGCTGCCCAACGTGACAACAATTTCTGGAGAGAGCAGCAGCTCGCCATCCGCGAACAGGTTTCCGATTGGTATCCGTTACATTGGGCTTGGGTTGCGGCCATGGTAATGGTTCTGATCACGGCCATATTCCTGACGCGCACTCCGAACCCTCCCCAAAATAAAGCCACGGAGGATGCGGACAAGGTCCTGTTACAGGAGGTTCAAAGAGACCTTGCACGTGAGGTTCCCGAAGCCCTGGCCCCCGCGGTCCTGATCGCCGAGGAGCGGAATGAAATCCTAACGAATAAAGAACAAACGAAGAGCACTTTAAAGAAAAGGAGAGAAATAAAATGAAGGCAACCCTAGCAAGCTTGACACTGGTGATCGCGTTCTGCGGGCTGGCCATCGCCCAAGATACCCCTCCACCGGCCGAGGGGCCAAGCACCCAAATGGGCCCTCGAATAATAACGGTCCGACCCGGCGATCGTGGACCCGGTATGGGTCACCGTGGTCCTGGAAAATGGTGGAAAGACTCGGAACTGATGCGGAAGATCGGGGTCAGCGATGAACAGGTCCAGAAGATAGAGAAGATCTTCCAGGATCACCGCCTACAACTCATCGATCTCCACGCCGCTTTGGAAAAGCAGGAAGCGATCCTGGAGCCGCTGATTGAAGCCGATCAGCCCGACGAATCGCAGGTGATCGCCCAGATCGATAAAGTTGCTCAGGCGAGAGCCAACCTAGAAAAGTCGAATGCGCAGATGCTACTCGCGATTCGCCGGGTTCTCACCGTCGATCAGTGGAAGAAGCTTCGCGACCTGCCGGGGATCGCCACGACCCTCACTGGGCCGCGATTTGGGCCTCCCGGTCCACCTGAGCACCGGGGTATCATTATCGAACGCGGGCCCCACGCCGAACCGGGGTTTGGGCCTCCTGCTCTACCGCCTCCAGCTCCACCGTCTCCTGCTCAAGCGCCTCCTGGCGAGTAGGACCCACCAAGTGGTGAAGAAACCGGCGCAGGGCTGCACGGCGAACCCTGCGCCGGGAGGGATCCCCCTTTCTTGGAAAGCGTGAACCCGAAATCCTAAGTTGAAATTGCTCCGCATGGGTAGGGCCGCCCCGTGCCGCCCTGCGGGGGAGGCAGCCCCACATTCAGATTGCGACACTGCCCTCCTTCCGGGACCCGTTATCTTCCACGCTCCCTCAGGTTATAATTGCAGGTTTTGATTTGTCCCTTGAGGGCCATGCGCGAGCGCTACAAGGAGTGGATTTACGCGTGGGAAACCCGTTTGACAGAGCGGGATAAGAATCGAGTGGTGTCCCCCTTGGATTGGGGACTGGAGTGGACCGCAGGCTGGCGGTTCGTGAACGGGAAAATTCCCGCCTCGGACTGCGATGCAGAAGAATTCCTTGGCAAGCTGAACCAAGAAATCCTTGCGCAAAGTGACGCCTTCTACGCTTACGAGACACCTTCAGATTTTCATCTGGAAGGGGACTGCCTGTTCTTTACATCTCCCGTCAGGACTATGGTCCCGAATAACAACCGCGTACGAGCTCTTTGGTTTCCGGCAGGGCGGCGCGGGGCGGTGGTGGTACTGCCGCAGTGGAATGCCGACCTGGAAAGCCACAACGCGCTCTGCCGCATCTTCAACCTGCTTGGGATTTCGGCGCTGCGCTTAAGCTTGCCCTATCACGACCTTCGCAAGCCGCCGGAGATTGAGCGCGCGGATTATGCTGTTTCATCGAATCTGGGCCGGACGCTCGATGCCGCCCGGCAGGCTGTGGTCGACACGCGGTCGTGCCTGGATTGGTTGGAAAGCCAGGGGTGCCGCAAGCTTGGCATTGTGGGGACCAGCCTGGGCTCGTGCTACGCATACCTGGCCAGCGCGCATGACGAGCGTTTGAAGGTGAACGTTTTCAATCATTGTTCAACGACTTTCGGCGAGGTGGTCTGGACGGGTCAAGCCACGCGTCACGTGCGCGCCGGGCTCGAGGCCGATTTGAGCCTGGACCGCCTTCGCCGCGCCTGGATGGCCATCAGCCCCATTGCCTATGCGGAAAAGTTCGCTCGCTGGCCCAAGAAGTCGCTCTTCATTTATGCCCTCTACGACTTGACTTTCCTGCCTGAGTTCTCGCGAAAGATCATCGCTGAATCCGTTCGTCTCAAGCTTGACCCCAAGGTGGCCGTGTTGCCCTGCGGCCACTACACCACGGGAGAGGCGCCGTTCAAATTCCTGGACGCCTATTACATGGCTTCCTTCCTCGATTCAGCTTTCAGCGAAGTCTGATGTACGAAGCCGGTTCTTCGCTTTCGCAGCAGACGTATGTTGTGCCCATCGTTCGCGTAGGCGCGGAACGCAGCGGCGTTTTAGCCCGCTTCAGCAGGCGTCCAGCAAGGCGGGGTAGCGAGTTGGGCGTGAGATTCCCATTTTTCCCACAGGTCTCATTTTTTTCAGTGTTCTGCCTCCGCGGCAGATTATCTCATTGTTTTTAAAGGGTTTAGAACTACAACAGCGAATATACGGGAGATCGTATGAGTGTGGCATTTTGACACACTCGGCGGCTCGCCCGCTCCTCTATAGCCGACACACGTAGCCTCTCGTCCGCGCCGCAGGCACTTCGTTAGTCGGTCAGCTTGTTTCTTGTAGCGGCGGTCTCCGACCGCCGGTCTTGAACTCTCAAGGAGTTCCGGCGCTCGGAGAGCGCCGCTACAGCAGACTGACCCGCTACCGGGGCTTCATCGCCCTCGCCATTCCAGAGCCAAGCAAGTAATCTCGGAGGTATGAATAACGAGCGACTGAAGCGGATTACGGTGGAAGAGGGGAAATGCGGCGGGCGGCCGTGCATTCGCGGCTTACGGATGCGTGTCTCCGACACCCTTGACCTCTTGGCGGCGGGCGCTTCCTTCCAAGAAAGCCTTTCGGATTACCCGGCGCTTGACAGGGAAGACATCATCGCCGCGATCGAATACGCCGCACACCAGACTGACCACACGGTCCTCCAGGCGTCGTGAAGCTTCTTGTTGACAACCAGTTGCCTGTCGCCCTGGCATGGCCATTGTCATGCTGAACCCATTCGCGCAGTTTACCCTGAGCGAAGCGAACGGGCTCAGGGTAAACTGCGCGAAGCATCTGGGCAGTTTGTAGGTCGCCCACTGGGCAATAAGAGCAACTGCAGACCCGCCGCGGGCGTGGTTGGCCTAGCCTTCTTGCTGCCGGCGGTGCTCGGCCACAATAGTGACCTGGATATCGTGGGCTAAGCGGACCACCCGTTCCACCAAACCGCGGCCAAAAATCATCGGCCATCTCTTCTGCTGGGGCCGGGCAAGGAAGATCTGTGTAATTCTGTGAAGGCGGGCAAAGTCGACCAAAGTTTGGGCCACATCTTCGCCCTGTAACACGCTGGGCTCGATATGCAAGTTCCGGGCGAATTTCATGTGCTTTTCTACGGCCTCGCGCTGGCCTGCCGGAATATTATGCAAGCTGCCGTCGCGGAGGACACACACCGCGAAACAGTCCGCCTTCAGGTAATCGGCCACCCGCCTGCCGCGTCGGATGAGCGCCGCTGAAGAGGGGTCTTCTGTGACGAGAATGAGGATTCGGTCGGACGTCCGCGGCCTCTGAGATGAAAGCGAGTCATGGTCTTCGCCTCCAAGCCTAACGGCCTCCGTGTCGTCCTGGACCGACTGGCGAACGTCAACCTCATGTGCGGTCTGGCGTATCGCCAACTCACGCAGGGCGACCAGAGTCGACTCCTTAAAGAAATTCTCCATCGCCTGGTGCGCCTTTTCGGGTGCATAGACGACGCCGCGCATCAGCCGGTTGAGCAGGGCCTGAGGAGGCAAGTCGACCATGACCACCTCGTCGGCTTGCTTGACTACCCAATCCGGGATGGTTTCACGCACGCGGATGCCCGTGAACTGCCAGACCTGGTCGTTAAGGCTCTCCAGATGTTGCACGTTCATCGTGGTCAACACGTCGATGCCAGCGTCCAGCAGGAGTTTAACGTCTTGCCAGCGCTTTTCTCGCTCCGATCCCGGGATATTCGTGTGTGCAAACTCGTCGATGACGCAGACTTGGGGACGGCGACGCAGTATGGCATCGACATCCGTTTCCCCAAACACGGCTCCTCGGTATGCGATCTTGCGGCGGGGTAAGAATTCCAGGCCCTCGGCTTTAGTAATGGTGTCCATGCGCCCGTGGGGCTCGAAATAGCCCAGCACGACGTCAATACCCTCATTCTTCAACTTGTGGGCTTCGTCCAGCATCTGATAAGTCTTGCCGACGCCCGCGGCGTAACCCAGGAAGATCTTAAGCGTGCCTCGACGGACGGACTCGGACATGTACGGCATCCTATCAGGCTGATGAAAAAACTCAGAAGCTGTCATTCTGATCCCGCAGTCGCGGGAGAAGAATCTAAGTTCTTGACTTCAAAACAGAGCGAGATGCTTCGCTTCGCTCAGCATGACATGATGGGCACTTTTTCATCAGCCTGCTATACTGGGAAAACTCTGACGTCGATATTCTCCGCTGCCCGGATGAGGTGTTCCACAGGCCTGCCAAAGACGCGATCCCACCAGTTGTTGCTCATTCGGTTCGCCAAAAAGATCTGAGTAATGCCGTGGGCCCGCGCAAACTGCATGATGATGTAGGTTGGATCCTCGCCATCCAGTGCTTCGATGCGCGCGCCGGCAGCCCGCGCCTGCGATAAGTTTCTCTCCAGGAGAGTCTTTTCTTCCAATGTGACGTCTGGCCGATTAACGTACGCCACAAACAATTCCCCATGGAATCGCTCGGCGTTGCGCCTTCCGCTGGCGATGATCTCGGCAGCGTCGGCGTAAGGGGAAACACAAACGAGAATGCGCTCATGGGCGCCCCAAACCTGCTCGATGCCATGACGCGCCAGGTAAGCCTCAAGCTGATAGTCGACCACATCCGCAGCCAGCAGGAGCGCAATCTCCCGCAGTCCAGAAAGCTGTTGCGGCAGGATGGTCGTAGCGCGCGCCTGATCCGTAACCAGAGGGCTGGGGTCGCGCTGTAGAGCAAAATCGGGCGGTGCGTCCACAATTTCGATTTCGTCCGCATTGCGCAAGAAGCTTTCCGGAACGGTCTCCGTCACGTGCTTGCCCGTGATCCTCTCCACCTCCTCCCGCCGTTCCTCGATATGTTGGAGGTTGACCGTGGCAATCACCGAGATGCCCGCCGAAAGCAGGTGCTCTACATCCTGCCAGCGCTTGGAGTGCGGGCTGCCAGGGGGGTTGTCATAAGCCAGACCATCAACCACGCAGACTTGGGGGTGGCGACGCAGGATGGCCTCCACGTCCATCGTGGGCACGCCACCGATGGTACGGAGGGGGATAATTGGCATTTTTTGCAGCAGGGCTTCGACTTCGGCTGAGACCTTGGGTTGGATCGCACCCACTACCACATCCTCTGCTCGTGTCCGCCGGCGCCGCGCCTCGTCAAGCATGCGGAATGATTTTCCCACGCCTCCCGCGTATCCGAGAAAAATCTTGAGTCGTCCGCGCTTGTAGTATTGCTCCTCGGCCTGAAGTTGGCGCAACAGTTGCTCAGGATCTGGACGGCGGTTAGTAGACATGTTCCTTATAAGGGCGGTGAGTCTTCCAGCTTCCAAGATCTATTATCGGCGAGAAAGGCACAAAACGGAAGTCCTCCCGCCGTTGGGTAGCGGGTCAATTTGATGTAGAGGCGGCTTTATGCCGCCATTTGGCGAGATAAACTCGCCGCTACAGCATCAAATTGACCCACTACCAGCCCTTGCGGGCGGGGACGGTCGCCGTGGCGACTGCCCAGGGATAACCCGCTGGGCTCCACAGGGCAACATCGGACCCCAACGCCCCCTGCTTCTGGTAACATGATTGCCGCCCAAGAAAGACTTTGCCTGGGACCGTGGAAGCTGTTCAGGTTCCACAGCGCGGCATAGCGGCGACCAAAAGCAGATTCTTCGCTACGCTGCGCTCCGCTCCCGCCGCGGCGGGACATGTCATCCTGCGCGAAGCGAAGGATCTGCTTTTCTTCGCGCCGTGCGATGGAGTTGGCGCCTAGTGCTACAGTCAGTTATGGGGTACACGCGATGAACCCAGCGACTGCCGAGAAACTTCAAGAGCTCTTGTTCCAAGGACGTTCGCAGCACGCCGTCGCGCTGCTACAACGTCTCGATCCCGATGTCGCAGCAGACTTGGTCATGAGCATCCCCTACGAAGAGCAGCAGATCCTGTTTCGTGCGTTGCCCGTGGATTTTGCGGCGACATTAGTTGGGCATTTTCCTTACTACCACTCCTATGTTCTGCTCCACTCCCGGCCGGCAGAAGAACTGCGCGCTATTATTGCCAAGACCAAGCCTGAAGAGCGTCATGAATTCTTTGATGAGCTACCGGAGGAAGCCTGGCAGCATTTGATGGACGAACTCTCGGGAGAGCAACCTGCCGAAGCAGTTGGGGAAGAATTGGGGGCAGCTATTGCCAGGCCTCCCTCGGTGGTCAAACCCATTATCGCGGCTCTCCAGATTGAGAAGAGTTTTCTACAGCCGGACGGCAGACAGATTCAGGTTATTGCTCCTCTCAATCTGTCTGTGGAGCCCGACTCGATTGTGGCCCTTCTCGGCCCTTCTGGGTGTGGCAAATCCACCCTTTTGCGAATCCTCACCGGACTCACACCACCCTCCGGCGGCAAAATCCTGTGGCATGATGAACCCCTGAATGAGTGCCGGCCAAACGTCGCCATCGTGTTCCAAAGCTTCGCCTTGTTTCCCTGGCTCACGGTTCTGGACAACGTTGAGGTTCCACTCCTCGCACGGGGTATGGCACACTTCGAACGACATCATCGCGCGCTCCGAACCCTTGACAAAGTAGGGTTGAAGGGGTTTGAGACCGCGTACCCCAAAGAACTCTCGGGAGGCATGAAGCAGCGCGTAGGATTCGCACGCGCTTTGGCGGTGGAACCCGAAATTCTCTTCATGGACGAACCCTTTTCGGCTCTTGACGTCCTGACGGCGGAGAATCTGCGGGGCGAACTGATGGAGTTGTGGCTTGGAAAGAAGATCCCCACCCGAAGCATTTTCCTGGTTACTCACAACATCGAGGAAGCGGTTCTGCTCGCGGACCGAATAATCGTCCTGGGGCGTAACCCGGCAAGAATCCGCGCCGACTTTCGTGTTCCGCTCCGGCAGCCAAGGGCACACACTTCCGCCGAGTTCCTCGTCTATGTCGACTACATTTACAAACTGATGACACAGCCGCAGCTCGAGCCCGCGCCGCCCTCAACCGCGGAGCGGCTGGCGAGAACGCCCTCCCAGATGCTGCCCCATGCCCGGCCGGGCGGAGTCGCAGGACTGCTCGAAATACTTGATGACCGCGGCGGCGAGGAGGACCTGTACCACTTAGCTGAAGAACTGTTGATGGATGTCGGAGACTTGCTGCCCATCGTCGAGGCGGCGACGCTGCTTGCCTTCGCCAGATCAGATAAGGGCGATGTTGAGATTACCCCAAAGGGAAAGGCGTTTTCCGAAGCCGACATTTCCACGCGAAAGCTCCTATTCCGTGAGGCCGCACTCGCCAATGTCTCACTGCTTCAGCAGATTAACAATAGTCTGAAGAGTAAGTCAGACCACGCTATGCCACTTGAGTTCTTTCGTGACCTCCTGGAGGAACACTTCTCCGAGGATGAGGCCCAAAGGCAGATCGAGACTGCCCTGCATTGGGGTCGATATGGCGAGATATTTACCTACGATTCCGCGAGCGACAGACTTCTGTCGTACCAAAGCACAAGCTCCGTAGATTCTCCCGAAGATGTTCTGCATCACTGATGACGCCGCGAACTGAAAAAGCTTCGTCTGCACCTCCGCCCTGGGGAATCTTTCCTCCCACTGTCCCGCCTTTTCTGAGAGACTTGCCCATCATCCTTGCGGGGCTGGCAATCCTCTATGGCTTGCTCACGTTCAGTCGCTACGGGATTGGCCCCGTCAATACTCAGGCTGAAATTCAACTCCATCCCGGAGCACTGCCGAAGTATGCCTTGTTCTCGCTCACTCGCATTGCGATGGCCTACGTCCTCAGCTTGGCTTTCACTTTCGTCTATGGATATATTGCCGCCTACAACGCTAAAGCGGAACGATTCATGATTCCGCTGCTGGACACGTTGCAGTCTATCCCTGTTCTCAGCTTCCTCCCCAGCGTGATGGTCTCGATGGTTGCCTTATTCCCCACTCGGCAATTGGGCGTGGAACTGGGGTGCATCGTATTGATCTTCACCGGGCAGGTCTGGAACATGACCTTCAGCTTTTACTCATCGCTCAAGAGCATTCCGAATGAGATGCGTGAAGCGGCGAAGGTATACCGGTTGAGTTGGTGGCAAAGGTTCCTGCAAATGGAGCTGCCTTACGCAGCCATCGGTCTGATTTGGAATTCCATGATGTCGGTGGCTGGCGCCTGGTTCTTTCTGATGGCCTGCGAGATGTTTGTCTTGGGAAATCGCGACCTTCGTCTTCCCGGCCTCGGTTCATACCTCCAATCCGCCGCCAATGCGGGAGATACTGGAGCGATCATCTGGGGACTGACTGCCATGGTGGCGGTTATCGTGTTGGTTGACCAGATCATCTGGCGTCCAACCATCGCTTGGGCGGAGAAGTTCAAATTTGAGCAGGTCGAAGCTGCGGTGACGCCGCGATCACCCGTTCTCGATCTACTGCGCCGTTCGAAGGTCCTGCATCTTGCCGCCCGCACGTTTGTCTTTCCTCTGCGTGAGGCCTTGAACCTGCACTTTGCTCGAGCCCAAGCATCCCCCCACCGGTATCACTTGGGGCGTGGGCTGGTGAAATTTGCGTTACGCGCCCTGCTGGTGGTTGCGCTGCTTGGCGTCACGTACGCGGTCGGGAAGATGAGCGGCATGCTCGCGGCGCTCTCGCGACCAGAAATACGAGAAATCCTGTGGGGAGCCGGAGCGACCTTCCTTCGAGTCGAGGCGACTCTCTTGCTGGCGGCATGCTGGACGATCCCGGTCGGGCTTTATATAGGGTTAAGGCCGAAGCTCTGCGCTGTCGCCCAACCGATCGCTCAAATTGCAGCCTCCGTACCCGCTACGGCTTTGTTCCCCATCGTTCTGCTTCTGCTGCTCCGCCTCGGCGGCGGACTGGGGATTGGCTCGATTGTTCTCTTGCTGCTGGGTACACAGTGGTACATCCTGTTCAATGTTATCGCCGGGGCCAGCGCCATTCCGACGGACCTCAAGGAAGTGTGCGGCGTGTTCCGCTTGGGCAACCTCGAGCGCTGGCGCAAATTGCTTTTGCCCGGAATCTTTCCCTACTTGATAACCGGGCTGGTCACCGCCTCTGGCGGAGCATGGAACGCCAGCATCGTCGCGGAGTATTTCCATTTCCGAGGGCAAACCTTCTCGATTGTGGGACTCGGTGCGGTGATCAGTCAGGCGACAGACAGTGGCAACTCCCGCCTGCTCCTCGCGGCCACAGTTTCCTTGGCGGCGATGGTCGTTACCATCAATCGGCTTGTCTGGCGACGCCTATACAACCTGGCGTCGACCCGGTTCAAGCTTGAAAGCTGAATTTTGCATGGGCTAGTTTCCCGACATGCAATTCAGTCGGGGGTCCCGGAGGAGGGACGGGGATTGGCAGAGAATTCAACTCGATTGCGTCCTGCCTCTTTCGCCCGGTAAAGAGCGGCGTCCGCCGTTCCCAGCAATGCTTCGAGGTCCGCCGGAACAAGTTGGTTGGCGACTGTCACCCCCAGGCTGATTGAGACGTCGATGGGTTTATTCTTGGCTTGCACCGGCTCTGAACGAACCAGGTGGCATATTCGCTCTGCCAGTTTCACACCTTCCTCCAGACTGCATTCGGGGAGAACCAAGAGGAACTCTTCCCCACCAAATCGACCGATGGTGTCGTAGCGCCGCAGTGAGCTTTGCATTCGGCGAGCCACTTCACAAAGGACTTCATCCCCGGTCAGGTGTCCGTGGGTGTCGTTAACTCTCTTGAAGTGGTCGATGTCAGCCATGACGATGGATACCGGGTTTCCGGAGCGACATCCCCGACTTAATTCAGCCAACAAGGAGTCGAGACATGCCCTGCGATTCAATAGACCCGTCAGGGGATCATGAGTTGCCAATTCCAGGAGCGCCTCCTGCGCGCGGATCAGCCTGTCCTCCAACTCGATGATGCGTTCCCCCGCGTGGATCCGGGCTCTTAATTCCCGCGGATCAAAAGGCTTGATGAGATAGTCGTCAGCGCCAGCCTCGATGCCTTCCACCACGTCTTGCTTTTGATCCCGGCTTGTCAATAGGAGGAGATAAATGTAAGGGTCTGGCTTGCTTTCCCTAATCGCACGGCAGATCTCCACACCATCCATGTTCGGCATCATCCAATCCAGAAGGGCAAGCCGCGGTCTATCCTCCCCCTGAAGCACCTTCCACGCTTCCAGCCCATCGCTCGCGACCACAACCTGGTAGCCCCACTTGGTAAGGAAAGTCTGGAGCATATGGCGGAAGGTGATTTCATCTTCGGCGACCAGGATTCTCGTGGTGGACATCTTCCTGAGTTACCTCGCTGGGTTCTTCACAGGGTCTATGTTACGGCGCAACCCTGGGGCTTTGAAGTTGCCGTCGCCGTGGGTGAACAAGTTAGCCTGCGGGGGCGTTCTAACTTGTTTCCGCGGCAATCAGAGCGCTCTTTTCTCTGTCTCCGTCCGAACGGCGAGTAAAGCCGGCTTCAAGCGTTCCAGTTGACACTCCAACTCCCGCAGCACATTTTCGGCGTCCACCAAGTTCCCAGCCTGAGCGAGCCTTTCGAGCTTGAGCGCTGCTTCCGAGGCCATCTTCGCAGCAAGGTTACCTGTGGAGCCTTTCAGACTATGCGCGCTTCTTTGCAGGACCTTTGCATCCTTCCTGTCCAGCGCGACCCTGATTTCATCCACAAGACGCGGACACTCCTCCAGAAACAGGTCCACGAGGTCCCTTAGCAATTGAGGGTCGTTGTCCACCCGAGACATAAGCAGCGCTTCATCCAGAACCTCCACCGGAGGTTTTTCAGGAGGCGCATGGGTGGGAATGTTGGGCACGTCCATGACGAGTGTTTGGATAGTTTCAAACAGGTTTTGGTGTCGGATGGGCTTGGGCACATAGCCGTCCATGCCTGCCGCCAAGCAACGTTCACGATCACCTTTCATGGCGTATGCTGTCAGGGCAACGATCGGGATGTGCTTACCGCTGATCTTTTCCTTCTCACGGATGATAGCTGTGGCTTGAAAGCCATCCATGTCCGGCATTTCCACATCCATCAGTACGATGTCACAATTCGCCGCGTCCTTATCCAATAGGTCGACAGCTTCTCGACCGGTCGTGACTGCCATAACGGTGTGTCCACGTTTCTGGAGCAGGCGCGTCACGAGCTCTCGGTTGATCGCGTTGTCCTCCGCCACAATGATGCGGAGCTTGCGACGCTCTTCTCGAATCGTGTGACGGGTGACAAGGTCAGGGTGGTCCTTTCTCTGGGAGCGCGGGCCAAGAACGAGCAGAATTGCCTCCAAGAGCTCGGACTGCCGGATCGGTTTGACGAGATACGCCGAGATGCCAAGCGCACGGCAGCGGGCGGCGTCACCGCGCTGTCCAGCAGAGGTCAACATCATGATCGCGCTTCCGGCGAGGGTGGGATCTTCCTTGAGCTTCTCAACGACCATGAAGCCGTCCATATCCGGCATTTGGGCATCAAGCAGAATCAAAGGAAAAGTTTTGCCCATGTCCTTTGCGCGCCGCATCTCGACCAGACCCTCCTGCCCGCTCGCCACCAACGCGGGCTGCATGAACCAGGACTCGAGCATGGCCTCCAAAATACGCCGGTTGGTAGCATTATCGTCAATGACTAGCACAGGCGTACCTTGCAGGCTGACCTCTACCAGGGGAGCGGGCTGTGGCTGCGGCCCTTTCACAAGCCCAAACTTCGCCGTGAAATGGAACCTGCTTCCTTTGTTCGATTCGCTCTCCAGCCAAATTCGCCCTTCCATCAGCTTTATCAGTCGGGACGAGATAGCCAAGCCCAGGCCGGTCCCACCATATTTACGTGTGGTGGAGCTATCAGCCTGCATGAAGGCCCCAAAAATCCGCTGTTGCTTTTCCCACGGGATGCCGATGCCAGTGTCGGTGACGCAGAAATGCAGGGTGGTCCAATCTTCCCCTTGCGACTCGATCTCGACCTGCAAGTCCACTTCCCCGCGTTCGGTGAACTTGATGCCATTCCCCACCAAATTCAGAAGGACTTGTCGCAGCCGTCCAGGATCTCCGACTAGGCGGGCCGGAAGGTCGGGCAGGGTCTCCCATGTCAACTCAAGTCCCTTCTCATCAGCCCGAGCGGCGAGTGCCCGCATGGTGTTGCTCAGCGCATCTTGCAGGTCGAATTCGCAAATGTCGAGCGAAAGTCTCCCGGCCTCAATCTTGGAGAAATCCAGGATGTCATTGATCAAGGTCAGGAGGGTGTCAGCGGACTCTTTTACGCTGCTCAGGTACTCTCGCTGCTCACGCGAAAGGGGGGTGTCGAGGGCCAATTCCGTCATGCCAATGATCCCATTCATGGGGGTCCGGATCTCATGGCTCATCACTGCCAGGAAATCACTCTTCGCCCGGCTGGCAGCTTCCGCAGTCTCTTTGGCGCGGCGCAATTCTTCTTCCGCCTGCCGGCGATCGGATATATCAATCAGGCTCCCTTCGATGTGGGCGATCTCCCCCTCCACATTCATGACCAGGGTAGCATTCTCCAAGACCCACAAAGGGCTCCCGTCCTTCCTCTGCAAACACTGTTCGAAATTGGTTAGAGTCCCATGCTCCTTCAATCTACCGAGAAACTCGTTGCGGGCCGTGGCGTCAAAATACAAATCTCCAGCCCTGCGCTCCAACATCTCGGACGTTGACGCGTAGCCAAAAATGCGTGCGCAAGCGTCATTGCAGTCCAGAAGATGGCCATCCACCGTGACGCGATACACCCCTGCCAGGTTCCTCTCGAAGAGCAGCCGGTAGCGCTGCTCGCTGGCGCGAAGAGACTCTTCATACCGCTTGCGCTCGGTGACGTCGCGGGAGATGCCGAAGGTTCCGATAATGTTCCCGTTGGCATCACGCAGGGGCATCTTCGTGGTCGAGGCCCACGTCAGATGGCCATTCGGCCAGGTTTCTTTCTCCTCCTTGCCCAACACCGGCTGGCCCGTCCTGATTATTTCCTGCTCGTCGGCATAGGCCTGCTGGGCATGTTCACCAGTGAAGAAGTCGGAGTCGTTTTTGCCGACCGCTTGGGTAGGGTCCTTTAGCCCAAACGCTTTTGCATGCGCCTTATTGATTCGGGTAAAGCGGCTCTCGCGATCCTTGAAGTAGATCAGGTCGGGGACATTGTCCATGAGGGTGTGGAGCAAATGTCTCTCCTCCATCAGCGCCGCTTCCGCCCGCTTGCGCTCCGTGATGTCACGGGCAATAGTCGCAGCACCCACCACGTCTCCCGCGGCATTCCGGATCGGAGAGATCGTGAGGGAGACATCAATCCGGCAGCCGTCCTTTCGCACTCGTACGGTCTCAAAATGGGTGATTTTCTCACCCTGCCTGACCCTGTGCAGAATCACCGCCAATTCGTCAACATAGTCGGAGGCCGCAAGCATTGAAACGGGCTTTCCCATGACCTCGTCGGCCCGATAGCCGAAGATCACTTCAGCGCCTTTGTTCCAACTGGTAATCGTCCCTCCCAACGTCCTGCTGATAATGGCATCGTCGGACGACTCAACGATGGCAGCCAGCTTCGAGCGCACTTCCTCGGCCCGCGTGCGCTCGGTAACGTCCCGAAATCCCCAGACCCTCCCAACGTTCTTCCCTCCAACTCTCTGGGGATGGGACTGCCCCTCGAGGATTCTTCCATCCTTGAGTTCAATGACGTCATCACTTTGCCCGTTCGGATGGGCGTAAAGCTCGGCCACTCTCAGATGGAAACTTTCTGGGTCCTTCAATTGGGAGGACACGTAGGAGACCACTTTGTCCTCGTCCCTCGACGCGAGAATGGACTTCGGAATCCGCCAAAGCTCCCCGAATTTCTCATTGAAAGCGGTGATTTTCCCTCGTCCATCAACAACCAGGATTCCCTCCGCGGTGGACTCCAATGTCGCCCGAATCGTCTCGGTTTGATTCTGCACGCGCCGTCTAAGCATGACTACCCAGACTAGCGCCGAGAGGACGACCAATCCCGTGAAACCCAGCAGGGAGAGCGCGCGCTCAAGGGTCCACCACGGAGGCTGTTGAACAACCGCCACATCTTCCGGCGCCCGAAGCAGAAGTCCGAAGCCTACGGGGGCCCTGTTCTCATCGACACCAATGTTGCATATCCCGGTCAGTTGCACCAGGCTGCCCACACGGAGGTGGGCCAGAGCTTGCCCTGCTATCGCCTCCTCAAGCTCAGCCCTAAAATTCAGGTTGTCCGTGCTGATAGAAAGTGTTCGTAGGCCCGCTTGCCTACCGAAGTCCAACAATCGTCCTTGGATTCGAATCAGCTCGGAGTCAAAGCTGCCTGCGAGCGCCTGTTGTGCCGTCACGGTCACAGGTTGGGGTGGCGGGCCTGTTCCGATTCTTCTGAAGATCGCATCTTTCAAGACGGGGCTATAGTTGCCCACCGCAGGAAATCCAACCACCTCGACCCGATCCCCGGGCTTGAGCACCGTTGTCTGGCCCGTTTGGACTTCCACGCCCTGCTGTCCATCACTGATGAAAATCGATCTCCGCAGGCGCTGAAGAGTGACTACTCCCTGAACCCTCACGCGCTGGCTGAATGCTCCCTGTGAAGTGAGTCGCAGAACGATGTGAATGGGACGCAAAGGAACCGAGAAAAGGTCGGTCGGTGCGGGGCGCTCCACGAGGAGATTGTCGAAGCCAGGGACCATCAGCGCGGCGCCGATGAACTGGGTCTTAGCATTGTAGATGCCGCTGGACACTCCCCTCAGTCGCACTGCTGCTCCTACCAAGTTTTCCGGGGCAGCCTTTTGGACCAAGACGTAGACCGGGAATTCAACCGCTCTGGAGGCAATGTGCAGGAGTAAGCGTCCATCATTCTCGCCGGTAGACATGACGATGCCTTCCACTTCAACAAACTGGCTATCCTGTACTCCCGACGCCAACTCCTCTCCAGAGACCCTTCGTGGCACTGGCAACGGAGCTTCGCCCAAGATGCGCACGCGAGGATTCACGATTTCAGAGGCGAAAAACCCTGGCCCCGTTCTGCCCTCAACCTCCACGTACTGGCCAGCGCGCAACTGGACCGCCAGTTTGGTAGGGTCAACGTAGATTCCGGCGGTTGCATCCTGGACGAACAAGTGTCCGTGGCTGAACTCGGCGTACGTGACCACCGCGTGCAGTTGAATGGGGTAGCCAAGAGTGGCCTTTTCTGAAGAGAGTTCTCTGACCTGGCGAGCTTCTTTGAGTACGGGCAGGGTCTCCGATGCGCCGCGCCCCTCCTGCTGGGCCAATGCAACCCCAGGTAGGACAAGAAAAACGAAAACGAGTAGAATTACATGTACAGACGAGTGATGCCCCACGGGTTGCGAGTTGCCGACCACTCTATGTTCCCCAATCGATCGATAAGTACCTAGGTGTGGCAAGACTCTGAAATTGACCACTTTCCGTCCCTCCATTGCCCGCAATGATAGTCAAGGGAGCACGGCGAAGCAAGCAGTAGTTCTCGGTCGCGTAATGCCTTGACCTTGAACTCCAGATTCCCGCTTTTCTTTCCCACGAGCTTCTTTTCAAACTCGGGGATCCAGGCCATCAACTCGTCCTCAGGTGGCTCCGCAATTGGAACCATCCTCCAGCCGCTGAGGTAGCGGCGTGGAGTGCTTGTTCACTCGCCGGGTGCGTTTCCAGCACTGCGGGTCGATCATGAGCTCGGATGTCGCACGCGTCGCCAGGTTGATTAAACCGCCATGATAGCTGATTTCGCCGCAGCGAAACAGCCGGGCCAGCAAGGCCAGTGCGTGCTGGGCGAGGGTCGACTTTACAAACGGCTCTTGTCTCTCCTTTGCCACCGCCTCGAGCCGGTCCGTGGGCGCGTCAACTTTTTTGCCAGCACCGTCTTCAAGGCTTGGTTGTCCAGCGGCAGGTCCGCCACGATCTGCTTCAACCGCCGATTCTCGTCTTCCAATCCCGCCCTGCGGAGCCGCCTTTCCCCTTCGCGGTGGGAAATTCAGTTTAATCGACGGTCACGGAAATCGCCACGCTATGGCTGGTGGTTGGGCCCGTGCCTTGCACGGTGACGGTGCCGGATTCGGAGGTTGTGGTGCCCCCGCCGCTACCTCCCCCACTTGAGCCTCCGCAGCTTAGCATCATCGCCAGCAAGCACGCGAGCATGGCAACGAACGCGACCTGCCGCACGCACGGTCTCCACAGCAGAGATTGTGAATCACGCCGGCGTAGTATGATTAGGAGCATCAGCAGCAGGCAAGCCGCCGCCAAGGCTGGCGCCGGCCATCCCTTGAACGGGCGGTTCTTCTGCGGCGCAGGAAAGTTCGATGCCGAGGACGAAGCAGTAATCGTGACGGTGGCCGTGTTGTTGCTGTTGAGGGCCCCGACCGAGCAGGTGACTCCCGCCAGCGTACTGCCCACGCTACAGGATAAGGTCACGCTGCCGGAAAAGTTGTTGACCGGTGTCAAGGTGAGCGTGGATGTGCCGCTGCTCCCAGGATTCATCGTCAAAGTGCTGGGGGAAGCACTGAGCGAAAAATCCGGAACGACGGTAGTGAAGCTGGAGACACTTGACCAAGTCCCGTACACCCCGCTGGAAGAAGACAAGGCTTGCACCTGCCAATAGTAGGTGCCCGCGGCCAGATTGCCCGCAGCCGGTGCGCTCGGCGGAGTGTAAGAGGTCGCCGTGGTTGTCGTGCCGGTTGCGCAGCCTGAGCAGGTCTGTACCGCAGGATTTGTGGGCAGCACGGATTGCGTAGTAGCAATTAATATTAAATAGCCCGCATTCCCTGTGACCGGTGTCCAACTGAAGGTGGGCGTGAGCGAGACCCCCGTCGCTCCATTGGCGGGCGCGGTCAGCGTCGGCGCCGCCAGCGTCGGGCCGTTCGTAGTGAAGCTAAAAGCGTTTGACCAAGCAGCGGTCCCGCTGCTGGAAGAGGGCTCAAGGGCTTGCACCTGCCAAAAGTAGGTGCCCACAGCCAGAGCGCTCGGCGGAGTGTAGGAATTCGAATTCGTGCTGGTCGTGTCAACAATCGTGCACGCGCTGCAAGTGCTTGTTGCGGGGTTGGTCGGCAGATCGGCCGGACTGGCTGCGATCATGATTCGGTAACCGGCGTTACCGGTCACCGCCGTCCAACTGAAGGCAGGCGAGAGAGCGACCCCCGTCGCCCCGTTGGCAGGTGCGGTCAAGGTAGGAGCCGGCAAGTTTCCTGCACCCGACGAACCCCACGCGGTGACCAAGTTGAAAGCATCAATGGAGCCGATGCCGCTCGCCTGATCGTAGCCGATGTCGGCGCTATAGCCAATCGCGCCGCCGTTGGGACAATCCGTGGTTCCGGCCTGACAGGGCACCATATTATTGCCGGTCGTGATGTCGTGGAACGCCGCGGGCGTAGTCGCCGCCATGGAATAGAGCATGTGGTTAATGTTGCCCTGGCCATTTGGAGTGTTCATGTACTGGTTTATGAGGGCAACGATCCCCGCAAAAGTGGGCGTCGCCACAGAGGTTCCACCTGCCGCAATCAGGTCCTGATTACTATCGCGGAATCCGCTGACGCAGCTCCCCTGGACACACATCAAGCTTCCGTCGTGAAAGAAGGAGGAATTAAGGGAAAGGTCTGGAACGTCTCGGGCATTGTCGTTCGGCACGCCGGTTCCTGTCTGCCAACTCGGCTTGGAGAAGTACCCGCTAGCTCCGCCCCCCCCTGCCCACAGATCGTGTTGGGTGTTTAACGGTGACGACGTATCGTTCCATACCACCTCCGGGATATAGGAAAGGGCCGAAGGGGAAACATCCACCCCGTTGGTAGCCGCTGCCCAGTACGTCCCCGAGCCCTCATTGAATTCCGTCCCGCCCATTGCTGTAACGTTGGGAAAACTGGCGGGCGCATTTACAGCCAGGCCCTGCGTGGCAACCGTCACGGTGGACGAAGGGGCATCGCAATCGGCTGCGCCAGAGTCGCCGGCGTCAGCCACAATGGTCTGTCCTTGTGTATTCGCCTCCTGGGCAAGACTCGCAAAGGTATTTAGTGCCGTGGAACCCCACTTCGCTTCGCAGAGGCCATAGCTGATGCTGATGACCGGTGCAGTGTTATTGGCAATGGCGTACTGGACCGCTTTAAGGACTCCGTTGCCTCCCCCGTTGACATAGATGATTGTGGCGTTCTTGGCCACCGCGCCTGACCATTCGACGTCCAGGCTGGCTTCGACGATATCCGCTGAGACGACGCCCGGGTCGGACGAACCAGGGACCAGGAAAACCGTTGGGGGGTTCGCCGGCAGCCCCGAGGCACTGCGGAAAGCGGTGATATCGCTCCCGTTGTTATAGAGGTCCGTCTGCCCCATCACCGCGATCGACTGCCCCGTGCCATCGATTCCGCTGCTGTAAAGAGCATTGACGTCGTAGATGGTGGCAAAGTCGCCCGGGGCGACGTAGGTATTCCCACTGATGGAGGAGGTGAAGTCCGGTTTGAGACTCGACTTCACCCTGCGGACGACGCTGCCCGGTTTGAGAGGGTAATTGTCCAGCGCCTGAATGCCCAAGACCACGTCCGCGAGGGCGCTGGGCACGGAAGGCTCCGTCGCATTAGCATAGTACGTCTCGCCGTTGAGCGAGAAGTGGTGAATCTGCGTTTGAAAAGCTGCTTGCAACTGCGCTGCGGTACCCGAGAAAGAGACCCAATTGCGGCTGTGAGCCGTCTGGGTCACGGTGAAACCCTGCGCCTGCAACCAAGTGACGACCTTTTCCTCATCGCTTGGGCTCAATCCGAAACGGTCGGCGAACTGCTCTGGGGTCAGCCACTTGTGAAAGTTCGGCGAAGAGGGATTCTGTAGTTCGTCCAGGAGCGCCGTCAAGCCGGCCTGCTGGCTCTCCGTGAGCTTGAACATGAGGGAGATGTTTTCGAGCTTGAGGGAGCCCTCGACCGGTCCCATGTCGTTTTCAGGCCGGAACATGGGGCGGACATTGCCCTGGAGCGTGACCCGCGACGAGTCGCCAATCGCCCGCACGATGCGATCCTTCCCCGCCGATTGGGCGAACGAAAACGGGGTTAGAGAGAAAACCAGCCCCAAGACTGCGAGCCACTTCACCAATAGGATTGCTTTGCGTCGCATAGAACCTTCCCTTAAGCGAGAGTCTGTGCTCCACAAACCTGCGACGCTATTATAGTCCAACAAGCGTAGTGGCCGGCTGTACCAGGCTGCGGAAGAACGCTAGCAGCAAAAAACCGATGGCCAGCCAGAGGAGTCCTGCCTCAGCGGAGCTACAGCTCGATTCTTCGTCGTTGTCGAGATTCGGATCCACGATCTCAGGAAAGAGCTCCGCCGCAGACCTCAGGCGGAGTTTTGCCTTGCGATTCCGCACATTGAGAGATTCACCCAGGATGAACTGCCCGCTATCTGCATTGTTGCCCAGATCGAGCCAGTACGAAACCGTGCTCCAATTCCCAACCGCATCGCGAATCGCCGCCCGTCCGGCCTGCGGAAGCACCTTGCACTGCAAACCTGACAGGGACAATTGCACGCAGTGGCAGTCCGGTGTATGTTATCGGTCGGGCCGGAGGTGGACAATGGAAATTCGTGCGCCGGGATAAACCGGCATGAAGCAGAGAATGCAAGAGTCTCACGAGAAAGGGCTAGCGACCCGCTCGGCCCCGAGTTTTGCGCTGGATACCGCGAGGTGCCTAGCGAAGCGT
>JBEKIZ010000010.1:0-112235 GCA_050011515.1 Terriglobia bacterium | reverse complement strand
CTCGCTTGCTTTGGCAAAACAAGATGATCGGACAGATGACCGATGGAATCAACTCCGACTCTCGACTGTTAACTGTGGACTGTCGACTTGATAAATTTCAAATATTTTTGGCTAGGCAGTAGGCAGTCGGCGGTTGGCAGTCGGCAGACAGCAGTAGGCGGTTGCCAGTGGACAGGGCAAGAGGTGAATCAGTCGGCGGGGTAAAAGGCCTGCGGGTCTACCAGATGGCCTATAGGGCGGCGATGGAGGTCTTTCGCCACTCACAGTCATTCCCAGCGGAGGAACGCTACTCTCTGGTCAGCCAGATTCGCAGGTCTTCGCGCTCCGTCGCCGCCCATATTGCCGAGGGATATCGGAAGAGACAGTATCCTGCCATGTTTTCGAGCAAACTAGCAGATGCGGACGGCGAAGCAACAGAAACAAGGGTTTGGCTCGACTTTGCCCGAGATTGTGGCTACCTAACCCCGGAACTCCACGGGGAGTTAACCGCAGCCTACGAAGAGGTCAGCAGAATGCTACACTCCGTGATGAGCGATCCTGAGGAGTTCGCGCCGCGGTGACTGGTGCTAAGGGGCAAGGCAGTGGGCAGTAGACAGTTGGCAGTAAGCAGTAGGCAGTCGGCAGTTCGCTACTGCGCGGGCGATTTGGTAAGATGAGGGTGGATCAGGAGGACCGCCATGAGCAACGCACAGGAAACCGGGAGCCGATACAGTGACCGCATTGTCCGTGACCCGCAAGTCTGCGGCGGGCAGGCGGTATTTAAGGGCACGCGAGTCACTCTGCGAACCGTGCTCGCCAGCCTCGCGGACGGCGATTCCATCGAAGAAATCCTCGAGGCATTTCCCACCCTCAAGCCGGAGGACGTGCGCGCCGCGATTGCTTTTGCGGCAGCTTCTGCCGAGGAGGATCTCCCTGTCCCTGCCATCCCTCAGATTCGATGAAGATCAAACTCGATGAAAACCTGCCCTTGCCTTTGGCGTCAAGGCTGGCTGCTATGAGCCACGACGTCCAGACCGTTGTGGAGGAGGGAATCGCCGGCAAACCCGATCCAGTCGTCTGGCAGGCTGCGCAGCGCGAAGCACGTTTCTTGATTACCCAGGATATGGACTTCTCCAATGCGCAACGCTTCGCTCCCGGGACACACCATGGCATCTTGCTCATTCGTTTGCGCACCCCCAGTTGGCGGGCGCTAGTCGCACGGGTTGCAGATTTGTTCGCACGAGAAGACGTGACCCAATGGGCGAGGTGCATTGTCGTGGCAACGGAAAGCAAAGTTCGGGTGCGACGACCCGCGAAGCTGCCCTGAGGGGCAGGAGGGCAGAACCCAGTAGGCAGCCCGCTCACGGTCCAGGTGGTTTACGTAGGAGGAGCAATGGCCACGGAGATCAAGATTTGGGAAATTAGAGATCAGAAGATCAGCCCAGTCGAGGAAACACCCCTGGCTGCTCAACACCAGGAGGATGAACTGGAAGCCTGGATTACCCAGGCCCCCGACATCCTGGGTGACGAGTTTCTGGTCATTGACCGTCAGCGGGAAATTCCCGGTGTCGGGCGTCTGGATTTACTCTGCATCGACAAAATGGGGAAGCTGGTCATAGTCGAGCTGAAACGTGACAGATCACCCCGCGAAGCAGTAGCGCAGCCACTGGATTACGCATCCTGGCTGAATGAAGCAGACCCCGAGGAAATCTTCGATCACGCGAAGGAATATCTCGGCGGGGAGTTGCCCGAGGCTTTCGAGGAGCATTTCCATGCTGAGATGCCGGACATCTTACCGCAGAACCACAAGTTACTCATCGTCGCGTCTCGACTGGATAGCTCGGCGGAGAGAATTGTCAACTATCTTTGGGAACGATACGGCGTGGAATTTAATGTTTTCCTTTTCAAGTATGCGAGACTTACCGGGGGTCACGAGGTTCTGGTTCGCACTCTCCTGCTACCGGAGGGCACGCGGGCGCCAGTGGGAACGCGACACACGACTCAGACCAAGGAGTTACAGCTCAAATTCTGGACGGACTTCGTTGAGTTTTGCAAGCAAAGCGGAACATCTCTCAACCTGCACAAACCAGGCGCTTATCTAGACTACGCGATTGCGCTAGGGAAGGCCGGCATTTGGCTTTCGCTGACTTTTAAGGTGACAAAACAGACTTTGGGTTGTGAAGTCGCCATCCTTGGCGAGCAATCGAAGCTCGCCTTCGAGCTTCTACAGCAACAAAAGGCTGAAATTGAAAAAGAGCTTGGCAATCTGCAATGGGATTGTCCTGCCGAGGATGGCAAGTTCGGCAGGATTGCGCAGTTTTGCCATGACGATCTGAAGAATCAAGATATGTGGCCCGAGTTATTCGCATGGCTCAAGGAAAAAGCGGAGGCGTTCCACAAAGCTTTTTCGCCCCGCGTAAAGGCGTTAAAGCTGCAGTTCGCAGTGGACTCCGCATTGGAGTCTGCAGAGGAGAATGAGTAAGCTCATGAGAAAGCCCGTCATTGCTGGCAATTGGAAGATGTACAAAACCATTGAGGAAACCGTGGGCTTCATCGAGAAGCTCAGGCCCGTGGCTGATAAGGCCAACCACTGTGAGGTGATTGTGGCTCCGCCCTTTACGGCTTTGCGTACGGCGGCCGAAGCCGCCCGCGGGAGCGTTCTCAAGGTAGCGGCTCAGAACTGCCACTGGGACAAGGAGGGCGCGCACACCGGAGACATCTCGACGGAGATGCTCCGGGACGCCGGATGCACCCACGTGATCATCGGGCATTCCGAGCGCCGGCATGACTGTGGCGAAACCGACGAGCAGGTGAACAAGAAAGTGAAAGCGGCGCTCGCGGCTGGACTCACGCCGATCGTTTGCGTTGGGGAAACGCTGGCAGAACGCGAAAAGGGTGAAACCGAAAAAGTCCTGGAGCGTCAGTTCATGGCCGGCCTGGCCGGGTTGACTGCGGCGGACTTTTCCCGTATCATAATTGCCTACGAACCTGTGTGGGCCATCGGCACCGGACGCACCGCCACACCGGAAATGGCTGCGGAGGCGCACCGTTTCCTTCGCAGGCTTGCTCGCCAGCAGTTCGGCGAAAGCGCGGCGGGGGGCATCAGGATTCTGTACGGCGGCAGCGTCAAACCTGACAACGTCGGTGCGTTGATGGCGCAGGAAGAGATTGACGGGGCGCTGGTGGGCGGCGCAAGTTTGAAGGTCGATTCCTTTACCGCCCTGGTAAATTACCCGCGCGGCTGAGGCGCCGAGAGAGAGATTGCATAGCATGTTTGCTGCATTGCAGGCGATTCATATCCTAGCGAGCATCCTGCTCATTGGCTCGGTGCTTCTCCAGGGCGGCGAAAACGTCGATATCACCGCGGCTTTCGGCGGCGTAAGCCAGGCGGCCTTCGGGCCTCGCGGCTCTGTGACCCTGCTGGCAAAGATCACCTGGGGCTTGGCAGTGATTTTTATATTCACCTCCATAACCCTGGCAATTCATGCGTCAAAGTCTTCCTCGGGTTCGGTGCTGGAGCACGCGCCCGTCAAGTCAGCGCCCGTGTCGGCGCCCCTGACGCCCGCTCCGGCGAAGAAGTAGGAAGAGCAGCCGTCAGTAATCAGTTATCAGTAAGGACCCTTCCAGCGCACGGTTGGGGACCGACGGCTGACGAACGACAACTGAAGACTGAGCACTGATGACTGAGAACTCCCTCTCCTGCGGAAGTGGCGGAATTGGCAGACGCACCAGCTTGAGGGGCTGACGGTCGCAAGACCGTGGGGGTTCGAGTCCCCCCTTCCGCACCACTTATTTCAGTAGGCAACAAGCAGAAGGCAGTAAGCAGTAATTCACCGTCCTTTGTCCGTGGTCCCGCCACGGCGGGTCGGTTACCAGCTTTCAGCCATCAGCTCTCAGCCCTCCGCCTTTAAATCCGAAGTCGTAAGTTGAGTCTGCACTTCCACTGTCATCTCAAAGAGTCAGAATCACCTTTGAGATATTATAATTAAATGGGATATTGCAAGTGTAAAGAGACTTTGCGGCTTCACCAAGACCTGCTACGTGGACAACCGGAATCCGCGCGCCGCGGATTCGAATCAGGGCGCAAAAGAACTGCCCTTTCTCATCATCAACAAGGCGGCGCAGGTGCTGCAGCCGGGCCAGCGCGTAGTCATCATGAGGGGCGTCTATCGCGCGCGCGTTGCAGTGGATGGCAAGTTCATGAGCGCCTTCGTGCGGGCGCAGAAGCCACGTTCATCGTAGTGCGCCCCAGCGAGGGAGCGGAACCCCGCACGAAGCAAAATTCCGTACTTGAGGTGGCTATTGAGGGCCATTTATTGGATCGATCCAGTTCTCTTCCTGGGTTTCGGGGTGTACGTCTTTTCCCAATGGCAGTGGAACGTTAGATACCTGGTTGGGATCGGCATAGCGGTGGCTAGCTTCGCGCTGTGGATGGTGGCCCGTGTTCAGCTCGGAAAGTCTTTCAGCGTCCGGGCCCAGGCCAAGGCGCTGGTGACCAAGGGCCTTTACTCGAAATTTCGTCATCCCATCTATCTCTTCGGCGGACTGGCTTTTGCAGGCCTGTTCCTCGCTTGGGGCGAACTGATCCCGGCACTTGCCTACTCGGTTCTGATTTGTCCAACGCAAATCGTTCGATCAAGAAAAGAGGAGGCCGTCCTGGGAAAAGCGTTTGGGGAAGAATACCGGCAATACAAAGCGAGCACCTGGTTCTGACTTTGAACGACTGGATTGACACTGCGGGGGACAGGTGTTATACAAAGCGTGGTCAACGCATGCTAGTTCTGATGCTATCGAATTGCTAAAGACAGAGAGTGCGTCCGCTTCTCCTCCACAGGAGGCCTTCAATGGATTTGTTTGACAAGGTCGACCCGAAGACGCTCGATCGCCGTCACTGGCAGTTGTCGATGCTTTCGCTCGGGATGATTCTCGTCCTGGGAGCGGGGTTGGCCTTGCTTATGTATCCTGCCGTCTTTGGCAGTAACGCAGCCCCTACCGGGCACACAACACGGACTCTGTTCTTTGGCTTCTGTGCGTTGTGTGTGCTCGTGGTCGCCTACTTGTTGAACCGGCAATATGTCGTTCGCCAACTGCGCAAGAACTTGGTCGAGCAGAAAACGGAAATGGCGCACCTCCGCCAAGAGGCGAGCGCAGATTTGCTGGGCACCGTGCCAGGTTTCAGTCATTTTCAGGATCGGCTGATCATGGGTTTTCGCCGTGCCACCCAGACCGATGAGCCACTCTCTCTTGTACTTGTGCGTCTGAAACCCTCCCCCATGTTCGACAGCCCAGCGGAGGTCTCTGTAGCGCTGGGGGACGCAGCCAGGGTGCTCCTCCGCAAGCTGCGCACGGATGACTCACTCTACCATTTGTCCTCGGCTGCGTTCGCTATGGTCCTGCCAAACACCTGTGGAGCTGATATGAACCAAGTCGCGAGCCGAGTTACGGAAGGCCTCGCCGACGCCTCCGGCGCTAGCAACCGCTTTACATTTGATATGCAAGTGGTTAACTATCCGGAGCAAGTCTCAACGGCTTACGAGATGGAACGCATAGCTGACGCTTTTTCACTTCGTAAGCGATCAACGGCAGGGAAGGCTGAGGCAGTATAAGAACAGTTGTGCCCTCCGGCAGACGATCGAAGCCCTCCGCTTCCAAGTTAGAACGCTAGCGTGGCAGCTTTACCTCGCCAGTGATCTGCAACTTTGCCTCGAGGCCATGGGCGCCTTCCGTGGGCTGGCTACCGCCGACGAAGACGGTGTAGCTGCCGGGCATAATCCTATGTTCGCCTTTTTCTGTGACCTGGCTCAAGTCCCGCGGATTGAGCTTGAAGGCGACGTGCCGGGTCTCACCCGGAGCGAGATGGACGCGCTCGAATCCTTTGAGCGCGCGCCGGGGAGCGCCTGGCGACTGCGGGTACTCGAGGTAAAGCTCCGCGACCTCATCGGCACTGATCCCGGCCGTATTACGGACGTCCGCCTCGACGGTGAGTGGCTGGCCGGCTTGCAGCTTCTCGGACGAGAGCCGGAGATTACTGTAGACGAAGCTCGCGTAGCTTAGACCGTAGCCGAAAGCGTAGAGCGGCGTGCCCTGGAAATATCGGTACGTCCGGCTCTGCATCGAGTAGTCTTCGAAGGGCGGAAGCTGCTCGAGCGAAGCGTAGAAGGTGACGGGCAGTCGCCCACCAGGGTTGTTAGCCCCCGCCAGCGTCTCGGCAATGGCTGTGCCGCCTTCCTCGCCCGGATACCAGGCCTCGAGGATCGCAGCCGCGTGCTGCTCAGCCCAGTTCACTGCCAGCGCGCTGCCATTCATCAGGACCACGACCAGAGGCTTGCCAGTGGCGGCCAGCGCTTCCAACAGTTCCTGCTGCGCAGCAGGCAAGACGATTTTCGTGCGGTCACCACCGACGAAGCCCGGCATGTCGATGCGCAACTCTTCGCCTTCCAGATGGGGCGAGAGTCCCACGAAGGCCACCACCACGTCCGCCTGCTGTGCCGCCTTCAGGGCCTCGTCGCGCAGAGCCTCCAAGGGAGGTTGCCAACTGAGAGTGGCGCCGGCTCCGAAGAGTGGGGAGTCGTGCACATATTCAAGCCGCAAGGCATGTGGCTTGGTGTTCTCGAAGTCCGCTTGGAATGTGGTTTGCAGCTTTTCTTCTGGCAGGCCCCAGGTGGTGGGGACGAGTAGCGTTGTGTCGAGAACCAGCTTGCCATCCAGATAGATCCGGTAAGCGTCCCTCCCACCGCGCGGGTGCCACCCGGGTTTCGGCACGCTGAAGGTATAGGCGCCAGGTCGAGGCGGAGTGAGCGTGCCGGTCCAGCGCACGGCGAAGGCTTTGATGGGCACGCCCTTCGCGGGTGCGGCGGCGTTCCAGTCAAACTGAATCTGCGGGTCTATGCGTGTGAGTAAGGGCTTTCCGGAAAGCTCCATGTTGGGGAAGTACTCGGCCTTCAGGCCCTGCGTGTTCGCGCCCTCGGCAGTATGGAAAGCCGTCCGTGGCACGGGAATGGGGAACCCCTCCAGGTAGGGAGACCCTTGCGAGTAAAGGACCTTCGCCTTGCCATCAAATAATTTCTCGATTCCGTCCAGAGGATAAACCGGATGAGATGGTTCGCCGTTGTAGCTGCCCTCCAGGGCCGCCAAGGACTCCGCGTTGGGTCCAATCACGGCGATGGTCTTGATGCTCGATTTGAAAGGTAGGGTTCCGTCCTGGTTCTTCAACAGAACCATCGACTCGCGCGCCGCCTTCAAAGCCAGTTCCCGGTGCTGGGCTGAATCGTTCTCAGAGAAGGGAATCCGATTGAAGGAAGCGCCGCCGGGCGGGTCGAACATTCCCATTCGGAATCGCGCGGTGAAGAGACGCTTTAGGGAGGTATCGATTTCGCGCTCCTTGATCAAGCCGTCCTGCACAGCCTTCACGAGCGCCACGTATTCGTCGCCGCAGGTTGTGTCCGTTCCAGCTTGGACGGCCAGGGCCGAGCCGTGCTCATCGTCGGGAGTATACTTGTGGCCGGAAGTGATGTCTCCCACCGCGCCGCAATCGGAAGTTACATAACCCTGGAACTTCCACGCCTCACGCAAGGTGTCTTGAAGGAGAAACTTGTTTGCGCACGCCGGCGCGCCATCCACGGCGTTATAGGAGCACATGATGGAATCAGCGTGGCCCTCCACAATCGTGGCGCGAAAGGCGGGTAAATAGGTGTCCTCGAGGTCGTGCGGCGAGACGTTGACGTCGAACCGGTGCCGCTCCGGCTCCGGCCCGCTGTGCACGGCGTAGTGCTTGGGAGTGGCGATCGCTTTCAGAAACTTGGGATCGTTTCCCTGCAAGCCGGTCACGAAGGCCACGCCCAGCTTGGCGGTGAGAAAGGGATCTTCTCCGTAAGTTTCCTGCCCACGCCCCCAACGCGGATCGCGGACGATGTTGATATTGGGCGACCAGAAATCCAGGCCAAAGAAGATGCTATGGTTTCCTTCCCGCTGCGCCTGGTTGTACTTGGCGCGAGCTTCGGTGGCGATGGTCTCGGCCTCGTGGTGGACCAGGTTGTGATCCCAGGTGGCGGCCATGCCGATAGCCTGGGGGAATACGGTCGCGTACCCCGCATGGGCCACTCCGTGCAGCGCTTCGCTCCACCAGTCATAGGAGGGAACGCCGAGCCGTGGGATGGCCGGCGCGGTGTGCTGCATTTGGAGGACCTTCTCTTCCAACGTCATGCGCGAAACAAGATCCTCGACACGTTTCTCAAGGGGCAGAGAAGGATCCTTGTACGCGGGGGAAGGCTTCTCGGCCTTTCCTTGGGCAAAAGCGGTCGCCATCAATCCGTATGCAAGAACGGATGAAAAGAGCGTGTGAGTAATCCATCGGATTACCGATTTGAATTTCGTCACGTTCATATGACTCGCCTCCGGGGATTTGGGCTTGCATGGGCACACAGCGATAGTGGGTAGGTGGCAGGCAGCGGCGTGCTTGTGGAACCCACGATGACTTGTCCCGATCGGATCTGTTACCGTTACGCAGCTTCTTTGCCTTACGCCCACCTCCGGCACCCACTTGCCGCTGATCCCGGCGAAGCCGCTCACTGATTCCAATGGGACGCCAGTCGTGATCGGAGTGAATCGACACTGGCGGGACAATAGTGGCCGAAGTGACCCGGACGCGTCAACCGGAATCCGCAAGCCTGCAATTGCCCGGGCCACAACTGCCCGAAGCAATCGAGGCCCAAGAAGGCGGGACGCTACTTCGCCGCAGATTCTCCGCGCGCAGCCTTAATTACTGCATAGAAGGCCGGTTTGGGCCGGCCATCGCGATCAAATAAGAGGGGGTAGCTGGTTCTTCCTCGTACGGGCCAGTTGTTTAGCCAGGAACTGGCATCCGTGACACCCCAGGAAGTTACGCGGGAGAGGACTCCGCGGTGTTTGAGAAACACTCCAAACAGATCGCTATACCGCCTCGCTAGCGTCTGTTGGACCGAATCCGGCAACCCGCTCGTGTACGGATTCAGTTTGGGTTGTAGCTCAACGTTAGCCGAGATGTCCGCGCCACGGTACTGCATTGCCGGAGGCAACACGTCAACGTCGAGTTCCGTAATCATCACCTTGACACCGAGTTTCGCGAAGGCGGCGATGGCCGCGTCCAATTGATCAACCGAGGGCCAGTCAATTTTGTAGTGTCCTTGGAGACCGACGCAAGTGACCGGCACGCCCTGAGCCCTGAGCTTCCCGATCAGCTCGATAGCACCGTTGCGCTTTGCTTCGTTCTCCAGCGAGAAATCGTTGTAGTACAGTTCCGCCTTGGGATCGGCTTCATGCGCGAACTCAAAGGCCTTGGCAATGTACTCCTCGCCAATGATTTTCAGCCAGGGCGTTTGGCGAAGAGTGCCGTCATCCTCGAGCGCCTCATTGACAACATCCCAGCCGTGGACGCGGCCCTTGTAGCGGCCGACGACCGCTTGGATGTGTTCCCGCATCCGCTTCAGGAGCGTTTCGCGATCAACGGGATTTCCCTTCGCATCCTCGAAGACCCACTTGGGCGTCTGGTGGTGCCACACCAGCGTGTGGCCGACGATGAACATGTGGTTCTTTTCGCCGAACGCGACGTACTTGTCCGGCAGATCGAAATCATAGCGGCCCGGTTCAGGATGAACCCCCTCCCATTTCAAAACGTTCTCCGGGGAGATGGAGTCGAATTGCGCTTTAACGATGGCGGCATCGCGAGCATCTCGTTCGGTGAACTGGGCTGGGTTCAGCGCGGCCCCGATCAGGAAAGAACCCTTGAACGCGTCTTTGAGCGTCAATGGTGCTTCCTCAGCCGCCCACAAGCAAAAAGTCAGAAGCAGGAGGTTCAAGGCGGTCGCCGCACTAAACGTGGTTCGCAGATGTTCCTTTACGGAGCATATAACAAAGTATCTCATGACTCTACTGCTTTCGCCTTTCTGCCAATTCCGTGGTCATCTGGACGTTGGTATCAGTGAGGCTTCCCAAACATCGTGGCCACGAAAGAGCGCAGTTGTGGGGAGTCTACTTTGGTGGCCCCGGTTTGCTCTTGAAGCTCTTTGATGAACTGCATGACCAAGTGCGTCAGCACTGCGCCTGGCCTGGGATAGGCCGCCACGATATAGTGCGGACCCTTGGTGGCTTCTCCCTGTTCCTTCTCCAGCTCGGCCCTGAGGTTGTCCGGGCTGATCAGGGAGTTGCCGTACTCGAAGATGACCCGGTCCATGGCCTTGTAGACTTCCTTGCTCTCCTTTACGAGGCCGTAATAGTCGAGCAGTTGAGCGAAAACGTAGTTGGATGTCGTATAGACGTCCTGGCCCTGTTCCGATTCGACCGCCTCGGCATTTTCCGTCCGAGTCATGGCCCAGCCCATCGTGGTTCGGTTCGTCTTGTAGATCGTCTTGAGGATTTGCCTGGCCCTCGCGGCAGGAATGAATGGCTCTTCGCCCATGGCGATCAACGCCCACAAGGCATCGAGCTGATTCGTCCAGACATCCGTGTTCATCTTCTTGGTCTTCGCGTCGTAGCAGGTTACGTAGTACTGCAGCTTGGTGCCCTTGCGATTCTTCTTCTCGCGCCACAACTTCTCAAAGACCGCGGTCGCGGTCGCGAAGGCCACCTCGTACTGCCTCCGCGCCGGCTCGTCGCCCATCATCTGCGCCATGACCTTCATGGCCTGACAGCCGGCCATGTAGGTCGTCGCATCGTAGGCATCGACGCCGAACAGCGTCAGGTTGTCGAAGGTGTTCTTGACCTCGTGGGGATTGCCTTCGGGGATGCCGTCGCCGTCGATGTCATACGTCTTCAGGAAGTCGAAACCGAGCTTGAGTGTCGTCCAGTTCCTCCTCAAGAAGTCGACGTCGCCGACGAACTTGACGTTGCGCAACACTCGCGTGGCGAGCTTGGGGAAGAGGTCGACCCAGTAGTTGTTGTTATACCAGGTGTAGTCGCTAACGCTGCGCAGCGGATGGCCCTTGGGCAGGGCGCCGACGTCGTGCGCGACGCTGCCCTTGATCTTGACGGCATCCCGGATCTGAGTGAGCGATCGGCCTTCGTACTCCTCCGGGTGCTCCTGGAAGTGCTTGCGCGCCTCCACGAACGACCCGTGCAAGTGATAGAAGCGCGGCTTGAGGTCCTCTGCCAGGATCGAGTCGATGAATCGCTGGCACAGCTCCTGCTCGACGTCCGGGAAGAGCACGAGCAGCACCATCGAGTACCAGTCGACGTCCGACGGGTCGATGTAGGCGTAGTCGAAGCACTCCAGGAAGCGCGCCACGTCCTTGCCGTCCTGGCCCTCGATCCAGATGCAGGCGTTCGACAGCGGGAAGCTGAACTCGTTCAGGATCAGGCGCGTGAGTCTCAGCGCGCCCGCCCGGTCCTTCTTGTAGGAGGGGCTCTTGCTGATGTGGTCGAAGATCTTGTTCTGGATCGACGCGGTGCGCTCGAGCCACGCGGGGTAGTTGTCCAGCGCAATCTTGGCGAGCTCGACGGCCCGCCTCTCCTTGTCCTGGAAGCGCTGGACGTACTTGCGCTCGAAGGTCTTGCCGTCGATGTAGCTCTGCTGCGGGAAATCCAGGGCGATGGCCACCGGCAGCTTCCTCGTGGCCTTGGGCTTGAGTGTGAACGTGAGACTGATCGCCGCTCCGTAGTCCTGCTTGAGGATGGGCGCGCGCTTCTCGTAGAAGGTGCCATCGTCATTCAGCAGCAGATCCTGCTTGAGCCGGTTGAGGCAGAAGGACGGATGCGTGTCGACGCTGACGCCCTCCATCTCCGGCACGGCCAGGACCATCCGGTCTCCGCACTCCTGGCTGCCCATGACGACGCCCTTCATGCCCGACGAGGCAAACGCCTTGTGCACGTGGCCCTTCACCGGCGTTGAGCAGAAGTAGACGGTGTCCTGGTCCGTCGGCTTCAGCTCCTTCTCCTGCAGGTTGACCAGAGACGGTCGCGGGATCACGAGGATGACCTGTTGCTCCTCGTTCGACGTGTTCGTGACCTCGAACTCCTCCACGCTGATCGGCATCACGGTGTGCTCGGTGCCCGACAAGAACGGAGAGACCAGCCGCCGCACGACGTTCACCGTCCCGAGCCTGTAGGCCAGCTCCGCCAACGGCGTGGCCAGAGACAGGCTCGTCTGCTTCTCAGTGACTGGGGGATGGTAGTAGTTCTTGAGAGCCGGCACGTCGTCCGGGCCTTCGACCGCCCGCGGGTTCCTGGTCGTGAGCATGAAGGTCTTGCCAGCGACGCGCACGAACGGCGCGGAGCCGAGTTGAATCCCGTTGTGATTCAGGAGAATGATTCTGCCGGCGTCGTTCAGGCGGTTGTAGAGACCCTCGGGAGAGATGCCGATCGAGCAGGTGGGAGCGCCCATCAGCGCGATCGTGAGAGGGAACTGAAGGGTCTTGGACATCCCCTGGAAATGCACCGACATCTTGTTGTCGACGTACCTCTTTCTGATCTGCGGCCCTGTGATCGTGTAGATGTCGGTTGTTTTCACACTATAGGATTTCGGCATCTGCTTTTCCTTTTCGGATGGCGGCAGCCGGGGCCGCTCGCGAGCGGCACACCAGGCCACCGCCACGGCTTTCAGGTAGACCCTTCTCTTCGCTCTACGGATGCGCTAGCAGTACGACAGGTCCAAGGTGCTCTTCGGCGCCGGCTTCTTCACAGCGGACTCCTGCTGCACGCCCAGCTTGATCGGCAGCTTCGTCTTTGCCGAAGGCTTGAGCTTGCCCCACAGCACGTCTACCGCAGCCTTGATGGAGTCCGGCGTACCGCTGAAGTTGCAGACCACGGCGTCCGCCTCGTTGGTGGTGCCCTCGATGTACGGGGAGTTGGTCACGACGACGATCTTCTTCCCGGCCTCCTTGAGCTTCTTGACGAGCAGCCGGTTGTTGCCGGTCTTGACGATGCGGGCGTAGTAGTTGGTCATGACCACCAAGTCGGCCTGCTTGGCCAGCTCCAGGCACTCCGCGACCTCGTCCTCGGTTGCAGCGAAGTCCGTGTCGACCAGGATGAGGTTCGTGGAATGGTTGACCATCGCCTCGCAGAACATGTGCTGGTGCATGTACGGATCCTTGCCCACGAACTCGTAGGGAATCCGCTGCTCGATCACGAGGATGCGCTGGTCGGTCTCGAGCGGCAGCATCTTCTTGTCGTCACGCATCACCAGCAGCGCCTTCCTGGCAACTTCCCAGGAGAGGTCGATAACCGGCTTGCTCATGGCATAGGCCTGAGCCTTCTTCGGATCCTTCTTCCCCGCGGTCTCGAACAGACCCTGGTCGTACTTCATCCGCAGCAGACGGGTCACCGCCTCGTCGATCCGCTTCTCGGAGAGCTCTCCGGACTCGGCGGCCTGCTTGATTCCAAAGAAGCACTGCGATCGTGATTCGTCGTCGGCTTTCAAGAGGATCGTGTCACATCCCGCCTTGATCGCCAGCGTGCAGGCCCTGGGAAGCGGCCACTGCTTGAGGATCGCGGCCATGCCGATGGCGTCGGACACGATGACGCCCTCGAACCCGAGTTCCTCTCGCAGCAGCCCCGTGAGTAGCCTCTCTGACAGAGTCGTCGGGTACTTGTCGTCATACGCCGGGTAGACCGAATGCCCGGTCATGATCGCCTGCACGCCTGCGGCGATCGCGGCCTTGAAAGGATACAGCTCAACCTCGTGCATCCTTTTCTTGTCGGCCCAAATGACGTCGAGCACGTCGTGGGCGTCAGTCGCCGAGTCGCCACGGCCGGGGAAGTGCTTCGCTGTGGCAGCGATGCCACCGTCCTGGAAACCCTTGAGCAGCGCGACAGCGTACTTGGCGCAGGTCTCAGGGTCGTCGCTGAAGGACCGGACTCCGATCTCCGGGTTCTTCGGATTGATGTTGACGTCACAGACCGGCGAGTACATTTGCGTGACGCCGATCGCGCTGAGTTGCTTGGCGATAGTCAGGCCGGTCTTGTACGTGAGTTTCACGTCCCCGATCGCCGCCATGCCCATCGGAGGCGGGAACTGCCGAATACCGCCGGCCATGTAGTCGTTCTTGAAATCGCCCTCGAAATCGATGGTCATGTGGAGAGGGATTCGCGAGGGCCTGCTCATGGCGATCTTCTGAAGTCGGTTCAGATCCTTCGTGTAGTCCTCGGGCGTTATGCTGATCCCAAAGGACTTGCCGGCGAAGTAGGTGTTCGAGATCGTGAAGTAGTCGGCCGGCCTCTGATAGGTCTTGTCGATCTGGGAGTTGCCCCAGTAGAGGTTCTTGCAGGTCTCGACCGCGTAGGGCTCGAGACACAGGCCGCCGCATTGCAGCTTGGTGATCTGCTCGATCCCGCTGGGGGTGAGCATCGCGCCGCGCCGGGTAAACGTCAGAAGCTGGCCGATCTTTTCCGCCAGGCTCATCTTCGCCAGCTTCTTGGCGATGAATGCGTCTCGCTTCGGATTGCTCTTCTTGACCATGTTCAATCTCCCGTTCCTTGGCTCGCCTAGCAGGCTGCTGAAAGACCCTTGCGGACGTTGTCATTCCGAGCCCTTCGCTGTCATCCTGAGCGCGGCGAAGGATCTCGCTCTGCCCGCTCAGGGTAAACTCCGCGAGGAATCTCGTAAGTCCTATGTTTCCAGAGCGAGATTCCTCCCCTTCGCTCCGCTCAGGGTCGGAATGACACCGTTCACAAGGTTTTTTCAGTATCCTGCTAGGATTCCCACTTGCCGCGGTTGTCAGGCCCGACCCAGAACTCGCGCTCCTTCTTCCAGCCGGCCTCGTCGATGCGCAGGTCCTTTGTCTTCCAGCCCGCTTGGATGCGGCGCGTCAAGTCGTTGAACCCCCTGTTCCACGTCAGACCGTCCGGAACAGTGACGTTCATGCTGCCGGCCGCGTTCCCATACCGCAGGCAAGACTCGATGCTGTGGTTCCAGACGAAGGCGGAGAGGAATCCTGCGATCGCCGAGTCGCCGGAGCCCAGAGCACCCACGAAACGCTCCTCCTGGTAGACGGGGAACCACAGCTCGCGGTTGGCCCAGTTCTCCAGGTCGGAACAGCCGGCCGCGCCCATCTTCTCGAGGCGTGCCTTGTCGGCGGTGCGAACGTAGAGTCCCCGGTGGCCGCACTTGACCATCGCGATCGCCGCCCCCAGTCTCAGAAGATCGCCTCCCAGGGTAGAGATCTCTTTCACGGTCATGTGGTCCAGCACGCTCTCTTTGGGACCGAGCTTGGCCTTTTTCTCCAGGAACTTGTCCTTGTAGAGGAAGTAGAAGATCTCCTCCGCGCTGGGCATCATGAAGTCCGATAGCGGGACCCAGTCCTTTAGGATCGCGCGCCAGTCGACTTGGCCGGCCCGGCTGTTCACGTCCGGCAGCGAGAGGTCCAGAGCCGTCGTAGTGCCTAGCTCTTTGGTCTTCTTAAGGATCTTCGTCAGCTCGCGCCCCGTGTTCTCGTAGAGCTTGGCCATCCAGGGTGGGTAACCGAAGAGCATCAGCTTGGCACGCTGCACGAGGTCGAAGTTCATGTCCTCGTAGCCGAACGTGTCGTTCGCGCCGCAATGATGGAGATAGAAGCGATCGATCCCGGGTATGCAGATCGCGATAGTGTACGAGGTCGACTCCCCGTCAACTGTCTTGATGCCCTGGAAATGGCCTTCGTGCTCCTCGTACCAACGGAGTATCTGCTTGCCGAAGTCGTCGTTGCCGATCTTGCCGATGAGCTCGGTCTTCACGCCCAGTCGCCTTATGGAGACACCCGCGTTCGTGACCGGCCCGCCTCCGACGACGACGCACTCGCCCATGTTGATCATCTTGCCGGGTACGAGGACGTCGGTCATCTTGTCGACCTTGCCGTCAATCGTGAAAGCGGGGATAAGGTCAAGGCAAGTGTGCCCCGCGGCAACGATTTCAAGATCCCGTTTGGTGGCCACTCTAAGCTGCTAGTCAACCCAGTCTGCGTGTGAGACGAGTCCGCGCGATGGTACAGGACGCCTTCGCTCTAAAGAACGCAGACTATAACGCGGGACGCGAGTGGCTGTCAACAGCGGGTAGCGCGGACCCCCGCTTTTGTGGTCCGCTTCTTTTCGGCCCCCTGATGGAGCGATCAAATTCGTGCGCGCGCGTCGGAGGGCATTCGCACGCGGTCGACGATCAAACCGTCCGTCGGCTGACGGATTCGTTGGCGCTCGCGCCGGCGTATTCGTTGTAGCTTGATCCCGCAGGGCGGGACCAATCTTCCGCGCGGCTCACCAAACCAGCCCTCACCGGGTTTAGGTGAATGTATTCCACCTTTTCGTTGTATTCCTTGACGGTGCGCAGGGCGCGGTCGGAGAACCTGGGTTGCCAGAGTTCGCCCTCGGCGCCCCGGGTAGTGGCGTCATTTGCATCGAAGGGGTGGTCCCCAACACTGTCATTCCCGCGAAAGCGGGGATCCACTCCGCAAACCTCCGGAAATGCGTTGTCTAGGGACTGGATTCCCGCTTTCGCGGGAATGACTGCGTATGCTAAGGGGCGCTAACTCCAAATGACGCCACTACCGCGCCCCGGCGCTGGTTGACCGCGCTCGTCGAGCTTTGCTTCACGGACTTCAGGGCCAGTGAAATCGTTACCGGATACACCGGCGCGCAAATGCAGTGCCAGTGGTCGGGGAGAAAGACCCAAGCTGTCAGGTGAAAAGGGTGCAGTGCCCGCGCTCGGTTGAAGGCCCGCGCCAACAGGGCGAAATCAGGCTCGGTGAATTTCTCTCGCCGCCTGAGCAGGCGCGCGGCGATAAAGAAATATCGATTCCCCGAGAGCGATTTGCTCTACTCGCGCCAGCGGCCGTGAGTCACAGCTCACCGTCCTTAATCTCCGGCTCGACCCGGCCCAGCGCCTCGTCGGTTGCGAGTTCGAGTTCAGCAATTTCTTCGTCTGTTAAATCCCGGATTTTCGCTTGCAGGGCCGACTTGGGAATGGCGCGTAGCTGAAATGCAAGTGCAATCGAGTTGTCCGTCAGGCCCCCCTCCGATGCGGCAATCAGAGCGGTTCCCGCGAGATTTGCCCGCGCCATGTTAGTGGTAAGAGGTACCACCAGGATCGACTGGAGCGTGTGGGTGAGAGCGTCGCTCTGCCAGATAATGATCGGGCGGCGTCCGGTTTGTTCGCGCAGACGGTAGGGCCCCAGGTCAGCCCACCAGATTTCGCCCCGCTTCACCGGCCATCCTCTCGCTCGAGACTGGCCGCCCAGTCCTCAAGACCCTGCTCAGTGAGAACTGCCTCGTCCGCCGAATGGCTCTTCGCAAGACGAGCCATGTCCCAGCGCTGCGGATCCGGTTGGCGTACCACAATCAGATGGACGCGCTCTCCCGGGCGCAAAGCCAATGGCCTGCTCGGCCTGAGCAACCCGCTTTCGAACCGTGCCTCAACCACTCGCATTAATGTCATCGTAGCACACATGCCTCGGTTCTGAAATCTAGAATCCAAAGTCTTTTTGGCCCCCTGATGGAGCGATCAAATTCGTGCGCGCGGATCGGAGGGCATTCTCACGCGGTCGACGACCAACCCGCAGCGTTCGTTTTGTTCCTCCGCGCTCATGCCGGCGTATTCGTTGTAACTCGACCATCGCCAATCTTCGGGCGGCTCGCCAAACCGGCCCTCACCGGGTTAAGGTGAAGGTATTCGACCTTTTCGTTGTATTCCTTGGCGCTGCGCAGGGCGCGGTCGAAGGACCTGGGCTGCCACAGTTCGCCCCCGGCGCCCCGGGTAGTGGCGTCATTTGCATCGAAGGGGTGGTCCCCAACACTGTCATTCCCGCGAAAGCGGGAATCCACTCCGCAAACCTCCGGAAATGCGTTGTCTAGGGACTGGATTCCCGCTTTCGCGGGAATGACTGCGTATGCTAAGGGGCGCTAACTCCAAATGACGCCACTACCGCGCCCCGGCGCTGGTTGACCGCGCTCGTCGAGCTTTGCTTCACGGACTTCAGGGCCAGTGAAATCGTTACCGGATACACCGGCGCGCAAATGCAGTGCCAGTGGTCGGGGAGAAAGACCCAAGCTGTCAGGTAAAAAGGGTGCAGTGCCCGCGCTCGGTTGAAGGCTCGCGCCAACAGGGCGAAATCAGGCCCGGTCAATTTCTCTCGCCGCCTGAGCAGGCGCACGACGATAAAGAAATATCGATCGGAAAGAAAAGGACGCCGGAGTTTCGACACCGCGATAGAATACGGCACGGTGGCGATGATGGCCACGGACAAGACGCGGACCCGTCGGCCGACGGGCGGTCCGCGCTACTTGCTCCAAGCCGCAGTCATTCCCGCGAAAGCGGGAATCCAGTCTGTAGGCAGCTCATTTCCCAAGGCTTGCGGAGTGGATTCCCGCTTTCGCGGGAATGACTAGCGTTCCCTAAGGGGCACCACTCCAAATGACACCACTACCCCCAACGACAGTGAATTGACAGCTTGCTGCGTGAAGCGGTAGCATCCCCGGAGCCTGAGGTGCCGACTATGAAACAGCCATCCCGCCCCCTCGCGTCACGGTTTGTGCCCCATCGCGGCGCCGAATGGCGCAGCGAGGCCGACAGCCGGATCGAGCGTCTCCGCAAGGGTGACTTGGTGGTCGAAGTCCGCGGTCACAACGGGGCGCCCTTGAAGGATGCCCGCCTCGAGTACCGGCTCAAGCGCCACAGTTTCCTGTTCGGCACGGCCATCGCGCACGCTCCCTTTGCCGACAGCGGCGACGACGGCCGGCACTACCGGCAGTTCATCCTCGACCATTCGAGCGCCCTGGTCTGCGAGAACGAGATGAAGTGGTACGCCACCGAGGTCGAGCGCGGCCGCGAGGACTACGCGCCCGCTGACGCGTTGCTCGCCTTTGCCGACCGGAACGGTCTGGCGATGCGTGGTCACTGCCTGTTCTGGGACAACAAGGAGTGGGTCCAGCCCTGGCTCGCCGCACTCGACCAGAGCGAGCTGCGCGCCGCGATGGAGCGCCGCCTCACAGCCACCGTAAACCGCTATGCCGGCCGGCTGGTGGCCTGGGACGTGAACAACGAGATCCTCGACGGCTCGTTCTATCGCGAGCGGATGGGGCCGGACGCGGCCGCGTGGATGTTCAGAGAGGCGGCGCGGCTCGATCCCAAGACGCCGCTCTTCGTGAACGAGTTCGGGATCCTCGGCGAGCGGGAGAAGACCGAGCGGTACCTGGAGTTGATCCGCGATCTCCGCACGCGTGGCGCTCAGGTTGGCGGAATCGGTATCCAGTCGCACGACTGCGATCGCCTCACTGTCGATGGTCATGCGGTGCTCGCGCCGGGGGAACGGCCTCAGTGGCTGCTCAGCGCCCCGCTCACGCCGGCGGCCTTTCTCGCGACGCTCGACCGGCTGCACGCTGAGACCGGGCTGCCGATCCATCTCACAGAAATCAGCGCCAAGACGCCCGACGCCGCCCGGCGCGCGGACCTCCTGGAGATGCTCTTCCGACTCGGGTTCAGCCACGAGGCGGTTCAGGCGATCCTGCTTTGGGGCTTTGGCGCAAGGACGCATTGGATGGGGCCCGATGCAGCGCTCATGAACGCGGATGGCACGTTGACTCCTGCTGGCAGCCGCATCAGCCGTCTTCTGCGCGACGAATGGTCGACGCGGGGAAACGGCGTGACCGGCGCCGACGGTCGCCTCGCTTTTCGCGGCTTCTACGGCAGCTACGCGCTGGGGGTCCGGGCGCCGGGCGGCCGCGAAATCGTGCAGGAAGTCCGCCTGACGAAATCCGCGCCGACCGCCACCGTGCAACTCACTGAATAGGCGGAAAAACCCTCCCAAGCTGTCATTCCGAGCGGAGCGAGGAATCTCGCTCTGAGTGTTTTCAAGACAATGCGAGATTCCTCGTCGCCTGCGGCTCCTCGGAATGACAAGCCGAACGGGTTTTTCCGCAGCCTGTACAGCCGCAACTGAAGAACCGGGCTAGGCTGGGTTGCATCTAAGGTTGGGCTGGCGACGCGCGCCGGAGGGCCTCGACCACCGCGTCGAATGCAGGCTTGGGTCGTCCCCGCCGATCCCAGAGCAGGGGGTGATTGGTACGTCCCTGAACTGGCCAGTTGTTGAGCCAGGTGTCGGCATCGGTAACGCCCCAGAAGGTGACACGGCTGACAGCGCGGTGCTTCACGAACACGTCGAAGATGTCTGCGTAGCGCTGCGCTAGCCGCTCCTGCATGCCTTCGGGCAGACCGTCCGCGTAGGGGTCGAGATCCGGCGTTAGCTCGATTCGCTTCGACACGTCGGCTCCCACCAACTCCTCGGGTCGAGGCAGTGGGTCGATGTCCAACTCCGTGATGATGATCTGCCTGCCGACCTTGGCGAGGTCCACGATCGCCACTTCGATTTCCTCGAGAGCGGGACCTTCCAGCAGCCAGTGGCCCTGCTCGCCGATGCCGTCGATCCGGATCCCGCGCTCGCTGAGCGACCTCACCAGCCGAATGGCCGCCTCGCGCTTGGCCGGCTTCCAGAGGTTGTAGTCGTTGTAATAGAGCTGCGCGTCGGGGTCGGCCTCGTGGGCGAACTTGAACGCCATTGAGACGTAGTCCTCGCCCAGCGTCACGTACCAAGGCGTCTTCCGCCAAGTGCCGTCGTCTTCGAAGGCCTCGTTGACGACGTCCCAAGCGCGCACGCGTCCCCGGTAACGCCCGACGACGGTTTGGATGTGCACCCGCAATCGCGACAGAAGTGCCTTGCGGTCGGCCGCCGTGCCTGGCGCACCTTCGAAGACCCAGTTGGGCGTCTGCTGATGCCAGACCAGCACGTGGCCGACCACGAACAGACCGTACTTCGCTCCGAGGGCAACATACTGGTCCGCAGCGGCGAATTCGAAACGATCAGGCTGCGGATGGACGACCTCCCACTTGAGGACGTTCTCGGGACTGATCGTGCTGAAATGGCGCCGCACGAGTTCGAGTGCGGAGGGGTCTTGCCCCGTGATCTGGGCGTCGTTGAGCGTGGCACCGAGGAGAAAACGCTCTCTCAGGACCTCCCGTAGTGTGGTCTCTGGGTCTGCACGCCGGCCCGTCATGGGTGCACCTGCCGCGCCCAACAAGCTGAGAGAGCGAAGACGAGAACGTCTGCCCGCGAGAAGTCACACAATGGCGGCTTGCCCTCCAAAGCGCTTGCGGCGCTCGGCCAGCTCGTCCTGGATCTCTAGGTTCAGCTTCTTGGTGATCGAGTAGAAACACAGGGCCCCGACGATGACGCAGTACAGGATCGCTGGATAGATGCTGATCGTCATGCGGATGCCGGACAATGCGTGGTCCGTCTGGGCCACGTGGGCCCGGTAGCCGTAGCCCGAGAGCAGCCAGCCTGCCAGGAAGCCGCCCAGGCTCAAGCCGAGCTTGAGAGCGAACAGGACGGTCGCGTAGATCACGCCCGTCGTGCGGCGGCCGGTCTTCCATTCCGAGTAGTCCGCCACATCGGCAAACATGGCCCACAGCAGCGGGATCGTCGGCGCATAGACCAGGGAGCGCAGCCAGACCATCACGAAGATCGCCCAGATGTTGTCAGGCGGTAGAAAAATGAAGCCGGCCATGAAGACCGTGGTCAGCGCGAAACCGGTGAGCGCGACGACCTTCTTGCCGAACTTGATGGACAGGTAGGTCGAAAAGAGCACGCCGATCACGAGCACGAACTGGGCCGACATGTTCCACAGGCTGAATCCCACCGACGAGACGTTCGACTTGGTTGCGTTGATGACCAGACCGAAGGCGTTCAGCAGCGAGAACCACAAGCCGCTGGCGCTGGCGCCATCTGCGGCGTAGGGCAGGCCCGCGCCCCCCAGGAACTCGAACAGGCGGTCCTTGTTCACGTAGTACTGGAAGAAGTAGATGACCGTGCCGTCGCGCATGGAGTTCGCCGTGAAGTGGGCCAGGGTGACGACGAACATGGCAATCCAGGGCCCGATCTTGCCCAGAGTGCCGAAGGATTGTCTGATGGAGACCTTCTCCTGCGCCAAAGGCTGGATGCGCTCGCGAGTGGACAAGAACGTGATCACGAAGCAGGCGACGCAGATCAACGCCCACAAGCCGATGGTCATCTGCCAACCCTTGGCGTTGTTGCCCTGTCCGAACTTGGCCACCAGCGGCAGCGTGAAGCCGCCCACGATCAGCTGCGCGATCAGCGCTGCCACAAAGCGGTACGCGGACAAGCTCGTGCGCTCATTGACGTCGCCGGTCATGACTGCGGTCATTGCTGAGTAGGGTGTGTTGTTGGCCGAGTAGAGCGTCATCAGTAGGATGTTGGTCACAGCGGCGTAGACCAGCGTGGGGCCGTAGCTGAAGCCCGGCACGGTGTACGCCAGAACCATGACGATGGCCCAGGGCAGCGCGGTCCACAGCACCCAGGGGCGGAACTTGCCCCATCGTGTGTTGGTGCGGTCAGCCAAGACGCCCATCATGGGATCGAAGAAGGCGTCCCAGAACCGACCCACCAAGAGCAGCGTGCCGGCGATGCCGGCCGCAATGCCCATGGTGTCGGTGTAGAAGTTCAACTGGAAGAGGATCATCGTCATGAAGACGAAGTTCGCAGCGCCGTCACCGAGGCTGTATCCAACCTTTTCCACCACTGAAAGCTTCTGAGTCCCGCTCGTCATCTCCGGCTCCTTTGATCAAACGCAGTGGTCGCTGCCGGGGTTGACCCTGTGGGCCCAGGAGCGACCGGTTGTTGAAACGATCGAAAGTAGTGCATGCACTTGTCGCGCCAGGCAGCGGCGTCCTCGGCCTGCTGGTGCAGCTTGCCGAGCACGGCCTGGTAGCGCTCCTCGTCGACTCGTCCCTGGAGCGTCTTCCAGAGCGCCTCAAACCTGCGGGCCTCCTCCGCGCCTGCACCATCCAATTCAGGCCATGACAGCGTTGCTGACCTGGCACTGGGGGATTGTACACCCTTGACATGTTATGCGCGAAAAATGGGTTCGGGGTGCTGTGACACCAGGCCTGTCTCGGCTTACGGGTTCCCCGCCCCAGACTTCGCCGAGCAGATTTCTCCGCCTGACTCTCGGTTGTCTACCTGTCGGACGGGCAAATAACCGGTCAAGTCGCTCCCCCGACAAAAGACTTGTATTTTTGCGCGTGATTCAGAATACTTTGTAATTGCACCCTGCCCTGTCCTGCGTGGGGATATGTGCTGGTCCACAATTGCCCCGTTCAGGATTCGGACAGGGGGCGCAATCGCTCTCTTTCCCCGCCAGGGATCTTTTTCATCCACAGGTTCCGCCGAGGAACCGCGAATAACATGAAGGGAAGCACGACTTACTATTCCCAGGTTCAGCCGAGGAACCGAGAATAAGATGAAGGGCTTAGGCACAGTACGTGGTGGTCTGATCTTCCTGGCGTCACATTTGTTACTCGTTTCTCTCCCGGCAGCTTTGCAAGCGCAGGGGAGGATTCAAGGTCAGGTTTGGAACGGCACTACCGACAAGCAGGTTTCGAACCAGGCCGTGCAGTTGTTGCTTCCGCGGGGGGGAATGCAGCGGGTGGCGACGACTACCACCGACGTGCGCGGCCGCTTTGTATTCCCCTCCGCCAATATCGATCCCTCGTCGTTTTATTTGGTGCAAGCTGCTTATCAGGGAGTGGATTACAACGCGCCGGCGCAATTCGATCCGGAGGGAACAGCTACCGTCAGCATCACGGTGTACGATGCCAACTCGTCTGCACCGCCGCTCCGCATCCAGTCGGCGCGCGTGGTCGTTCAAGCCCAAGGTAACAAGGCGCACGTGCAGGAGATGTTTGCAGTCAGGAATCCGAGCAACCCTCCACGCAGCTACGCCAACCCGGAGGGCACATTCCATTTCCGGCTGTCGCCTGGCAGGGGGCAGCCCAACGCGGCGGTGGCAGGGCTGATGAACATGCCGCTGCCGCAGCCGGTGAACCCCGGGAAAGGCCCAGGAGAATATTTCCTCCGCTATCCTCTCAAGCCCGGGCTGACCATCGTGATGATTGCCTACGATGTGGATTACAGCTCGAAGCATCTCTCGTTGGGCGACTCGTATCCTTATCCGATCGATAGCGCGGAATTGTTAGTCTCGCCCGCAAGTCTCACCGTGGATTCCGCCCTCTTCAAAGCCGCAGGAGGCGACGCCGATACAGGCAGTCAGAAGTATGTTGCGGCCGGCTTGCAGAACGGAACCAAACTTGAAGCTCGCTTGAGCGGTGAAGCCACGCGCGGCGAACAGGCAGAGTTGGGCCAGGGCGACGCGCAAGTCAAGATTCTTCCCAACCCCATCACTCGGCTTGAAGTTCCCTTGCTGGCCTGCTTCCTGTTGGCGCTCCTGTGGGCGCTCGGCATCCGCCTGGCCAAGGAATGGCCGCGATTTCAGGAGCAGCTCAAGGCGAGTCCGGTGCAAAAAGAGCTTGAATCCGAGGTTGACGCGTTGTTTAATTCCCTTGCCGATCTCGATGAGCTCTTTGCTGCCGGCAAGGTAGCGGAAAAGCAGTATTGGAAAGAGCGACTGGACCTGAAAGCGCGATTGCTGGCGACCCTGAAGAAAGCTTCGCCCTCGCTGCTGGACTCTTATGTCACCCGACACACCTCCTCCCGTTAGGGCCGCTCTCGAACTGCGGAACGTTTCCAAGTATTTTGGCGACCTCGCCGCGCTTGCAGGCGTTCAATTACGCGTTGAGCCGGGAGACGCAATTCTGCTTTACGGTCCGAACGGCGCCGGCAAAACCACCCTGCTTCGCCTTCTGGCGACACTGGCCCGGCCGAGTGAGGGCGAGGTGCTGTTCGGGGGCAAGCACGTTCACCGCGACCCGGCGGCGAAGGCTGCAATCGGATTTGTGTCCCACACGACCTTCCTCTACGCCGATCTGACGGTGCGTGAGAACCTGAGGTTTTTCGGCACGCTGTTCGCCCTTCCTCGGCTGGAAAAGAAGATCGATGCCGCACTGGAGTTTTTCGATCTGGGTGACCGGGCGCGCACCCCGGTCCGGGAGCTCTCCCGAGGATTGCAACAGCGCGTCGCCCTCGCGCGCGCGTTCCTTCATGACCCGCAGTTTTTGTTGTTGGATGAACCCTTCACGGGCCTCGATGCCGCCACGGTCAGTACCCTGGAGAGCCTGATGCGTGAACTTCCGGCGCAGGGGAAAGCTGTGATATTTTCCACCCACGATTTCGAACGCGGCGCCGCCCTGTCGCGAAGACTCGTAGCCCTGGAAGCCGGAAGGATTCGGTACGACGGGCCATTGGCCCTCCTGCCCCGGAATCTATTGCGAGTGACGCCGGAGAAGGCGCAGAGCAGAAGGCAGTAGGCAGTAAGCAGTAGGCAGTGAGCAGTAGGCAGAAGACAGAAAGCAGAAAGCAGAAGACAGGAGGCAGAAGGCCGGCGCCAGGGAATTGGGTCTTTGCCCTCTCCCCTGGGGAGAGGGTGTCCCGCTACCGGCGCTTTCACCAGCCGGAGCGGGACGGGTGAGGGGTCGGTTCCACGCTGAGGAGGGAGCAGATGGGCGAACATGACGAAGTAACCCCTCACCTGGCTCCTGACTCCTGACTTCTGACTCCTGAATCCTAACCTCGATGCAAAGCCTCAGGATCATCTCGGCCATTTTCGCGAAGGACCTCCGGGTGGAGTGGCGCAATCGGGAGACGCTGCCCTCGATGTGCGTCTTTGGCATCCTGGTCGTGTTCCTGTTTAACTTCGCTTTCGAACCGGCTCGTGAAGAATCGCTGCGACTGCTTCCCGGCTTATTGTGGATTTCGTTTGCATTTGCCGGCGTGCTCTGTTTCAACCGGTGCTTCGCAGCCGAACGAGAGAATGCCTGCCTGGAAGGGATGACGCTTGCGCCGGTCGATCCCGGTTTGATTTATCTGGGGAAGATGCTTGCCAATTTGGTGTTCCTGGGCATCGCCGAGTCCGTCATCGTGTTCGCAGCCGGCCTCTGGTATAACTTCTCCTTTGTGCCTTCGCTCAGGTGGTTCGCGCTGATTACGTTCTTGGGTACTGTGGGCTACGTCGCGGTGGGCACAACGTTCGGGGCCATCGCCGCCAACACCCGCATGCGGGAGGTGATGTTGCCGGTGTTGCAGTTTCCCATTGCCGTCCCGGTCTTCATCGCCGGTATCGAAGCTTCCACGGGAGCGCTCAAGGGCGATCCCCCCTCAAATTACGCGGGCTGGATTAAGCTCGAGGCAGGCTTCGCCGTGGTTTTCACCGTGCTGTCGTACCTGTTGTTTGAATATGTTTTGGAGGAATAGTCCGTTGTCCGTTGCTAGTGTTATGTCACATTGGCAACTGGGAACCGACGACCGACCACTGACAACTGACCCGCCGTGGCGGGACAACTGACGTCTTATGGGCAAAATCCTTTCTCCCACAGTCCACCTTTTCGTAACGCTGGCCTGGATGATCGTGGCGTACTGGATGATTTTTCTCTATGCGCCACAGGAGCTCACCATGGGCGAGGTGCAACGGATTTTCTACATCCATGCGCCCTCGGGATGGGTGGCGGGGACGGCATATTGCATCGTTTTCCTCGGCAGCGTGGTCTATCTCTGGAAACGCTCCCCACTCGCCGATGACCTCGCCCATGCCGCGGGAGAGGTAGGATTCATTTTCTGTTCGTGTCTGCTCGTCACGGGCCCTCTGTGGGCGAAGCCGGTGTGGGGCATCTGGTGGACGTGGGATGCCCGGCTGACTCTGAGCTTCGTTCTTTGGCTGCTCTTTGTCTCCTACCTGATGTTGCGCAGCTACGTGTCGAGTCCAGGGCTCGCTGCAACACTTGCTGCCGTTGTGGGTATCATCGGATTTGTGGACGTTCCGATCGATTATATGGCGATCCGCTGGTGGCGGACGCAGCATCCTCAACCCGTGATTGCGGGCGGGGAGGGTTCCGGCCTGGACCCTCGTATATTTCTGACTTTCATGGTTTGCGTGGGCGCCTTTCATTGCTTGTTTAGCTATCTTCTTATCCAGCGCCTTCGGCTGGCCAGAGCGCGGCGTGAATTGAGCGCGATTCGGCGAGCGCTGGCGATTCGATCGTCTGAGGACTAACGTGGTCAACAAATACTTGCTTCTGGCTTTCTCTGCCCTCTGGGTGATCTTCTTTCTTTACGCCTGGAGTATCTCGCGGCGGCAGGCTCACCTGGAGAAAGAGCTCGAGGAACTGAAGAACAAAGCGGGGAGAGGTCGCCCTTCCGATTCGCGACCCTCTTGACCAACGGCTTCGTGCCACCAGTTATTGCTGAACGACCTTGAAGGTGGGAGGCGAGAATGGAAGTTCGATGTCCGCACTGCGCCAGCGTGCAGTCAGTCTCGGAGGACGTGTTCGGCATTCTCGAGAATGCGGATGTGGCCTGCCAGGCCTGTGGGAAGCCTTTCCGGATTGTCAACCCCAAGGTCGCCACCTTGAGTATCGAGACCACGCGCAAGAGCGTCCCTGCCGTCAATTTCGAATACACTGAGGACGGCCGCCTGCTGGCGCTGCCGAAGGACAAAAATATCAGCCTGAAAGTCCTGGAAGGGAACGAGGCAGGCACAGTTTATTCCGTGGCCAAGCCGCGCATCACGATCGGGCGTTCCCATGCCGACATCACTATCAACGACCGCGTGGTCTCGCGCCTGCATTGTGCGCTCGAGATCAGCGAGGATTCAGTGCTTCTTCGCGATCTTGGCAGCACCAACGGCACGATTGTGGGCAGTCAGCTTATTGAGACCGCGACCCTGACCAGCGGCTCGACGTTCCGTGTAGGGATGCACATCTTTCAACTGCTGATCACTTCCAAAGAGGCATGAAGAGAATTGGGCGTTACGAAATTGTCGAAGAAATAGGCCGAGGAGCCATGGGGGTAGTGTATAAAGCCTCCGACCCGACCATCGGCCGCCTCGTTGCCTTGAAGGTCCTTTCACTCCACTCGCCGGAGGGCGAAGCCACTGCCGGCGCGCAAGAGGTCTTCATGCGCGAGGTGCGGGCTGCCGGCAGTCTGACGCATCCTGCCATCGTTACCATTCACGATGCTTTTGAAGAACCGGAGGGCCAGTTGAGCTGCATCGTGATGGAACTGGTCGCAGGCCGCACGCTGGAGAAAATGCTCCTGGGCGGCGCGCCCCTCGAAAGCGAGAAAGCGCTGGATATTACCCGGCAGGTTGCGGAAGGACTCGAATACGCCCACCAGCAACAGGTGATCCACCGTGACCTGAAGCCGGCGAATATCCTTGTGACCGAAGACGGGCGCGCCAAGATCACGGATTTCGGCATTGCCAAAATCACGGCGCGTGGAGGCGCCGTCCGGACCCTGGGGGTGTCGGGCACGCCCTCCTTCATGTCGCCGGAGCAGGTCACCGGCGCGGACCTGGACGCCCGCAGCGACCTGTTCTCATTCGGCATCATCCTTTACCTGATGCTGACCGGCCAGAAGCCTTTCATGGGTGATTCAGCCGCGGTGATGTTCAAGATTGCCTACGCGGATCCGGTCCTGCCCAGTACTCTGAACCCCAAACTGACGCCCGCGCTCGATTACCTTATCCTGCGTTGCCTCGTCAAAGACCGTGACAAACGATATGGCTCGGCCCGAGAACTGCTCGGCGACCTTGACGACATTCAGAACGGTCGCCCTCCGCGTTCACAGGCCGGTTTTTCGCAGATGGATTTGAAGACTGCTGAGCCCACTATCATTGCAGGAAAGCCGCTCAGCATTCCACCCCCGGCGGCAACTCTGCCTGCCCGGCAAAAAAGCAGGGCGCGCCTTGCGACCCTGGTCGCGACTCTCATGGTTTTGGGAGGTTTGATCGGCGCGGGTGCGTGGAGGTTAGGCCGGCGAGCGCCATCTCCGCCGTCGGCGGCTTCCACAAGTGGAACTTCGCCAGCCCTTCCTCAGCCCCCACCCGGTCAGGGACACCCGGCGCCGGGTCTGCAACCTGCTGCGCCTGGGGGAGAATCAAGCGCCGCTATACAGGGTGGGACGGAAGCCAGGGAGAACGCACCGGGCGGTAGAAAAGTGACTTCGAAGCGCGGTTCCGCACCTTCAGCCAAGGCCGCTCCTCAGGAAATCAGCACCGCAAGCGCGGTCGCGGCATCAACTGCCTCAGCCGCCGAGTCTCGAGCGGGGAAGTCTGGGCGCTCGTCCCTAACCCCTTTGTCCGCGACCAAAGCCGCCTCGGGAGGCAGAATTGTTCAACTGGTCTGCAAGCACGATCTGAAGGAGGGAACCCTGACCGTCGCAAGCGGTGGCCAAGTGATCTTCGAGGGAACTCTGAAAGGGAAGAAGAAAGGGGGCTTTCTGGGTATCAAGAGTGGCTTCGCCGGGACGTTCGCAAGGAGTATCCAGATCCCTACGGGCGCTCAAGACCTGACCGTGCGCGTGGTCACGAAAGATGGTTCAACCGACCTCAGCCGGATGGCCGCCCCGCCTCCCACTGGTGGGGCCATACCCATGCTGCAAGTCGAAGTCAACCTCAACAAGCTGGCCCTCAACTGGCAAGCCCCCACCCAGCCCGTGCGTCAAGGAGCGGCGGTAGGCAGTAAGCAGTAGGCGGGCGGGGTTGTCCGCAGTCCCGCCACGGCGGGTGCGTGTTCAGTTGTAGAACACAATCCCACCGCTAGCCCGGATTTCTCACCACGTTTGGACGCTCTCAGGGGACTGCCGGAAGGGCGGGGCTTCACCCCCGCCGAAATCGCGGCTCCCGCCCTCTGTTGGTCCCGCGCCCCGCGCAGTCCCGCAGGCGCGGGACCGCGCGGGGCGCGGGACACAGGAATAATCAGGAAGGCCTTGTAACGGCGGGGCTGAAGCCCCGCCCTTCCAGACCCGTGGTGAGAAATGCGGGCTAGGCGCTTTGTTGCAACGAACCACGGACCACGGACCGTGACAACGGACGATGCAAATAAATCGACGGCCTGTCGCCTCGCATGCTACCATTTCATTGTTCGGTGAGTCTGTTCGGGAAGGAACCAGAGCATCGAACCTGTCAGACTTCGGGCTCTGTGCGACGGATGTTCGCGAACCCCGCCAGGTCCGGAAGGAAGCAACGGTAACGAGCCTCTCCGAGTGCCGCAGATCAACCCGAAGTCTGACCCAACCTATTTTGGATTTTCGATTTTGGATTTGCGATTAAGGCTCAAATTGAATTCAACCGTCATGCTCCAATCCAAAATCTAAAATCCAAAATCTAAAATCGTCCTCTCCCATGTCCTACCAAGTCATAGCCCGCAAGTACCGGCCCCAGGTTTTTGAGGAGGTGGTGGGCCAGCGTCTGATCACCGACACCCTGAAAAACGCCATCCTCACCGAGCGCGTCGCCCACGGGTATATTTTCTCGGGCGCGCGAGGCGTAGGCAAAACCACCACCGCCCGCGTTCTTGCCAAGGCCCTCAACTGCGCCCAAGGCCCGACGGTCACACCCTGCGGGGAGTGTCCTTCCTGCCAAGAAATCGCGGCGGGCAATTCCATTGACGTCCTGGAAATCGACGCGGCCTCAAACCGCGGAATCGATGAAATCCGCGAACTGCGCGAAAACGTGCGCTATCTTCCGGCGCGCGACCGCTACAAAATCTTCATCATCGACGAAGCGCACATGCTCACTACTGAAGCGTTCAATGCGCTGCTGAAAACCCTGGAGGAGCCTCCGCCCCGTTCGCTATTCATCCTGGCCACCACAGAGCCACATAAACTGCCCTCCACCATCCAGTCGCGCTGCCAGCACTTCTCATTCCGGCTGCTCGACTACCAGGAGATTCTCTCGCGCTTGCAATGGGTCTGCGCGCAGGAACACATCAAGGCGGACGAAGGCGCCCTCAGCGCCGTCACCCAGGCTGCCGAAGGAAGCATGCGCGATGGCCTTTCTCTGCTCGACCAAGTCATCGCCTCCTGCGGAAACCAGCTCGAGGAAACGCGTGTCCGCCAGGTGCTGGGCGTGGTCCCCACCCAGTTGCTGAATAACATGGTGGAGGCCATCCACGCGGGGGACGCGCGGCGAGTTCTCGAACTGTTGGGGCAACTTGCGGCGGAAGGTTATGAACTCGCGCATTTCTGCGCAGAACTCATCCGCGCCGTGCGCAACTTGATGGTGGCCAAGAGTTGCGGGGCGGAAAGCCCCCTGGTGCAGGTGGCGAGCGAGGAGCGGGCGCGGCTGGCGGAAATGGCCAACCTTTTCGGCGAGGAAGACCTGGCGCGCTTCTTCAACCTCCTCTTACGCACCGAAAGCGAAATGCGCTACTCGCTCCAGCCGCGCTTTCACCTGGAACTCGGGTTGATGAAGCTGGTGCACGCCCGGCGTCTTGCCTCACTCGAGGCGTTGCTGGCGCAGCTTGGCCAGCCTGGCTTGGCGGAGAAGACGATGGGAGCAGCGCCCAAGAACCTGGGCCCAGGTCCGGTTCGCTCCCTCCCGCTTAAGACCCAGGCGGCTGCACCGCCGCAGGAAAACGTTAAGTCGCCGGTGGCTCCTGCGCCGCCGAGCACGCCGGTTGCCGCGCCTGTGGCCGCAGTAGAAACGGTTCACCCCCCAGCCGCCGTTTCGACGCCGGCGGAAGATGCTCGGCTCTCCTCCATCAAAGCCGCTCTATTCGACCAATCCAAGCGGTTTCTGAGCAGTTGCCTGGATCATTTGGCCGGCTGGCGCTTCGAAAACGGCGAGGTCCGTTTTACTTTTGGGCGCAAGGACTCCTTGTACGCGGATCTTTTGAAGGCCCGCGAACAACAAGAGACGTTGCGGGCCGTGTGCGCCCAGGTGCTCGGCCAGCCCGTCAGGATTTATGTTACACTTGAAGAGCAGGGAGCCGAGGCTCAGGTCCCTCGGCTCAGCGCACGCGAGCGGGCAGAGCGCGACCCAGGGGTTGAAGCTTTCAAGAAGAAGTTTGATGGCACCTTGGTGGACGTCCAAGACCTCAGCCGGGGGTGAGCGATGAAGAATCTGCAACAGATGCAACAAATGCTGAAGCAAGTCCAGCAGTTTCAGGAGCAGCTCCAGAAGCAATTGGACGAACTGGAAGTGCAAGGCTCGGCGGGTGGCGGCATGGTGAGCGTCAAAATGAACGGCCAGAAGCAACTCAGCGAAGTCCACATCGAATCGGAACTTTTTGCATCCCATGACCTCGAAATGTTGCAGGACCTCATCCTGGTTGCCGTGAATGACGCAACCCGGAAGGTGGATGAACAACTCGCCAGCCAAATGGGAAACCTGGCGGGTGGGCTCAACATCCCCGGCCTGACCTGACGGACAAAGAAACCGGAAATTGGAAAATAGAAACTGGATTGGTGCGATGGCGTTGAGGTCCGAATTCTAAATGGCGATCTTTCCATATTCCAGTTTCCATTTTCTAGTTTCTATTTTCCAGTTTCCATTTTCCGTTTTCCATTCCCATGAGAGACTACGCCGAGCCTTTGGCTCGCCTGATTGATGAGCTGAAACGCCTTCCTGGCATCGGGCCGAAGTCGGCGCAGCGCCTTGCTTTTCACCTGGAGCGCGTGCCCCGCGAGGAGGCGGAGCGCCTGGCGGGCGCCATACTCGACGTCAAAGACAAGATCAAGCTCTGCAGTGTTTGCAATAACCTCACCGAAGCTGATCCCTGCGAATATTGCTCCGATTCCCGCCGCGATCCCGAAGTCATTTGCGTGGTCGAGACGCCCTACAACGTGCTATCGGTCGAGAAAACGCGAGAATTTCACGGCCTGTATCACGTCCTTCATGGCCTCCTCTCGCCTTTGCAGGGCATCGGTCCCGAGCAGTTGAAGCTCAAGAACCTGATCGAGCGGCTGAAATCCGGCAAGGTCAAGGAACTCATCATTGCCACCAGCCCCACGGTGGAAGGCGAAGCCACGGCCGTTTACCTCTCCAAACTCCTCAAGCCCCTGGGCGTGAAGGTGACGCGAATTGGCATGGGCGTTCCGGTCGGCTCCGAACTGGAATTCGCCGACGAGATCACCATGCTCAAGGCCATCGAAGGTCGCCGCGAAATCTAGCCAAACATTCTTCAGCTCCGCAGTGCTGCCCGGCACAAGTCGAGAGTCGAGGGTCGAAGGGCGAAAGTGGACTAACTGATACTACTTTCGGGTCTGTCCCGCAGAGCGGGATCCCACCCTGCGGCAACGAATCCTGAATTCTGCGCTTACCTGCGGGCACAATGTCTCTTGACAAGAGGAAATGGATAGGCTATTGTACTAGCTTGCGCCGGGCAGGTGTTTATGGCCTTCGGGCAACGCTTGGAGCAGGATTCAGGATCAGGATTCAGGAGTCAGGATTCAGGAACAACTCTGGGAACGTGCCAGCCGGCAAGAAAAGCACAGGGAAGTCTGTGCTTCTGCTCAGACAAAACGTCGCGTCTTGTACGAAAGAGAGAAAAAGGATTCTTTAAAACTGAACGAACGAGGCGGGAATCTCTATGAAAACAAAGGATCGGCTTTCAGCAGCCCATGGCGAAGCGGGAATGTTACAGAAAACAAAGGCAGTTACGCGTTGAAGGCGGGAATGTCATTGAAAAGAAAGGGGGTTAAGCGGTAGGCGCAGGAATTCCAAGTCATGAATTATGAATTGCCCTCGACATTCCCCATCATGCCTTCTGGCTTAGAAAGGCCACTCTGGCACCCAAGGCTTGGCGGGGCAAAGGTCAGGCTGCTACGGTTGCCGAAGCCGCGCGCCTAAAGAAGCAGGATTCAGGATCCAGGGAAAAACGACAAGCGCGGCCCCTGAATCCCGAATCCTGGATCCTGAATCCTGCTCTTCCGAATCCTAGTCTTGCCGCGGTCTTTCTGCCTCCCGTATAATGAAAGTTCGGGCTCACGTGGTTCCCTCCTTGAAGCGATCAGCGCAGGTTCGGTGACGAACTCTGCGGCTTTTTACGGGAGTTTTTCACGCTGCCGGCCCGGCGGGTTCGTCTGCGCCGCAAGAGACATTTGATGCTGCGTGCTTTCCGTCCACTCCGACCTTATCTGGCTCGCTACAAAGCTCGTTTTGCGGCGGGCTTTCTCTGTTTACTGGTTTCCCAGTTGGTGGGCGTTATAGTTCCACTCATCATCAGAGCAGGAATTGATGACTTGATGCACGGGGGCACGGCCCGAAAACTGCTTGGCGTGGCCGGGCTACTCCTGGCGGTGGGCGTGTGTAAAGCCGTGCTGCAATTCTGGATGCGCTGGATCCTCATCGGGATATCGCGGGATGTCGAATACGATTTACGCAATGATCTTTTCGCGCACCTGATGCGCCTCTCACCGCGTTACTACACGGAAAACCGCACCGGCGACTTGATGTCGAAGCTCACCAACGACTTGAATGCGGTGCGCAACATGGTGGGCCCGGGCATTATGTATTCTGCGAACACGGTTGTAGTGGGCGTCGCAACCGCTGCTCTGATGCTCCATCTCGACTGGCGTCTCACCCTGTACTCTCTGATTCCCATGCCCCTGGTGTCGATTGGGGTCAAGTTCTTCGGCCAGCAGATTCACGAACGCTTCGAGAAGATCCAGGCGCTCTATTCGGACCTCACGGAACGGGTGCGCGAGAACCTTTCGGGAGTCCGCGTGGTCCGTGCCTTCTGCCAGGAAGAAGCCGAAATGGCGGAGTTCGACGGGATGAACCTGGACTTCGTGGCGAAAAACAAGGGGCTGATCTGGATCACCAGTTTCCTCTGGCCCAGCATGGGGCTGCTCTTTGCCATTGCCTTCCTGCTGGTGATGGTGGTGGGCGGCCATCACGTGCTGCAAGGCAAGATCAGTGTGGGAACTTTTGCGGCTTTCAATATCTACCTTACTTACCTGTTCTGGCCCATGGTGGCGCTAGGTTGGGTAACGAACCTTGTGCAGCGCGGCTTAGCCTCACTCGGGCGCCTGATGACCATCTTCGGGTCCAAGCCTGCCATTGATGACAGGGCCGTCCCCGCGCACCCGCTCACCTCGCTGCGAGGTGAAATCGAATTTCGAAACCTCACCTTCAGTTACAACCGCACGCCGGTATTGAAGGACCTAAACCTGCAAATACCTGCCGGGAAGACCGTGGCCATCGTGGGCGCGACGGGTTCAGGCAAGTCCACGCTCGTGGGGCTGATTCCACGGCTTTACGATGCCCCGGAGGGTTCGCTGCTCATTGATGGTGTTCCGATCCGGCAGATCCCACTCAACACCCTGCGCGAGCACATTGGATTTGTGCCGCAGGAAACTTTCCTGTTCAGCGAAACCATCCGGGAGAACGTCAAGTTTGGCGCGCCGGAGGCGTCGGACGCAGAGGTCGAGCACGCGGCGGAAATATCCAACATCCTGCCGGAAATTCAGGGTTTCCCCAAGGGCTTTGCCACCATGGTGGGTGAGCGCGGGCTTACACTTTCCGGGGGGCAGAAACAACGCACAGCGATTTCGCGGGCGGTCATCCGCGATCCGCGCATCCTGATCCTCGATGACGCGCTCTCGAGCGTTGATACTTATACGGAGGAGAAAATCCTGCGGCATCTCACCGGCGTGATGGCCGGGCGGACCACCATCCTGATCTCGCACCGGGTTTCGACGATCCAGAACGCGGATGAGATCGTGGTGCTGCACGACGGTGAAATCGTGGAGCGCGGCACTCACGAACAATTGTTGGCCCTCAACGGCCACTACACGGACCTTTATAACAAGCAGTTGATTGAGGAAGAGTTAGAGCGGGAAGGCTAGGATTCAGGATTCAGGGGGACGTCATGCAAGGGCACAAAGACTTGATTGTTTGGCAGAAGGCTATGGACTTGGTTGTAGCCATTTACAAGCTTACGAAGAAGGATTCAGGATTCGGGATTCAGGATTCAGGGGGACCAACGTGGCCTTGCGAGCCCTGAATCCTGAATCCTGGAAGGGAGAGGAGTGGGACGGATGCTAACGGGTTTGAGGCGCAGCCTGCAATCTAGGTCAGCGCGCCTGAATCCCGAATCCTGAATCCTGTCTTTGACAATGGCCGACAGCTTCCACGACGAAGAAATTCTGGGCAAGGCGTACGACTCGCGCCTGATGCGGCGCCTGCTCGTGTACTTGCGGCCGTACTGGCGCATGACGCTGTTTGCCCTGGTGGCCATCCTCCTGTTCGGGATCTTGCAGGCCGTGCCGCCCTATCTGTTAAAGGTCGAGGTGGACCGCTATCTCGACCCGACGGCGCGTGCGGAGCTCCCGAAATTCCTTTCGAGCTTCCTTAGCCCCAACCCGTTGGTGGGCATCACCCAAATCGCACTGATTCTTTTCCTCCCCACTGTTGTCCTGACCTTCGGCCTGGAGTTTGCGCAGTCTTTCGCGATGCAAGTGGTGGGGCAGCGCGTCATGTACGACATGCGGAAGCAGCTCTTTGCGCACCTCCAGCGCTTGCAGATGAGCTTCTTCGACCGCAACCCGGTTGGACGCCTGGTGACGCGGGTGACCACTGACGTGGATGTGTTGAACGACCTGTTTGCTTCCGGGGTGGTGGCCATCTTCGGCGATATTTTCTCGCTGTTCAGCATCGTGGTGGTGATGCTGGAGATGGATTATAAACTCGCGCTCCTCACCTTCTCGGTGCTTCCCATCATTGTAGTGGTCACCGCTGCTTTCCGAAAGGCAGTGCGCGAATCCTACCGGCGCATTCGCGTGGCCATCGCGCGCATCAATGCTTACTTGCAGGAACACATCACCGGCATGCCCGTGCTACAGCTTTTCAACCGCGAAGAGCGCAGTTTCCAGGAATTCGAAAAGATCAACCGCGCCCACATGGAAGCCTACAAGGACTCCATTCTGGCTTACGGGCTGTTTTATCCGGCGGTCGAGCTTTTGGGCATGATCGCGGTGGCCATCATCCTCTATCTGGGTGGTGGTATGGCGTTGCGCGGTCTGGTTACGGTGGGGACAGCCATCGCCTTCATCCAATACTCGCAGCGCTTTTTCCGGCCCATTCAGGACTTGAGCGATAAGTACAACCTTCTCCAAGCAGCCATGGCGAGTTCAGAGCGCATTTTCAAGCTGCTCGACACGCAAGTGACCATTACTGATCCTCAACCTTCCAACCGCGGTCCGTGGTCCGTCGTCCGTGGTCCGTCGTCCGTGGTCAGTTGCCCACAGTATCAGGACGAGTCGTTACTGGCCACAACAACGGACTACGGGCAACGGACAACGGACAAAGCGGGAGCGCAGAGCGCTCCCCTACCAAGTTCGCTTGTCGAATTCCGTCACGTGGGCTTCGCGTACAGGGATGAGCACCGCGTGCTGGAAAATGTCTCGTTCTCGATCGAAGCCGGGGAGACGGTCGCGGTGGTGGGTCACACCGGCGCCGGCAAGACCACGCTTACCAATCTGCTGCTTCGTTTCTACGACGTGCAAGAAGGGCAGGTGCTGTTTGGCGGCGTGGACATCCGCCATCTGCGGCTGCGAGAATTGCGAAGCAATTTCGGCATCGTCCTTCAGGACCCCTTCCTGTTTTCGGGAACCATCGCCAGCAATATTCGTCTGGGCAGCGAGTGGATCGAAGAGCAGCAAATCCGTGAAGCGGCACGCCAGGTGGGCCTCCTGGAATTCATCGAGAGTCTGCCGGGAGGTTTTCAGGAACCCGTCAAAGAGCGCGGCGCTACGCTTTCAGTGGGTCAGAAGCAATTGCTCTCCTTTGCTCGAGCGCTCGCTCACAACCCAAGAATCCTGATCCTGGACGAAGCTACCTCGAGCGTGGATCCCGAGACGGAACATTGGCTGCGGGAAGGTCTGCGCTGTCTGATCGAAAACCGCACTTCGCTGGTCATCGCGCACCGATTATCCACCATTCAGAACGCCAGCAAGATCGTGGTCATGCATAAAGGGCACGTCCGTGAAGTGGGGACGCACCAGGAGTTACTCCAGAGACAAGGGATTTACTTCAAACTTTATCAGCTTCAGTATAAGGACCAGGAAGCGTCGGTTGTCCGTAGTCCGTAGTCCGTCCTTGCTTTGCGCGAGCTGCTGCACGACCCGGAACTGCCCAGCGGCGAGGGGGAAACACGAGAAAGGCTCAGGAGACCTGCGAAGGCAACATTCTTCCCCGGGGTGTGCGGTCGAAGTCGGTGTCGAAACTCACGATGGAGAGACCGTGCCTCACGGCGGTGGCGTACTGATAGGCGTCATCAAAGTCCAGGCCAAACCCTGAAGCCGCATCGATGACGGCCTCCAATTCAGCGGGCTTCAGGGAAAGCATCGAGGCTCGGGACTTAAAGAAAATGTCATCTATGAATTGGCGGAAGATGTCCGGCTGTTTTCGCCGGAAGAGTAAAAGCCCGATGGAGTGGACGGTGTAGTCGGTTGCGAACAGCTCGTGTGCGGGCCAGCTCTCGAGAAATTTCCTTGCCTCTGCGGCCCTTGATTGCGCCAGCAGCACTTCCAGGAAGACATTTGTATCCACCAGTACTCTCACTCGCCCTCAGTCCTCCAGCGCACGATCAGGTGCTGCAAGTCAACCGATGTGTACTGACTACTCAGGTCTCTCAAAGCGCCCTCCCAACTGAATGCGGGAACCCCGTATGCCGTGTTTTGCTCTTTGCTGAGCAGGAACTCAACGAAGTCCCGCACCTCATCCCGGAGATCGGGCGACAGTTCTTTGACTAAATCCTCGAGGGGCTTTGTGGGGTTGCTCATCCAATGCTCCCTTTCCATCATGGAGCCAGGCGGCAGCGCCTTGGCAAGGCAGCTTTCGGAAGCATGATAGCATATAATTCGCGATCAGCTTTGCTAGAACGCGAGGCGGCGTCGCCAGACCAGAAAAGGAATGGCAGGGAAGAGCCATGCTCTGCCTCCTGGCGCGGACGGGAAGGCCGAGTGGCAGAGCCAAGGACACGCCTCTGCACTCAGGCGGACCACTGGTAGCTGAGTTATGTTTAGACCTTGCCTGATGATGGTAGCTGGCGAACGCTCCGGCGACATTTATGGAGCTGAACTCGCCTCCGCCTTGCGGGCCCGCCTGAACAACGCGGAGATTTTCGGCTGCGGCGGCGAAGCGATGCGCCTGGCCGGGGTGGACACCGTCGTGGACGCCCACCAACTCACCATGATCGGCATAACGGAGATAGTCGGCGGACTGCCGCGAGCTTACCGCGCCTTCCACGCTTTGCTCGAGGAAGTGGATAGACGCCGGCCTCAGCTTGCCGTGCTGATTGATTTTCCCGATTTCAACTTGCGCCTGGCCAAACAGCTCAAGAAAAGAAGAATTCGTGTCGTCTACTTCGTAAGTCCACAGATCTGGGCATGGCGAAAGAGCCGGCTGAAGCAGCTCAAAGCTCGGATCGACAAGATGCTTTGTATTTTTGACTTTGAGGAGGCCATCTATCGCGCAGCCGGGATTCCGGTGGAATATGTCGGGCATCCTCTGGTCGATCTGGTGCGGCCGCAGATGACGCGGGAACAGTTCCTTTCCGCGATAGGGCTGGAGCCAGCAACGGCAACGGTGACGTTGTTGCCCGGAAGCCGTGAGAAGGAAGTGAGCAATATCTTGCCGACGATGCTGGAGGCCGCTAATCGGCTTTCCCTGACCCACAAGGTCCAGTTTGTGGTTGCCGTTGCGCCGACGCTGGACACCCCATGGTTGGAAAAGGCTGTGCTCGAATGCTCCGCTGGCAAGGCAACAGTCCGCGTCGCCACCCACGCCACCTATGATGCCCTCCAGCATTGCGAGGTGGCCATCATCGCCAGCGGCACAGCCACGATCGAAGCGGCCCTGCGCGAGCGGCCCATGGTGGTGGTTTACCGCGTCTCTCCGCTCACCTGGCTGCTCGGCAAGTTACTTGTCGATGTCCCCTTCTACAGTATGGTCAATATTCTTGCCGGAAAGCAGGTGGTTCCCGAACTCATTCAGAGTGATTTCACTGCTGTGAACGTCGCCAGTCGGGTAGAATACTTACTTGATCATCCCCAAGCCTGCGAGGAGATGAGGAAGGAGTTTCGGACCCTCAAGTGCCACTTGGGGCCGGGAGGGGCTATCGAGCGAGCAGCCGATGCGGTGGCAGGAGTGTTTCAGTCTGGCGTGTCAGCCGGTCAAACCTCCTAAGGCGTCCGCCGCCCGCTGGGTAAGTATTTCACGATATGCAACTTGTTGGCTTATCGGATAATCCAAGTTAAGAAGTAGGATTCAGGATTCGGGATTCAGGATTCAGGGGACGAACGTGCAAGGACATAAAGAGTTGATCGTTTGGCAGAAGGCTATGGACTTGGTTATAGCCATTTACAAGCTTACTAAATCATTCCCAAAGACGGAGGTCTATGGGTTGGCGAGTCAGATGCAGAGAGCGGCCGTATCGGTTCCGTCAAACATTGCTGAAGGGCACGGGCTGAAGCAAACGCAGGCGTATGCGAGGCATTTGGCGATCGCAAACGGATCGCTGCCGGAGTTGGAGACGCAAATCGAAATTGCGCGGCGACTCGGGCATCTCACCGCGGAGAACGAATCGGTAATCAATCAAGCCGGAGAAGTGGGACGGATGTTAGCGGGTCTAAGGCGTAGCTTGCAATCTCGCCTTGTGAGCCCTGAATCCTGAATCCCGAATCCTGAATCCTGTTCTGACGTTTGAAAGACTTCACCCGACGCCGGAATCATGGGCGAAGAGAGTGGAAATGTTCGCCGGGTCGAGGGGAGCAATTTATGAAATATCTTGGGGCCGGAAGTGGGGCCAAATTTCTCAGTAGGTTCTGCGGTTTCCAAAAACTGCTGGTCACTGCAGTACCTTTGCTCTTGACGCTCGAGCTAATCCAGCCGGCCGGTTTTGCACAGTCATCTGCGCCTCGGTTCGAGGTGACGAAGTACACCATCGCGGCGGAACTCTTCCCTTCCCAACACCTCATCTCGGCGAATGTCCGCATTGATTTCCTCCCTCGGGCCGACTTCACCACGATGAGCTTCGATCTCCACAGCGGCTTGCGAGTTGACAGCGTAAAGGATGCCTCCGGCAAAGATCTCAATTTTCGGCAAGAGGGTCTCAACCTCTCTGTCGATTTCCTGAACCCCGTTCCACAGGGGAAAGCTTCTTCGATCACGGTCAAGTATGGTGGCCTCCTGGCTTCGGCAGACGGCAGTCCGGTTGAGAACCTGAAGGTAGCGTACATCGGGCCGGAGGGTAGTTACCTCCTCTATACGGGACGGTGGTTCCCCGTCAGTGAATACGGGGTGGGCCGCTTTGCTGCCACCATGCAAATCACGGTGCCTTCAGACGAAACGGTGATTGCCTCCGGTCGAGCTTCCACGCCGGCGCGCGAGGCCGGTAAGGTTACGTACACCTACCAATATGATCAGCCATCGTTTCCGGGGACGGTCATTGCAGGGCACTACGTGGTCCAGCCGGCGACGGCCGTAGGCGCAGACATCACTCTCTACATGAAGCCCGGCCATGAAAGCTTCGCCGCCAGTTACGGAGAAACGGCTGCCAAGATCATGGCTTTCTATTCCGACAAGTTTGGGCCTTTGCCCAGCGGCCACTTGGCCATTGCGGAAATCGAAGACGGGACCGTGGGCGGATATACGGCGCCTGGCCTGTTGGCGCTGGCCTCACGCGGCTTTTCCACTCAGGTGAACTACCGGTTGCTGGCGCATGAGATTTCCCACCAATGGTGGCGGTGCCTGGTCAGTCCTGCTTCACTCGACGACATGTTTCTGGACGAAGGGCTGGCGACCTATTCCGCAGCCCTTTACGTGCAGGAGGCCGCCGGTGACACAGCGTTTGAAGACCTCATGCGGGAAGTGGAGGTGGGAGCGCTCACCCACGAGGAGGTTGTCCCCATCGCCCAATCGGGCCGCTTGCACGAGTTCACGCCGGAATACCAGTCGATTGTTTTCCAGAAAGGCGCGATGGTGTTCCACATGTTGCGCTGGATTGTGGGTGACGAAGCGTTTTTCAAGACGTTGCAGGCCATGAGCCAGCAGTATGCCTGGAAGTCAATTTCCACGGACGAGTTTCAAAAGTTGGCTGAGAACGCTTCCAAGCAGAACCTGACGTACTTTTTCGCGCAATGGGTGAGCTCGACCGGCGTCCCGCAATTCAAGCGGACATGGGCTGTTTACAGAACTGCGAAAGGCTATCAGGTGATGGGCAAGATCACGCAGGACCTGGACCTGTTCCGCATGCCCGTCGAGGTCCGCGTCATTACCGAAGGCACAAAGCCTGTGAATGCCCGCGTGGACATGGTGGGCACTACTGCGGATTTCACGGTGAACACGCGTACCAGGCCGCTGCGCGTCCTGGTCGATCCGGCCAGCCGCATACTCAAATACGACGAAAAGATCAAGACCCAGGTCGAAATGGCGCGCGGCGACCAACTCAGCCAGGAGCAAGCTTACCTGGAGGCTGTCAAACAGTATCAGTCGGCCCTTGAACTCAACAAAAACAGCTCGCTCGCTCACTACCGAATAGGCGAGATCTTCTTCAAGTTGCGGAACTACACCGCGTCGATGGAGGAGTTTCGGCGCGCCCTGGATGGGGATATGGACCCGAAGTGGGTCGAAGTGTGGAGTCACCTGAAGCTGGGAGAAATCTTCGACGTAACAGGACAGCGCGACCGGGCACTAAATGAATACCAGCGCGCCTTGCAGACCAACGACAACACGCAGGGCGCCCTGGACGAGGCCAACCGGAACGTCAAGAAGCCTTACACCCAAGAAACAAAATAGGCCAGTTGAAGGCAGCAGCGTTTGGCAGGCATAAGATTCCGATATCGACTGTCAGAGGCTAATACTTCCGTGTTTCAATCCCGTGAGCCTGGGTGACGTGAGCCCTCGATGTTGGACAAGAACCTTGAAGATGTTCCCCATCCCTTCAGGGTGAATCAGCCGTTTTAGTTTGAGTCTGGCTTTGAGGTTTTCCACCTCGCCCGCGCCCGGTTCGAAAAGGTCCGCGAATTCGTTCCCTTCACCCAGCGCCAGGAGGAATCTCTGTTGGCTGGTGAAGCCCGTGAGTTCCAGTCCCGCATCCTTTCCTGTGTCGATCAAGGCGCTGAAGTTCACATGCGCGGTCAAGTCGAATTCTCCGGGGGCGCTGAAGAAGTCCTCCGATGGCAAGTGACCGCGGTAGGCAAGCAAGGTCCCCTGAGGCCGGTCCTCTATGTAGAGGTATTTGGCCAAGTCGCCGTAATCAACCGTGATAACAAAGCCCCGGATGAGTCTCTCGGCAACCGACCGCATCCATTGGGTGGCTATCAGGTTCACCTCCACGCGGCAGCCTTCTTCAAGCGGGTTGGGGTAACCCGCCACCGCAGCGGCAATAGCCGGGTTGCGGATGGGGCCGAGCTGCTCACAGAGTTCGTCGCCTTGGGCGGCAACGTAAACTTCCCTCAGATGCCCGCCTGCCCTGGTGACCACGGCAACTGGAAAGGCATCAACCAGCTCGTTTGAAAAGAAGCATCCGGTGATGGGCGCAAGCTGCTCGAGGTTCTCGAGGAGGCGGACCGTTCCTTCAAGACCTTCTTCCGCCAGCCGCTCCCTGACGCGAGCACAATGCCTTGGGCCGGGCTCGATCGCCGCGTAGTCGAGCGCCGAAGCGAAATCCGGCAGGACGCGCTTCACCCAGTGGAGGAAATCCTGCGCAAAGAGCCCACGTCCTGCGCCCATCTCAACCCACGAGAACCGCGAGGGACGACCAAGCATTTCCCACATCTCGGCTGCTTGGCGGGCGACCAGGCGAGCGAAAATGGGGTGGAGGTCCGGGCTGGTGAAGTAATCACCCCCCACGCCGGTGCGGTCTCGCCCTTGTGTGTAATAGCCGTACTGCGGATGATAAAGGCACAACGCCATGTAGCGCTCAAAGGTAACAGCGCCCGAGCGCCGCACGGTATCGAGAAGCAGCCCCTTCAGAGGTGTGTCACTCAAGGAGAAGTTGCGTCAGTGCGGCCGGTTTTCCGGCTTCAACACGTAATCACCTGCGCGCTCGCCTGGAACGAGCGCCCAGCCCTTTTGCAGAACCAGCGTCCAGCCCTCGCCTCGGAGGGGCTGAGCACTCAAGTCATGGGGTGCGGGCACCTGCAGCCGCACAATCAGCCCATCCTTGCGTACTATCAGGACTCCGCCCGGGGCGTCGAGTGTTCCCCAATCGCTGGTAACGTGCGAAGACAAGTAGATGGTGTTCGAATCATCGAGAGGCACAACTTGGTATGGATCAAACCCATAGTTGAAGGTTCTTCCCACCGGAAGAATGAGCACGGGACCTGCAAGGAAATTGGCGCGAAATTTCGCCAGGCGCTCACGGAAAGCATTTTCGCGCTCCGTCTCTGCTGCGATCACGAAGTCACCGTGATAGGCGTGAGCCCTTTCGAGCGCTTGGTCAGCCGAGACGGCCACAGGCCCAATTTTGTAGGCGGCCCGGATCAGCGCCGCAAAGTCGGGCTCCGTCTTCACCCGAGACCGCCACTCCATAGCGGAGGAATCGAGCAGCGCGCCGTAGGCAGGACCGGAAACGTAAGCAAAGCTCCGCGCCAGCGTCGACTGCCCCCGCGCCTGCCGCAGACTGCATGCCGCCACCACGACCATTTCAGAGATCGATCGCGTGCTGAGTTTCACTCCCGTGTATTCGGCAAGCCCTTCATTCATTTCCAACCCGCGTTCTTCCTCGGCGGCCTTTGGGAAGAGCGACTGGCGGTAAGCACGGAAGGCCAGGGCATCATCCAAAGACTGCTTTCGCTGCGCTCCGTTTTCTTCCAAGGCGACTTCGAGCGCTCTCCACTCTAACAGCAGCCACACGCGCCCGTCCCGCGATTCGAGGTGCGCGTTGTCAGGGCTGGCAGCCTTCATGCCCAGGCTATCCTGGATGCGATGAAAGCACTCGTGCATCATCAGCCGCGCCCGGCCGTCCGGGTCTTCCGGCAGGGGCCAGGCTATCATCGTCCAGTGCACTCCCCCCCAATCCATTGCCGTGTTCGCAACGATTACGTCCGGGGGCAACTTCCCCACAAAGACTTTTCCGCTTTTCGCCAGCCGCCCCGCGGTGTCGGCCTGGTTCGCGACCGCTTCGTGGGTCCCCGGATCGACCAGGATCATCGGGCCGTAGATTGGCACACCCCAAAGACGGCCACCATCCTGGCGTGAGATGGCCTGGGCCTCCTCGAAATACCGTGCGGCACGCTCCGCATCGACGTTGGGCTTCGCAGCGGCCGCGGCGGTAACCATCCCCGCGCTGAGGACTGCCAGAATGAAAGCTCTATTCATCGGACTTCCTCCGATTTCATGTGGTCTTCGCTACCGGCCGACCGGTTAGCTGCTGGTACGTTTCCTCAAACACTTTGAGCGTCGCATCATCGTAAAGGACGAAGTAGATTTTTTCCAGACTGGTGCGCATCTTGATGTGCTCCAGGACCACCCTCAGCATAATCTGCGCGCACTGTTCGGCTGGGAACCCTGCTGCGCCGGTTCCCAGCGCCGGCAGCGCCAGGCTTTTGATCGTCTTCTCTTCGGTGCGAGAGAGAGTCTGTCTCGTCGCAAGCCGTATTGATTCCGCTGTCGCCTTCTCACCGGGTCGCATAGTTGCGGCGTGAATCACATAAAGCGCCCTGAGGTTGCCGGCCGTCGTAACTGCGGTGGCGCCCAAGCGGATGGGGGCGAGGCGTTCGCACTCTTCCTGGATCCGCTCCCCGCCCTTGCGCCGTACGGCTCCCGCGACCCCGGATCCCATGGCCAGATCCGTATTCGCTGGGTTGACGATCGCCTCAACCGCCATGTCAGTGATGTCGGCTTTAGAGATGTAGATTTTCGTTGGCATTTTGGACCTTCGGTTCCGTGGGACTCCGCGACAAAGATAGCGCACCGTCTGTCGCGGCGTGACATCAAGCGTAAGGATAGCTGACGGCTGGGCGCTTGGCTAGCGGCAAATGCGGCACATTGAGCCCCGGCTGAAGGTAATCGGGTAATTCACGGTAAGTCTTGTAGGGAGGCTCTACCCTTCCGCTGTCGCGGCCGCCCCTACGTGCGTTGCGCGGCCAACTCGCGGCACTTGGCAACGAACTTCTCAAATAGCTTGCGCGGCTCGGGTTGGTCAACCATCTCTTCCGGATGCCACTGAACGGCGATCAGGAACGGATAGGCATCGGCGGATTCCACCGCCTCCACCAGTCCATCCTCGGAATGAGCCGTCACTTTGAGTCCCCGCCCCAGACGCTTGATGGCCTGACGGTGCAGGCTGTTCACACGGCAACTACCCTTGAACGTCTCCGCCAGCCGCGATTCGGGATCAGTCAGGGTGACGACGTGAGTCGGCTCGGGGCGTGGTGCGGACTGCATGTGTTCACGCTCGACCGGAGCTTCCGAGTTCAAGTCCTGGTAGAGCGTTCCGCCGAACTTCACGTTGATCATCTGGATGCCGCGGCAGATGCCCAGGATCGGCAGCCGGTGACGGTGCGCCCGATCAAACAGCTCAAATTCAAAGGCATCCCGTTTCGCGTCAATCTGAACGAGGCCTGGATATTTGACCGCTTCCTCATAATATTTGGGGTTGATGTCCTTCCCGCCGGTAAATAGCACCCCATCGTAGCCTTTGATGTTGGGGATGGAAGGGTGGGAGGGCGAGACCACCTCAACCTCCTCCGGCTTCACCCCAACGGCCAGGAGCGCCTTGTAGTATGGGGATTCGGAGCCTTTGGCTTTTTCCTTGTCGGAAACAGAAATTGCAATCTTCATCTCCGCGTCTCCTTCCGATCCCTGGCAGACCAGCGTTGACCTGTCTGACCAATTTACATCAGGATGCCCGCAGGTGGAAACCCTGGAATGGCGGAGGAATTTTTCCTGCCGGTGGGGGTGCGGCGCGAGCGGAAGATTGCTCTTGACTTTCGCTTTTTGTTCGCCTATCATTGAAGCGCTCGAAAAGACCCGGCGCCGTGCTCAGGTGCGGCGCTCCGTGGCCTCTGGAGATTGGGGAAAGGATTGGACCCGGAGTTTGCCGATGGCAGAGGGAGGATTGTTATCTTCGGAATCGCAGGGCGACCTGTTCCGATCGGGGCAAGAGCCCGCCGCGACAGGGGCGCTGGCGAAACCTGGAAGCGCCGGCACTCGAGCTCTTCATTACGAGCCCGTCAAATTCATCAACAGCGAGGGCAGGGCAAACCTGGCGCTGGCACGAAAAGCCGCAGAGTCGAAAATCGGATCTGCTTTACAGCAGGCCGCAGATACGAGGGCGACGCAAGCCGTGCCGCTGGGCGGGGTAAATCCGCCCCTCCGTGGCGAGGCGAAATCGCCACCCCATAGGCCGTGGACGCTGCCGCCGCAAGGTCTGGCGGTCTTCCATGGCGATAAGGACACGGCGCGGCTCAGCCACTATTTTTTGCCGCGCCTGCTGCTTCAGGGGAAACGAGTTCTGATGCTGGACGGCGCCAACTGTGCCGATCCGCGCCTGCTGGAGCGCCTGGCTCGCCAGCGCCGCGTGCCCTTCGAGCAATTCAGCCGGCAAATCCAGATTGCCCGCGCCTTCACCTGTTTCCAACTTACCGAACTGATTGCGCGCGTACCGCGGCTTTTAACGGACTTTCCCGCCGATCTGCTGATCGTCACGGCATTTCCCGAACTCTACTACGACGAAGATGTGCGCGACTGGAACGCGCGGGTAGCGTTCGAACAGGCGCTCGCGAATCTACAGCGTTTGGCCGGGCAGTCTCTACCGCTCACAGTCGGGCTCTTTTCCTCGGCCACCACATTCATGCCCTCTCCAGCACGTAGATGGTTTTTTGAAAAGGTCTGCGCGGCAGGATCGGAGGTCTGGCAGTTCAATTCGAACGCAGAGGGAAAACCTAGACTTGTCTGCAGAAAATGTATACTCCCTCGGAATTCGCTGTCATCCTGAGGAAGTGACCCCTCACCCGGCCCGCGACGGCTGGTGAAAGCGCTGTCGCGGGCCACCCTCTCCCCCAAGGGGGAGAGGGCAGAAATCTGAACGGGAGCACGTTGGGATGGCGGGCCAATGATTCAATGAAGCAATGACTCAATGACTCAATGATTCAATTGCAGGTGATTTATGGGTCGGACGGTTTCAACGTTTCGAGATTTGATCGAGCAGGAACTCCAGAACTGGGAGCGGGTGTTTGGCCGGGCGCTGCGGCAGGAGGAGCGGGTGTACTTCGAGGCGATGTTCAACCGCGTGCGCCTTTACATCCAGGCCTGCACCTACGAGTTTCCCGTGCACGCCATGGATGCGATCAACGTGGCCGTAGGGCTTGACCACGAGATTCGTTTGCGCGCCCTCGAAGCGCGCTTGGGGATTAACCTCGATGCTCAGTGGATGGATTCTCGACCTCTACCCCTGCCCCGAGGGAATGGTGCTGTGGCTGGTGGAGCCGGAGGGGAAACGCCGCCGGCTGATTGACCGGTCGTTCACGCCGTGTTTTTACGTGCACGGCCCGGAGTTGCGGCTCACGCCTCTGGCGCAGGTCCTTGCGGCGCGCGCGGCGGTGAGGTGTGCATTGACCGAGAAGACAAATATCTGGGACGGCGGCGAGCTTCGCGTGCTCGAGGTCGCGGTGCGCCACCCCACACAGTTTGCGGCCCTGGTGCGCTTCGTGCACCAATACGATTCCAGCTTGCGGCTTTACAACTCCGACTTGATGCTGGCGCCCATGTATTGCTGGGAGAAGGGCGTGTTTCCGCTGGCGAAGGTGGAAGTCGAGGTAGGGGAGGGCTCGGCCCTCCCGCCCTCATCCACCGTGGCAGATCGGACGCAGGGCCGGCGGGAGCCCAGGGAGCTCCCCTACCAAAACCGGGCGGGCACGAGGCCCACCCCTACAGTTCGCGCCCTCAAGAGTTGTGATGACGAATGGGCGACCGACTATGAGCTGCCTCCGCTTCAGATCATGCGGGTGCGGTTGGAAGGTCTCTCCAATGTTGACCCGCAGCATGGCCGGCGGGGCGCGCTGGAAGTGGAAATTGACGGCGAGTGGCGGGTGCTGGACGATTCCGAGGAGCCGGTAGCGGTGGGGTTCGAGCGCCTGCTGCGCGCCCACGACCCGGACATGATTTTGAGCGAGTGGGGTGATTCGACGCTGTTTCCGGCGCTGCTCCGGCAGGCCCGGAAGCTGGGCCTTACGCTCTCGCTCAACCGCGACGCGCATCCCGTGGAGCGCCGCCGCGCGCGCAGTTACATGAGCTACGGGCGCATCCTCTTCAAGGGGAGCAGCACCGCGCTGTTCGGGCGCCTGCACGTGGACACGCAGAACTCCTTCGTCGCCGATCAGTGCGACCTGGAGGGTTTGTGGGAGCTCACGCGCGTCACCAAGCTGCCCGTGCAGTATTGCGCCCGCACCACGACGGGCACCGGCATCTCCTACATGCAGATGGAGCTGGCTTACGGCGACGGCGTGCTGATCCCCGAGCAGAAAGCTGAACCCGAAAGCCCCAAGCATCCGGACGAACTCCTGCTGGCGGACCGCGGTGGATTGGTTTTCCTGCCGCGTCTGGGATTTTTTACCAACGTGGGCGAACTCGACTTCATCAGCGAGTTCCCGAGTATCATGGCGCGGTTCAATATTTCGCCGGAAACCGTCAATTGCGGCTGTTGCCCGGAAGCGCCCCGCATCCCGGAACTCGGCTATCGCATCTGCCAGCGGCGACGTGGAATCAACAGTCGCGTGGTAGAGCGGCTGATCCAGAAGCGGCAGGAATACAAGCGCGAGATGGCGGCCGCCGGGGGTTCATCCCACCAAGCTGGCGCTCTCGGTGCCATTACGGAGCCGCCTCTGCTTGTGGTAGGGGAGCCCTCTGGGCTCCCGCGGGAGCGCGAAGCGCTCCCCTACCAAGGAAATTTGGCGCTCCTCGAGCGTCGCCAGGCCGCGAAGCAGCGCCGCGCCGCGCTGAAGTGGCTGTTGGTGTGCTGCTTCGGCTACACTGGCTATAAGAACGCCCGGTTCGGCAAGATCGAGGCGCACGAAGCCATCAACGCCCTGGCGCGGGAGAAGCTGCTGGTGGCGAAGGAGACGGCCGAGGCCCGTGGCTACCGCGTCCTGCACGCTCTGGTGGATTCACTCTACGCCCAGAAGGAGGATGCGACGCGGGAGGACTACGAGAACCTGTCGCGGGAGATCGAACAGCGCACGGGCCTGCCCATGGCGCTGGAGGCGGTTTATCGCTACGTCGTTTTCCTGCCCTCCAAACAGTCGCCGGAGATTCCTGTGCCCAACCGTTTCTTCTGCGTGCCGGAGGAGGGCGAATTGAAGGTGCGCGGCCTGGAATGCCGCAAGCACGATACTCCGCCCCTGGTGGCGCGGATGCAGCGTGAAGCACTGGGCGTCCTGGCTGAGGCGCACGACTTCCAGAGCTATGGCCGCAAGCTCGAAGAAGCCCGCGAAGTGCTGGCGCGATATCTGGCGCGGCTGGAGGCAGGAAGCATCAACCTGGAGGAACTCGTCATCAACCGGCGCCTGGCGCGCTCGCCGCACGATTACAAGCAGGCGAGCGCGACGGCCATCGCGGCCAAACAGCTCGAGCGGGCGGGCGTCAAGTTGCGTCCCGGAGAAACCCTGCAATACATCATCACGGACGCGCAGGCCGAGTTGCCGGATGACCGTGTCCGCGCCTGGACGCTCTGGGAAGGATGGCACGGCTATGACGTGAAGAAATACCAGGAAGCGTTGCGGGAGGCCTTTGAGGCCTTCGAGCACTTTGTCGTCTTGCGCAACGCTCCACGCGGGGCAGCCCTCCGGCCGACCAAGCTGAGCGCGACGCCCGTCGGCGGGGGTGCCGCCACTAGTACCTTTGTGCAGCCACTATTGCTTGACTTTTAATAACCTGTTTCCTTACACTTGCCCCGTAGAAGGGGATTCGCCCGCTGGCGGTGCTGTTAGGCACGACCCGCCCACGCCAGGATTTGAAGGGGAGGAAGCCTTTGAGTACAAGAACTCTAAGTGTCGCTGTCGTATGGTTCATTTTTCCAGTGGCGGTTGCGCTGGGCCAGCAAACACCTCCGGCATCTCCCATCCCTGTCGCCACGCAATCCCAGGTGGATTGCACCGGGTTTATTACGGCAAGTAACGTACCCAAGGATATCATCGTCCTCGATGGCGCCGATAACGATTTGGAATCGGCCCTCCGCCAATTCACGCCCAGGGAATCAATCTATCTTTACAGCCGCAGCAATGGCAAATTCTCAGTCGGCGCGCAATTCTCACTCGTCCGGCCAGCGAAAAACGTCTTCCGCACCACGCGGTATGGCGGTGAACATTGGTCCATCCACGCCCTCGGCAACCCCTATGAAGACGTCGGAAGGGTCCAGGTGACTCGTGTAACTCCAGAGGGGGCAATCGCCGAGGTGAGCTTCGCCTGCGAGCCCATTTATCCCGGCGATCTTGCGGTGCCCTATCAACCCCGACCCATTCCCGACTACGTACCCACAGAGTTGGACCGCTTCGCCCTCCCTAACGGCAATATACAGGGGACCATTATGGCAGCCCGCAACAACTTCGCATCCCTCGCCAAAGGGGACATCGTCTACCTTAACTTTGGAGGAAAGCAGGGAGCGCAGGTTGGCCAACGGTATCGGGTCTACTACGCCCTTCCCTCCCCAGGACGCTGGGCGGTGTTCGTTTATCCCTCCACCCCCCGCGAGACTGTGGGAGAGATTGTGGTTCTCTCCACGCAGGAAAAGTCTTCGGTGGCGATCATCGTGAACTGCACGCGGGAGATCAACCTCGGCTACGGAGTGGAGTTAGAGTAAGTCTTGGTTTCAGTCCTTAGGGAGTCTTCCTCAGGCCCGGTGTGCCGAAAAGGGGGCCTGTCGCTCGCAACCGAAAATCTAAACAGTTGAATTCCCGTTCAGCTTGCAGGCGGGGAGGCATGAGCCCGTTTGGAGGGTTCTTTCAAGACTTGCGCCGTGAAGGCCTGGATTCTTGCGCCGTGCTGCCAGGCATCGGCGGGCAAGCCGGCTTTCAGGCAGGTCTCTTCAAGAAATTGCTCGCGTTCCCAGTTCCATTCCACAGCAACCTGAGGCAGGAGAAGGCCGCGTTGTGCTCCGCGCGAAATCAGCAATCCGTGCCGGCCCACTTCCACATCCTGCGGAGCAACGTCCGCCAAGGGAGACAATATGGAAATCTCGAGTCGCAGGGAGAGTAGTTCCGCCGGGGCCACGGGGTCAAAGCGTGGGTCGTCAAGAGCTGCGGCTCTCGCGCATTCGCGCACCGTGGCGTAGAGCGGTCTGCGCGCTTCAACAAGGCCGATGCATCCCCGCAAGCGCCTCCCCTTGTAGAGCGTGACGAAGGCGCCGCAGGGCGTTTGAAGGGCGCCTGCGGGTTCGGCCGGCTCCGACATTCTCCCCAAGCGCACGACCTCCTCGAGGGCTTTTCTCGCCAAATCGAGCAGCCGCTGTTTTTCGGCGTCAGTGAGCTGCAACATCTTTCTCTTCCCGTTCCTTTTCGCCTGCCCTGATTACGACCCGGCGAATCGACGCCCGCTGCTTGATGCGCACATCCAATCTTTTCCAAAAGGAAAAGAAGTACTGTGCCGCAGAAGCCAAGGCAAAGAGAACCACCATCCACAACAGGAGATCGCCCAGCGGGCGCAGCAGCGGGTGCCGCTTTTCCAGGACAATGACCGTGATAGCCACGACCTGGGACACCATCTTTGTCTTTCCCAGCTCGGACGCTTCCAGGGCGAATCCTTCCGCAGAGGCTATGGCGCGCAGACCGGACACGGCGAATTCCCTTCCGATAATAATCACCGCCATCCACGCCGCAACCAGGTGAAGGTAGACCAACGAAATGAAGGCGGCGGAGGTGAGCAGTTTGTCGGCGATAGGGTCAAGCAGTATTCCCAGCGTCGTCACCTGCGAGCGTTTGCGCGCCAGATAGCCATCCAGGAGGTCGGTGGTCGCGGCGAGCAGAAAAACCCCCACCGCCCAGAGGTCCATGTTGTGACCCGTGGTTAGTAAGAGCACCACCACGAGGGGCACGAAGAAGATGCGGAGCAAGGTTAGCGAAATGGGGAGATTCATGCGCCTTTGAGATCTGCCCTTAGCTGAGGAGTGATCGGAAGGGCCCGTTTACCGCGAGTGCCGAGATGCAACGCCAAGCCCAACCATGCTGTCCCACCTAACTATAACGGAGGTCCAACGGCGTGTCAACGCGCATCCAGGAATTGCCGATTTTCGATTGAGGATTGCCGATTGACAGGGGAAGAAGTTGCCGCACCATTCTTCCAATCGGCAATCAGCAATCGACAATCGACACGGAGCGGGTCTGTCAGCTTACGGACGTCGAGCAATCACGCATCGAGCCTAGCTTGAATTCAGCCTGATTTCATGCGGATAAGGAGAGACTTCAGGGCTACGCGGCGACCCCCCGATTGCCTTATCTTTGTGCAAAACTCGCACCGTTTATGGTGCATTTAGAGCCCTGACACGGGAGGGCCATTTCAATCCAATTTCCATGGGGTGCTGTTCGTAAGTAATTGAAAAAACAAGATTAATTGGCATCATCTCCATGGGAGCCGCATTTTTGGCGGGTGCAAGCACGCTCTTGGCCCCTCGGGTCCGCGTGACTTTTTCCACAAAGTTTTCCACAGGCTGTTTTGGCCTGAAAATGCTGGGATTCATGGGTCCGGAACCGCCTTTTCTTCTGTGGTTTTCAGCCGCTCCCAAAGTGATTGCAGCACGCGCGCTCGGACTCTGACCCGGTCGTCTTCATACTGGGTCGACAGCACAACCCCGGAGCGATGAAGCAGCGCCAAGATCTGGCCGTCAGTCGGTAAGAGTTCGAAGTCAGCCTCAACCACCGGATCCTCGGTCAACGATTGGTCGATTCGTCGCAGCAGGACGTCAAGGCCTTCACGCGTCCGGGCCGAGACCCAGACATCTTGAGGACCTGCTGGAAGCCGCTTCCTGCCGGTCGGGTCCACAAGATCGATTTTGTTCCAGAGGTGAAGGCGGGGAGTAGCCCCCACGCACAGCGTTTCCAGTAAAGCCTCCACGGCGGCGTCCTGGGACTCGTGTCGCGAATCGGAGGCATCCGTGACATGAAGCAAGAGGCTGGCGTCCTCCAGCTCCTCCAGAGTGGCGCGGAAAGCGGCGACGAGGTGTGGGGGGAGCTTTTGAATAAACCCCACCGTATCGGAAAGCAAAACCCGTCTTCGCGATTCCACCGGCAAGGCGCGCACCGTGGGGTCGAGAGTGGCGAAGAGGCGCGAAGAGGTGGTCACGCTGGAGGAGGTCAAGGCGTTGAAGAGGGTGGATTTGCCGGCGTTGGTGTAGCCTACCAGCGCCGCGGTGAGGAATTGACGATCCCGCCGCCGCGCCCGATGCAAAGCGCGCTGCGACCGGACCTTGTCGATCGCGGCGCGAAGGGAGCGAATGCGGACGCGAAGGCGCCGGCGGTCGTACTCCAACTGCTGCTCACCAGGCCCGCGCGTGCCGATGCCGCCGCCCAGCCGGGAGAGTTCGGTGCCGCGTCCCCCCAGCCTCGGCAGGAGATAGCTCAACTGGGCCAGTTCCACTTGCAACTGCCCCTCCCGACTCCGAGCGCGACCGGCAAAAATATCGAGAATCAGTTGGGTTCGATCGATCACCCTCAGGTCCAACTCCCGCTCCAGGTTGCGCAGTTGAGAGGGCGTGAGGTCATGGTCGAAGATGACCAGGTCGGCGCTGGCGGCCTGCGCGGAACTCCGCAACTCGTTCACTTTGCCTCGCCCCAGCAGGGTTGCCGGGTCGGGCTGCGGAGACCTCTGGAGCAGGGAGCCCACGATGCGCGCGCCGGCTCCCAACGCCAACTCGCGGAGTTCCCGAAACGAATCCTCGGCATCGGGCCTGCCAGGAATCCGCCCCAAACCCAGCGAGGGTTCCCAACCTGCCAGAAAAGCCTTCTCGGATGTGCGTGCGCGGCGAATTCTCTTACCCCTCCGATGGCGCGGACCCAGTAACACTTCCGGCACGCGGCAGCACCACGGTAGCGATGGCGTGCTTGAAAACCAACTGTTCCTGGCTGTTGCCCTCCAGGATCAGAGAATACTTATCAAAACTGCGGATGCGACCGGTGAGTTTGACACCACTTAACAGATAGACCGTGACCAGAAGTTTTTCCTTGCGCGCGGTATTCAAAAATCCATCCTGGATATTTTGCGACGGCTTCTCCATTTTGTCTCTCTTTTCTGATGCAGACCTGATCATCCCTTGTCTTGATCCGGGATTTGAACCTTGCTGTCATTCCGAGCGGAGCGAGGAATCTCGCTCTGGGTATTTTCAACGCAGTGCGAGATTCCTCGTCGCCTACGGCTCCTCGGAATGACGGGCAAACAGCGCCGGATTCTGCAATTCGGGTCCTCTCCTCGGTGCGGCGATCCCTATTTCGTGCAAAAGGTTTATGACTTGACTTTGGATCCGCGGGTCGTCGCCAAACCCGCCCAACCAAGTGATCCCCGCCTCGTGCCGAAACCAAGTCATCTGCCGTTTGGCGTACCGCCGGGTGGCCACCTGAGTTTGAAGAATGGCTTCCGGCAAGCTCATTTGCCCCTTGGCCACAGCGCAGGCTTGGCGGTAGCCCAGCGCCCCGAGCGCTTTGATGCGGCTCGAGTCCTGGCGCGCAAGCAGGGCGCGTGTTTCCTCCACCAAGCCCCTCGCGAACATCCGCTCGACGCGCCGGTCAATGCGCGCGTAAAGCTCCCTTCTTTCGGGATCCAATCCCACTTTGACCACCCGGTATCCTTCCAGGCCACTCCGGCCGCGCGCCTGCATCTTGGAGATAGGAGTCCGGGCCAGAATACACACTTCCAGCGCGCGCACAGTTTTCTGCGTATCCCGGAGCTGAATCCGGGCGGCGGCTTCGGGGTCAAGCCGCTTCAGAAGCCGGTGGAGGAACTCGCGGCCTCTCCGCTCTGCGATGGCACGCAACCGGCCCCTCAACTCCTCAGAGCGTGGCGGGCCGTCGAATAGCCCCATGAAAAGGGCGCGCAGATAGAGCCCCGTGCCGCCCACGAAAACGGGCAACCGCGCTCGTTCTTTGATTCCAGCCAATACCCGCAGGGCCTCCCGGCGGTAATCTCCTGCCGTAAATTGCTCCTCGGCTTCCAGACCGTCCAAGAGGTGATGCGGAACGCCCCGGCGTTCTTCCGGCGCAAGTTTCCCCGACCCGATGTCGAATCCCCGGTAAACCTGCACCGAGTCGTAGTTAACGATTTCTCCGTCCAGGGACTCAGCCAGGGCCAGCGCCAGGGCTGATTTCCCAGCCGCCGTGGGGCCGACAATGGCGATCAAGGGAGCGCCCTTTTCTATCGGGACCACCATACCAGACGCAGCGCGCGCACCAGAAGTATTCCCAGAACCGCCGTGAGCAGCAGAAAACAACCCAGTAGTTGACTTCGAGAAAGACGAAGCATGGTCGGGTTCCTCTGTCGGGGGCTTCAAGCCAAGGCCGAAGCTCGCCAAATTGGAATGTGAAGCGTGCGCGCTCAATTGCCCGGAGGCCACTCCTCAAATTTTGATTCTAACATATCGACCGGCCTCGTTGCGCACCCAATAGACCCACATTCATTGCACCCGGCGGTTCCTCTCCGTGACCTCTGTGGTGAAATCCTTCTTGGGTTGCGGCCAAGGGCTGTGCTGTTTGACTTACTGTCCCATGGTCATGTTGTAGAGGAAGATAAACTGCAAAACCAGATGGTTGCCGGTGAACTCCTCCGGCAAGGGCGGGAAGGGGATCGAAGCGTGGATGCCTGCCAGAGCCGCACGGTCGAGCGGGTCGGCGCCTGACGAGGCTACCAGTCGCAGTTGGGGCACGGTACCGTCTTTGAGGATCTCGAAGACGATGCCCACCCTGCCTTTTTCGCCCAGCCGCGCCGATTCAGGAATCATCGAGTACCAATTCCGTTTAACCACGAAGACGACGCGCGCCAGGTAGGGACCGAAATCCACGCCGCGTGTATCGGAGAGGATAATGGGCCCTTCCGTAGAGAAGTTCGGCTCGAGATTCCGAAACTCCCCACTGCCATCTCCGTAGCCTGCACCGCTGCCGCTGCCGCCCGCATAGCGCCCGCCACGCGCAGCCGACTGCAACGACTGCTGAATAGCTTGGCCAGGGCTGAGGTTCGGCAGGTTCAAACCCGAGCCGCCTCCTGTATTAGGCTTGACGTCTTCGAGTTGCAGGCGGCCATCCTTCTGAGATTCTTCAGGAGTCCGGTTCGACGGCTGATTGGAGGGTGGGCTGGCAGGCGCCGTATTACCGCCACCTGGCGGCGGAGTGGGAGCAGCGGCTGGAGGTTTACCGCCGCCGGCGAGTTCCGGCAATTTCGTGTTGCCGAGTGAGTAGGGCATGCGCAGGCCGTTCGGGTTGATGATGGGCGAGCGGCCTTGGGCCCGACGGTTTCTGTCTGAAAGGGGGGAGTCCTCCGGTGGCGGCTCGGTCAACCGGCGCAAAACATCCGGTGGCAGCAAGAGAAAGGAGAACTGTTTCTTGGGCGCGACTTCGACGGGAAATCCCATCATCTGCTTTCCGCGGCGCAGCAAGTCCGGCGAGAAGACGAGAATCAGCACCAGGATTCCGTGCAGGATCACCGAAAGCAGGTACATCGTCCGGCGCCGCCACTTTATGGCCTCCGGATCCAGTTCCAGCAGCAGATGATAATTCTGCCAACCCTCCGGGACATCGATGGGCTTTGAAGTAATCGGAATCGACGGGGCCTCCGGCTTCTCAAAGGGCAACATGAACTGGTTGGGATCCGGAACCAAGGGAGGCGTGTCCGTGCTGGGCAGAGTGACCTTTCCCCGGTAATACTCTTTCGGAACGGTGATCTTCGGTTCGCGGAGCCTTTCCAAAATCTGCCGGAAAAGGGAAACGGGTGCAAGGGTGGAATCCACGAATGTGGGGTGGTACTCAGGCCCGGGTAAAGGGGGACCTCCGGTCGGCGTAGCGTCGACATTGACGCTTCCCCGGTAATACTTTTTCGGAACGGTGATCTTCGGTTCGCGGAGCCTTTCCAAAATCTGCCGGAAAAGGGAAACAGGTGCAAGGGTGGAATCTACGAAGGTGGGGTGGTACTCAGGCTCGGGTGAAGGGGGACCTCCGGTCGGCGTAGCGTCGACATTCACCCTTCCCTGGTAATGCTTTTTCGGAACGGTGATCTTCGGTTCGCGGAGCCTTTCCAAAATCTGCCGGAAAAGGGAAACGGGTGCAAGGGTGGAATCCACGAAGGTGAGGTGGTACTCAGGCTCGGGTATAGGGGGGCTTCCGGTCGGCGTAGCGTCCACGCGGATCTCGACCTTGGTATCGCTAGTTGGCACTACACTCATGTTCTGTCCCTCGGGTTTTTCGATAGCCCGAATACGATTCTCTCGCCCTCCCTGGTTGAATGATGGTCGCCAGCCCTCTGAAGATCAATTTGGTTGTGGTCAGGCATCAAAATTAGAAATCAGAAACTAGAAATCAGAAAATCGAAACTCGAAAATCGAAACTGCAAAATAGAAACTGGAAAACCGAAAAAAGAAACTAGATTTCCCCGCTTTGGCCTACCGGCCGGGCCAAGCGAACATTCACCTTGGCCGCATGTTCTTCGATGCAATTCATCACGCGCTCGGCCAAAGCGAGCGCCCGCTGACCCTCCGGCCCCCCTACCAGAGGCGCGCACCGGGATCGGACCGATTCGACAAAAGCCTCAAGTTCTGACTGAAGCGGGTCCAGCGGCTTGGTTTCGAGCTTCTGAAAAGTGATGCGGGGCGTAGGGCCGCCGTTATCCACCCTCAAAAGCGTCGCATCGCGGCGCGTAAAATCAATGGAAACATACTCGTAGGGCTGGAAATAACGGAACTTCCGTATGCGCTCTGTGCTGGCGCGGCTGGCGGTGAAGTTCGCCACCGCGCCGCATTCAAACTCCACGCGGGCATTGGCAATGTCGACTTTATCAGACAGCACCGGCAACCCCACCGCACGCACTTCCTGCACCGCTGAATTGACCATCCACAGCACCAGATCGAGGTCGTGAATCATCAGGTCAAACACCACGTCAACATCCAGGCTGCGCGCGCTGAAAACACCCATGCGATGGATTTCAAAAAACAGCGGCTGGCGGGTCATCGCCTTGGCAGCCACCACCCCGGGGTTGAACCGCTCGAGGTGTCCGACTTGCAGGATACGTCCCCGGCTTTTGGCCAGAGCCGTGACCTCCTCAGCCTCCTCCAGGGTACGCGTGATGGGCTTCTCGAGAAGAACATCCACGCCATGGGCAAAGGCTTGGCGCGCTACTTCCGCGTGGCTGGTAGTGGGAATAACCACGCTTACGGCACGAACCGCACCCCACACCTCCTCCAGGCTCGCGAAGGCCCGGACTCCAAGTTCGGCCGCCAACTCCCTGGCTCTTTCGGGGCGAAGGTCATAGACTCCTACGAGCTCCGCTCCCGAGACCTGCTGCAACCCTCGCGCGTGCTTCTTACCGTGCTCACCAACCCCGAGCACGGCTACTGCAACTCTCTCGCTCAACTCCACCCTCGCAGAAAGTAGAAATCAGAAACTCGAAACTGGAAAATGGAAACTCGAAAATCGAAAATCGAAAATCGAATCGTCACGTAGTCTCTTGACGGTCAAAATTGTCCTCTCGGTTTCGATTTTCCAATTTCGAATTTCGTTTTTCCAGGGCCGAATTTCGATTTTCAAATTTCGATTTTCCAATCTCTTAATCCTTCATTCCTACGATTGCGATCCCCGCCTGGTCCGCTTCCTCGATCATGGCTTGGCGTTCAAACAGTAGGGTCTTGCCCGCGTCCACAGCCAGCACGTGAGCGTTTGACCGTCGCATCACCTGAATAGTCTTCAGTCCCACCACGGGGACGTCAAAGCGCATGTCCTGGCGGGGCTTACTTACTTTGACGACCACCAGTCTCCGCCCGTTACTCAGGCTAGCCGCGCGTTCGATGGTGGCGTCTGTCCCTTCCATAGCCTCCACGGCCACGCAAGCCCGGTCAGACACCACGATGGTTTGGCCGATATCGAGGCCCGCAAGCTTCTTGGCGATCTCGCGGCCGTAGGCGATATCCGATTGGTCTTCAGCGTCCGGCGCGCGGCGCGTGAGTGGACCGGCCTCCGGAAGCAGCGGCTTCAGGAAAAGCGTCGAATCCACCACCTGGATTCCCCGGCTTTCGAGCATGCCCACGAATACCCCAATCAGCGAGTCCGTGTTCTTCCGCTGCAGACTTTGCAGGGCGCGGCTCACCAACCCATCCGGTTTGATGGAGCTGAAGAGTTGCGCGTGCTTCACCTGGCCGGCCAGCACCACTTTGCTGGCTCGCTCGGCGACCAGCAGATCCAGGAGCTTCGAAACTTCGCCCAAGCTTAGCCAGTGAATGGCGCTCGCCAGGGTTGCAAGTTCCGGCGATGCTTCTTCCTTGATGCCCACGACCAGTGGATCGATGCCTTGGTCCCGCGCAGCTTCCAGCACCAGGAAAGGGAAATGTCCGTTCCCCGCGATGATAGCATATCGGTCTGGAAGGCTCATCGATTCGGTCATGGGGCACTTGAAATCAGAAAGTAGAAATCAGAAATTAGAAATTGAAAACTCCGAATTGGAAAATCGCCGCAGAGCATCTTAACAGTCAGACCTCGAGTTTCGAATTTCGAGTTTCGAAATTCGGTCACTTCACTACGCCGCGCTCAGAAGTCCGGATAAATTCCACCAATGCCCGGACGTGGTCGGACTTGAAGCCTGACGACTCGATGGCTTCCAGTGCCTGGGTGGTGTTCAACTTGGATCGGGTCAGCAAGCGGAAGGCACGTTCCATTTCCTTCAAGTCGTCAGCGCTCAGGCCGCGCCGCTCCAGCCCAAGGCGGTTGGCCCCCAGAACGCTCAGCGGGCGGGGGGCAGAGGTCTTCGAGTAAGGGAGGATGTCCTGGTTCACGACACTATAACTTCCCAGGAAACTGTAGGCGCCGATGCGACAGAACTGGTGAATGCCGCAAAACGCACCCACCGAGGCGTAATCCTGAATCTCGACGTGGCCGGCCAGCGAGGCGCCGTTCGCCATGATCACATGGTCTCCCAGGCGGCAGTTGTGCGCGATGTGCACGTAGGCCATCAAGAGGTTATGGTTGCCAATTCGTGTGGTCCTATCCCCCTCCTCCGTGCCGCGGTGAATGGTGACGAACTCGCGGATGGTATTGCCCTCGCCGATCTCCACGCGCGTCGGTTCGCCGCCGTATTTCAGATCTTGGGGAGCAAGTCCGATCGACGCGTACGGGAAGACGCGGTTTCCCCTGCCCAGCCGCGTGTTCCCGTCGAGCACCGCGTGGGACATCACCTCACAGTCCTCTCCCAGCTCGACGTTTTCCCCGACCAGGGAATAAGGCCCCACCGTCACGCTGCAGGCGAGCTTGGCGTTGGGATGGACGATGGCTGTGGGGTGAGCCTTCATTGACCTGATTGACCCGGGCGCTCCGTGATTGCGAACGTCACAATGGCTTCAGCCACCATCTTCCCGTCCACGGTAGCTTGACCGTTCATTTTTCCAAAATTGGTGCGCCGGTTCAGTAACTGCATCTCGATTCGAAGTTGATCGCCCGGCAGCACGGGGCGACGGAACTTAGCGTTCTCGATGCTGGTAAAATAGATCAGCTTTCTGTCCTTGTCCGGCATGTCACGGTAGATCATCACACCCGCCACCTGGGCCATGCATTCAATGATCAACACCCCAGGCATGACGGGCGCGCCGGGGAAATGGCCCTGGAAAAACGGCTCATTGATGGTGACGTTCTTGAGCCCGACAATGCGTTTCCCGCCTTCGATTTCCAGTATGCGGTCAACCAGCAAAAACGGATAACGATGTGGAAGAAAGCTCATGATATCCATAATGCTGTAAACGAAGCGCTTCTCCGTATCGGGGACTGCCGCAGAATCAGCCACACTTCACCGTCCAATTCGATTTCGGCCCTTGCCGACGCCCACCAAGCTTGTCTTTTCAGCCTGTGCAATATGTGGGGCGGCTGCAAACGACCGTTAGGTCATTATAAACGAAACCCACCACCCTTCCAATCTGCACCGCAGGGTGCGTAAAATCCCGTGGGCTGGAGCTTCTCCCCACCCAGACCCGCAGGCGCGCAGGATGTCTGGAATTGCCGATTTTCGATTGCCGATTGCTGATGAACATTGGAAGGAGTTGCCACGCTACTTCTTCAATCGAGAATCGGCAATCAGCAATCGGCAATGCGGATGAGCCTTGAACCTATGCTAAACTGGCTGGCTGAGCAGGTCGCTGAAAAAAGTACTGCGTGTCATTCCGAGCCCGCCATTCTTGTTGGCAAGCGATTCCTCAGGATGACACGCGAATTTCCGCTCTTTCTCACAAACCATGGATGGAAGCTTCGGATTGACAGGTGGGATCGCATCCGGCAAGAGCACCGTAGCGCGCTTCCTGGAGGCCCTGGGCGCAAAGGTGATTGATGCTGACCGCGTCGGCCACGAATTGCTCCAGCCGTCCAACCCGGTCTACAACAAAGTCGTCTCGCACTTTGGCCGCGGGATTTTGAAGCCTTGCGGCGAAATCGATCGCGGGCGGCTGGGCTCAATGGTCTTTGCCGACCCGCAGAAGCTCAGCGAACTTACCTCCATCATGCATCCCAGCCTGATCGCGCGCATCAAGGAACTCGCAGAGGAGTTTCGCTCCCGGCAGCCTCGAGCTGTAATCCTTGTGGATGCGCCGCTGATCTATGAGGCCCGTGTCGCGGACTGCTTCGCCAAAATCCTGGTGGCATGGTGCAGGCCCGAGCAACAAATCGAGCGGCTGATGGCGAAAACCCACATCTCCCGCCAAGATGCGCTCAGGCGCATGGCATCCCAGATTCCGGCTGAAGAGAAGCGCCGTCGCGCCGATTACTTGATTGATTGCTCAGGAAGCCTTGAGGAGACGCGGGCGCAGGTGGAGGCCCTCTACCCGGAAATCAAGCGCCTGGCGGAAGGTTGAGTGCACGAGTCTGCGGAAACTCGGGGGATAGATATTCACGGCGGGGCAGGGGCTCGGAGAAACCAGAAGGCAGAAACTAGAAATTAGAAACTGGCAAGCTTGTTTACTGCCCATCAAGGGTTCAGCGAGGGACAAGGCCATAAAGCCAAGCTATCTTCTTGCCTTGGTCGAGAACACCGGCAAAGATAAGGAGTCCTGAATTTCCAGTTTCTAATCTCAAATTTCAAATCTCCCACCCCGCTGGCCGGTTCGCAACGCCCACGCCTCACCTTGTCGCCGGAGGTCATCCAGAGTATTCTGCACTTCCCTAAGCTTGCTGGCCTGTTCCTCCTCGCTGGCCTGCGGGGAGACCACGATGGGCGGCGCGATGAACATCGCGGCGCGTGAGAAAGGGTGAGGGAACTGCGTCAAGTCCCAGGTGCGGCGAAAGACGTAGGCGCGGCGCAAGGGGATGTGGAAGCAAAGGATAGCGGCCCCGGTGGCTTTTGAAAGCAACACCGACCCGCGCTTGGCGACGTAGCGCGGGCCGCGCGGGCCGTCGATGGTGAAAGCCGCGTCTCTTCCTTTTCTCAGGCACTCGATCATCTCCGCCAGGGCTTGCGATGCTCCTCGTGTGCTCGAGCCGCGCGCCGCGCCGTAGCCGTGCCTTTGGATAATCCTTGCGATATATTCGCCATCAAAATTCCGGCTCGTCATCACCACGATTCCGCGTTTTCTCCAGAACCAGCAGGCGGAAAAGATTTCGCGATGCCAGAAGGTGTAAATGAGCCCCTGGCCCCGTTTGGTGGCGGCTTCCCAGTTCTCCCAACCGTAAACTTCCCACCGCAGGCTGCGCCCAATCAGCAGCACGGCCAAGGTGCCAACCCAACTTGCAAGGCACATTTGAACCCGCTCCCATAAACTGAAAGCTCGCGGGTTCTCACGCAGGCGCACCTCCTCCTTTGATGAGGGGGCGACCTCACTTTCCGTGGGCGAGGCTGGAGTTTTGATGAGCGGGTCGGACATAGTAGCTAGCTTCTCCCAGTGCCTATTGACCACGGAGAGCACGGAGGGCAAAGAGAAACCGGAAAGGTGAAACTAGAGGTCTAGAGTTTTGGAACTTGGTGTAAATGAGTCAAGTCCTGCGTCCAATTTTAGGGGAAGGGCGGGGCTTCAGCCCCGCCGCCGGGCGGCTGTCCGTCAGAAAGGGGCTTCAGCCCCTGAAGCACTAGCCGCTGCCATTAGCGAACATGTGGCTTCAGCGGCTAAAGCCGCGACTCTCTGGCTCCGGGTGCGGCGGGGCTGAAGCCCCGCCCTTCCGATTCCTAACCAGGCATGACTCGTCGGTCTGAGGCAACGCCTCTCTAGCCCTTTATTGGGGGAGTCCGGCCATCTGCTGCTTCAAGGCTTCCGCAATGGAGGCATCCGAGCCGAATTCCTTCTGAATTTGATTGTAAAGCTTCCGAGCCTGCCCCGGCTGGGAGTCTTTCAAGGTATCAGCCAGCGCTAATAGTGCGCTTGCCCTCGGCACGGCCAAGCTGGGATGATCGACGAGGTTCTGATAGATTGTGACAGCTTCCTGTTTCTTGCCACTCTTGAGGAACTCGCTTGCCAGGGCGAACTGAGCCAGTGCGGCAATCTCCCGGTCTCCATCACGACTGGCTTCTTGCAGGGTATTAATAGCTGCGGCCGAGTTTCCGAGCAGCGATTCACAGACCCCCACATGGTAACGCGCAATGCTGACGGCTTTCGGCCGAGGGAACATCCGGTACTTCAGGACAATGGCGTTGAATTGTTCCCGCGCCGTCTTGTACTTTTCGGCTGCGGACGGGAAAGACTCCGAGTCAGCGCCCAGAGTGCCGGGCGCGGGAGGTCCAACATAGGCTTGGAAAGTCCTCAAGGCGGAAGCGAGATCGACATTGGCGCCGGCCTCCTGCTGGTCGAGGTAATACTTCAGTCCCCCCGCCAAGCCCACCACCACAATGACCAGGGTGGCGACAGTCAGGATTTCCTTGAGATGTGATTTCAGATATTGCTCGAGTTGGTCCAGAGTTTCGCGAAACTCGTCCTGCTTCAGTTCGTGGCGCGTCAGCCGGTCCATAGCGGAGTCTCCTCAATGCAGCTAAATTTATTCATCTTAGCAACCCTGCGGGGAAGCGTCAATTGGCGGTAAGCAGTTTCCAGTTTGCAGATGGGGGAGGGGGAATTCTGAATTACGAATTCTGAACATGAATTGCCCACTGTCAACCACCGCTCATTGCCTACTTGTTTTTCTCACTCCCAGGCAGACGGAAGCTAGGCAGCAGGCAACAGGCGGAAGGCAGTCGGCAGCGGGGACAACGAAGGCAGCAATTCAATTCATAATTCAGAATCAATTCAGAATTGCCCCAGCCCCTCGTGCCTGCCAACTACCGCCCTACGTCCCGTACTTCTTCACGATATAGTTGGCGACCTCTTGTTCGAAGGCGGGATAGCTGAGATGAAGCTCATCCTGAAGAAGAACGCCGAAATCGGGTTGAGAAGGCATGGCTTTGAGGAGGTTGCGGATCTCGACCATATCGAAGGTGGTTCGGAGGTACTCGAGGGCAGCCAGCGATTTGGCGTAAGCAAGGGCCACTTGGTCCTGTGGCATGTTCAGGAAGGGACCTTCGAGCGAGGGGAAAGACGGCAAACGGCCGGTGGCAACCGCCCGCGCGAGCTGCGATCCCATCGTCGCCGTTGTGGCCCCCTCCTCGAGTTGCGCCAAACCTTCGTTAAACCAAATGGGACAACGGCCCATGGTGATCTGCCGGACGAAGGAGTGCGTCAGTTCATGCTTGAGCACGCGGGCGAGTTCCACGTTCACCTGGGTCAAGCCTGAAACCGGCACACGGATTTTTCCGTCGTTGAGTGCGCCCACCCAAGTGGGTGATCGAGTGACATCTTTGAACGCCTGGTTGGGGTAGAGGAGTGCGACGATCACTTCGCGCGGGCTGTAGTCAAGGTCGAGCACCAGGTCCTGAAACGATCCCTCCAGGCTGTTAAGAACCTCGCCGCTCAGCTTCTCGCCCTGCTCGCCTGCGTAGCGGAGCAGGAAGTGGCTGCTGCGGAGTTCGCGGTAGGAGCCGGAGATTTCTCGCTCGCGTTCCGCCTTGGCCACGGCTTCATGGATGCGCGGGTTATCCGCGATGGCCAGCGCCTTGTTCCACTGGGCGATGGCCTCGTCCATATCCTCCATGCCGTAATAGGCTGACCCCAACAGCATGGGGACGTCCGCAGATTTGGGGTAGCGGTCAGCGGCGGGCAACAGCAGGTCCAGGGCTTCCAAATAATGGCTCTGTGTCACCTGAAGGTAGCCCAGCGCCAGCGTCAGGGACAGATCGTTGGGAAGCAGCTTCAGCGCCTGCTGGTATTTCTGGATGGCGCCCTCGGGGTCGCCTTGGCGCGCCTGGAAGAGCGCAGCCTGCTGATAGCCCTGCTTGAGCAGACGGGCATTTTCCGGGGAGGGATTGTGGGTCATTTCGTTATCAAGGTGGAGGAGATAGGCCTCATCCACTGCCCCGTGCTTGATGACCAGCGAATCTGTCCCGGAGGAGGGTTCCCCGGAAAGGTGCGAAGGCAGCGGAACCTCCCGCGATTTCTCCGGTGGGGTTTCACTCTCCTGCGGAGGTTGCTCCTCAGCAGGGTCGGCTGATTTCTGGATGTGGTCCACCATCGACTTTGGGATAGAGAGTTCTCCACCCCGGATCAAGTAGATCACCTGCATCGAGTCCTCCTGCGTCACCTGTCCCACTATCTTCCGGCCATTCTTCAGATAGATAACGTCAGCAAACGCGGTGGAAGGCATAAGCGTGGCTAGAAATGGAAGGAGGAACAGGGATACACTTATCACTCTCTTCCTCCGGAGAATGATCGGCCGCCGTCCGAATGTGACTCGAGGCCCAAGCATACTCCAGGAATGATACAACACCCGCCGTGATTGGGTCGAGTTGTACTGCGCGGCCCTCCGCGCTAGAGTAAGAGCGAAGAGGTAAAAAAATGTCGGGCGGATCTCATGTGGAAGGACGCTTTCGAAGCTGGGCGTGGTGTGGGCTTCTCCTCGCAATCGTCTTGTTGCCAGGAAGGGCCTGGGCCGCGAGCGGGCTTGACCCGCAAGAAGTTCTCAACCAACTCCACAACATTAAGGTGGACCCCGGCCAGGTCTATGTGCTGCGGCACGCGCAATTGATCCGTGACCGCGTGAAGCTGTTTTTCAACCGTGGCTACATCGGGTTTTTCACCAAAGCTGCCGGAGAAATCACCGGGGCTGTCTACATCGGGGAAGGGGAAATCCTGTTGATACCCCCCACGCGGGTGGAGAAGGAGAGTCTCGCTCGGTTCATTCACTCCCCTATCCTCGAAGAACAGTTCACGACGGCCATTCTGCGCTTTACCGACCAGACCGCCAGGGAACTGATCGCGGTGGCGGAAAGGCCGGAGCCCGATGACCCGGAACGGCCGCCGGACTTTCCTCAAAAGTGGAATTCCGCACCCCGCATCTTTGCTCTGGAGGATTCGCCCCGAATCTTTGAGGATTTGCTGGGCGACCGCACGTTGCCGTATTTTCACGCGCGCTTGGAAGGGTCGACCCTTAAATGGTTCGAGGTGGTCGATGACGAACGATTCCCGGAAGCCGTGAGTGTGGTTGCGGCTCGCCGGAGCGATGATGAGCTCTTCGCAGATCGCTGGTGTTCCTTTCCAAGTAAGAGCTCGGCGGCCCGTTTCGCAAATCTGGCGCCGGGGACGGTGAAAGACCTTTCCTACGATATCGACACGCACCTCGATCCTGACAACAGCATGACGGGGCGGGCGGAGCTTCTGTTGGAATCACTCTCGGCCTCGGACCGTGTGCTGACATTTGATTTCTCCCGATTACTCAGCGTCTCAAAGGTCCTGGACGAGCGGGGAGAGAGTCTTGCCGAGTATCAATACCCTCTGCAGGAAGATATTGAGGCGGGTGACCGGAGCAAGGGCTGGATCCAGGTGGTCTTGCCCGCCCCAAACCCGGTGGGTGAAAGATTCCGCATCCGCTTCAATTATAAGGGGAACGTCATCACCGACGTGGGGAACAAGGTGTTGTACGTGGGAGAGCGAGGTAGCTGGTATCCGAACCTGGGGCTTGGATCTCCAGCTTCATTCGACCTCAAGTTTGATTATCCCGAGAGCCTCACCCTGGTCGCCACGGGAGAAAGGATCGAAGGGAAAACTGCGGACGGTCGGACTCGCAGTCGGTGGCGCTCGGACGGCGTGTTTCGAGTGGCAGGCTTCAATCTGGGACCCTATCATTGGGTCGACCGCCGCGTCGGAAAGACGACGATTGAAGTGTATGCGACCCGAGAGGCGGAAGCGGCGCTGGAGCAGCGGCACACGCGGAAGTTGATCCCCTCCTTCCCGCTCCCCGTACCCTCGCGAGGGCGGGCCCAGTCGTTCCCGATCAGTCCCGACATGGTTCCGCCCTTGGCGCCCGCTGCTTTGCTGCAAAGCGTGGCAGAGAGCGCCGCCCAAGCCCTTCAGTACTTCGAGAATTTGTTTGGCCCATTTCCTTACTCTCGCCTCGCCATCTCCCAGATCCCCGGCGACTTCGGACAAGGTTGGCCGGAACTGGTCTATCTTCCCACCCTCTCGTTCTTGCGGAAGTCGGAGCGTTACGAGCTGGGCTTACCGGAAAAGGCCGAGGATCTTCTTGGCCACGGCATGTTGGCCCACGAGATTGCCCATCAATGGTGGGGCAACTTATTGGGTTGGAAGACCTACCATGACCAGTGGCTTTCCGAAGGGCTCGCGACCTACGCGGCGGCGCTCGACCTGTCCAGGCAAAAGGATGGCGATCACAGATTCCACGAACTCCTGCGAGGCTACAAACTCGACCTGCTCAGCAAGGGTAAGAGCGGGATAATCAACGAAGCCAGCGGTCCCATCTGGCTCGGCGAGCGACTCTCCAATTCTCTGACGCCGGGCGGCTACGACAACATCGTGTACAAGAAGGCTTGCTGGGTTTTACACATGTTACGAGGGCTGATGAGTGATCCCTCCACAGGCTCCGACGAGAGATTCTTCCGCCTGCTGCGCGATTTCGTCGCCACTTATCGAGGCATGGATGTTTCAACGGAAGACTTCATGCGCCACGCGGAAAAGTACATGACGCGCTCGAGCGACCTCGAACACAATCGCCGGCTCGACTGGTTTTTCAATGAGTGGGTGTACGAAACCGGTGTCCCAACCTACAAACTGCAATCCAGCGTCAAGCAGCTTTCCCCGAAGAGATTTTTGGTCCAGGGGACCATCACACAGAGCGGCGTATCGAGCGATTTCGAAATGCTGGTGCCTGTTGTGGCCGAGGTGGGCAAAGACAAGAAGGCCAGCTTGGGCCGCGTTCCCGTCAGCGAAGATGGGGGGCGATTCAAGTTTACAACCACGGAAAGGCCGAAGCGGCTGGCCATTGACGAGGATAACCTGCTTGCCATCTCCGAGCGGTGATGCCAGGCAAAGATGGTATGAAGAGTCGCGAAGGCAACCCCCTCACCCGGCCCGCCCCGGCTGAAGAAAACGCCGGCGGCGGTCCACCCTCTCCCCCAAGGGGGAGAGGGCGGGAATCTGCACAAGGCCAAAGAATCGCAGCACAAATGCAGAAACTGCACGGCACGGGCGTCCCGCCCGTGCGTCCCCAAGGCTGCTCCTACCCCGGGGGCCAGCGGAACACCCGCCCGCCAAGAAGGTGGAGGTGAAGGTGGAAGACGGATTGGCCCGCCCATGAACCCGTGTTGATCACTGTGCGGTAGCCCTTAGGTTCCAGACCCCGCTCACGCGCCAGTTGTGCAGCCACCATGAACAGGCGCCCGAGGAGCGGAGCATCGTCGGGGGTGGCATCCTTCAACGAAGTCAGGTGTTTGCGTGGAACAATGAGTGTATGGATGGGCGCTTGCGGGTCGGTGTCCTCAAACGCCACGATTTCATCATCCTCGAAGACAATCCTGGCTGGTACGCGACGCTCGATGATTCGGCAGAAAATGCACTGGTCCATCGACTAATTCAACCGCACAACGAATGTCTCCGTCGCCAGGTTCGCCCTGCGGAGGCTTTGTGCCAGAGAGCGCGCAGCGTCTTCGGTGCTCTCGTGACCGACGCGGACGCGATAAAAGAGGCCGTCGCCGCGATCAAAGTCCTGAATGATGACCGGCCCGAATTGAGATTCGATGCGCTCCTTCAACCGCTCAGCGTTGCTCCGGTCCTTAAAGGCTCCTACCTGTACCGCGAAAATTCCTGGGATGGCGACGCCCTCTCCAAGTCCCAGAATCTCAAGGTACACCTGTGCAATGCCTGGCATGTGCATGGCCTGAGCTGCGGCATAGGAGAGGTCGATAATGCGCCCCTCGATGAAAGGTCCGCGGTCGTTAATCCGCACCGTCACGTCGTGGCCGTTCTCGAGGTCGTGAACATTTACCCGAGTGCCGAACGGCAACGTGCGGTGAGCGGCGGTCATGTCGTACATGTTATAGATTTCGCCGCTGGCGGTTGGACGCCCGTGGTAGGGATGGCCGTACCAGGAAGCGATTCCTTTTTCGCCCTGGACAATCGGGGCGGGTGTTGTCGAGCCCCCCCCCACTGGCGGGGGCGTGCCGCGCGCTGCCTGAACGGGACGATGGCGATGCAGGCAGCCGGTCGAAACCAAAATGACACTTCCCACGGCAACGATCCGCACCGTCATCCGCAGATCGGTTCGGTTCGATTTCCAAGCCAAGCTACCGGCCACTTGTTCCAGGCTCTTCCTTCTCCAGGTTCCTCGCCAACTTGGCCAGGTGGCGGGACGCCCTGTGGAGCAGCGTGGCCATTTCCTGGCGGGTTGCAGGCTTCAGCTTCTTGTCGAGAAAGTCTGCCAGTTTCGCCACTTCACGATCCACCGCACGTCCGGCTTCTTCGAATTTCATCGCCCCTCCCATTCTCGCCTCTCGCTATTCTAATCAACGCGCAGGCAGGGGACAAATGAATTTCGGGTAGTGGCGGAGTTTGATCCAGCCCGCATTTCTCACCACGGGTCTGGAAGGGCGGGGCTTCAGCCCCGCCGTTACAAGGCCTTCCTCATTATTCCTGTGTCCCGTGCCCCGCGCAGTCCGTCAGCCGACGGACTGCGCGGGGCACGGGACCAACAGAGGGCGGGAGCCGCGATTTCGGCGGGGCTGAAGCCCCGCCCTTCCGGCAGCCCCCTAAGAGCGTCTAAACGTGGTGAGAAGTGCGGGCTAGAGGCGGCTTCCGAAACGGCCGGGACCGTTACGCCGCCACGTGGCGAGGTACACTCGCCGCTAAGACACCAAACTGCGCAACTACCGAATTTCCTGACGGGCCGGAATGTGCCTGGGCTATAATTGATTTTGCCGCCGCTATCAGCAGGCAACATGAATGGGACTTCCTCCTAAACTCTGGTTTCAACTGGAAAGGCTGAAGAAAGCACTCCTTTCCACATTCGGTACTTCGAAGGAGAATTACGATACTTCGCATCGGATGTGCTCGAACTGTCGCGCCCTGGTTGAACGCGGTGCGTCTGTGTGCCCGTTTTGCGGAGAGAAATTAGGCTCGGTCCGGGCGCGTTCGTCCCCAGGCGTCCCCGGCAGAATTTTGGGCGTAATCCCCATTCCTTCCACGGCCACCTCGGTGGTTGTGGCAGTGAATATCGCCCTTTACGCCATCTCCTGGTACATGACAGCCTCCTCAGCGTCGGCCCAGCTCAACCCGATGTCAGCCATGGGCGGCATCAGCGGCGAGGTGCTGCTGCGCCTCGGCGCCAAGAGTCCTTACATCCTGGTCGGGCAGTGGTGGAGACTTGTGACGGCGATCTTCCTGCACGCCGGGTTGCTGCACATCGGGCTCAATCTCTGGTGCCTGTTCGATCTTGGTCCTGAAGTTGAGTCACTGTTTTCGACTACCAAATTCGTGGTGTTCTATCTGGTTTCGGGGGTGGCGGGATTCCTCTTGAGCCTTTGGTGGAGCCCCTTCGGGATGTCGGTGGGGGCTTCAGGCGCGATCCTGGGGTTGATCGGCGTCCTGATCGGCGCCAGCTTCCATCACGGTCACCTTGGCAAGGAATATCGTGGGCAACTTTGGCGCTGGGTGATTTACATTGCCATCTTTGGCCTTTTCTTCGCCGTCGATAACGCGGCTCACTTCGGTGGCCTGGCCGCCGGAGCGCTCCTTGGATACCTCGTGCCGGAAGGCGAAGCTGAGACTCGAGCCGGCCAAAACCTGTGGAACCTCCTCGCCGTGCTGTCAATCGTGATCATCGCCGGCTCCTTTGCCCTTATGGCTTTACAGTTGGGCCAGCCCCTCCGCTGAGCTTCCCGCCAGAATCTCCCTCTTGATACGGGAAATGATATCATTCGTGGAATGAAAGAAGGGGCGTAGAGGTCCCCGAGTAGCCGAGACCGCTACGAAGGGCGGCAAAGGGGTTTTCAGCATCCTCTCAGGAGAGAAAAGGCAGGATGCCGTCAAGCAGGGATGGTACGTTGAGAGAATCTATGGATAAGGCGTCTGCAAAATCCGACCCATGGTGGGCGCTCCTGCCGGATGTGTGGTTCCTGATCAGGCCGCGCCGGGGCCTGCTGGCCGTCGGCTTCTGTGTGATGGTGGTGAACCGCGTGGCAGGGCTTGTTCTGCCGGCGTCCTCGAAGTTTCTGATTGATGACATTATCGGAAAGCGTCACCTGCAACTCCTGCTTCCACTGGTGCTGGCGGTACTCGGCGCGACGGTCGTGCAGGGAGTTTCTTCTTTCGCCCTGACGCAACTCCTCTCCAAGGCTGCGCAGCGGCTTATTGCTGACCTGCGATGCCAGGTGCAAGCCCACATCGCGCGGCTGCCGGTGGCCTTCTATGACTCCAACAAGACCGGTGTCCTCGTGTCGCGCATCATGAGTGATGTGGAAGGGGTGCGAAACCTGATCGGCACCGGGCTTGTGGAGTTCGCGGGTGGACTGCTGACGGCGACGTTTGCCTCGATCATCCTGCTGCGCATCAGCGTTGTCATGACCGGCTTGGCTTTTCTGATTCTCCTCGGGTTCGGGCTCGCCCTCCGCGAGGCTTTCGGAGTGATCCGTCCGATTTTCCGCGCCCGCCCCAAGATCAACGCCGAGGTTACAGGACGGCTGACCGAATCGCTGGGCGGGGTGCGGGTGGTGAAGGGCTACCACGCCGAGGCGCGGGAAGCGAAGGTCTTTGCGGCGGGGGTGCGGCGGCTCCTCGACAATGTTCTGAAAACCCTGACCGCCACTTCCCTGATGAGTCTTTCTGCGACCACGCTGCTGGGCTTGGTCAGCGCCCTGATTATGTACCTGGGCGCCCGTCAAATCATTGCCGCACACATGACGCTCGGCACTTTTGTGACCTACACCATCTTTCTGGGACTCCTGGTGGCTCCGGTTTTCCAGATTGTCCTGATCGGCACGCAGATCACGGAGGCCCTCGCAGGACTTGAACGCACGCGCGAAGTCCTTAGTGAGCGCCCGGAGGACGAGGACTCGGCGAGGTCGCTGCGCCTGGATTACATTCAAGGTGAAGTGGTCTTTGAGAACGTCAGCTTCGCTTATGAAGCAGGGAAGACGGTCCTGAACGACCTCAGCTTCAAATCCCAGCCGGGCACGGTCACCGCGCTGGTCGGGCCGTCCGGGTCGGGGAAGTCCACCATGATCGGGCTCATCGCGGCCTTCTACACACCGAGCGGCGGAAGAGTGCTGGTGGATGGAATTGACCTGGCCAAGGTGCGCCTGGACTCCTACCGCACCCGGCTGGGAGTTGTCTTGCAGGAAACGTTCCTGTTCGACGGAACCATCCGGGAAAACGTCGCGTTCTCGCGCCCGGGCGCCTCAGAGGAACAAATCCTCGCGGCTTGCCGCATCGCCCGCGTGGATGAGTTCGCGGAGACATTCGAGAAGAAGTACGAGACACTGGTCGGCGAGCGGGGGGTGAAGCTCTCCGGCGGCCAACGCCAACGTGTTTCCATCGCGCGCGCCATCCTGGCCGACCCGAGAATCCTGATCCTCGACGAGGCAACGTCGAGCCTGGATTCCGAATCTGAGGCGATGATCCAGGAAGGGCTTTCTTACTTGATGCGCGGTAGGACCACCTTCGTTATTGCGCACCGCCTCTCAACCATCCGGCGTGCGGACCAAATCCTCGTGGTGGAGGGGGGCCGCCTCATCGAGCGAGGCACTCACGAGCAACTCTATGCTGCCGCGGGACGCTATCACGACTTGTACACCAAGCAGCACGGAGTCGAGTCTAACCTCTTCCTCGCTCCGGGTGAAGGCGACAAGGTGCGGGAAAGCGCAACGCCGGCGGAACCCTCTGCCCTTGCGGAACGAGAGGGGACGATCCCCAACGCGGTGCGCCTGCTGCGCGGGCGGGATGGATGATGACGGTTGCCCGCTGTGGGGGCGAATCTTGTATTCACCCCCGTCTGGGGCGATCACAAGGAGCGCCCCTACGCGGCTAGAGCGGGTATATACTTGTCAACATGGAAAAAATAAAAATCGAGCAGCACAGTTTTATGGGGATCTTCTGGATCTGGGCATGGCTCTTCACCATCGGGTTTCTGCACCTGACTTTTTGGAAGGGTGTCCTCGCGTTTGTATTGTGGCCGTATTATCTTGGTACGTGGTCCAGCTCGCTCCTGCACTAATCACAATCGGCCATTTCATGAATGGGATCATGGCGCCGGACTGGCAAGGCTCGCGTCCACCGGCTCATACATCACGGCTGAGGGGTGATGGACTTCCTCGAAGGTCGCGATGCGGTCCGCAAGGCGCAGAGTCAGGCCAATGTCGTCAAGGCCTCTCAGCAGGCATTCGCGTCGGAAGGGATCGATTGGGAAGGAGAATTTGAGGCCAAAGTCATCTGTAAGGGTCTGATTTTCGAGGTCAACGGTCAGCCGGTATCCCTCATTGTTCTCGGTCCGCTGGAATAGCTCGTTCACTTCGGCGTCGGGCAGTGTGACCAGGAGCACGCCGTTCTTGAAGCAATTGTTATAGAAGATGTCGGCGTAGCTGGTCGCGATGACGGCCTGGAAGCCGTAATCGAGAATCGCCCAGGGAACATGCTCGCGGCTGGAGCCGCAGCCGAAGTTGGCGCGCGCCAGCAGAATTGATGCGCCCCTGTAACGGGGATAGTTCAACACGAAGTCCGGATTGGGCTTTTCGCCATCCAGGTAACGCCAGTCGTAGAAGAGCACGCGCCCAAAGCCTTCCCGCGTCAGCCACTTCAGAAACTGCTTGGGGACCATCTGGTCCGTGTCAACATTGACCCGATCGAGAGGGGCTACAAGTCCTGTGTGTTTTATGAAGGGTTGCATATGCTTCGTCCGTTGTCAGTCATCTGCGATCGGTTGTCCTTGGCAGTCATTCTTAACCCCGAAGGGGTTGAAATTGAGTAGCCGTGGGCAAGGGCACGCTTTTTGTGCCCGCCGCCCACGGATAGCATCCCCATAGCTGAACCGACCCCGAAAGGGGTCGAACAGTTCGGCCCCTCCAGGGCCGAGAGGGTTTTCGATGCACCGCAGCCGTGGGTTTCACCCACGGCTATTCACGGAGCTCCCCTTCGGGGAGCACGAGACGCACTACTCTATTTTCCCGACTTTCCATTCCCGAACATCCACAAAGTGGCCCGTGATGGCGGCAGCGGCGGCCATCATGGGGCTGACCAAGTGAGTGCGGCCGCCCTTGCCCTGGCGTCCTTCGAAGTTTCTGTTCGTAGTGCTGGCGCTGCGCTCGCCGCTGGGAAGCACGTCGGCATTCATCCCGATGCACATGCTGCAGCCGGCATCGCGCCACTCGAATCCCGCGGCGCGGAAGATTTCATCCAAGCCTTCCTTTTCCGCCTGGGCTTTCACACGCCTGGAGCCGGGAACGACCAGCGCGCTTTTCAGTGTCTTCGAAACCTTCCTGCCCGCCGTAACACGCGCTGCCAGGCGCAGGTCTTCGAGGCGGGAGTTGGTGCACGAACCGATGAACACGTAATCAAGCGGGATATCAACGATGCGTGTTCCCGGCTCGAGGCCCATATACTCGAGGGCGCACTCCGCGGCCTTGCGGTCCACAGGGTCCGAAAAACTGCTCGGCTCGGGTACTTTTCCCGTAACGTCCGCGACCATTCCTGGATTTGTGCCCCAAGTAACTTGTGGCGCGATCGCAGCCGCGTCCAATTCAAGCACCCGATCGAAAGCCGCACCGGGGTCCGAGGGCAAAGACTTCCAACCATCGACGGCGACTTGAAAATCCTTGCCGCGGGGAACGAAGGGACGCCCTTCCAGGTACGCGAAAGTGGTGTCGTCCGGTGCCACCATTCCTGTCCGTGCCCCGCCCTCAATGGTCATGTTGCAGACCGTCATTCGGCCATCCATCGAAAGGGCGCGGATGGCCTCTCCGGCGTATTCGATGGCGTGTCCGGTCCCCCCCGCGATGCCCATCTTGCCAATGACGGCGAGGATGATGTCCTTTGCGGTCACGCCCGGAGTGAGGCTTCCGTTGACCCGGACCAGCATGGTCTTTGATTTGAATTGCGGGAGACATTGAGTGGCCAGGACGTGCTCAATTTCGCTGGTGCCGATGCCGAAGGCCAGCGCGCCGAGGGCGCCGTGAGTCGCCGTGTGACTGTCACCGCAAACGATGGTCTGGCCCGGTTGCGTGATGCCGAGTTCGGGGCCGATCACGTGCACAATCCCCTGATTGGGATTCTGCATGTTGAAGAGCATGATGCCCGTTTCGCGGCAGTTGCGCTCCAGGGCCTCAAACTGCGCGGCCGCCACCGTATCCAGCAAAGGGAGGTGCCGGTCCTTGGTAGGCACAGAGTGGTCCATGACCGCAAACGTAAGGTCAGGTCGCCGCACCTTGCGTCCCGCCGCTTTCAGGCCGGCGAAAGCTTGCGGGGATGTTACTTCGTGAACGAGATGGCGGTCGATATAAATGAGCGGGGGTTGCCCGGGCTCTTCAGCCACCAAGTGGGCATCCCAGATCTTTTCGTACATTGTGCGTGCAGGCATAATTTTTAGCGGCGTTCTGTCGTGCCAGCGCCCCGAACGACAGATTATACGCGAACCTGCGGCCTCTATCAAATTAGCGGTAATTCAGCCTGAAATTCGACTCGGCCGAAGACTTCGGGCGGGCAGTAATATTGCAGGTTCCCGAAAAGCTGACCTCTGACTTCTGGCTCCTGACTCCTGCTTAACAATCGTCACTGAGTGTGGTTTGAACCCGCTCATTTTAACGCGCTTTGAGTTAGAATCGAGTCTATTGATGATGCGCTGGAAACGTTACTGAAGAAAGGCCTCAAGGCGAAAGCGCGGGGCCGTTTACATTCTTATGACTCCTGAAGAAAAAAGACTCTGAGGGCGGTTGCGATTGAGATATCCCCTTTTCCATCTGGCCAAGCAATGGGCCGCCGCTTGCGGTCGTACTTGCTGTCGAAGGGATTTCCTGAAAAAAGCCACAGGCGTTTGCACCGCTTTTGCGGGCTTGGCAACCCCTGATGTAGCAAGCGGGGCGAAGGCTCCCGAGAGGAAAAGAGATATGGTCCGTTGGCAAGCACACACCATTGCAAAGATTCCAAACGGCTACCAGGTGGCGGTTGCCGATGTCAACGGCGATGGCAAGCCTGACATCCTGGCGTTAAGCTCCGTGGAGAGCGTTGTGGAATGGTATGAGAATCCTTCCTGGAAGGCTCGGCCCATCACCACGGCAACCCATCAGAACATCAGCCTGGCGCCGTTGTTTCGCAATGGCTATCCGCAGCGCGGCTTGGCGCTGGCCAGCGACTTTGCGCTCAATGACAGCACCTATGGTGGAAGTCTTTGGTGGGCGGAACCGGGGAATTCGTTAGACTCCGAATGGTCGCTGCGCTTGCTCGGCCGGATGCCCAGCTCGCACCGATTGCGCTGGGCGGACCTGGACGGGAGCGGCCGCCTGGGGTTGGTGGATGTTCCCTTGTTGGGTTATGGCGCGAAGGAGCCGGACTACAAAGTCGCTGCGCCGCTCACCTGGTTCGAACCTCCGGAGCCACTCCTGCGCGGACACGTATCTGCCACTGACGCCGGCAAGGGTGAGTGGTTTTCCCACCTGATTGACGGATCTCTGACGGTCGTCCATGGCGTCCACATCATTGACTGGGACAACGACGGCCGCGATGAAATCCTGACTGCCAGCTTCGAAGGCGTCCATCTCTTCCGCTCCACCGGGACGGGCCGCGACCTCCTTTGGACGAAGACCCACCTCGCTGCGGGCGACCAGGTTTCACGCCCCCATCGCGGGTCGAGCGAAATCGGCGTCGGCAGGCTAGAGGGGCGGCGTTTCCTCGCCACCATCGAGCCCTGGCATGGCGAGCACGTGGTTGTTTATACGCAAGACAAACCGGGCGATTTGTGGGGTCGCCATCCGATTGACGACAGTTTGCGCGACGGCCACGCGCTGGTGTGCGCCGACCTCAATGGCGACGGCAATGATGAAATCGTGGCGGGGTTTCGCGGTCCAGGGACCAGCCTCTATGCGTACTACGCCTCAGACGCGTCCGGCCTGAAGTGGGAGCGCCAGACGCTGGATACTCAGATGGCGGCGTCAGGAGTGGTCGTGGCCGACCTCAAGGGCGACGGCCACGCGGGTGTTGTGGCCGTCGGCGCTTCGACGGCAAACGTGAAGTGGTACGAGAATCTGGGCGCATGATCATTGAGTGATTGATTCATTAAGTCATTGAATCATTGAAAAGCGGTGGCGAGAGGACAGGGCAATTTTGAATTTCAAATTTTGGATTGCCCCCATGTACTCCCTGAGATCTGAACTCAACGAGATGCGCGGGAGGCTGGCGGGCCAATTGGGCGCGGACTCATTCAGAGTCTCTTTTGACCGGTGAGCGAAGGCGGCAAGAGTTGAAAGCCAGGTTACCATTGCCTATTTCGTGGGCTTTCTTGATGACCTCGAGGCTTTCTTCCCAATGGCGGAGGTAATCCACTTCCGTAGGGAAAGGAAGAAATGATGGCGACGCTCAGTCGTAGTCGCTTCCAGTGAGCTGTCCCCTGACAAGGGAACTTCAGGGCGTGTCAGGAAGATCGCAAGCACTAGCGCGGCCAGGACCACCAGGAATTGAACGAGAAAGATGATAAGCAGGACTAGCACTAAGTACAGCACCGAGTTCTCCCTCGCAGTTCGAGCCGGATGTTTAAAGAGCCCTTGCGAAGGTCGCGCGGAGCGCGGCGAGCGCCCTGTCCAAGGAAACGAGTGTCATCCTGAGCGGCCAGTTCATAATTCAGAATTCATAATTCACAATTACCCCAGCGCCCAGCCCCAAGTCCCCAGCACCTGACACCTAGCACCTGGAACCTGCCTTTCCGCACTCACCTGCCATCTACCACCTACGGCCTTCACACTTGATCTATCGGCACAGGCACGCAGTTTGATGAGGGTAAACCGAGCCTTCTCTCAGGCGCGATCTTAGTGGGTATGTCATTCCGAGCGCAGCGAGGAATCTCGCTCTGGACGGAGGTTGATCGGAGCTCAAGGCGGACTAAGGGTTGGAAGAAAGAATCAGAACGAGATTCCTCTCCCGCGCCTGCGGGATCGGAATGACAGTCGGGCAGGTGTACGGCAGGTGATGGAGTCTGTTAGGGCTGGCGATTCGGTGGGTGACGGCGCATGATGATAGCCGTGCCGTCCCCAAACTCGTATTGGACCTCGTCCATGAGCTGATGGATCAGATACACTCCGCGGCCAGCTTCGCGGTAAACGTTTTCCCCCATGGTTGGATCCGGAAGCTTACTCGGGTCAAACCCGGTACCGGAGTCTTTGACGACGATGAGTATTCCGCCGCCCTCCTCAATAGCCACGCACGTTCGCACGTACTTTTCGGGGTCGCTGCGATTGCCATGAAGGATGGCGTTCATGAGCGCTTCTTGCAGGGCAAGCTGGACGTTCCCGAGATCGTGACAACAACCATTTGCTTCGAGCAAACCAAGGACCTTGGAAACAAGGCCTTCAATATGGCGAGTGTCCGAAGGAATCAATTCGTCCAGCTTGACGACCAGCTTATCCTGGTCAAACTCGCACTGGGGCGGGATGTGCTTCAAGTCCGGCATAGTACCGGCTTTTCTGCGCCAATAAAAACTCTACCACAGCAGAGCAACTGACTCAACCGTCAACGTCCGATCTTTCAGGTCTGTCATGGTGAGTCCGTCGGCCTAGGCCGAACGAAGCATCTCGCCCTGCTGTTTGTCGGCGGAAAAGTCCAGAGCGAGATTCTTCGTCCCGACAAGTCGGGACTCAGAATGACAGCATGGTCAGGTCCAGTAATTGCGGTCAAGCGAGCGATACTGAATGGCTTCGGAGATGTGGGTAGTGCCGATGGCGTCGGCGGCGTCGAGGTCGGAGATCGTGAGCGCTACTTTCAGGATGCGGTCGTGGGCGCGGGCGCTGAGGCCCAAGCGCGTCATGGCGCTCTCCAGCAGGCGCTCGCAGTCGGCGGAGATGTTGCAGTACTTGCGGATCTGCCGCGAGCTCATCTGGGCATTGCTATAAATCTTTTCCCCCGGGAAGCGGCGCAACTGGCGCTGGCGGGCTTTTATGACGCGCTCACGAATCAGCTCCGAACCTTCCCCGCCCGAGTCCTGCCGCAGCTCCTGGTAGCGGACGGCGGGCATGTCGATGTGGATATCAATGCGGTCCAGCAGCGGCCCGGAAATCTTCGAGATGTAGCGCTGAATGAGGGGCGGCGTGCAGGTGCACTCGCGCGTGGGGTCATTGAAGAACCCGCACGGACAGGGGTTCATGGCGGCGGCCAGCATGAAGCGCGAAGGAAAGGTCAGGGACATGGCGGCGCGTGAGATGGTGACCGTCCCGTCTTCCACAGGCTGCCTCAAGACCTCGAGTACATTGCGCTGGAATTCCGGCAACTCGTCCAGGAAAAGCACGCCATTGTGTGCCAGGCTCACTTCGCCCGGGCGGGGCACGGCGCCGCCTCCAATCAGTCCGGCATCCGAAATGGTGTGGTGGGGAGAACGGAAGGGTCGGGTGCCCACCAGGCCCGCGCCCGGGTCGAGCACCCCAGCGACGCTGTGGATCTTCGTGGTCTGGATCGCCTCATCGAAAGTAAGCGGCGGCAGGATGGTTGGGATGCGTTTGGCCAGCATGGTCTTGCCGGCGCCCGGCGGGCCGATCATCAGGATGTTGTGGCCTCCCGCGGTGGCAACTTCAATGGCGCGCTTGGCGTGAAGCTGCCCCTTGACGTCGCGGAAATCCACGTTGTACTGGCTGGCTTGCGCTAGCATGGCGGCGCTATCCACTTTGGCCGGCTTGAACTCGCGTGTCTCATTGATAAAGTCCACAACTTCCGGCAAAGAGCCCAGGCCGTAAACCTCCAATTCCTCTACCACCGCCGCCTCGCAGACGTTTTCCACTGGCAGGACCATCCGCTGAATACCCTTCTGACGCGCCATGGCGGCAATCGAGAGCGCACCCTTGATGGGGCGAAGGCCGCCATCGAGCGAAAGTTCACCCAGAAACAAGGTGTTCTTGAGGTCGGTTTTCAAAAGGACGCCGGTGGTGCCCAGGATGCCCAGTGCGATGGGCAAGTCAAATCCCGAGCCTTCTTTCTTCACGTCCGCCGGGGCGAGGTTGACCGTGATGTTCTGGAAGGGAAAGTCCAAGCCGCAATTCTTGATGGCGGATTTGATGCGCTCGCGGCTTTCGCGCACGGCGGCGTCGGGAAGACCCACGGTGGTGAAATTGGGCAAGCCGGCGGAAATATCCACCTCGACCTCAACCGGATAGGCGTCAATGCCGAAGACGGCAGCGCTGAGTGCTTTGAAAAGCATAGGAATAACTTCGTATTGAAGTAGGGGCGGTTCGCGAACCGCCCCTACGTCGAAATTGTAGCGGCGAGTTTATCCGTCACCTGACGGACCATCTGGCAGTGTAAAGCCGCCTCTGCAACAAGCTGACCCACTACCGACCGATCTGCGAGTCCTTGATAGGGGTGGAAGTATACCAGAAGCAACCTCAGCGCGTCCTGGAAAACGCAAAGGGCGTATTCCACCCCCCGAGCCAAACCCGTGTCGCTTCAGGGGAAGAGCAGGTGGCGCGGATCCCGCCGGCAAAGGGCCATTGCGCCGGGAAGTATAATTCGCGGCCGAGTGGTTCAGGCAACTCAGAATCCCGAAACGCACAGGCTAGGCTCCATCTAGCGCGCCTTACGCCAGTCGATTTATACCGGGACCCTTAGGAGCGAAGGAGACCACAGCGACGGGCGAAATAATGGAATGAGGGATTTCTTCCTGTCGCAGTGTTTGTGTCAAAGAGCTTGAGAACCTCGAGCATGTAGTCGATGCGCGAATCAAGATGCTTCGGGATGGTGTCATTGAACTGCTCTTTCGTGAGCTCACTCGTGTTGGCGGGCACTTGTACACCTAATGGATTGTTGTCCGGGAGGCCGGCTAGGTACCAACTTTCGATTTCCCTCACAACAATGAGGGCTCGTCTGTCGTCCAGTTGTGTGAACTTCTGCAACAGAGCTTCTTTTTTCCTGGGGAAACATGGGTGGGCGTTAAGGTCACCGAGTAGAAGGTAGTCAGCGCCAATCGACTTGATGCTTCTCAGAAACGCGTTTACCTTTTCTGCCTTCCTCTGGGCATACTTCAACGCCTGTACGAAATCGTAGCAAGAACTGAGCTTTGGAATGACGACACGCTCCACAAACCTTAGGTCGTCGTCCCCTTCTACCAGCAGGAATAGTCTCGTGTAGGGCATCTCAGGCGTGAAGCAAGTTCTCGACGAAGAGTTCCTCTAACCCCATCTCGTTCTGAAGAAATACCTTGACGTCTTTATTCTCTGACGGCCGGGAAATAGTCGAAAAGCCCTCCCCATTTCGAGAGACAAGTAGAACGTCCCCAATATCGGCATGTCTGACCACTTCGGGGTTATGCGTGGTCACAATGATCTGCTTCCCCTGGGAAGCGTCTTTCATCATCGCGACGATCTTTGAAATGAGGGAAGGGTGGATGTTTCGTTCCGGTTCCTCAATGATCGCCACGGGCTTTTTCTCAAAATACAGCGCCGCTATGAGTGCAGTAACGTTGATCGTTCCATCAGAGATAAGGGAAGCAGGCAGGGACTGTTTCTTCGCATAAGTCTCCCTCAGGCTGAAGAGAAGTGATTTGTCCGCAAACTTTTCCACTTCAAGGCCCGCGACAAAGGGAAGAAGGTCCCCCAAGAAATTTTCCAGTTTTCGCTTCCGGTCCCTGTCCTCAATAATGTTCTTCAGAACGATGGCGAGGTTGCTGCCGTCCTCCTCCAGATCTGCCTTTCCGGTGATCGGCGTGGCCTTCTTCGGCAGCTTAGGATCGAAGTCGAATATCGCAAGGTCTTCGAAAAGAGGTCTAAAGAAGACCTGAGAATGTACCAAAATAAGAGAGCGGCGTGGAACCGCTTCACGGAGGAAGGAGGGAACGATTTGGTATTCCTCCATGGACAGCCCCTCGGGTGGAGTAACCTTCACGGTCGTCCGGTCCCCATCCCTGAAAATGAGTATCTCACCCAGGCCGCGGTGCTCTGGCACTTCGGCCTGCCCGCCGTCTCGCTCGAAGGTGCGAAACTCGCTCTTGAGGGTCAAGCGGTCGTCAGTGATTTCGAAGTCGGTCCCTTTTCTCGCGAAGGCGATCGAGAAGCTATAGGTGACTTCAAGCGGCTCCACGCCCAGGTCAGTCTTACTGGTTTTCGACAAGGCGATGAAGCGGACCCCCCCGTCGCCTTCTTGCGAGAGAACGAGCTTTATCGAAAGATTCTTGGCGGTGCCGATGTTTAGATTGGTGAGGTATTCTGCCCCACCCTGCAACGATATCGCATTGTCCAGGCCGTGCCTCGCAATATCTCGCAGGAACTCGAACACCCGTATGAAGTTTGACTTCCCTGACGCGTTCGCCCCGATCAGGACATTGAACCTCCCCAGGTCAACTTGCAGTTCCTTGAAGCTCTTGAAGTTCTTAACATGGATTGTTTTGATGGTCATTTGCTCTGCCTCTTACCGATGCCGATTTTAGCAGAAAACGGGACGACTCGCTCGCCTGTTCTCCACGTGGGCCGGCACAGTCGCAGCTCCGCCGAGGCGGAATCGTCTGTTTTGCGACTGTGGGCGGAGATCGTAGGGGCTGGAAAGACAGAGTCGCCTGGACAACAATCGCGGATACACAGTCGGGGGTGGATCCTTCCTCGGCAATCGGAGGGCGGCGCGTTCATCGCGCCCCTTGCCATGCGCGCGATGTAAAACGCGGGCGTGCCAGCCGAGCATGACAATAAGGGCCTCAGCCTCTCGCGCCGTTCAAGAGCCAGCGGACCACCCCCACCCCTCTTGAACCAGGAGGGGAGCGGGTAAATGGCCTTGACAGTCTAAACTTGACAAACCCCAATCAATCGGCTAGATTGGTAGCGTATGGAAAGGGGCGGAACCTTCGAGAGCCGGTTGGGCGGCTGGACCCGCCCTGCTGACGATAAGTCCGTGCGAGCCAGGAAACAGTCCTCATGCGGGCTTTCACTTTCGACTGTCCCGCCGCGGCGGGGTTTGACTGCGCTCTGGCCAATGTCCCGCGAAAGAAAATTCTTTTTTGCACGACCAATGCGGGAATGTCTATGAAAACAAAGGACTGCCGTGGAAAAGTGGGCAGCAAGCGGGAATGTTTATGAAAATAAAGGTAGTTATCCGTTCAAACCCGGAATATATATGAAAACAGGCAAGTTAATGTTTTTCAATCAAAAATCAACCAGAACCAGCCTTCGGATCTCCCGCCGCAGCGGGTTGACCGCGCCCTGGAGAATCCACCGCGAAGAAAATTCTTTTTTTGAACGAACTATGCGGGAATGTCTATGAAAACAAAGGACCGCTGTGGAAAAGTGCGACGAAACCGGGAATGTTTATGAAAATAAAGGTAGTTATCTGTTCAAAGCCGGAATGTCTATGAAAACAGGCAGATTAATGTTTTCAATCAAAAATCAACCAGAACCAGCCTTCGGATCTGCCGCCGCAGCGAGTTGACCGTGCCCTGGAGAATCCACCGCGAAAGAAAATTCTTTTTTTGCACGACCGACGCGGGAATGTCTATGAAAACAAAGGGCCGCTGTGGAAAAGTGGGGCGGAAGCGGGAATGTTCATGAAAATAAAGGTAGTTATCTGCTAAGAGCCGGAATATATATGAAAACAGGCAGGTTAATGCTTCTGCTTGGCGATCTTGCGGGGACGTGGCTGGCAACAAGGGCAGAAGTGGCTGCTGCGCCCCGCGATCACGATGCGCCGGATCGGCCGACCGCAACGACGGCAGGGTTTGCCGGTGCGCTGGTAAACGCGGAGGCGCTGGGCGTAATTGCCGGGGCGGCCCTCGATGTCCACGTAGTCGCGGAAGCTGGTGCCCTGGAGCTTCACGGCGTGCTCCAGGACTTTCCTGACCGCCCTGAAAAGGCGGCGGGCCTTCCGGGCGGAAACCCGGCCGGGCTGCGCCAGCGGATGCATGCGGGCCACAAAGAGCGACTCATCCGCATAGATGTTGCCGAGCCCGGCCAGCAACTGCTGGTTCATCAGCCAACTCTTGATGGCGCCGCGGCGGGCGCGCATGGCGCTCAGGAACTGCTCCTCGGTCACCTGCTGCGCGTCTGGCCCCAGTCGGCCGAACGCGGCTTCCAGCTCCTCACGTGTGCAGGAGCGCATCCTGCCGAACCGCCGCACATCGCGAAAGCGCAACTCCTCGCGCTCGCCGAGTGCCAGCAGCACGTGTGTGTGCGGCTCGAGTGGCGCGTGGCGCGCGGAGACGGTGAATTGCCCAGTCATGCCGAGGCGCACCAGCAGATAACGCGGCGGCTGGTTTTCGGCGCTGAGCTCGAGGGCGAGCGCCTTGCCCTTGCGCTGCACTGAAACGATGACGCGCCCCTCAATCTCGGCTGCGAATTGCTCCGGCGACCCAACAATGACGCCCGCATGGCGGACCTCAACGGCAAGGATGCGGCGTCCCAGAGCATGCCTCTGGAGACCCCGGGAAACGGTTTCGACTTCGGGGAGTTCAGGCATTGGGCACGATGGTCAGGGTTCTGGCCCGCTTAATTCTCTACAGGCGTCCGCTACGGGCGGATGATACAGGCCCGCCGCCATGGTGATTTGACGGAGCTCAGGAGCTACACAGCCACCTTGATATCGTTCCCTTCAACCCGGACGGGATAGGTAACGACTTTGACGGAACTGTTCCCGACCATCTCTCCTGTGCGGACGTTGTACTCCCACTGGTGCCAAGGGCAGATGACCACCGCGCCCATGAGTTCTCCTTCGCCGAGCGGTCCGCCTTGGTGCAGGCAGGTGTTGTCGGTGGCGTAGATTGTGCCCTCCACATTGAAAAGAGCAATAGCCTTCCCCTTCACCTCCACTACCTTCGCTGATCCCGGAGCAAGTTCGGAAAGGCTCGCAACTTTGACAAACTCCGCCATGTACGCTCCTCCTCTGGAAGGGCCGGGCCTGCGCCCTATTTCAGTAATTCCGAGTGGTCTTGAAGTTCCCCGCAAGGAAAAATGCTTAAGCGATTTGGACCATTTCCGGTGTTCCTGGCTTGCCGATGCGGACGGATTTCTTGAACTCCTCCAACATGCTCTCATCAAGACGGACCTCGGTAGGCCGTTTGCTCAGGCTCATGCCGTCAATCTTCTCCTGCAGCTTCAAAAGGGCATAAAAGAGGTTTTCCGGCCGCGGGGGGCAGCCCACCACGTAAACATCCACGGGGACGATCTTGTCCACACCCTGAAGCACCGCGTAGGTATTGAACGGGCCACCCACGCTGGAGCATGCGCCCATGGAGATGCACCATTTGGGGTCTGGCATCTGCTCCCATATACGCTTGATTGGGGGCGCCATCTTCAGCGTCACCGTGCCGGACACAATCATCAGGTCAGATTGGCGCGGGCTGGGGCGAAACACTTCGGCCCCGAAACGCGCCATGTCAAAACGCGAAGTGGTGGAAGCAATCATCTCGATGGCGCAACAGGCCAGACCGAAGGTGAGTGGCCAAAGGGACGACTTCCGCGCCCAATTGAAAATCTGGTCGACCGTGGTGATAATGAAATTCTGTTCAAAGCGATTCTCAATCCATCCCATACGCCCGCCTCAGCCCCTCTCTTGGAAATACTCAGGATTGGATCCGGAGGCCCTGCGACAACTTTTTATTATACGCCTGGAGCAAAGTCCTGACTCAACTATAGCACCACTAGGTAGCGTCGGGATTTGTGGGGTGGCGCCGGTCCTGAGTGGCGGGACCTGCGCTGCCGCCTTAAAGGGCGGAGCCAGGTTCAGAAAGGCAACTCCTCCACTTGAAGCCCATAGGCCCGTGCCGCTACGCACTGCCTTGCATCCGCAGAAACGAACAAATCGGCGGCCCACTCGGCTGCCGACGCCACGTGGAGAGAATCAGACGAGCGCAGCGGCCAGCGCTCAAGGAGTTCGATGGCGCGCGCCACCACTTGGTCCGTGACATTGACAACGCTCGTGTCGTCGATGTCCTCGAAAAGCGCCTGCTTGGCGTTTACGTACTGTGGCTGCGAAAGCTTCCTCTCGCGGCGGATCCGGCAGAGCGCCGAAACAACTTCGGGGAGGCAGATCACGGAAACCCCCAGTGAAGTTGCCGAAAAGAGAATTTCCTCGAGGCGATCGCTACCGCGTTCTTGGACGTACCGCTTGGCAAGGGCTGACGAGTCGAGGAAGATGTTCAAAGTTTCGACCGCCTCTCTTCCAGCACGGCTCTGCTGAGGGACGCCCCCGCCACCACCAAACGCAGGCCACGGCGCTTCCAGGCAGGTTTGGATTCGCTCAATTCTCCAGGAAGTAACTTGGCAATCGCTTTGCCGTGGCGGAGGATGCGAATGCTCTCGCCCTTCTCAACCAGATCCAGGATCCCGGAGGCGTTCTTTCGAAACTCGCTGAAGGTGACTGTCTTCATGTGCTGGGCCTCCAAGAAAATATTGTACACTCGCGCACAATCAGGTGCAATTACAGCGAACCCTGTGCAGCGTCTTCACCTGTGGCATGGCGCCGGCCTCGCGGGGTGAGATCAGCAGCGTCACCATACACGAGTGCACATTCACTCGGCAGCGGGCTTCAATTCTCGGACCTCGGCAGCCCCTCGCACATCGCCGGCGGCGTCGAGCGCCTGAGCTTCGGCGGTATAGGTTTGGGCATAGGTGGGATCAATCTCGCGCGCCGCATGAAACTGCTCAGCCGCCTCCCGGTACTTGCCGAGTTTCATCCAGCAGCTTCCGAGGTAGAATCGGCCGCTAAGGTCCTGGGGATTCACCTGGACGGCGCGCGCGAAATACGCTGCTGCTTTCGCGTAATCACCGCGAGGAAAAGAGACCGTGCCAAGGATGTCGTTAGCAAGGCTCTGGTAAGGCAGGGTTCGGGTCGCTTTTTGGAAGTAAGCCAGCGCCTCATCGTGGCGACCTTCGAGATCGGCAATCTGGCCGAGGCCGATGTAGGAATCGTAGGTGACGGTATTCAGCGGATCAAAGCTAGCCTGGTTCAGGCGCAGGGCCGCCTCAAACTCTTTCCGGGCCCCTTCGAGGTCGTGCTCGCGGAATTGCAAATCGAGGCCGTGGTGTATACGAACCAGACCAGCGTCGGGAGCGACATTGAGGGAATAGCCGAAAAGGGTTTCGTTGTTGCGCCAGTTTGGAACCGCCCGCACATCCTGAAAACACCAGAAGCACATCACGAGGCCGAGGAGAAGCAGGACGACCGGAGCCAGCCAGACGCGTGGCAGTTGCTGCGGCAGCAGACCCAGACCCAGATAGCCCAAGGCAAGGCAGATGCCTACGGAAGGCAGATAAGAAAACCGCTCCGCCAGCAACGGAAAGCTGAGCTGGCGAACATCCAGGCAGGGGAGCAACGTCACCGCCCACCACACAACCAGGAAGCCCAAAACCCTCTGGCGCTTCCGTAGCGCGCCTGCCGCGACCAGGACGAGCAGTGTCAACCACGGCCACAGCGTGCGCAGGCTCGGCCCGGGATCGAAGTTATGAAAAACGTTAAGGTGGACAGGCCAGAAGAAGAGCTTGGCGTGCTGACCCAACAACCCCATGGCGGCAGCGATGATCTTGGGCCGGATTTTCCAGAGATGCCGCGCCCCGGAGAAATGTCCAAGCGCGGCAATGCGCGCCGCCGAGTAGACTACGGCTGCGCCAGCGTACATAGCCCAGCAAGCCGCCCTGCGGCGCCAGGTCGCGACAGCATCGGAAAAGAAAAACCAGTAGGCAATCAATAGCAGAGGAAAACTGAACGCAGCCTCCTTGAAGAAAAGCGCCGGGAAATAGGCAAGCGCAACAAGAGCGTGACGGGCCACGCGCCGGCTTCCGGCCTTCTCGGCGCGCAAGAAAAGCCGGAAAGCAAGCAGGTAGAAAAAACCGCAACCCATCTCCGGAACGGAGGCGATCCAAGCCACGGCTTCCACGTGCAGGGGGTGCAAGAGCCAGAGTAGTGAGCCGGCAAACGCTGCCAAATCGTTCCCAAGCAATTCGCGCCCAATCTGGAACACTACGAGCCCCGTGGCCATGTAAAGAGCCCACTGGAAGAGATGATATGCGAGGGGGTTAGATCCTGCGACACGCCAAATCATCGAGAAAGAAAAAATGGCCAGAGGGCGGTAGAAGTTCGTTTCCGCCCCTGCCCCAAGAAACGACCATACGGAGCCGGTGAAGACCCGGCGCCAAAGGTGAGGGTTCCTGACGAAGGGGTTATCGAGAAGCAGGACGCCATCGTCGTAAACAAATCCGTTGGACAACACCCCCGAAAACACTACGGCCGCCACCAGCGCCAGTACGGCGCCGGCCGCGTAGGAGTGGTTCTTCACATACTCGTTGCACTTGCTCAGCAAGGCTTAACCTGCCCCCCGCAGTTTCCCAGGTGCAGCTTTGATCCCGGACCGACACGCCAAGGCATTGGAATTGGCAGCAAGCTTGGTCGTCCATTGCAGAGCGAGAATTCTACCGCTGGTGGAGGATTATGCCAAGAGTGTGCGATTGCGTTATCCTATCTGTTGGAGCGTGGCTGGCGGCCGGGAAACAGCCGTCAACGAGGAGGTCCTGAGTTGCAGAAATTAATTCGGAATTACGAAGCGGGCGTTGGGAAGGCGGTTGTGTTCTTCACGGTCGTTCTGTTGCTGGCGATTACCGGACTGGCACTGAAGGTTACGAACCGTGAGGCGCCTTCGATCGACATGCAGCGGGGGATAAGGGGAATCGGCGTGAGCACGCCCCTAGAACTCAGAGTTTACGATTCGCGCTATCGCATCAAGTCAGTTGACGTGGAAGTCCATCAGGGCGACCGAACGTTTCAAGTTCCGGTGGAGAGCAGCGGGTGGGTGGTTCGCACGCCAAAGGGGTGGAAGCTCTGGTCGGGGCATGTCGAGAGTAGTGCCACATTCAAGGTGAGCGTGGGGCGCAAAGAGATACCTGACCTGAAGGAAGGTTCCGCAACGCTCATCGTCACGGCAACGAACGATTCCTGGGGGCGATTCTTCCGCGGTGGCCGGAGCCAACTCATCAAGGACTTGCCCGTCCGCTTTGTTCCGCCTAGCGCCGAGGTTCTCACCGCGCAGCATTACATCAATCAGGGTGGCTGCGATATGGCGCTTTTCAAGGTTTCCCAGGGGACGGTTGAATCCGGCGTGCAAGTGGGCAATTACTTTTTTCCGAGCTGGCCCGTGAAGGATTCCGATCCCACCACACGCATGTGCATCTTTGCATTTCCTTACGACGTTGACCCAACAACCCCGGCCCGCGTGGTGGCGCGCGACGACGCCGGCAACCAGACCCTGGTCAATTTCAATTACAAAGTCTTCCCCAAGAAGTTCAAGTCCGACACCATTAACGTCACGGACGATTTCATGCAACGTGTCGTTCCTCCCATAATGAGCGAGACGCCGGAATTGCAGGATCAGGGCAGCCTTTTGAAGAATTTCCTGCTGGTCAACGGCCCGCTTCGTCGGATGGATGCGCAGCAGTTGGTGGCCTTCTCCCAGAAAACCAGTTCGCACCTAACCTGGACTCAGCCCTTCGTGCAACTTGGGAATTCCAAAGTGGAGGCGTCGTTTGCTGACTATCGGACCTACCTGTACAACGGCCAGGTCATCGACCACCAGACGCACCTGGGGTTTGACCTGGCGGTTGTCCAGCACACTCCGGTAGTGGCCGCCAACGATGGGAGGGTGATTTACGTGGGCTTTTTCGGCATATACGGCAATGTCGTGGTGATTGACCACGGCTGCGGCTTGCAGAGCTTTTATGCCCATTTGAGCTCGTTTGATGTGAAGGAAGGTGAAGAGGTAAAACACGGACAAGTGATCGCGCACAGTGGCCAGACCGGGCTGGCTGGCGGCGACCATCTGCACTTCACCATGCTGCTGGATGGAATCCCCGTCAATCCGGTTGAATGGTGGGACCCGCACTGGATCCACGACCGCATTGAAGCAAAGCTGCAGCCTTATCACTCGGAGTGACGAGTGACGAGTGACGAGCCAACCAACCGACCTCAATTGTTCTTGCTTGTCACTTGTCACTCGTCACTTGTCACTGAAGTTTGGAACCTGGCACCTGACACCTGTTCTTAAGGCGCCACCCGGCTCAAATAAAACTCGATGAACCTCTTGGGATCCGTGCGCATCCCCACCGTAGCGTTCGCGGGCTTGCCTTCGACGACTCGAGTGAATCCTTGCGCATCAACCTCGATGGCCAACTGTTGAGTCTCGCCCAGGCTTGGGTCGATGAGCATAGCCACCGCCATGGGGTCAAACAAAGTCGGAGTCTCGTTGCCCCAGAGGTGGTAGAGAATCGTCAGGGCGCTGGTGAGCGGGGTGAGATGAGTGAAGACGCGGCGGCGTCCGGCGGGGTCGAGTTGCAGCATGGCCGTGACGTCGAGCGGGGCCACCAGGAGAGGCACACCGGATGAAAACACGGTCTGTGCCGCTTCGGGGTTCGACTTGATGTTCCACTCCGCTTCGGGCTTCGAATCCGGCGCATAACCGCGAGCGATTGATCCGCCCATCAGGGCGATGAGTTTGATCTGCTTCGCCACGGAAGGGTCGGATTTCAGTAGAGCGGCTACATTGGTCAGTTCCCCGATGGCGATGATCGTGACTCTGCCGGGCCGCCGGTTGATTTCACTCTTCATGAAATCAACTGCTCCACTCCTGTGCAAGGCGGAACTGGTGAAGCCATTCGCCCAGCGCGTCTGGTCAATCGGCTGGGGCTTTCCAGGCTCGCCTGCATAAACCGGCACCTTGCGCCAAGTTCCGCCCGCTTCCCAAAGCAGTTTGGCGGCAAGGCGTGCTCGCGCCTGGGTGTCGCCAGCCACGGTGGTTACGCCCAGGAGTTCTAACTCGGGGCTATTGATAACGAGCGCCAGGGCGAACGCATCGTCAATGTCCGTGCCAATGTCGGTATCGAGGATGATCGGGACTCTTGATGGCGCAGCAGGAAGGGAAGTCACGGCGAATGCAAAACCAACCAACAGTACTTGGATCAGATTCTGCATATGAACATCACTTCACCACCGGCGCCAGCGCCACGCACACAAGGCCGATGATAAAAAGGGCAAACATTAGCGCCAGCAGCCGCCTGGTGGTTGCATCGGCGCCTTTGAATTCCTTCCAAACGAACACGCCCCAGATCGTGCCGACCATCGTCGAGCCCTGGCCGAGTGCGTAGGAGGCTGCGGGCCCGACCATCTTGGCGTACGATGCAACGAAGTTGGAAATCGTGCCCACCCCCCAGAACATGCCGCCAAAGATGCCCCAGAAGTGCCACGCCCCGGTTCCGCGAAAATAGTCCCCGACCGAAACCGGAGGTCCCGAAACCGGCCTCCGCATTAAGACATAATTCACCGGAAAATTAGAAACCAGCACTCCGAGAGCAAAGACGAAGGCCACGGTGTACGGACCAAGATGATTCTCTCCTTTGATAGCCTTGGCGACGAAAGGATAGAACAGTCCCATCACCACACCGCCCAGCAGGCTGATTGCGATCCCTTTAACGCTCACGGTCTGATCCTTCGTCTGCCTTCGGTAGGCCAGAGCGTCCAGCAAAATTGCCAAGCACACCAAGGCAATGCCTCCAAAAAGCATCAACGGATTGCCTTTTGGCGTGATGATGTAATTCAAGATCGAGCCCACCACCAGCGCCACCCCGACCCCGATCGGGAAGGCCACAGCCATGCCCGCAAGGGCGATAGCTGCCACGATCAGGATATTGCCGAGGTTGAAGACGATGCCGCCGAGGAAAGCGAGCAGCAAGTGATGACCATCCGCAGCCCGGAGGTTTTGAATAAAGCTATCCGGGCTGGCAGGAGCCGTGCGCCCCAGCGTAAATCCCAGGATCAGGGCCATCAACAAGATGCCCCAAACATAATCCCAATAGAACAACTCAACGCGCCAGCTTTTGCAAAGCTTTTGAGTATTGGCCCAACTGCCCCAGCAAATCATGCTGAGAACGATCATGGAGAGCGCGACCGCATAAACGGCGGGTATGAACATAGTAAGTTGACCTCCCGGGGCGGGTTCCGCATCAGCCCGCGCGGTTAGCGATCTTACTCCGGCATGGTGATGGGCACCGTCCGGCCTTCGCGCGCCGACTGATAGATGGCCTCCATCACGGCCACGTCGCGCATACCCTGGACGCCATTCGGCTCGGGCTCGCGGTTTCGGTGGATCGAGTCGGCAAAGGCATCAAGCTCCAGCGCCAGCTCGTCAATGACCTTGAACTTTTTCTCGAACCACCGCTCACCGGTCTTGCCGAATAGACAGCGCTCTTGGTCATACTGATACGCCGGGTTGAGGGCCGCCCAGCCTTTCTCACCGTGGACCTGCAAAAACGACGACTGCGCGGCGCTGAAGCTCGCGGTGGCCTGCGCCACCAGCCCGTGCGGGAAGTTCAGCCGGAAGGCGATGTTCTCATCCACCTTGCTGAATGTCTCGGGATCGGTCGTCCACTGATACGCCGAGGCTTCCAGGGGTTCCTCGCCCACAAGCCAGCGTATGGTGTTCACGCAGTAAACTCCCACGTCCGGCAGTGCGCCGCCGCCCGCGAGCTTGGGATCGAGATGCCACGAGCCAGGCTTCCCCCGACCGCGGATAACAATCCCGAAAGCCGAATGAATGTATTTCAGCCGCCCGAGTCTCCCGCTCGTGATCAGTTTCTTGAGCTCGAGACTGGCAGGCTCAAAATACTTCCGGTAGGCAATCATCAGGCGAACGTCGGAAGCGCGGCAGGCCGCCAGCATCTGACGGCACTCTTCCACCGAATTTGCCATGGGCTTTTCGCAAAGCACATGCTTGGCGGCGTTTGCAGCCTGCACTGCGTAGTGGGCGTGCGAGCCGTTGTTGGTGGCAATGTAGACGGCCTCAACCTGCGGATTGCTAAAGCAGGCTGGCAACTCCTCGTACGTGTAAAAGGCCCCAGCGTGGAACTTCGTGGCAAGGCGCTTGGCCTTGGGCTTGTCACCACTCACCAGGGCCACCAGCTTTGCCTTCTTGCTGTGCCGGAAGCCGGGCAAGATCGCGCCTTGTGCAAATCCCCCTAATCCAATCACGGCATATCCAACGGGTTTGAAAGCTGCCATAAACCTCCTTTACTGGACTCGAAATGAAGGAAGAATACTTCCCGACTTTGGCTGCGCTGTCAAGCCTGTGAGCGTTCAGGTAGTGTCCTAATTGAACTTTCGACTCTCGACGGCTCGCGGTGTGACCGAAGCCATCGCCCAGGAGAGGATAAAACGCCCGCTTGACTTTAACTCCCCGCAGGTATACAAAGCGAACATAGGTATATAACTCCATCCGGAAAAGAGAGGTCGCTCATGAAGCCACAACCCCCGTGGGAAGATGAGTCGGGTGTACTAGTTCTAAGGCTTTACAAGTCAGATAAGTACGGTCCCTGGCTTAAGGACGTGAACAAAGCACACTTGCATCCCGATTGGCCTCGAATCGTGGTGCTGGACCTGTCGGCCGACCAGTTTAAGGAGTTTGATCAGAACTCCTTGGCATTTGCCAAGAAGTATAACCTGTTTCCTGAACAGCCGATATTGTGGACTTCGCCTTGCGCCAAGCCGCCTATCGGTGAAGGTATTCCGCGGGCGGCAGAGTCATCGCGCTATACACTGGTAGGGGTCCACGGTAGTTTCAGTATGTTTGCTTGCGCAGCGTGCCCCCAAAGTTTTATACGGTGACACTGCCCCAGGGAAATAATCGGGGCCTGACGTGGCCACCGGGGCGTTGGACGTCAGTTGGCTGAACGCGGGGCGCAAGTCACCCTGGGATTTTCAGGGGAAAGTTCGCTCGATTGCGCGGCGGATGTGGCGGCCCCGGACCGAGTTGGAAGTGTGCTCAGTGGAGAAAGTCCTTCCGAAGAGTTTCTATGGCGGGAGGCCGAGCCGACGCATGAGATCCTGGAAGGCCGGATCGGACCGAACAGAATCGAAAGCCGGCTCGACCTTGAGCCGTGTCAGGTATTGATCACGGTCTGCGTAGGCCGTTTCCAGCCAAGCAAGTCCCTGCTTCTTTTCCCCCAGGCCAAGATGGATTTGTGCGAATAAGGACGCGGGTACATAGCTTCGCCTGGTGCGCGCGGACAATTCATTTAGCGCCTTGCGCGCCGCGGCTTGGTTGCCCGCCAGGGCCTGGGCCCGTGCAAGGCCCACAGCCCGGTTCAAATCGTTGCCAGAAAGGTTTACCGCTCTTTGACACTCTGCGATGGCTTTCTCGTACATCTTCTTGGCCAAATAGCTGAGCCCCAAGCAATCGTGGGCGTTGGCGAAATCAGGTTCCCGATCGACCATTTTGCCGCATTGTTCGACGGCTTGATCGTAGCGACGGGCATAGTAGAACGTCCACCCGGCGGTGACCTGGGCCGGGATGGAAAGCGGGTCGAGCTCTTGTGCCCTGCGAGCTTCGGCCAAGGCCTCCTCGCCCCGCCCCATGGCCGACAGGTAAGCTGAATATATGCGATGTGCTTCCACATCGCCGGGGCTCAGTTCGAGCGCGCGCTTGAATTGTCCTTCGGCTTCCGGCCAGTTCCAATCCCCCAGGAACCGCACAGCCCCCAGCGAGGTGTGCGCCTCGGCCAAAGTGGGGTCAATCTCGAGGGCTTTGAGCGCATACTGCTTCGCTTGGGGCATGGCCACGCGTGGGGGCAGTGCATCCGTCGACCAGTAATAATCGGCCAAGCCGGCGTAAGCGGAAGCGTAATTCGGATCTATCTGCGCCGCCTGTTCGAAGTATTGCCGGGCCTGCTGCCTCTCCTGCTCAGTCCCCTTATGCCAGTGATAGCGGCCTTTAAGATAAGCGTCGTAAGCGGCGGGGATGACCGGGGGCGCGTGGGTGAGGCGGGCTCGTTCTTGCTGTGTCACGGCGATTCTGATTTCATCTGCAATAGCGCTGGCAACATCACCCTGCAGCTTCAGCACGTCTCGCCCGTCGCGCTCGTAACTTTGGGCCCACAGATGCTTGTCGGTTGACCCCTGAATTAGCTGCGCGGTGATGCGTATGCGGTTGCCGGAGCTCAACACCGAACCTTCGATCACCGCATCCACGCTCAGTTCTCGCGCGATCTGCGGTAGAGGCTTTCGCGTGCCCTTGTACTGCATCATCGTGGTCCGCGAGATCACCCGGAGGGCGCTGATTTGGGAGAGATCTGCAATCAACTGATCGGTCATCCCATCGGCGAAGTAATCCTTCTGGAGATCCCCGGAAAAATTCTGGAGCGGTAAAACTGCCAGCGACTGAATGCGTCCCGGACCGCTCCTGCTTGCTTGCTGTTCCCACCATCTCCCCACACTCAAACCAACGACAATCGCTGACAGCACCACGGCTAAGGCGGTTGCCACGCCTGGATGTCGCCGCCAAATCGGCAATCGCCGCACAGCCGTCCCCGATCGCGGAACCTCGATTGTTGCCAACTGCCGTAGATCTACTTCCAGTTCTGCGGCGGACTGGTAGCGATTTTCCGGCTCCTTCTGTAGGCACTTCAGAATGATCCGCTCCAGTTCCGGAGAGATGCTGGCATTCACCGCACGGGGTGGAACGGCCGCCTGGTGCAAGATGGCGTCCGTCAACCGGGGCGCTACTCCATCCCGAAATGCCCGCTGGCCGGTCGCCATCTCGTACAGCACAGCACCCGCTGAGTAGAGGTCACTTCGAGCGTCAGCAGGTTCAGACCGTAGCTGCTCAGGCGCCATGTAGGGCAAGGTCCCTACCACGCCTTGACCCCCGGTCGTGCTTTCAGTTGTGACATTATGTTTAGACGATTCCCTCGTCACCCTCAACGACTTTGCAATTCCGAAGTCGAGTATCTTCAGTCGCCCGTCAGGGGTGGTGCGCAAGTTGCTTGGCTTAAGGTCGCAATGTACGATCCCCTGGCTATGCGCAGCCGCCAACCCGTTGGCCAACTGTACCCCAAGCCGCGCGATCTCCCTCTCCGGCATCGGCCCCTGGGCCAAGCGATCGCTTAGGGTGACCCCGGGGACGTACTCCACGACAAGAAACTCTGCGCCGTCCTTACTGCCCAATTCGAAAAGGATTTCGATGTTAGGATGATTAAGTTTAGAAAGTGCTTGCGCTTCTTTGCGCAGGCGCTTGCGGACAGATTCGTCGGGCACCAGACTAGGGGGCAGTACCTTTACTGCCACCTCCCGTCCTAGCCGTTCGTCTCGGGCTCGATAGACTTCGCCCATTCCGCCGGCACCTATTTTTTCGAGAATACGGTAGTGGCCAAGTGTTTGGCCGATCATGGAGGGAAACCCCTACTTCCGATGTGGATTTTAGGTTAGACCGGCAAGCCATGTCAACGCATAGGCGGACGAGTCGGCTTGCGGTTTCTTCCTCGGCGAGCAGGCAAGGCGCCGAAGCCATTTCGTTTCGGCACAGTGCGGGCACGCATCCGAGCTGAGGATCAGAATTCAGGAGTTGCGTATTTGCCAAAAGTGGGTAGCGCACAGCCTGGTTCTCCAGAGACTCTGGAGCTTGTGCGCGTGCAATGGGGCGTATGATCGGCTTTCATGTCCTGCAAAAGCAGGAGTCAGAAGTCAGGAGTCAGAATGAAGAGCATCTGGTCCCCACTTTGTGCTCCCGGCTTCGTGCTTTCCGCTTTCTGCTCACCGCCTGGGTCCTCCTGCCCAAGCAAAAGCCGCAGAGTCTCCGAAGAACGAGACTCTGCTCCACCGGCTACAGGCTCCGCAGGTCAAAGGGGTTGCTGTCTCTCTACTCTTCCTCTTCCACCGCGGAGGGCTTGTGCGCGGCGACGATCTTATCGGCGATCGGCTGGGGGACGATTTCGTAGTGCGAGTACTCCATGGAGTAGGTCCCACGCCCTTGGGTCATGGAGGTGAGGTCGGAGGCGTAAGTGAGCATCTCGGCGAGCGGCACCTGAGCCTTGATGGCGGTGGACGCGCCCTTGGGATCCATACCCTGCACGCGCCCGCGGCGCCCATTAAGGTTGCCCATGATATCGCCAGCGTTATTCTCGGGCACCGTGATTTCCACATTCATAATCGGCTCGAGCAAGCAGGGCTTGGCCTGTTCCATGCACTTCTTAAACCCCTTGGAGCCGGCGAGCTTAAAGGCGATTTCAGAGGAGTCCACCTCGTGATAGGAGCCATCGAAGAGGATCACTCTGAAGTCCACCACGGGATAGCCGGCGAGATACCCTTTCGAGGCGGCCTCGACGATACCCTTCTCGACGGCGGGGATATAGTTCCTGGGGATGGCGCCGCCGAAGATATCGTTCACAAACTCGAAGCCGGCGCCGCGTACCAGCGGTTCCACCTTGATCCAGCAGTCGCCGTACTGGCCGTGGCCGCCGGTCTGCTTCTTGTGCTTGCCCTGCGCTTCGGCTTTGGCGCGAATGGTTTCGCGGTAAGGGATCTTGGGCGCCTTGAGCGTGACATCGATGTTAAACCTCCGCTTGAGCTTTGAGACGGCCACTTCCACATGCTGCTGGCCGGCGCCTGAAAGCAGGAACTCCTTGGTCTGCGGGTCACGCGAGAAGCGCAAGAGCAAATCTTCTTCGAGCATGCGATGGATGGCGGTGGAGAGCTTGTCCTCGTCGCCGCGCGACTTGGGTTCGATGGCGAACGAAATGGCGGGTTCCGCCAGCTTCAGCTTGGGGAAAACAATCGGCGCGCCTTTGTCACCCAGCGTGTCGCCCGTCAGGGTATCCTTCAGCTTGGCCACTTCCCCGATGTCCCCCGCATGGAGCTCGGCTACGGGCGTCTGCGTCTTGCCCTGAACGACCCCGATGTGCGAGAGGCGCTCGCTGGTTCCTCGGTCGAAGTTGGTAAGGTTGGCCTCGTTCTTCAGAACTCCCGACATCACCTTGAAGTAGCTCACGCGGCCGGCAAAGGGGTCTGCCACGGTCTTGAAGACGAAGGCAGAAACCGGCTGGTCGTCGGCAATCTTGCGCCTTACAGGCTCGCCGCCCTCGTGTTCCAAGCCTTCCACCTCTTTCCGCCCCAGGGGCGAAGGAAGGTAGTCCACTATGAAGTTCAGCAAATTCTCGCTGCCAATGTTGGGCAGCCCGGCCGCAACCACCACAGGGTAGAGGCGCTTTTCGCAGACCGCGGCCCTCAGACCAGGGACCAAGTGCTCCTCCGGGAGGGTGCCCTTTTCAAAGAACTCTTCCATCAACTTGTCGTTACCCTCGGCCACCATTTCCACCAAGGCCTCGTGAGCCTTGCTCGATGCATCCTTCAGGTCAGCAGGAATCTCGACTTCCTTAGCCTTCCCGGACCCGTTGGAGTCGTAGAGATAGGCCTTCACTCGAACCAAGTCGATGACGCCGTGAAAATTCTTCTCTTCCCCGATGGGGAGCTGGAGGGGAACCGCGCTCCGTCCGAAAGCCGCGTGTAAGGCTTCGAGAGTCCGCTCAAAGCTGGCGCGGTCGCGGTCCAACTGATTGATGACCAGCGCGCGCGGCAAGCCGTATTTCTCGCAGAAACCCCAGGATTTCTCCGTTTGCACTTCGATTCCCGCCACGCCATGAATAAGCAACAGAGCGGCATCGGCCGCCAGAAGCGCCCCCTCCGTTTCGTGCATGAAGATGTTGTATCCGGGGGTGTCAATAAAGTTGATCTTGCTCCTGCCCCATTCGGCATAAGCGAGCCCGGCGGTGATGGAAAACTTGCGCTGGATCTCCTCCTCGTCGTAGTCCGTGATGGAGGTTCCGTCGTCCACCTTTCCGAGGCGGTTCACCATGCCCGCCGCGTAAAGCAGCGCGGAAACAAGCTGGGTCTTGCCGGTATCGCCGTGACCCACCAGTGCAACGTTGCGAATGTCTTGGCCGTCGTAGATTCTCACCGGGAACTCCTTGGGATTGTAGGACCGGCACAAGGCGTGCCTTGCCGGCCGCGAAGCAATCCCTCATCGTAGCACAACTTTTTGCGCCACTCCAACGATACCAAGAAACGGCAGTGGGGCTTTATAGCTTGAAAAAACCGTCTTGCTGGAGTCGCGAGCAGCCGATAGTATTATCGATGCTTGGGCAATTGGAGCTAGAATACTCAGAGGTGTCTCGCTCAATGGCAACTCTCCTCTTTCCGCGCCAGACAGAAACAACCGGTTACGACCCGCTCCCCTCAGTATGGAAAGGCGAAGACGCCGAGTTAATCGAAAGGTTTCTCGAGTTCTATCCCCGCCGGTCCCCTAAACGCATCTTGGATGCCACAATCAATGGTGGCAGATTTTGGCGAGGAAGCAAGCGCAAGATCATTGGTGTGGACATAGAAGCGTCCCACCACCCCACCGTGGTCGCTAATAATACACAAATGCCGTTCAAGGGAGAGTTCTTCGACGTGGTAGTGTATGACCCCCCTCACATTCCCAACCACGGCCGAGATAGGCAGAAGGACTTTACCGTTCGGTTCGGCCTGGGGTCTCACTCCCCAAAGGAGATGGGATATACCTTCACCCACACGTTTCCGCCGTTTGTCCGAGAGGCATATCGTGTTCTGCGGCCGGAGGGTATCCTTCTAGCGAAGATCACTGATTACGTCCATCACCATCGCTACCAGTGGGCTCATGTGGAATTTGTGCAAGCGGCAGGAGTTGTGGGATTTCAGCCATGTGACTGCATCATCAAAATCCGTAAAGGTCCAATCATTGACCCGAAATGGAAAGTGGCTCACCACAGTCGGCGCCAGCACTGCTACTGGCTGATATTCCGCAAGTCGAAAAAGTGTGAGTAGCTATCCTTCCCGTACACGATAATCCCAGTTGCTGAGCAGAAGACAATCCTGAAGGCGTATCCCGCGCACCGAACACTTTCCGTCCGAACCGTCAAAGTGAACGCGAAAAACCCTCTCGCCTTGCCGGTAAACGTCGGCGCCAAGGCTCTGGCGTCCTCTGCGCTTGCCGCTTCCGCGTAGATCCGCTGTCTTGATCAGCGCCAGAAGATCAATTGGAATTTCCAAGACCTGATAATGGATCAGCGGATGTTCCCACACGGCCCTCAGCATCAAAATCACGTCGTACCGCTTAAGGTGATCCATTACTCGCTCGATCAGGACATCTGGCTTCCACGGTTCCTTTTCGGTAGTGCAAAGTTTGGTGATGGTGATTCTGTTGGGCTTTGTCCCCGCTCCGGTTTCTGTCTTTATGGATATCTTGGTGTCCTCCACAAGTAGGTCATTCGCTGGAAGGTTGCGTGCTGTAGGTTCTATCGGCGTGAAGGGTTTCTTGATTTGGGTGAATGCTTCCAAAACCAAAGCCTCAAAGTAAATCCCCTGCGGCGGTATGTTGCGATAGATCGAGTGGTGGACGTTAACAAAGGTTTTCAGGGCGAGCAAGAAATCTGGCGGAAATACTTTGGTCTCAATGTCAGTCACGGCGGACGTGATGTTATCACATGGTAGGTCAACAGGACAGGGGTGGGGTTCGAGATTCTTTCCCCAAAATTCGGCGGGGTTATGAATCGCTGTTCTACTGGACCGGTAAGTTAGGACGCCGCGAGGCTTCGGCTCAGCTTAAGCGCCTTCAACACTGCCATTGGGGTCGGAAAGGACACCGGCTTCGCTAACCAAAACTACTCCGCCCGGAGTGGGGAAAACCGCGCAGATTCTTATTCGGGTTTGGCCGTTGCAATTAAGTTGAAAAAAGGTACGGGGTAGGCGTCAATTCCGAAAAGCGAAAGCGGGCGCAGAATGCTCATCTCCGTGATGTTGCCTGCACCGCCTCACTCCACAGGACCGCTCTACTGTTTCGGCGCAGGAGGGCCCTGTTGTTTCGGCGCGGGAGCGCTCTCTTGTTTCGGAGCAGGAGCGCTCTCTTGTTTCGGCGCTTGGGTGGGGGCAAACGCTTCCCCACCCCGAGGTGAATACTTCTCGAGTCCGGCGATGAGTGATTTCGCTTCGGGCGGAACATCGCCCTTGCCGTCGATGAGAATCTCCTTGGGGTCCACGACGTGGCCATACAAACGCGCGTTGGCCTCCCCATCCTGGGTAATGGCAGCTCCTTTGAGAGAGACGCCGGCAAACAAGCCCCGGGACCGGGAATAAGTCAGAATCTCAGCCGTTACCATCAGATCCGTGGAGGCAGAAGCTGTCCGTCCGACCGGCCCGGCCGCCGCTGAGGCATCCGCGCCAAGTTCCCCCCTACTCTTGAGCAGCCTGCGAATTCCGCTGGGGTTCATCACCACAAAAACCAGGTCGGTCTCCGATCCTCCCAACTGAAACCCATAGCTACCACTGTGCACGGCAATCATCGTTGGTGCACCCCAGGGGCCGTTCCCGCCCCGCCTGCACACCAGCACACCGCGCCCGTAGCTCGCCCCGAAAATGAAAGCCAGTTTCTTCTGCCCGGGGACTATGCCCACGCAGACCGACCTGTCGAGCAGGTCTTTCGGGATGGAGTTATCAGGCGTGTTCATGATTTCGTACATCACCACGGCAGCGCTCTCGAGCCGGTTAGCTACCTTGCCTTGCTTAGCCTGAAGAAATTCGATCGGCAGGCTCAACATCAGGGTTGCAACCATCAGGTATCTCATTGGGTCATCCTCCTGAGTAGTGGATCTTCGGGCTGGTCACATGTCATTATGGCTTTCTCGGAAGAACGGCGCAAGGTCGCACTCCTCAGGCCGACCCCCCTTTGGCCCACATCCGCCCGGCGTCCCCACGTCTCGCCGGCGACTTCCGTGCGGAGAGGTGGTTGCGCGCATGTAGATTCGCAGCACGCCCAACTATAGCACGAGCAATTGACATTCCGTTATTCGTTCATAACTGGGATGCCGAATCTTCTCAAAGGGTTGAGTAGCGTTGTTGAACTCTGAACGTATGTGCTCGAAACGTCATATTCTGCTCGGAGCAGGCAGAATTTCCACTGAAGGCTCTCCTCGAGACCTGGGTTGTGGTCCCAACCTTCCTCGGCGATCCGGAACACCACGAGGCCAGCCTGGGCGCTTTCCTCCGCTTCGGGAAGCGACAGGCATGCTGCGCGGCTCACAGCGTGGCGGAGGTCCACGCCACCTTCACCCTCATACCCGATAAATACCGGGTGAGTTGCGAGCAGGCAATGTTGTTCCTTCCCGTCTTTGGTGGAGTCTAAGCTATCCGCCCAACCGCCCGCGTCCCCCAATAGCGTTGACTTGGCCCTGAGCGCGGCCTAAGATGGCGTCATCGGGAGTGACTCGCAGATCACTTCCAGGCTCCACATCATGCTTGGCAAGATCATTTCCCACTACCGGATTCTGGAGAAACTCGGCGGCGGCGGTATGGGCGTCGTCTACAAGGCCGAGGACACCACGCTGGGCCGTCAGGTCGCTGTGAAGTTTCTGCCTGAGGAATGGAGCAAGGACAGGCAGGCCCTGGAACGCTTCAAGCGCGAAGCCCGCGCTGCCGCTGCCTTGAACCATCCCAACATCTGCACGATTTACGAGGTGGGCGAGCAGGCAGGCCAGCCCTTCCTGGTGATGGAGTTGCTCGAAGGTGAGACACTTGAGCAGCGGATATCGGCCCAGCCCCTGAAGGTCAACGAGATTCTGGAGTTAGCGATTCCAATTGCCTGGGCGCTGGAGGCGGCGCACGCGAAGGGCATCGTGCACCGGGACATCAAGCCGGCGAACATCTTCGTCACCCAGGAGGGAGGGGTCAAGATTCTGGACTTCGGGCTGGCGAAGGTGGCACGGGCGGGCGGGCCGTCGAGTGTTACCGATGTGTCCACGGAATCCCTCACCGCGCCGGGCGTGGTGGCCGGGACGGTTCAATACATGAGCCCGGAGCAAGCCCTAGCGGAGCCGGTGGATGCGCGGACCGACCTGTTTTCGTTCGGGTCGGTGCTCTATGAGATGGCCACCGGGCGAGTTCCTTTCGCGGGTTCGACGCTCGGCGAGACGATCGCCCACATCTTGCACAGCCAGCCGGAAGCCATGGCGCGCTTCAACTCCGAGATCCCGGCAGAGTTGGAGCGGATCACCCTGAAATGCCTGGAGAAGAAACCGCAAGAGCGCTACCAATCGGCAAAAGAGCTGAGGGTTGACCTGCAGGGTCTGAAGCGCGCAACGGAATCCGTCCAGGCGGGGGTAACGGCAGGGCTGGCCCTGCCCAAAAGGGGGCGGCCCGCGGTGCCCCTACGAAAGCGTAGGATTGTCGCGATAGTAGGGGCAGCGGTCATGCTGGTCGCCGCCGTTCTCATCGCGCGGAACGTGGGCGGCCTGCGCGATCGGCTGCTGGGTCCAGTTGGCCCGCCGCGCATCGAGTCGCTGGCGGTGCTGCCGCTGGAGAACCTGATGGGCGACCCGCAACAGGAATACTTCGTCGATGGCATGACCGAGGAGTTGATCGCGGACCTTTCCCAGGTGAGCGCGCTGCGGGTGATTTCGCGCACGTCGGTGATGCAGTACAAAGGCACCAAGAAGTCGATGCCCGAGATTGCGCGGGAGCTGAAGGTGGATGGGGTGATCGAAGGCTCGGTGCTGCGCTCGGGCGATCAGGTGCGGATTACCGCGCAATTGATCCAAGCGGCTACCGACACGCACCTCTGGGCCAAGAGCTACGAGCGCGACCTGCGCGACGTGCTGGCCCTGCAGGAGGAGGTGGCACGAGCGATTGCCGGCGAGATCAGAGTCAAGCTGACGCCCCAGGAGCAGACGCGCCTGGTCCGCGCCCGCCCGGTCAACCCCGAAACGCACGAGGCGTACCTGAAAGCGATGTTCTACCTGTACAAGAAAACGCCGGAGGGGTTCGCGAAGGGCCTGGCGTTGCTCCAGCAGGCGATCGAGAAAGATCCGGCGGACCCCTTGCCGTACGCCGGCCTGGCGCTAGCCTACCCGATCATCTACCACGGCCCGGGCGGGACGATCCCACCACGGGAGGGTTTCCCGCGTGCCCGTGCCGCCGCGCTCAAGGCGCTCGAGCTGGACGAGAGCTCGGCCCAGGCTCATCTCGCGCTCGCCGCCATCAAGCTCTACTTCGATTGGGACTGGACGGGGGCCGAAAAGGAATTTCGGCGTGCCCTGGAATTGAACCCCAATCTGCCCGAAGCTCACGCCCATTATGGTTGGTACCTCCAGCTGTTCGGAGGCTTTGAGGAAGGGCTGGCAGAAGGGAAGAGAGCGGCGGAACTGGATCCGCTTTCGCCCACTTACACCGCCTGGGTGGGCTGGATGTATCTGAACGTACATCAAGATGATAAGGCCATCGCGGAAGCCCGCAAAGCGCTCGACATCGACCCGAACTCGGTGGACGCACTTTTTGTGTTGGGAAGCGCGTATGCAGAGAAGAAAATGTTCGAGCAAGCGATCGCTGCGCACCAGAAGCTGAGGGCGGTCAATCCGGACTGGAAACTTGCCCTGGCAGAAACGTACCTTGCGGCCGGACGTAAGGACGACGCACTGAAGCTGGTGGCTGAAACGGAGCGCGAGGATTACTCAAAGTTTAGCCTGGACCTTTTTGGGATCCAGACCATCCTGGGAAACAGGAAGGAGGCATTCCGCGCCCTTGATGCGGCGTTCGAGTACCATCACATTTTTCTCCCCTGGGAGATGAATGATCCCGAATCCCCCTGGCGCTCCGATCCGCGTTGGCAGGAGTTGCGGCGCCGCATGAACTTTCCCAAGTAGCTTTCCACAGGCCAGAAGTCATCACCTTGCCAAGAAAGCAGAACTTGCGCCCGTGTGTTTTGGGGAGAAACGTGCTCTACAAATGGTAATTGGGGGAGGAGAGGAGGCACTTATGATTCTTTGGCTTGTCTGGGTCATAGTTGCGCTTTCGGCGCTCGGTGTCGGGTATTTGCTGTTTCGAGGCCTGCGTTCCTACTTTAAACTGCGAGGACAGAGGCTGGTCACTTGCCCTGAAACTCAGAAGCCTGCCGCGGTTGATTTGGACGCCATACCCCTGGCGAGGGATGCGGCCTTTGGTACACCGCACCTTCGCCTGAGCGAGTGTTCCCGCTGGCCGGAACGGCAGGGATGCGGGCAGGAGTGCTTGAAACAGATCGAAGCGGCTCCGGAAGGTTGCTTGGTTCGCCGCATCGTTGCCAACTGGTATGCGGGCAAGACCTGCGCCATTTGTGGTAAACCCGTGAATGTAACTGAGGAATGGGTTGGACACGTGCCAGCCCTGCTGAACCCGGAGAAGAAAACCGTTTACTGGGACAAGATTGCGGCTGAGAGATTGCCGGAGGTGTTCCAAACTCACTCGCCCGTTTGCTGGTCCTGCCACAACGCTGAAACTTTCCGGCGCGAGCACCCGGATTTGGTCGTGGACCGCCCCGCAAGATGGTGACGGACGGCAGGCGGGGCGCGCAGGACGCTGACCTAGCCCCCAGCCCCCAGCCCCCACCTACCGCCTAACATCCGAGCAAGAGGAATCTCGTGCGCAAGGCGCGCGTTGTATAATAATCGTTTGCAACTATGCTGCATATCACTTCGACGCCGTTCACCCCATTCACCCGGAATAGTCTGAGGAGACTCATGAACCGAAAGCTTCCTAGTGTCCTGCGCCTTTGCATGACGATCGCCTTGATTCTCGCTTCCTGCCTCATCTCTGCCCGACCGAGCTTGGAAAGTCCGCAAACAGGGAAGTCCGCTGCGCCGAAGGCCGCCGGCAAGACTTCCCTGGCGGGAACGGCGCCCATCCAATCCCAGCGGAACATTGGCAAGGCATACTACGAGCAGGGCAAATACATTGAGGCGATCGGGGAGTTCCAGAAGGTAGTGGCTTCGGGGAAGGCACTGGCAACCGACCACTTTGATCTTGGACTCGCCCTGATGCAGGCCAACAAGCTGGACGAGGCTCTGGGGGAACTCACCACCGCAAGGCAGATGGACCCCAAGCTGGTCGCAGCCGATTACAACCTGGGCATCCTCTACAAGCGCGAGCTTCGCTATCCCGACGCCGAGGCAGCGCTGAAGCGGGTGATTGCGGCCGATCCGGAGGACCCTGCGGCATGGTTCAACCTCGGAACCGTTTACTTCGCCAAGAAGCAACTCGAGGACGCGCTGGCGGCGCATCAGCACGTGGTCAATATGGGTTTCGGCAAGGGGCAGAACTTTTACGTGGCCTCGCTTTTCCACACTTTCACCATCTACGTGCGCCTCAAGCGTGACGAGGACGCGCAGAAGGCCTTGAAGGTTCACGAAAAGATGAGAGACAAGGTCCCCGGGATTTCTCTCCAGAACCCGGCCCTCGAAGGAGGAAAATACGGCGTCATCCTTATCCCCGCCGTGCCCCCTTCAGAACTCGTGCAGAGGTCGGGCCTCGAAAAAGTGACATTTGCCGAGATCTCGGGGCGCCTGGGCCTGACGTTGCCGGCCCAGCAAAGTCCTTCGGCGAACTCCCAAAGCCCAATCAAAGCGGCGGATTATTCGCTGGATTACGCGCGGCGAAATCTGGTTCCGCTCTTTGGGCCTTCCATCGCTTTCGGCGACTACAACAGCGACGGCCACACCGACATCTACGTCGTCAACCCCGCCGGCGCCAACCATCTCCTGCGCAACAACGGGGACGGGACTTTCACCGACGTGACGGACAAGGCGGGCGTGGCCGGGCCTGGCGCCGCGGTCTCCGCCACCTTTGCCGACTACAACAACAGCGGCAAGCCCAGCCTTTTCGTGGCCGGGCTGGACGGAGTCCGGCTCTATCGCAATCTAGGCGATGGAATTTTCCAGGATGAGACGGAAAAGGCAGGGCTGCATTCGATTCCCGGCGAGTTGGAGACTCAGGCCGTGCTCTTCGATGCGGACGTGGATGGTTTTCTGGACCTTGTGGTCACGGCGTACACGAATTTGAACGATCCGCCCAAGAAAGACTCTTTCCTCTTCCCCAACGATTTCGCCGGCGCCGCAACGCACTTCTATCGCAACAACGGCGACGGCACTTTCACCGAGATCACACCTTCCTCAGGGCTGGCCTCGGCCAGGGGGCGCATGCGCGGCGCCGTCTTCGCCGACTTCGATAACGATGGCTACACCGACCTCTGCCTGTTCCGTGACGACGGCCCTCCCTTGCTCTACGCCAACCTGGGTGAGGACAAGTTTGTGAGCCGGACCGCCGAGGCTGGAGGGGCGTTTACAAAGTGGGTAGCCTATGGGGTACAGGCTGCGGATTTCAACCACGACGGTCGTATCGATCTGGCGCTGTGGGGACCCAAAGGCTACCAAGTCCTAATGAACAGGGGTAGTTGGAAATTCGCTCCGCTTGCGCCTCTCCCGCTCGTTTCCGCTCCAACGGGTTTCTTTGCTTTTCGCGGCACGGTTGTGGATGCGAATGGCGACGGCTTTGCGGACCTGCTGGCTCTCGATGCCAGCGGCAAGTGGCGCTTGATCGTCAATCACTCCGGGAAGTTCCGCGGGGGGGAGGTTAGCATTCCTGCCAGTTCGGCAACCGGCGTCGCCACGCTCAGCCCCACCTGGTTGAGCAATCCCGGCAAGCTGGACCTGGTAGGGCTCAGCCCGAGCGGCCAATTGCTGGCCTTTGAGAAAGAAGGTCCCACCCCTCGCTGGCTGGAAGTAAAGCTGATAGGCTACAAGAGCAACACCCAAGGAATCGGCAGTCTGGTCGAGATCAAAGCGGGGAATTATTACAACAAGGTAGTAGTAACAGGAAGCCCTCTCAGGATTTTTGCCGGAGACCTCTCCCGGGTTGACGTGGTGCGCGTCACCTGGCCCAATGCCGTGATCCAGAACTGGATCGACGTCGCCACCGACAAGCCGATTGACGTCCGCGAATCCGAACGCCTGGCTACCTCCTGCCCACTCCTTTACGCCTGGAACGGCCAGCGCTACGTTTTCGTGACGGATGTCCTGGGCATGGCCCCGCTGGGCGAGCTGGCCCCGGACGGCACTCGAACCAAGCCATTCCCCGAAGAGTTTGTGCGCCTCCCTGGGGACCTGCACGCGCAAGACGGCCAGTATGTTTTCCAGCTCACCGATGAGTTGAGGGAAGTCGATTTCTTTGACCAGCTTCGGCTTCTGGCGGTGGACCATCCGGCCTCCCAGGAGATTTACTCCAACGAGATTTATTCTTCTTCGCCTCAGCCCCCAGCCCTTTATTCCCTGCGCGAAAAGCGCTTCCCCGTTTCGGCCGTGGACGATCGAGGCCACGACGTTCTGCCCTTGCTGCTCAAGCAGGACGGCCAGTATCCTGCCGGCTTCGCTCGCCACCGCATCCTTGGCCTCGCTGACCTTCACACCCTCACCCTGGATTTAGGAGACCTGCCCCCCTCCGCCCGTGTCTCACTGTGGCTGAACGGCTGGGTGTTCTGGACGGATTCGAACGGCTCGCGCGCCTTGATGTCCAATAAGCGGCTCGAGATGATTTCTCCTTACCTGCAAGTCCGCAACGCGCGGGGAGAATGGGAAACCGTGATTCCGGATATGGGCTTGCCGAGCGGCACCCGCCGTACCATGCGCGTGGAGTTGACCGGCAAATTCCTCACCGCCGACCATCATGTGCGCATCGTAACCAACCTGTGCGTTTACTGGGACCAGATCTTTTTCTCCCTTGACGATGCCAAGGCCCCCGCGCCAACCGAACTTCCACTGCTCTCCGCAGACCTGCATTATCGCGGATTCTCGACCCCCCTCAGCGACCCTGAACACCTTCGTCCCGATTCGTTCGATTATGAAAACGTGCTTGCCTACGCCCCCTGGAATCCCATGCAGGGCAAATATACGCGCTATGGCCCGGTGGGGAAATTGCTCGCCCACGCTGATGACCAGTTGGTGGTGATGGCTACGGGTGACGAAATCACGGTGAGGTTTGACGGCAGAAGGCTCCCGCCGCTCCAGCCCGGATGCAAACGGGATTTCTTCCTTTACACCCACGGCTGGGCAAAGGACGGCGAGCCTAATACCGCTTTTGCCTGGACCGTCCAGCCCTTGCCCTTCCGTAAAATGGCAAACTACCCGCCCGCAGCGCCGGACCTCGTGCCTTCCGACGACAATTACCGCCGCTACCTGCGCGAGTATTTGACCCGTCCCCGGGTTGCCCTGATTCCGCCACTCGCCCCCGCCGTCGAGCCAGGGCTGTAGGCTGGGGGCTGGGGGTCCCTTTCACCCTGAATTCCGAAGTCGCGCCTTGGATGTCGCCCGCCTCGGGGGGCGGCATCTCTTAGCCCACGGTGAAAACCGTGGGTAGGCAGGAAGACGGGATTTGGGCAAGCCCGCCTTAGCGGGCGACATCGCGTGGTGGGCTGATTTCCCGGTGCACTGGCTTGTTCCAACACGTCTTGACACGCGAGCGGCACGAGTGCCGCATCGGCCTGGGAAAATGACCCCAGCTTTCCTCTCTGAGTCTTGGCAACTGACGACAAGGTGGGTGCAAACGTCCTGCCCCTATGCCGGTTCAGGTGTCACGGAAGCTTTCTGGAGGCCTCCACCCGGGGTGAGTAGCAAAATCGGCGGTTGCTCCTTTCGTTCAACACCTCCAGGAGGGTGGTTACGGTTTGGCCTCAGGAGCCTGCTCCTTCACCTCATTGGAGTACCTCCAGAAGGGCCTGGCGGAATAACCCCACATCTTCCTCGAGTGTCCTGCAAATCTCCGACGCAGAGGTGAGATCTCCACTCTGGGCAATCAATTCCAGGCTGGCCGCAGTTCGAAAGGCCTGCGAGGCAGAGAGAGTCCCCAGTGAGCCTTTGAAGTGATGCGCAGCACGTTCAACGGTCCTGGCGTCCCCCCGGGCTATGGCGTCGCGGATCTCCTGCATCTCTCTGGGGCTGGTCTCTAGAAATGAATCAATGAGCTTTTTCAGAAGTTCCGTGTCGCCCTCAGCCCGGGTCAACAGAACCGATTCGTCAAGAACGCCGTTTTCTTTCTTGTCGATCCGATTTTGCGTGCCAAACGAGCCTTGCGTCCGGTCGAACGCCGCAATTGCCTCGAACAGCTCCTGACTTCTGATGGGCTTGGACACGTAGTTGTCCATGCCAGCGGCCAAGCACCGTTCCCGGTCACCGGTCATAGCGTGGGCCGTCATAGCAACGATGGGCACATGCGTGCCGGTGGCTTTCTCCTTTTCCCGGACCGCTGCGGTGGCCTCAAACCCGTCCATTTCGGGCATCTGAACATCCATCAGAATCAGGTCAAAGGTTTGCTTATCGAGCGCGGCTAACACCTCGCGTCCACTGCCCGCCAAAACAACCTCATAGCCCCGCTTCTGAAGTAGCCGTAAGGCAAAGTATTGGTTGACCTGGTTGTCTTCTGCGAGCAGGATGCGAAGCCCTTTTTGTGGCCGTTGATCCTCGCGCGGACTCTGACGCCTCGCCAACTCCCGCGGGGGCGCCTCCTGGACCTTCAAGCTCATCACGGACAGCAAGGCATCGCGCAGTTCGTGCGCCCGGATAGGCTTGACGAGGTATGCCGCGACACCTAATTCCCGGCAGCGAGTGACGTCCAGACGCTGACCCGTCGAGGTCAGCATCATAATCGTCGGACGGGAGAATTCCGGATGGCGCTGGATGTGCTCCACCAAAGCGAACCCATCCATACCAGGCATCTGTGCGTCAGTCAGAATAAGAGAGAATGGCTCTCCGGCTTCCACCGCCCGCTTCATCGCCGACAAAGCGGCTTCGCCGCTCTCCGCAGATGTCGGGTTGCAGCCCCACCGGCGCAGCCGTTCCGCGAGAATCAACCGGTTCGTAGCATTATCGTCGACGACGAGCACGCGGAGGTCTTGCAAGCAGGCTGGAGGCGGCAAGGGCAACTGTGCCTTGGGGCTTTTCGCCAAACCGAATCGCGCGGTGAAGTGGAACTCGCTACCTTTGCCCTCTTCGCTTTCCACCCAGATACGGCCACCCATCATCTCGACTAATTGTGATGAGATGGCGAGGCCCAGGCCTGTCCCCCCGAACCTGCGCGTGGCTGAACCGTCCCCCTGAGTGAAGGCTTCGAAAATGAGGGCTTGCTTCTCCTTAGGGACCCCAACGCCCGAATCAGCGACAACGAAGTGCAACGTCACACTATACAGAGCGTCTTAAGTAATTGCGCATAGTCGACGCAAGGTGTTGTTGGGTTTAATCCAGGCGGCGAATTCGCTTTCAACCGCATGTATAACGTCATCCAGGTGCGCGAAGTATCGATTGTG
>JBEKIZ010000009.1:0-113925 GCA_050011515.1 Terriglobia bacterium | reverse complement strand
TCACCCCATGGCAGATCATCCACCAACTCGATCCCCGCCTCCCCCTTAAACTCTGCTTGCTTCCCCCTGCCTTCCTGGATTACCGTCTCGACAGCCAGGGGGGATACGATGTACCCCGACTTCCCTACCCTTCCGGCTGCGGACATGATCGAGTCTTCGTAGCGCCGCCGTCTTGGCGGATTCTGCGATGCGAGCAAGATGCCGGCGTTACCCTTGAGCCGTCATTATATTTTGGAATCCTCTATAAGACTCGAACTCGCGGCTGGCACCCCCTTCATGATGGCGCACCCGCCCGAGAGGGTTTGCGGTCACCGAGCCAGCTTGGCATGCCAACTCGACATTGTTTTTTCCGAAACTTACGCGTTGCTAAGGGCAGCCGCTGCGAAGAACGATAAGCAGTATTCAGCAACTATTGGAGTTAACTCCTGTCAACGGCGTTTCTTGCATCTGTCAACACGAACCAGGGTTGGGGACTTTGCGCCTTTTCACCCCCCGTTGGGTTTGTCAACCGTCATTTTCCGCACTTCCTAATCTCATGATTTGTGAAGCAATTCCAGCCTCTGTCCAATTCAAAAATCGCTAAGCTGTTTTGTTCCTTCGGCTTGAATCCAACCTTGTGGAGTTCTTTGATCTTCTTGAGTTTGGCATGAGGCGTGCCCCTTTCAATGGTGCGAGGGACTTCGGGTCCTAGGAGCCCGTCATCAGACGGGTTGGGGGTTGGGGATACCGGAAATCGGACGAACCGGAATCTCTAACCCCCGTTAAATCTCAAGATCAAAGACAAGCCACCGAGTGTTCCCTTCGCGACCAGGGCTAACCCGACAGAGGCATATAGTGGTGGATATCACAAGTCTCTCTTTCCCGCTGTCTGAATGAAAGAGATATCCCCGGCCCTGCGTCCCAATTCCTTGAGGCGATGGAAAAAGACGTGCTCGTGGAAAAGCTAGCTGGGTGAAACTGCCAGCCTTCAAGATCGAGTCGTGAAGCTTTAGTGAACAATGTAGACTACAAACCGCGGCTCGTTTTTTGGGAGGTGACCAAGGGATGTAACCTGCGTTGCATTCACTGTCGTGCCACCGCTACAGAACTCTCATCACCAAATGACCTACCTATAACCAAAGCCCTGAACTTAATAAAGCAAGTCTCTCAGTCATTCCTACCAATCCTAGTTCTGAGCGGTGGCGAACCTCTTTTCCGGCACGACATCTTCGATCTTGCCAGCTATGCCGCATGCCTGGGGATTCGTGTGGCGCTGGCCACTAATGGCACCTTGGTAACAAAGCAGATGGCCCGCAAGATTTTGGATTCCGGTGTGCGGCGTGTTTCCATCAGTTTGGACGGTGCCGACGCTTCCACCCATGACGCGTTTCGCGGCATGCCCGGCGCCTTTGATGCCGCGCTGCGCGGTTTCCAAAACCTGCGCGAGTTGGGGATGTCACTCCAGATAAACATGACGATTGCCCGGCATAATGCGCATCAGCTCCCCGCCGTCCTGGAGCTGGCTAAGGAAATCGGAGCGGACGCGTTGCACACCTTCCTCCTGGTTCCGGTGGGGTGCGGCGTAGACATCGCCACCGAGCAGATGGTGCCGGCAGAGGAATACGAAGAGATTTTGAATTGGTTCTATGATCGCTCGCTCGAAGGCGGAATCGAGCTGAAAGCCACCTGCGCCCCTCATTATTTCCGGGTGATGCGGCAACGCCGTGCCGCAGAGCGGAGGGTGGCATCGAATGTTTCTAGGGAGGCTGGCGCGCCGGTCACGGGCGGAGAGAGAGATTCGATCGGCCCAACCGAGATAACGATGCCCGGCTCAACCGGCATCGCACTTCATCCGCACGCCGCCAAGCCCGGCCCTAGCCACCCCGAGGCTATGAATGCAATGACCAAGGGGTGCCTCGCCGGCACGGGGGTCTGCTTCATTTCGCACCAAGGGGAGGTTTATCCCTGCGGATATCTGCCGGTTCTGGCAGGAGACCTGAACAAGCAGTCTTTTGCCGAGATTTGGGAGAATGCCAGCGTTTTCCAGGAGCTGCGAAACACGGATAATTTGAAAGGGAAGTGCGGCTACTGCGAGTTTCGCAGCCTCTGCATGGGTTGCCGCGCTCGGGCCTTTGCTGCTACCGGCGACTACCTGGATGAAGAACCCTTCTGCGTTTACCAGCCGCGCAGCAAAAACTCCGAGTCGAACCTGCGGGAGGAAGTGAGCCATGTTTCAGTTCACTGATCTCGTGCGGGGCGGCGAAATGGTCCGCGAAGTAAAGCAAAAGTTCCCTGAGACCGAAGCGGTGTTTGAGAAATTCGGCCTTCGTCCCTCCTGCTATGACTGCTCGATTGAGATGGCCGCGCGCAAAGTCGGCGCATCCTTCGATGACTTGATGGTTGAAGTGAACAAGGCCATATACAAGAGTCGCGGCGTTACGGGCTGAAACGGGCTTCCTTCCTCTGCAATGTCCAGTCCAACTTCCATCCTTCATACTCCTGGCGCCTCTGTTCTTTCGTGGAGCGGGTGATTTGTTCCCCGCTGCTGTTCCACGCTATGGAACGCCGTTTCTCCAGGGCGGAACAGCGCCACTTATTTGGGACCGGGTGTCCAAAAGGCGATATACTCGTTTAGCAGCTTGCTGAAAGCCGTTCCAAGCGTGTCAGCCTGAGGTGCGCCGATCATCATGGCGGACCGAATGATTAGCTGTTTCGCCTAATCGACGACTGACGAGATTCTTCGTCGTCCGCCGCGCCAGACTCCTTAGAATGAAAGTCCGAATAAGTTTTTCAGCAAACTGCCAGAGGATGACTAATGGGTCGAAATGCCCTTAGTATCCGCGCGCGCGGCCTGGGTCGAAACCTTCTTCGGCCTATGGCGCTTTCGCTCTTGATGCTGGCCACCGGCCCCGGCGCTGCCCCGCAAAGCGCCAACCCGCCTGAGATACAGGGGCACGAGACCACACCTAAGACGTTTCTGGATCTGACGCCTGACGAGCTCGCCAAGGAGGTCCCCGAACTCAAGCATCTGGAGCCTGCGAAGAGCCAGGACATGTTGCCGCTGATCTTGGAGCGCGCGGGAGCCGCCGTCGCGGACTTTTTCGATAACTTCTCGAACACCACTTGTACGGAACACGTCATGTCCATGGTTGATACCCCGCTGAAGACGCTCGCGGAGCATTACGATGCCAAGTTCAATTATGTGGCTTTGGTTAAACCGGGGGCCGACAAGACTCGTCTCCAGGAGTATCGATCGGACCCCAAGGGCAAACTGGTCCCTTACCAGTCCCAAGAGGCGGTAGTCACCATCGGATTCGTTGATATGACCGTGCACTTTCATCCCGCCTACCAGCGTGACTCCCGCTTCCGCTACCTGGGGCGAGAGGTGGTGAACGGGCAGAACACCTACGTCGTCACCTTCGCCCAACGACCTGAGGTGGCGCGGCACATGGGGGGCGTCGAGTTCGAGCACAAGACTGCAATTGTTTTCACGCAGGGCGTGGCTTGGATCGACCCGGTGAGCTTCAGGATACTCCGTTTGCGGACCGACATCCAAAAACCGGAATTGAACGTCGGCTTGCAGCGGGAGACCACTGAAGTCGAGTACTCCGAAGTGACTTTCAAGCAGGGCGGCATGACGCTGTGGCTGCCGCGTGAGGTGACAGTGAGTGGGCAACTGAACAAGTACAAGTTCCACAACCGCCACAGCTACTCGGACTACCGGCTCTTCGTGGTCCAGACCGAGGACAAACAGAAGAGCCCTTGACACGGTTGAGCAAGGCAATTCTCAGAGGATGACTAATGGGTGGTAATGCCCTTAGTATCCGCGCGCGCGGCCTGGGTCGAAGCTTTCTTCGGTCTGTGGCGCTTTCATTCTTTATGCTGGCCAGCGGCCCCGGCTCTGCCCCGCAAAGCGCCAACCCGCCTGAGGTACAGGGGCACGAGACCACACCCAAGTTCCAGATTCGCGCCGAACGCAACCTAGTCATAGTGCGGGTGGTGGTGCGCGACGCGAGAGGGCGGACGGTCGACGATCTCCACAAAGAAGACTTCCGGCTGTTCGACGACGGAAAGGCTCAGGAGATCACGAGCTTTGCCGTTGAGGTTTCCAAACCAATGCCGGAAGCGGCGCAAGCTCAACCTGCGCCGGCCGCCCCAACGAGCACTACAGCCGTAGCTCCGCTGCCTCCCGCCACCGCCGTTGCCCAGCGTTTCGTCGCTCTCTTTTTCGACGATCTGCACTCTAAAGTCGAGGGGATTGCGCGGACACGCGTCGCCGCCTGGCGCTACGTGTCGACCACCGTTCGGCCTCAAGACCGCGTGGCAGTCCTCACCGCGACCGGCAAGGACCAGCTCGACTTCACGAATGACCGGGGGAAACTCCACGAAGCCTTGTTCCGTCTGGCGCCCCGGCCGCGTTCCTCGAATGGTTGTCCCGAGATTGACGACTACGAAGCTTACCTGGTCGATAAAGTGGGCTCCCCTGACGCGCTTGCCGTTTTGCACACGGATGCCATCCGATGTGATTGTTTATTCACCAGCACCACGACTGACGCGACGACGGAGCGTTCCGTCTTCAACGAGGGGGCTGGCGGTGGCGACCCATGCGCGGTGCCGGCAATGCGGAACGCGGAATTCGCGGCCGCCGAGGTTTGGTCCGAAGCGGAGATGCGGTCGCAGTATTCCTTGCAAGCGATAGAAAAATCTGTTCGCCGCCTGGCTGCCATGCCGGGCCAGCGCAGCTTGGTGCTGGTCTCCCCAGGCTTCCTGACAGAGACGCAGAACGATAAAATAGACGCGATCATTAACCGTGCTTTGCAGCAGGACGTAGTCATCAGTGCCATCGACGCTGTCGGGCTCGAAGCGCGAATCCCACATGAGATAACAAACGCGGGCCGTCCCGACATGGAGGCGCGCAAGACCATGCTGATAAACGCGGGTGTCGTGGCCTCCGGCGACGTGCTCGCCAGCCTGAGTTCCGGCACGGGCGGCGTCTTTTTCCACAACAGCAACGATTTCGACGATGGCTTCCGGCAGGCCGCGGCAGTTCCCGAGGTCTGCTACGTGCTGAGTTTCTCGCCGCAGAACGTCAAGCTGAATGGGAAATTTCACTCTCTCAAGGTAACCCTAAACACCCACGAACCCTTCACTGTCCAGGCACGCCGCGGCTACTTTGCCTCTGAAACAGCGCTGGCAGGGCAGGCGCCAAGCGCAGATGAACTCCAGAAAGTGGTCTTCTCTCTTGAGGAGCACTATGAGTTGCCGGCGGAAGTAAGCGCGAAAGTGGAGAAACTGAACGACCAGAAGTCAACGATGACCGTGTTCATTCACGTGGACATCGCCTCGCTACGCTACCGCAAGGAAGCCGACCGCAGCGTGAACACGCTGATTTTCGACACGGCCCTCTTCGATCGCGATGGGAAGTATGTAACCGGCAAAGAAGGTTCGCTGGAGCTCCACCTTAAGGATGGGACCTTGGAGAAATTCTCCAAGTCCGGCATTAACGCCAAGACCAGCTTCGAGGTGGGGCCGGGAACCTACCGGGTGCGCGAGGTGGTGCGAGATAGCGAGTCCACAGGCATGTCGGCGTTGAACTGCGACGTGCAGGTGCCGGGCGCCTCGCGGTAAGGCTTGAATAAGAAGCCTTGGTGGAAACAATGGACGGCTTCGGGGTTGCGGTCAGCAGGAAGGGGGAATATCATTTCAGGCTTCTCCTTGGCAGTTCGAAGCCAAGGGGGTGGTTACAATGCTTCCACGAAGGGGCACGCTGATGAATTCGATACGCTTCCGCCTGTCAATACTGGTCTTCGAAATTGCTGCATTGGGCGTGGCTGCTTTGCCGACACAGTCTCGACCGACCATCACCCTTATAGTCGATGCAACCCAAGCACCGGAGAAGATGCTCCACACGCGCATGGTCATGCCGGTGAAGCCTGGGCCGCTCACGCTTTATTACCCCAAATGGATTCCCGGCGCGCACGGGCCAGCGGGGCCCGTCGGCAGCGTGGCCGGACTGAAGTTCATGGCGAACGGCAAAGCGATTCCCTGGCGACGCGATCTGCTTGACGTGTTCACCTTCCACCTGGATGTGCCCGAGGGTGCGGATAGCCTCGAGGCGGAATTCGACCACATCGAGCCCGGGGGAGGCGGTCTTGGCTTCGGTGGTTCCGCCACCGACAAGCTGGTGATTCTCAGTTGGAACCAAAACGTGCTGTATCCCGCGGGAGTCTCCGCCGAGGAGATCACCTACAGGCCAACGCTGCGCCTGCCTCAAGGGTGGAAGTTCGGAACCGCACTGCCGCAAGAGAGTGTTGCGGGCAATGAGATCACCTTCAAGCCGGTTTCTCTGGATCGCTTGGTAGACTCGCCGGTGATTGCCGGCGAATACTTTCGCGCCGTGGACGTGACACCGCCCGGCGAGCCCATCCGGCACGAGATTGACATGGTGGCCGACAGCGAGGCGGCGCTCGAAATGAGCCCGGAGGTGCAGAAGGACTTCACGAACCTGGTGACGGAGACCGGCAAACTCTTTGGCGCGCGGCATTACCGCGACTACCACTTCCTGCTGACCTTGAGCAATCACGTGGCGCATTTCGGCCTCGAGCACCATGAGTCCAATGACAGCCGCACCGATGAGCGCGTCCTGCTCATGCCGCAGGGGAAGCGCCGGCTGGGAGGCCTCCTCTCGCACGAATTCGTCCACTCCTGGAACGGCAAGTTCCGCCGCCCGGCCGACCTGAGTACTCCCGATTTCGAGGCGCCGATGAAGACCGATCTGCTGTGGGTCTACGAGGGTCTCACCGACTTCCTGGGCAATCTCCTAGCCGCCCGCAGTGGACTGTCGACCCCTGAGCAGTACCGCGAAAGTCTTGCCAGCACCGCGGCAGATCTGGGTCCGGGCCGCCCTGGACGGACTTGGCGGCCTCTCCAAGACACCGCAGACGCGGTGCCCGGCCTTGCCTTCGGCCGGGGCGGTTGGAGCGACTGGCGGCGCGGCGCCGACTATTACCCCGAAGGCGAGCTGCTGTGGCTCGAGGTTGACACCCTCATCCACGACCAGAGCCACGGCCAGAAATCCTTCGAGGATTTCTGCCGTCTCTTTTACGCCGGTCCGAACAATGGCCCCGAGCTCAAGCCCTACACCTTCCAGGAACTGGTTCGCTCCCTCAACCAAGTCGTGCCGTACGACTGGGCAAGCTTCTTCCGGGAGCGCTTGACTTCAACCTCGCCCGAGGCCCCGGTGGGCGGGATTCAAGCCGGCGGATGGAAGGTGGAGTATTCGGAAAAGCCGCCGGAAGGCGCCGGTCGCGGTCCCTTCGGCGAAGGGGTGGCCGCTGTCTACTCCATCGGCTTGCGCCTCAGCAATGACGGCGCCGTGCAGGACTCGATTGTCGGCGGCCTCGCCTATAAGGCAGGGATCACGTCGGGCATGCGCGTGGTGGCAGTGAACGATCGCGCCTTCACGCCCGATCTGCTCCGCGACGCCTTGAAGGCCGGCAAGAACAGCCCTCAGCCTATTCGCTTGCTGGTGCTGAACGACGATTACTACACGACGTGTACCATTGACTATCACGGCGGCGAACGCTATCCGCACCTTGTCCGCGAGGAGAGCAAGGCGGACCTGCTCGACGAGCTTGCCAAGCCGCTTGCAGAGCATAAATAGCCGGTGGCAAAGCGCTCGCGCTTATCGCACACGGCGGTGCGTTGGCTCGGAGAGTTTTTGAGTGGGTGTAGCGCAGGGCCCGCTCTCCGGCCCCTTCGCTCTGCTCAGGGCAGGCTCTGCGGCTTTTCAAGTGTTTCCCGCCGCGCAGATCATGGCCTTCGATCCCGCAGGGCGGGATGGCAGTGGGGCCTGGAGCCGGAGGGCGTTTAAGAGGAAATCGCCACCGGAAAGGCGCGCGCAGGCACCGCGTTGGGTGTGCACGACACGTGAGCTACCATTAAACGTCTGCACCGAAAAGAGGACTGCATATGGTTATCAACGATCCTCGGGTGAAGGTTTGTAGCAGCGGAGAGGATGCGGAGTTATTCATCCCACCGCACCTGGACCTGGATGTGTATCCGGGATGGCTAAGACAGCGAGCGCTGGAACGCATCCCGGAGTACAAGGATGCCTGGCCGAATTCGGACTCGGACGCGGTAAGCAGGCTGATAGAAAAAATCGACGCTTGGGACTGGCTCGACCACTGGGGGACCGCCATTTACGGCGGAAAGGAATACCTGGTCTCGGAGCCTTATCACATGAACCGAGAGAGAATTGACCAGCTTCTTCGCTTCTGCAACGGATTGAATCTTGCGTTTAACATCCAGGCGTCCGGCCACCACTATCCCACTCAGACAATGCGGGTTTTCGTCTGGCCAAAGGAGTGGACCGAGGGGGACGATTTCCTCCAAGAAAAAGAAGGCTACGCGGACGGTCGTCCGTCGGGCGACGACTGCCTAGCCCTATCCGGCAAGACTTCCCCACGCCGGGTCCCTGACCGCGCTGGCAGGACTGCCGATGTCGCCCGAGAAGAAGAAGCCGCGTTTGCCCGGGAAGAAGACCTCAGGGACTATCTAGCGGGAAATCTCCACGTCTTGGAACGTGGCATGACGTTATGGCCTGTCGGGCGAGGTCAAAGGGCACTCGAATTTACTGTCGACGCCAGGCACCGAAGAATTGACATCCTTGCCAGGGATGCCAGCGGGATCCCTACGGTGATCGAAACGAAGGTCCACAAAGGGCACGAAAGGACGGTGGGTCAGGTCCTGTATTACCAGGAGCGTGTTCGAGAGAAATTGAACGTGGAAAAGGTGCGCGTTCTAATTGTGGCGAAGCAGATCAGCGCAGAGCTGAGGGCTGCCACCGCTAGGCTGCCAGACGTAGCCCTTTTAGAATACAGCCGCACGATCGACCTCAGGAAACTTTAGGCCTTGAGGGTACTGGCACGCGGGCTCGGTGACCCGGGCAGTGAGCCGAGCGCAAGACCAAGCACGAGCAGGAGGGTCTCTTCTAGAACCGGGCGGGGCGCGTGGGCCAATCGCAGCACTCGTCGGTGGTGAGGATGCGAATGCTGAGGATGCGAATCTGGACATTGTGGGAAAAATCGTGATATAAGCTTTCTATGAGTTCGGGAGCATATCTCTTGTTCCGCAGAGGTCGCGCTGCCTATACGGGTCGCTCCGACTCGAACGTCGAGCGGCGCGCCCGTGCCTCAGTTAACGAGGGGAATTACGACACGAATTACAGTGTTTATTTCACGTCGTCTCCCCGTCGGGCTTACATTCAGGAGTGCCGACTCTTTCACCGGCATAAGCCATCCGACAACTCGATTCACCCGCGAGTTCCTGTGGGGGCCAACTGGCGTTGCCCCATAAAAAGCTGCCCCTGGTCGTAGTGGGCCACCCGCCAAGAGCGAGCAAGAGGAGCCTTTTTGATTGCTCGTCGCGGGAGCAGCAGAGTGAAAGGCGAAGGTGAGCAATGTTTCTCGGAGGGTGCTGGAGGTAAGGTTCTTGGCTGCTATCGTAGTCTGCAACCTCGCTCTCGACGTTGGGCCGCGGAAGCTCGTGGTCTTCAGGGTTGATCGTAAGGACCTTCCCCACTTAACTTTCTCGTGGGGCAATCCAAGCGGTGAGGTAGATGTTCACCTAACACCAGTGTCCCCCAAAGTTGGGAACGATCGTGAGTCGATTCTGAAGATGCAGGAGTCTGAGCTAAAGGTTAGGTTCGGCGATTTGCTCAAACAGGTCTGGGAGCATGCCCGGAAGAGCCGTGTTCAAATGATTTGGGGCGTGCAGCCGAAATGGCTGGCGGAGCACGGATACGTTCTCCTCGGCCCGAAAGACGAGCCTGTCATCGCGTGGTTGCAGGGCGCACTGCCTAAGAAACGGGGAAAGTACAGACTGGACGAGACCCGCTTCAAGCAGTTCCCCAAGGTGGCGCGATACCGTCCGACGGCTCGACGCTTCGAATTACTGGGGCAACAGGGCCAGATTTACGCTTGGTGCCGCAAAGGACCTGATCGTGGGCGTGCGCTCGCATTACAAGCTCTCCACTGCGGCTTCACCTCCCCAACGTGGTTAGCGCTTGATTTCGCCGACATATCTAGACTGTACAGGCCTTTCATCGGCCTCCTACGAAAGTGGTTTGCGAACTTGGCTCCCGGAGCTCGGGACAAAATACACGACGCGCTTCAGCTGCGTGAACTTGGTTTCCAGCGCCACCCGGCGATCCTTCCTAACAAAGGGCTCCGGAAGGGCACGACCTTAACCCCTCCCCTCCCCTAGAATTTGAGGCAGAACCTGACTCATTTGCACCAAGTTCCAAACCTCAAGACTTGCAGGGCGGAGGCTAGGGCTTGTCAAACTGCTCATGATAGCGCTAGCCTCTGTTCGGGTTTTCCGGACGGCACAGCCGGGACCAGGAGCCACATCACCCCAATCCGCAGCCGTCTCATCATTATTCCTTCACGCTTTGCACCGCCTCGGCATAGTTCAGTACGCGTCCGCCATGTTCCTTCTGATAGGTCTCTGCCTCCGCGCGCGTCTTAAACGCCACCAGCGTGGGGAGGCAGCGGTCGTAGTCGCGTACAGAAACGCCCTGGGGTTGCCGCTGGACGGCTGCGCCGTGCATCGCACAGTATTCGATGTTCCCGCCCTCGTCGTAGTAGGCGGTGTCGGCGGGGATTGACTCGCCGGAATTCAAATCCGTAGCCCAGACCTTCTGAACTTTGCCGGGATGATTTATCGCGTAGTGCATCCCGCAACGAGGGCAGCAAGCGCGTTCCGTGTGACCATTCGTCTCGACGAGAAAAGACATTCCGCCATGAATGGCGCGGCCGCAGATGTTGCAGACGTTCGGGTTGGGCCTTGTCTCATAGCGATAGGCGAAGTAGCTTGCAAGGCCGATAGCCGCGAGAGCCAGAAGCGTGACAAGCGTCTCCCTCAGTTTCATGGTTTCTTCCCCTCCGAGGAGAAAGGGAGGAAATTGGGTCTTCGCCCTCTCCCCCGGGGCTGATCTTTACCCACATCTTCGGCTGGACACGGGCAGCCGATGTAGGAAATACAGCCCTCTCCCTTGGGGAGAGGGTGGCGATCCCGCAGTCGCGGGAGAGCCAGGTGAGGGGTTACTTCGTCATGTTCGCCCATTTGATCCCTCCTCAGCGTGCAACCGACCCCTCACCCGTCCCGCTCCGGCTGGTGAAAGCGCCGGTAGCAGGACACCCTCTACCCAAGGGAGAGGGCTACGATTCTGACGCTTCGCATGTGACTTCGGAGACATTCTTATCTCAGGCTCGGTTTCACTTCAAAGTTCCATTTCCATATAGCATAAATGGCCGGGTAAACGACCAGCTCCAGGATGAATGACGTAAAGATGCCACCGATCATGGGGGCGGCGATGCGCTTCATGACGTCCGAGCCCGTCCCCGTGGACCACATGATGGGAAGAAGCCCCAGAAACATGCACGCCACGGTCATCACTTTGGGCCGCACGCGCTTCACAGCCCCATACAGAATGGCCTCCTTCAGGTCTTGCCAGCTTTTGAGCCGCCCCTCCCTCTGCCATTCATGATAAGCCAAATCGAGGTAGAGCAGCATGAAAACCCCGGTCTCTGCATCCACTCCCATCAAGGCGATCAGCCCCACCCATACTGCGATGCTCATGTTGTAACCCAACCAATGCAACAGCCAGATAGCCCCGACGGCGGAAAAGGGAACGGCCAGGAAGACGATCATGGTTTTTACAACAGACTTGGTGTTGAGATAAAGCAGCAGGAACACGATGAAGATCGTGATGGGGACAACCAGGGTCAGGCGTTGGCGGACGCGTTGGAGGTACTCATACTGACCGCTCCAGCTCAGGCTGTAACCAGCGGGCAAATGCGATTCCACCTTCTCATGAACGACGCGGCGGGCCTCGTCCACGTAGCTGCCCAGGTCGCGCCCGGCCACATCCACGTACACGTAACCGCTGAGCAGGCCGTTTTCGTCGCGGATCATTCCAGGGCCTTCAACCATGCGGATGTCCGCGAGCTGGGCCATCGGAATCTGCGCTCCCGAGGGAGTTGAAACCAACACGCGTTCGAGGGCCTCCACGTTGCTGCGGAAATCGCGGAAATAGCGAATGTTTACGCCGTAGCGCTCACGACCTTCGACGGTGGTGGTGACATCCTCCCCGCCTACGGCCGACATGATGTATCCCTGTACGTCATCGACGGTGAGCCCGTAACGAGCCAATTCTTCGCGTTTCAGATCGAAGTCCAGGAAATACCCTCCGCTTGTCCGCTCGGCGTACACGCTGCGCGTGCCCGGAACCTGCGCCAGGACTCGCTCAATTTCCTGCCCGATGGATTGAATCTCGTTCAGGTCTGAGCCGAAGACCTTCACGCCCACCGGAGTTCGCACTCCGGTGGTAAGCATGTCGATGCGATTGCGGATGGGCATGGTCCAGGCATTGGTGGTTCCCGGGATTCTGAGCGCCTGATCCATTTCGTCGACCAGTTCCTCCTGGCTGATGTGGTCCGGCCAGGTGTGGCGTAAGATTCTCTTCAACCATTCCGGGGCCCAAGGGGAATACCAGCGCTGTTCCGGCCGCCACCGGTCTTCTGGTTTCAGGACAACGGTGGTCTCCATCATCGATAACGGAGCGGGGTCGGTGGAGGTTTCCGCACGACCCGCCTTGCCGAAAACCCGCTCGACTTCCGGAAAGCTCTTCAGTACTCGGTCCTGAATCTGCAAGAGGCGCTGTGCTTCGGTCACAGAGATTCCGGGCAGGGTGGTTGGCATGTAGAGGAGCGTGCCTTCGTTCAAGGGCGGCATGAATTCAGACCCCAGGCGATTGAAGACCGGCACGGTCACAACCACGATGGCGACTGCGGCCGGGATCACAGCCCACCTGAAGCGCAGCGCCATCTCGGCAACCGGGTGATACACCTTCATCAGGAGGTGGCTGATGGGATGCTTCTCCTCCCTGTGAATCTTTCCCACCAGAACGGCGTTGACCATCCGGGCAAGGAAACGCGGGCGGAAATTAAAGCTGTTGGCGTGCGTGAAAAGCAGGCGCATGGCCGGGTCGAGGGTGATGGCGAGGACGGCGGCGATGGCCATGCAGAAGTTCTTGGTGAATGCCAAGGGCTTGAAGAGCCGGCCCTCCTGCGCCTCCAACGTAAAAATCGGCATGAACGAGACGGCAATCACCAGTAACGAGAAAAAACTCGCTCCTCCAACTTCCTTCACAGCTTCCACAACTACTTCGTGATAGTCTCGTTTCCTCCCTTGCGCGTCCCACTCCTCCAGCTTCTTGTGGGTCTGCTCGACCACTACGACTGCCGCATCCACCATGGCGCCGATGGCAATGGCGATCCCGCCCAGGGACATGATGTTGGACGTGACGCCGACCAGCTTCATGGGAATAAACGAAATCAGCACGGTGATGGGGATGGTGAGGATCGGAATCAGGGCGCTGGGGATGTGCCACAGAAAGATCAGGATTACGATGCTGACAATGGAGATTTCCTCGATCAGCGTGTGCTCGAGCGTATCGATTGACCGGAGGATCAGGTCGGAGCGGTCGTAAGTGGTTACGAGTTTGACGCCGGGAGGAAGCGCAGGACGAATCTCGTCCAGCTTCGCTTTTATGCGCTCGATCACCTTGAGCGCATTCTCCCCATGGCGCATGACGACCACGCCACCCACCACGTCGCCTTTGCCGTCCAGGTCGGCGACCCCGCGCCGAATGTCGGGGCCTAAGGTGACTTGCCCAATGTCCTTCACGGTTACAGGCGTGCCCGTCATGGGATTGACTCCCACCACGATCCGGTCCAGATCCGCGAGCGAACGCGCGTAGCCGCGGCCGCGCACCATGAACTCACGGTTTGAGAATTCGACGAGCCGCCCACCCACATCATTGTTGCCGTGCCGTACTGCCTCTGTGACTCTCTCCAGTGGGATTCGGTAGGCGGCGAGCGCATTCGGGTCAACCTGAATCTGGTACTGGCGGACCAAACCGCCAATCGGAGCTACTTCCGCGACGCCCGGAACGCTTTGCAGGTAGTAGCGCAGATACCAATCCTGGAACGACCGCAACGCTTCGGTACTGTATCGGCCGGTATTGTCCACCAGCGCGTACTGGAAAACCCAGCCGATCGAGGTGGCGTCCGGACCCAACTCCACCTGCACACCCGGGGGCAAACGAGGCGTGATCTTGGAGAGGTATTCCAGGGTGCGGGACCGCGCCCAGTAGATATCCGTGCCTTCCTCGAAGATGATGTAAACGTAGGAGTATCCGAAGTCTGAAAAGCCTCTGATGTCCTTCACCTTCGGGGCGCCGAGCATGGCAGTGGTAATCGGATAGGTAACCTGGTCTTCCATGATGTCCGGGCTACGGTCCCAGCGCGAATAAATAATTACCTGCGTGTCCGAAAGGTCCGGAATGGCATCGAGCGGAACGTTATGGAGTGACCACCAACCCACCAGGACGGCAACTCCCACAAACAGGAACACCACAAACTTGTTTTTCGCGCAGAACTCAATAATGCGGTTGATCATGGCTTTTTCCCTTGTGACTGCATCCCCGGCATGCCCGCCATTCCTTCTATGGACTGGCGGAGATTACTTTCGGAGTCGATCAAGAAGTTCGCGCGTGTGACCACGCGTTCGCCGGCTCGAAGACCGCTCAGGATGGCGAGGTAATCCTGCGTGCGTTCACCGACCTTCACTTCACGCGGGGCGAACGCGCCTTTGCCGAGGTCCACGAAAACCACCTGACGCGTGCCGGAGTTAAGGACGGAATCAACGGGCACGGTCAGTTGCCGGCCAAAAGACTTGTGCAATTCAACGTTTACAAACATTCCGGGTTTTAGCTTCAATTCGGGATTAGGAAATTCCATGCGTACTGTCCCGGTTCGCGTATCTGTCTTGACTTCGGGATTGACAAAAACAAGCCGGCCCTTCCAGGAGACTCCGGGCAGGGATTCTGTCGTCAAAGTTGCTTCCTGGCCCAGACTGATTGCGGGCATCTCAAATTCGTAAACATCTGCCTGCACCCAGACCCTGCTGAGGTCCACCAGCTTGTAGAGTTCTGTGTCTGGAGTCACATATTGATTGGGGTATGCCTTGCGTTCCATGACGTAGCCGGAGGCGGGCGCGTAAAACGTGATCTCGTGTTGAGCCTTGCCCGTTTCTTCCAATTGTCCGATTTGTGCATCGGTCAAATCCCAAAGCGCAAGCCGGTGGCGCGCAGCCTCCAGCAAGGATTCGGACCCCGACGAAACCTCCAGCAAAGGGCTTTTCGCAAGTGATTTGCGGGCTCGAAGCGCCAGCAGATACTCCTGCTCGGTGGCGAGCAGGTCGGGGCTGTAAATTGTGAACAGCGGTTCTCCCTTTTTGACGGGCTGCCACGTGTAATCCACGAAGACTTCCTGGATCCAGCCGTTGACCTTCACGTGCACGTCGGCCAACCGCGTTTCGTCAATGGCAACCTGGCCCACTGTCCGGATCGTCTTTTCCACCGGGCGATAATCCGCCACGGCTGTGGTGACTCCCATGAGCTGCTGGCGGGCTGGGCTAATTTGAACCGCGCCGGGCGGCAACGTCCCCACGGCAGTAGTCTGCGGCTCGTCGGCGTAGACCGCGACCAGCTTCATCCCGCAATCCGGCGCAATGCCCGGTTTGTTGGACTTGTACCAGGGATGCATGGGGTCTTCGTAGTAAAGGATCTTCCGGCCGCTGGAATCCGTGGTTGGCGCCAGCGAGGCTGGAGAACTCGGTCGCGGGTTCAGAAGACTGGCCAGCTTTTCACGCGCGGGTCGCCAGACAAAGCTCAGGGCCACAATCAAACTGACCAGGCCCGCGCCGGCCAGGAATGCGGTAATTCTGCTTCCAGTCTCTCTTGTTTTTTCCATAGTTCACCTCTTCGTTCTGAAGGCCGTCAGCTATCAGCCGTCAGCTTTCAGCAAACCGTCGTGGGTGGGGAGTTCGCTGAAGGCTGAGAGCTGATAGCTGACAGCCGTTCTTACTGAACCAGATTCAGGGCTGTAAGCTCTTCCAGACGAGCCAGCGCCTTCTCGTGATTGGCGATTTGTTGCTTGGTGCTCAGTTCATAATCGAGGACCGTCGTGAAGTTGCTGAGCACGTTCAGGAAATCCACGGCCCCGGTTTCATAGCCGGAAATTGAGGATTCCAGGGCCAGCGAAGACTGAGGGACAATCCCTTGCGAGTAGAGCTTCAGAAGCTGTTCGGAAGCTTGCACGTCCAAGAACTCCTGTTTGACGCGGTAGCGGAGCATCGTCAGGGCATTGGCTTCCATCTGCCGGGACGACTCCAGATTCGCAGCCGCTTCCGCGATGGCCATGGCCTGCTTTCTGTGGCGGAAAATCGGCAGCGAAGTGGAGAGGGTAATGCCATACATGTCCGGCAGGCGGTCGCGTTGCATGTAGGCGTAACCGACGCTGAAGTCCGGACGGACCTCTCTCTTCGCCAGGTCCACCAACAGGCGGTTTTCTTCCACCATCGTCCGTTGCTGTTTGAGAACCGGATAATTCGCTTGGGCAGCGGCCTGCAGTTCATCGAGCGGAGAGCTGAGGTTGCTGGGGCTGACCTCCCCGCGCGTATCTATGGGCGTTTCCACCGGGAGGTTTCGGAGGCTGTTAAGCTGCGCCTGGAAGGTCTGTCGCGCTTGCTCGAGCACGGTCTGCCGCTCGATGAGCCGCGTCAGTTCCACCTGCGCCTTTAGAACATCCTGTTGTACTGCTTTGCCAACGGAGTAACGGATTTCGGCAATCTTCTCGAACTTTTCCAGAAGCTCGCGGTCCTTGCGAAGGGTGGCAAGACTCTGGTCGGTGAACCAGAGGTCGAAATAGGCCTGCTTCACTTCCGCCCCGATGCGCCGCCACACAGCTTCGTAGGCCAGAGTTTCCGCGTCCGCATCGCGTGAGGCGATTCCGGTCCGAAGGCGCGTCTTGCCGGGATAGGGAATCTCCTGCTCGGCCATGATCTGGCGGGCGCTGGAAGGGTCGCCCGCCATGACCGTAAACGGTGGAAGGACATTGCCGCTGTAGCTCACGGAAAGCTTGGGGTCAGGCCAGGCGCCAGCCTGCGGAACTCGCGCGCGCTTGGCTTGAACAGCGCGCTTGGCTGCCTGAATTTCCGGGTTGCGGTCCATTGCTTCCTGAGCCAACGCCGTAGGGCTGGCAGCTCCTTTGGGCTCGGCAGGCACGCTACTTGGTCCTTGAGATTGTGAAAAAAGGCGCGGTGGCGCACAGAGAAAGATCAGAAAGATGATCCAGGGACGCATGCTCGAATCTCCTTACTAGCTTCTTAACAGGATGCTGAAAAGCCCGCCTAGCCTGTCATTCCGAGGAGTCCGCCATTCTTATTGGCGGACGACGAGGAATCTCGCCCCGATCAGATCGGGGTTTCCAGAGCGAGATTCCTCGCTTCGCTCGGCTCAGGGTCGGAATGACAGCGCTCACAAACGCTTTTCAACACCCTATTAGGCAAGTTGACAACAGCGAGTTTTCGTTTTGGTTCCTCGCCCATCTCATGCGGGCAAGAGAATCAAACCAAAACAAATGGGGTGGGTGATTTGGAATGTTTCAGATCAGGAGCAGACAACTCTGGAGCAGCGGGGTGAGAGGAGGCAACGTGAGGCCGGAAGACGTAAGCCTTTCGGGCCGCCTCTCGACGAGTGGTGGAATTGAACCAGTCGCGTGCTTCGTTTCAATCGGCAGGATGGTTACGGAATGGTCAGTCCCGCTCGTGACTTCCGCCACGGAACTTTGGAGGGTCAAGGCCATTGCCAGACAGCAATCAGGGACGGCAGAACGGCCTGGAAGCGACTTACCCTTTGGGGCGGGGCAGCAGTCGTGGCTCGCGCATGGCCGAGAGAAACAGACTTCACGTAGACCCGAGAACTGCAGTAACAACACACCGAGCAAAATGTACGTCAAGTACCTCAAGATTAATCCTCAACTGCCATTCTACTCCGACAACGACCTGCAAGCAAGACGGATTCCAACGGGCACCCTCCCTGTCACATTGGCTTTTTGCTGCCGATCTGGGGCGGAGCGGCAGCCATTCTTGGTCACGTGAAAGGCAGCAATTGCTGGTTGTTTTTGCCCCTTTGGACCGAGATCTGAGCAGGCTAGAGACAGCGCCCGGATCGGGGTTTGCCGCCACTTGTCATGACTCGCACTCTTCAGCGAACAAAAATTGTTACCGCTTGGCTGGTTGGGTGTTAAACTACGACATTTTGATCCAATCGGGAAAAATTGTCATAGGGTCTATCCCTGCATCGAGGAATTGCGCAATAGTTACCAATGATAAGGATGACGTTTTGCCCCTGTTGCGTTAGTTCACACTTCCATATGGGAGATTTCAACATTCCAGCTTTGATTCTGTTCGTAACACCTTCATGGAGAGTGGATTAGGCTTCTGTGTACGATGACGACGAGTGGAACCTAAATTGCTGCCGTGTCACATTCTGACCAGTCTCCCACTTCAGGGGGGTGGTGTGCCATTTGGCGTGGTGGGTTCTTGGAAGCATGCTGTGAGAGGGCTCGAGGCGCTACCATACGAGCCCATGGGGGTGGAGCTTGGTTTTGCTCGTTACCCTCCTGGGCGTTCCACATTTAGAAAGAAAAAGGCGCATATTTTTGGCCGCCGGAAGGCTAAAAAGGAAACTCCGGCTAAGGTGATAAACCCGGCAAGGGAGGACGGTTTTTGATGAGTTCCCAACGAAGAAGCAAACTAAGACCGCTGCTTGTGTCCCTGCCTTTGGTGTTCTCCTTCGGCGCGCTGGCTGGTCGAGCCTTCGCCCAAAAGATGCCGGAGGCGGCGAAGGGGCCGTCGGTGGCTTGGCAGTTCAAAGCGGAAGGTAACCCGGGGGATTACGTGGGCTCGGATCGCTGTAAGCTCTGTCACGACACGGAGGCTGCGCAGTTCGAGAAGACCGCCCACGCCAAGTTCTCCCTCCCCGGCAAGAACTATGTGGCGGGTTGTGAGGTTTGCCACGGCCCGGGCAAGGCCCATGCCGAGGCCATGGAAGCTGCCGTTGGCAACGAGGCCAAGGTCGCGGCCGTGCTCAACCAGCATCTCATCTTCGGGTTTCATGCGAACCCGCAGGAGAATTCTGCGCGCTGCCTTCAGTGCCACGTCTCCAGCAAGCAACAGGAGATGTTTGCCCACTCCCAGCACGCGGCGGCGGCCGTCTCCTGCAACCAGTGCCATGCGGCCCACCTGGTAAAACAGTCCAAGGATCAAAGCAAGGGCAGCCTCACTTACGCGCAAGCCAACTTCTTCCAGGCGCCGCAGATTTCGGACTCGGTGCGCTGGCTGCATACCAGCTTGCTCAAGGAGTCCGAGCCAAGCTTATGCTTTACCTGCCATGGCAACATCCAGGCGCTGTTTGCCCTGCCGGTGCATCACCGCGTACCCGAGCAACTGATGAAGTGCACGGACTGTCATAACCCGCACGGCAGCATCAACCGCGCCAGCCTGAATGAGACCAACTGGGAGACCTGCGTCAAGTGCCACGTGGAGAAGCGCGGGCCTTATGTTTATGAGCACCCTGCCGCGAGGGTGCAGGGTTGCGTGATCTGCCACAATCCCCACGGCAGTACCAATCGCATGCTGCTGGTGCGGCGTGAAGGCCGGCAACTCTGCCTACAATGCCACACCGGGTTCCACAATCAGGCCGGGGCGCCGCACTCGCGGTTGGGCTACCAGATCAGTGGGGAGTGCACCCGCTGCCACGTCACGGTCCACGGTTCCAACTTTGACCCCAATTTCTTGCGATGAAGGGAGGTGCGATGAGATCCAGATACTCTTTCATTGTCTGTTTGGTGGCGCTTTTGTTTTGCGGCCGCGTATTGGTGGCGCAGGACAGCCCTGAAACTCCCGTGAACATCGGCGGGTTCAATAACCAGGGGTCGGTGACGGTTGGTTACCGCTTCGACGACGTCAAGGGCTACGTCCCCATGTTTCAGGAGTTGTCCGATCTGCGAAAGGGCTTTCGCCTGACGGACTTCAACATGTTCGGCGAGGCCCAGAATGGGGTCAACCCCTTTGCGGACAGCTATTCCATGTCGGTCACCGGATTGGGAGGCGAGCCTTTCGAAACCGGGCAGCTTTCCGTCAGCAAAACCCACCTCTATGACTTCCGGGTGAACTGGAGACAGAGCTACTACTATTGGAATCAGAACGACGACGTGGTGCTGCCGATCGCGCACTTAGTCTCGGGGGTTTCCACGGGTCTCACGGATAACCACGACTGGGGAACGGTGCGCAAGTTCGGCTCCGCGGACTTCACTCTGCACGCCACCAACAATCTACGCTTCAACTTCAACTACTACCGCACCTCTGACAGCGGCCCCACCTTCACTACGGAGTCTCTGGATTTCTTCGATTCGCCATCCTTCTGGGGCACCTTGGCACGAGCCAACCCTTATTACCTTTACGCGCCCATCGACGATAACACCAATCGCTTCACGGGCGGGATCGACTACACGTTTCACTCCTGGTCCTTCCACTACAACCTCGGCTACCAGACGTTCACGCAATACCTGAGCCTGAATAATGTGAGTTCGCCCGAGTTGAGCATCGATCCCGTTGCGAGCTCGACCAAGGAACCACTCACCAACCTCTCCCAATCCGAGTACCGGCGCCTCACGACTCCCATCAGCGAGTTTTCCTTCACGGGGAAGCCGCTTTCCAACCTTGATTGGCGCGGCGGCTACATCTATTACCGTTATCAAGGGCCGGCCACTCTGGACCAGTCTTACAACGGCACCGCCCCGAACAGTTCCGGCGCCCTTGCGCCCTACACTGTGAGCGAGAGCGCACGTGACACCGTAGTTGAACCTGACAACATTGTGTATCAGGGCTTCACCTACAAGGTAAGACAGTGGTGGGAGATCAATGTGGACTATCGCTACTCCCGCTTTAGCACCGACGCCGTTGGGAATTTCGCGAGCCTGTTCAGCGTTGTCACCAATCCCACCTCTGCGTCGCCTATAACCAGCACGACCCCCTCCTCCGGACAGGACTCCTTCGTCTGGCGGGATGGGCTGAGTGACTTCGACTTCAACATGCTTTTTACCCCCACCCATTCGCTCACCCTGCGTCCTGGCATTCATCTGCTCAAAGCGGATGTGGAGTCGCTCGAAAACGGTGTGGCCAATTCAGCCACCACGCTGCGGACCAAGACAGCCTCGCCCGAAATCAGTTTCGGCTATCAGCCCTCGAAGGTCTTCAGTATCCGTGGGGACTTCCACACCTTCGACAACGGCTCATCTTACACGTCCATCACGCCTCACACCGAGGTGGCAGGACACCTTATCTTTCGTGTCCAGCCAATGGCGAAGGTATCGCTGCAAGACGATCTGAATTTGTCCAACGACAAGTTGATCGACGCCAGTTTTAAGAACAACGTTCACTCGAACACGGTGACGCTGTCTTATGCCTTGAATGACCGGTTTTCGATTTTTGGGGGCTTCACCTACGACAGCATCTTTGCTGCGGGGAACATCGTTTACGCGCGCGGCACGGCGCCACTCAACGACTTCCTGCGCGACCAGGAAGCGGACCGCGTGGTGCAGGCAGGGGTGGAAGCCAAGCCCAGCAAGTATTTTGGCCTGCGGCTCACCGGCAACTTTGATCGCTCCACCGGCCTGGGTCAGATCAGTGGCGAACCGCCCGCCTACGGACCCCTCACTTGGCCGCTGGTCACTGGCACCGTGTACTGCAATTTCCCCAAGGCCGGCCGCCTGTCGGTGGATCTCCAGCGGACCTACTACCTTGAGCAGATTGTCCCCGGCAACAATTTCAGCGCTAACCTGCTGACGATTCGCTGGACGCGCGACTTTTGATGTGTCATTGCGGTCAGGCATGTCTGCTCCGCCTTAAGTGCTCGGAGGTTCTGCCCCCTCGTGGCAACGCCATTGGCATCAGCGAGAAGGTCTGCAGCCGCTCGTAAGTTCAACCTGACCCTCCATTTGTTGCTCTTAGCTATCTTTCTCCTACCACCGTTTCAAGTCTGTGCTGAAGAACCTATCGAGCATCCCTTCATTGAACCAAAGGATATCAAGTCTCAGACATGCTTAACCTGCCATCCTGAGAAGAAAGAAGGCAAGTTCGTCCACTCGGCGGTTGGGATGGGTTGTGAGAACTGCCATCAAGCCATCTCTGAAAAGAACAAAACAACGATCACCTTGGTCGCTACGGGAGGCGACCTGTGTGCCAAGTGTCATGAGACCAGGAAAGACCCCGTGCTTCACGGTCCCTATAAGAACGGCCAATGCCTTACCTGCCATGATCCACATTCCTCGGAATTCAAGGCACAGACACGGGCTGCGGGGAATTCACTCTGCCTTGAGTGCCACGCGCCTAAACGCGGCACGGCGGATGCGGTAACCCTCTTCAGCTTACAAAAAATCTCAAAGGCCGATTTCGAAGCAATTCCGAAAATTAAGCTTGATCCCACGCTGCGTTTCGGACACCCTCGGGCGACTCATCCGGTTGCCGAAGTAGCGGATCCGCTGCACAGGGGAGAAAGGATGTCATGCCTGAGTTGCCACGCCCCTCATGCATCGACGCTGCAGAACCTCCTCGTTTCGGCAAAAGGGGGCGGGGACGTCTGCGACGCGTGCCACCGGGCTATTGAAGAGCAAAAGGGAACAAAGATTAAAAGCCAACCACAGCCGCCGACGCAGCCGCTATCCCAGCGCACGCCGAATCTCCCGATACAATCTGGATTGAAAGTGAACCCATGAGATCCAGATTGCGGAAGTCAAATGGAATTGGCCTTAAATATGTAGCCATCCTCACAACCCTGTGGACAACGCCGCTCCTTGCTGTAGGGGGAAACAAGCGAAAGGCGGCGCCGGTCTTCTGCAATCGACCCGGCCACCCTGGATTGGCCTCCGCCTCCTGACAAGCCGCCGCTCAGGTTGCTGGAAATGTTCTATGATACCCATGAAGTCCACTCACCGGGAGGTGACCAATGCGCAGAGAAACGTGCGCTTTGCTGGTGTTTTTCTGCACGACAGCCATGGCCGCTGATCTGAAACCGCCAAGCAGCGCAGAGCTGTGCGGCGACTGCCACCGCGCCATCTATGACGGTTGGAAGAGATCGGCCCATGCAACCGCGATGGAGAGTCGGCTCTTTCAGGATGCTCTGAAGCTAGCCGAGGCGGATTTCGGTGTCCAGGCCCGCAAGAATTGCCTCGCCTGTCACGCCCCAGTAGCTGTTCTGACGGGAGATCTTGAACTGAGCAGAAAGGTGAGCTGGGAAGGAGTCACCTGCGACTACTGTCATTCCATCCAGGAGGTTACGACGACTGGCGGCAACCCGAAGGCCAAAGTAGAGTTCACGCTGGTGAAAAGCGGGCCCTCCAAAGACTTGTCTTCGCCCGCTCACGGGACGCGTTTCTCGCCGCTGCATACCTCTTCGCTGGCCTGCATCACCTGCCACGAATACTCGAACTCGCAGGGCTTTCCGGTCCTGGCGACATACTCCGAGTGGAAGAACAGCACCTACGGAAAAAGCGAAACAGGGTGCCAAACATGCCATATGTACCGCATCGCAGGAGATGTGGTCGATCCTCGGATTAAACGATCGGCAACGCTGACGCTCAATCTCCACGAGATTCCTGGCGGCCATTCCATCCAGCAATTGAACAAGGCCATCAAAGCTGACCTCTCCACCACCAGAGAAGGTGACCAGCTACGGGTTGTCGTCAAGCTGACCAATCGTGGTGCGGGACACTACGTGCCCACGGGGTCATCATTGCGTCAACTGATACTGGAACTCGACGCCGATTCCTTGGCCGGTCGTCATTTCAGCGAGCAACGGATCTACCGCCGCACTGTGGCAGACCGAAGTGGCGCCATCCTGAATCGTGAGGATCTAGTATTCATCAAGGGCGCCCGGGTCGTGACGGACACGCGCCTGGCGCCCAGCGAAACCAAGACCGAGACGTTCTCCTTCCCAATGCCGCGGGGAACTCAGACGCGAGTGAAGGCCAGCCTCTACTATTATTACTCCCCTCTAGCCACCACCGAGGCGCAGCAGAAGGTCACGTTCCTGGAGCTCACGCGCTTGGTCCAATAGAAGAATGGAGGGTTCCCTCATGGCTTGGACTTTGACACGCAGGAGCTTCCTTTCCCTATCGGCGCTGCTCGGGTCAGGTTTTGAACTGATGTTTCCCCCCGTGGGACGGGCGAAAGAATTATTCACATCCAAACTCGGCATCATCACGGACGAGCTGACGGAGGACTTCGAGAAGGCTCTGGACTTCATTTCAAGCCAATCTCTGGCCTATTGCGAGCTGCGAGACCTCTGGCAGAAGAACGTGGTAAAGCTTTCCCAGGAGGAGTTGGACCGCGCCAAACAGTTGATCGAACGGCATCGCTTGAAGGTCTCGGAGATTGCTTCGCCGATTTTCAAATACCACTTGCCCGGAATGCCTTCTCCGCACCCCAATTCAAGTGACACTTTCATGGCCGCTGACCTGACGGATAAGGACACAGAGAGTCTGCTGCGCGGGGTGTTCAAGCTCGCCCGATTCTTCGGCACTTCAAAGGTGAGAGTCTTCAGTTATTGGAGGGTGGAGGAACCGGAAAAGGCTTTCCCCTACGTCCGCGAGCGCCTGGCCAAAGCAGCCGCGCTTGCAGCTCAAAACAAGATCACTTTGCTCCTTGAAAATGAGCACGAATGCAACATTGGGACTGGGAAAGAGCTGGGCCGGATGCTTCGGGAAATCAATTCGCCCTACTTGCGAGGCATGTGGGACCCTTGCAACGCAGTCAGCCTCGGCGAGGTTCCCTACCCCGATGGGTATCGCCAAGTCCGTGGACTTTTCCTCCATATGCACATCAAGGATGTAAAGAAAGACCCCGCCACAGGAAAGCTTCAGTACGTTCCTGTGGGTGAAGGTTTGATCGATTTCCGCGGGCAGTTCACAGCCTTGCGCAACGACGGTTATGATGGGACGATGTCTTTGGAGACCGCCTACTCGCGCCCCGATGGGAATAAGGTGGAAAGCACGCGCGAGTGCCTGGAGGGATTGTTCAGGGTATTAAAATCGGTCAATGCCTAAGTCGCGAAGTGACAAGTGACGAGTGACAAGTGACAAGCAACGCTACTGTGTCCAGTTGCAAGAAAACCGACTACTGACAAGTGACGGCTGTTCTTCTTGCTCGTCACTTGTCACTCGTCACTGCTTATATGTTCTCATCCCGTACCAATTGGCCACTCACTCTGAATCGGCTCTCGAGAGCGATTGAAGAACTGCGGCGTAAGGGGCTTCCTCTGCTCGACCTGACCGAATCGAACCCCACGCGCTGCGGGTTTTTTTTCGATACGCATGCAATCCTCGAGGCACTCGCAAATCCACGGGCGCTTTCTTACGAGCCCGACCCCCGCGGTTTGCTCCCCGCGCGCCAGGCGGTGGCAAGCTATTACGCCGAGCGCGGGATCGCGCTTGATCCGGGGCAGATCTTCCTGACCACAAGCACCAGCGAAGCTTATTCCTACGTTTTCCGCCTTCTCGCCGACTCGGCTGACACCGTTCTGGTGCCGCAGCCCAGCTACCCCCTTTTTGACTTCCTGGCCGGATTGAACGATGTTGGGGTTGTCGCTTATCCCCTGATTTACGACCAAGGCTGGCAGATCGATTTGCCCACGATTGAAAAGCGCCTGGACGCTCGCACCCGCGCCATCCTGGTGGTCCACCCCAACAATCCCACCGGGTCATTTGTTCGGCGGCGCGAACTTGCTGAGCTTCTCACCTTCTGCCAGTGGCACGACATGGCTCTGGTTGCCGACGAGGTCTTTGCCGACTATCCCCTTGGAGCGGATCCGCAGCGCGTCGTAAGCCACGCCGCCGTCACGGAAGTGCTCACTTTCACGCTGAGCGGCCTCTCGAAAATCTCCGCCTTGCCGCAGATGAAGCTTGCTTGGCTGGTCCTGAACGGACCTCCGGAACTTCTGCGAAGCGCTCTGGCCCGCATGGAGATCATCGCCGACACGTACCTCTCCGTGAGCGCGCCCCTGGCGCTGGCATTACCAGGGTTGCTCGAGACACGCCGAACGCTTCAGCCACAGATACTGGAACGAGTGACGTCCAATCTTAAGTTGCTCGACGCGCGACTCGCCTCGGGCCAGCCTGTAAGCCGGCTGGTAGTGGAAGGGGGATGGTATGCCATCTTGCGGCTTCCCTCGATTCGAACGGACGAGGAGTGGGCGATGGAACTTGCCAGCAAAGACGGCGTGCTCGTTCATCCGGGCCATTTCTTCGATTTCAGCTCGGAGGGGAATTTGGTGATAAGCCTGTTGACCAAACCGGAGGTCTTTGAAGAAGGGATAGCGAGAATCCTCAAGCGTGTAGCCAGATCCGCCTGAGGTTCCTCAATGATGAAACGATCCAGCGCGCGAAACGAATTCTCGTCTCCTTGCATTCTCCGACTCCTCGCGGTCGTACTGGTTTGTTTCGCGGTGTTTTCAAGCGGGTGCCGCCGGCGGCCCGCCCCACCCAAGGCTTACGCCGCCTTCGTCGTCAACAAGCAGAGTTCGACTCTCGCCGAAGTTAATCTGGCGAAATTCCGCGTGCTGGTAACGTTGGCTGTCGCGGCCCGTCCTGAACGGGTGTTGGTGAGGCCGCAGCGCGAGGAATTATGGGTGGTATCGGCCTCCGGCGAAATCAGCGTAGTGGAGTTCCCCGGGCTGCGGGTTGTGAGGAAGCTTCGCATTGGGGAAGGCGCACGTGACCTTGCCTTTTCACCGCACGGGCGCCGGGCTTTCATCCTCGAGCCGGCAAAAGGACAAATCGTTTTCATCGACTCGGAAAACTACAAGGAGACAACACGCCTCAGCCTGGGCACGCCACTCACCGACCTTGCTTTGACGCCCGACGGCAATACGCTGGTGGCCTCTTCCAGCGCTACGAACCGGCTCTTTTTTGTGAACGCGGACGATCAGAAGGTGCTGGGCTCCGTCGAAGTTGGCAAAGCTCCTGGTCCCATGGTTATCCTCCCCAATAGCTCCAAGGTCTTCGTTTCTGACACGGAAGAAGGAGCCATATCCGCCGCAGACTTGACCACGAAGCAACTCCTTTCCAACATCGAAATCGGCATTCGGCCCGGGGCCCTGGTCCTCAAGCCGGATGGCGGAGAGCTTTTTATCTTCGAGTATGAAGGGACCAGCATGGTCATCGTGGACACTGACCAGGACAACGTGGAACAGAACTATCCCACTGGCCATAAGCCGGTGGCGGGAGTGTTTCAGCAGAACCCGCTTGTCCTTTACATCGCCAACGCCGGTGACGGGTCGGTGATGGCCCTGGACGTTCAGAACCGCACCCTGTTGGCGGCGATACACCTCGGAATCGAGCCCCGCGCCATGGCGCTCACCCCCGACCAACGGTTTCTGGTGGTGGCGGACACCGCCGCCTCGACGCTGGCTGTGCTTCAGACAAATCCCGCCACGCTGCTCACTACGTTCCCCGTTGGGGCCGACCCCGTGGACGTGGTGGTTCCCGGCTGGCTCCTGGAAGGGCAGTGATGAGTGACGAGTGACGGGATCGGGAGATCGGTTGATCGGGAGATCGGGTGAACTGGTCAACCTGCTGCTGTGGGCGCTGACCCGATCACTCGATCCCCAGATCCCCCGATCCGCTGAGAGCGTAGGCTGCTGAACCCAAAAAGCAACCGCACAGATCGTTGCCTCTGTGGGGTTCACCCGATCTCCCGATCAACCGATCATCCGATCCCATCCTTTACCAGTTAATGAGTTCATCCGTGGGTCTGAGAGATATCCAGCCCTCTTGAGGAATCACTTGGAGCGGTAGCTCGTTGGCCCAGATTGAAGCCTGCAAGCGGATTTGCTGGTGTTGCTCATATCCCAGCAGGCTGTAATCCAAGCGCAGCTCGAAGATCCGGTGGAAGGCTACTTGAAGTCGGTCGCCCGTCGCCAGCGGGACGAGCAGCGGCTCCTCGTCTTTCCACAAATTCACTCCGGCCAGGCCGGTGGGCCCGATCAAGGCGTGGATACGAGCGTGGCTGTTGTCCACCACATTTACTCGAACTTGAAATTCAGGGTGGTCTTTCAGAAATGCCGCTGTGAGATCCAGGCGAAGGAAAAGGGCCTCTGGACTGAACCCGTAGTAAAGCGCATCCCAAACCCTTGCGGCCCCGTGCATGGAGCCGGAGCGTGGATCAGGCAGATAGAGGCCGGCGCCTAACCACTCGAAGTAGTTGGTGACCACGCCATCGATGCGCGGCTGGATAAGCCCCGTAGGCGGAACGCGCAATGCTGTGGTGTGGGGGCGCTTGATAGGTTCCGCCAGCTCGTCGGCGGGAACACCTCCCAGCATCCTGTAAAGGTTACTGAGGTGTGTGCGGAAAAGCAGATCAAAATCTTCGTCGTTCGCGGTGGAGTGTTCCGGACCGTACCACCAGCACCAATCACTGCCCTCGGCAACCCACAACTCCTGTTGTGCAAGCGTGGCATTATTTTTCTCGGCTTTGCTGCTGTTTTGAGCGTAGAAATCGCGCGCCTCCGAAAGCAGGTCCCAGGCGCGATTGTCTTCATCCGCTCCAATCCAAACGTCAAAATTGGCGCTGATCCATGACCCGGGATGCACATGGGTCAGAAGCCCGGGGTCTGTAACCCGCAAGGCTTCTGTGGCGGTCACAGCCTTCAGTTCAGGGTCAGAAGCCAGCCGGCCGTAGAAGCTCTTAAGGAATTCCCTGCCGTTTTCCGGGTAGTACTCCCAAGCGTTTTCACCGTCCAGAATAACCGATACCACAGCGGGTTTACTCGAGGTGCTGCGGCCTGCCGCTTTGATACGCTGGTGAAGATCAGCCGCCGCGGCGTGCGGATCCATACGTGAGTAGACGAAGCCCACCAAGTCAGAAAGCTGGCGGTCGCGAAAAAAGATGGAGATATTGCGTCCTTCGGAGGAGAAAACATGTGGCCGGTAGAGCTCAGAACCTCCATCCACGGTCCCGTCGCTTCTCCGGCCGAAATCCATCTGACGTGAGCGCCCCAGCACGCCCTCGTCTGTTGCCGCCCACTCGAAGCCCTCCTCGGCGGCCAGACGCAGGACCTCGTCCGAGACACCTCCCTCGCTGGGCCAGAGCCCGCGCGGCTTGCTGCCGAAAACTTCCTGGTGGAGCCTGATCGCAGCGCGGAGTTGGTCGCGGGCATCCTCAGGGTGCTGAAAGTGGCGGCGCGGCATACGGACTTCAGGGTGAGATTCCACCGCGATGTTGGTGTCGCAAAGGAGAGGAAGGATCGGATGGTAGAAAGGCGAGGTTGAAATCTCAATCTGCCCGCGCTCACTGGCAGCCCTGTAGTCGTCAAGAACTCGCTTGAGTATCTCCACTTCCTTCAGGTGAAGCAGAGATTTATCGCCTTCGTTATAACCCCGTTCTTGCGCCACAAGCTTTCTGATTTGGGGGTCACCGTCAAGGTAGATTTCGTCAAACCAAGCGAGCTGTGAAAGCACTTGCAAGTCGAGCAGGTCGTACGTCGAGAAGAGCCGTCCAGCCGTGGCGGGGTCGGTAGTTCGTGACTTGTCCCACAACTCGCGATAACGCGGATAACGGTTGAGCAGGTTTTCATGGTTGAGCTGGAAAGCGCTTTCCAGGAGAAAGCGGCGGTCATCCTCCGTAAGCTTTTGAACAGGCTTGAAGGCAACTTCGTATGCCTGCTCCACTGCCGCCTCCTGCGCGTAGTCCTGTATTTGCACCACCAGCGAAGGAACCAGGTTGAAGGTCATGTGGAGGGTGGGGAAATCCCGGAGGATCGCCACCATCCCGAAGTAATCCTTCAACGCGTGCAGGCGCGCCCAAGGCATGGTGTACCGGCCCTGCGCCAAATCCTTGTAATAGGGCTGGTGCATGTGCCAAAGCAGCATCAAATAGGTTTGCGGCATGGAATTAAGGAACAGTTCCTTTGCGGCGCTGAAATCGGTGTGTTAGCATGAACGCAGGGCGGCATCCCGCATTCCATTTCATGCCAAGGTTGCGCCCCGGCAAGGACCTATGCGGATACTTACCCGCTATATTCTCAAAGAAATCTCCTCTCACTCGCTGCTGGGACTGCTGGTCTTCACCTTCGTAATTTTCATTCGCCACCTGGGACATCTACTCGAGCTGGTAGTGCGCCACAATCTGCCGCTCCCCGATATGATGACGTTGTTCCTGCTGCCGGTTCCGGGCATCCTCGTGCTCACGGTTCCCATGGCCGTACTGGTGGGAACGCTCATTGGCCTCAGCCGCATGGCGGCGGACGGCGAGGTTATCGCGGCCCGAGCCTCGGGGATCGGGCTTTCCCGGTTCGTCCGGCCCGTGCTGCTCTTCGCTTGTGCGGGGTGGGCACTCACCATGTGGATGAGCCTGTACCTCTCGCCACAGGCAGCCCGGAAACTCAATCGCATGGAAGCAGGGCTAAAGGCCAGCCAAGTGCCGTATGAGATCCAACCGCGCGTGTTTATCGAGCAATTCCCCAATTTGCTTCTTTACTTGCAGGATGTAACCGGCTCTCGTTCCAGGTGGCGGGGCGTCTTCATTGCGGACACCACGCAGCGTGACCAAGTCAAGGTAACCTTAGCGGAAAGCGGGGTGCTTGTCAACGAAGCCGCCAACGACCGGCTGGTGATTCACCTTGCCCAGGGGATGACGCACGAAATCGATCCGCAGAATTCCGCCCAGTATTCGGTGGTGTCCTTCACGGATACGGACATCCCGGTTCCGCTTGAACAGGGGTCTGCCGCAGGGAGCGAAAGCCAGTCCCCTCCCCTGCTTTCAGTGCACCAATTGATGAAGCAGACGCGCAGTCCCCGCCAACGCCAAGCCGCGCTTGTGGAACTCCATTATCGCTTCGCTCTGCCTGTCGCAAGCTTGGTTCTGGCGCTGGTGGGAATATCAGTGGGCCTCTCTACCCGCAAGGGCGGCAAGGCGGTGGGGCTGATACTGACTATTCTGCTGGTCTTCCTCTACTACATCATCATGGCCTTCGGCCTCAGTTTCGCCAAGCAAGGCCGCCTCCCTCCGGTCATCGGGCTCTGGCTGGCCAACGTCATCTTCGCTGCCGCCGGGGTTTTTATGCTGGCGCAACTTCAAAGCCTCCGCTCGCGGCTCCAGTTCCTGCAGGACTGGATGGACGATTTGGAACACTGGTGGCAGGCCCGGCAAGTCCGCAAGCGGCACGGACGATTCTCCGAGCCGTCCTTGAAGCCCCGAGCACCCGGGAGCCGGATCTTTCAGATTCTCGACGTCTACATTATCCAGGGCTGGGTTTTCTACTTTTTCATCCTGCTGGCTACCTTTACGGGCATTTACATTATTTTCGACTTCTTCCAGCTTCTGGGTGATATGGTCCGCAACCACGCTTCGGCAGGCGTGGTCCTCGATTATTACCGCTTCCTTCTCCCGCAAGTGATCTACTTGATGCTTCCGCTCAGCATCCTTGTAGCCACCCTCGTCAACTTCGGCCTGCTCACCAAATCCAACCAGATTACCGCCATTAAAGCCGCAGGTGTGAGCCTTTACAGGATTTCCGTCCCCGTGCTGCTGGCAGCCATTGTTCTGAGCATCGGTATGTTTTTCCTTTCCGATGATTTCTTGCCGGGGACCAACCAGCGGCAGGACGCGTTGCGCAATCAGATCAAGGGGAAACCCCCACAAACCTTCTATCGCCCTGAAAGACAGTGGATTTTTGGGCAATCGGATCGTATCTACAACTACAGGTTCTTTGACCCTGACAAGAACGTTTTCGCCGACCTCGCTTGCTTCGAATTCGACCCTCAGTCTTTTCATCTTACCCGCCGTATTTACGCTGCCCGGGCATTCTGGGAACCGCCCATCCGGGGGTGGGTGCTGGAAAACGGCTGGGTGCGGGACCTCCAGGGAGACCGGGTTGAAAAATACTTCCCCTTTTCGGTCGACACCTTCACCGAGATAACGGAGGAGCCCGCCTATTTTAAGAAGGAAGTGAGACCTTCCGAACAGATGAGTGCTCTCGAATTGGGGCGTTACATCAGCGATTTAAGCCGGAGCGGCTTTGACGTAGTCCGCCTTTCTGTCCAGTTCTATCGGAAGTTTTCCTATCCCCTCATTGCCTTCGTCGTGACCCTGATTGGTATTCCTTTCTCCTTCACTACCGGCAGCAAGGGCGCACTCTCCGGCGTCGCCCTCAGCATCGGCATCGCTATTCTCTATTGGTCGATCTCCAGCCTGTTCGAAGCCATGGGAGACCTCAGCCAATTACCTCCCGTGGTCGCCGCCTGGTCCCCAGACGTTCTCTTTGGGCTGGCGGGGTCGTACTTGCTGCTGCGGGTGAAAACCTAAGAGGACTTCTGCCCACATGAAATTCTCTGACCAACCCGTAAGAATCGTAGCGGCATCCGGTGGCCTCATCTGGCGGCAGGCGACCGGGGGACCCGAGCTGATAGTTATTCATAGAAGACGCTATGGGGATTGGACACTACCCAAGGGTAAAGTGCAGCCGGGTGAATCATGGCTGCAATGCGCGATCAGAGAGGTTCGGGAAGAGACGGGTTTCAATGTGGAGGTTGAGAGCCATGCTGGTTGGGTGTGTTATGACGCGGGAGAAATCACCAAGGTAGTTCGCTTCTGGAATATGAAACCCATCGGCGAGTCTCAATTTCAAAGTTCGGAAGAAGTGATGTCAGTCCACTGGCTGACATCTCAGGAGGCGGTCAAACGACTGGATCACGAAGCCGAGCGACTTCTTATCAGGCAGGTCAGCGCCCAACACAACGCTGTGGCGAGGGGCTCGTAGAATCTTATTTCTTGCTCTTGACACGAGCCTAGATATGTATTATGCTGATTTCGTGAAATTGGGGATAACGCCGGAGCAGGGCGCGTGGAGAGGGCTCGAAATCGGCCCGCTGGTGACAGAAAACGCAGAAAAGATACTAAATAGAGGGAACGAACCTAAGGATCTATTGAAAAGAAAGGAGTTATAGTTTTCAGGAGCCCAAAACGAACTGGTTTTTGACTGCCAGAAGCGCCAATCAAAGCTAAGAAATGGCCGGAAATTGCGTCATTTCTTGCCCAGGCTTATCAAAACACCAGCTCATTTCTGGTAGGTTTGCGACAGAAGGGTGAGGGCTAGGCGCCGTGCGCCTCGACGAAAAGCGCCCCATCACACGGTCACCACGCTGTCCGCCCCTGTCAACAGTCCGACGATGTCGTTCATTCCGCCGACTTCTCCTACCGCAACCTTATCAGTCAGCCCGAAGTGCTCCAGGCATGTTCGGCAGGTGACCAAGCGAGTGCCCTGTCCCTGGAGTATCCGAAGGCCCAACAGGGCGGGTGAGCCATCACAGACCAACTTAACGCCCTCGGTATAAAAGCAAATGGAGTGCGGCTTGACTGGCTGGTTCTCCAACGCGTGCAGGAACCGATCGAACATCTCCAGGTCAAACTGCCTGTCTGTGGGCTCGACGTGGCCCAGACCTTCTCGCGTCACCAGCAAGACGAGTTTCGACATAAGCTCTCTTCCCCCGCCCTCAGGGAATCGTCACCCGGGGGTAGTCCATGAAATGCCGCAAGATTATAACCTGAGTCGCGCCAGCGGGAGGCTATATTGACTTCATGAAATGCGCCCGACTTTGTGTCTCTCGACATCGAGGCGGGTGGGTGCCACAATGGCGAGCCTCCGAAGTACCGCCGCGACGACGGAGGCTTTCAAACGCGGAAAATGTTCCTGCTCGGGGCCCATCTTTGGAGTGCGGTCCCGCAAGGCGGGACCGCACTCCAAAGAGTACGCTTCTGCTTCCAGGCGCCGGGTTGGAAGCTCGAAGGAGCACATGAAGCATGCAGCAAATAACTCATGATGTCTTGATCTTGGGGACCGGACTCGCCGGGCTGCGCGCCGCGGTCGAGCTCTGCATCAAAACGCGGGGCAGCGCCGACATCGCTATCGTTTCGAAAGTGCAGGTCATGCGCTCGCATTCCGTGTGTGCGGAAGGAGGCACGGCCGCGGTGATGCGCCCCGAGGAAGGTGACAGCCTCGAGTTGCACGCCTGGGACACCGTGAAAGGCTCCGATTTCCTTGCGGACCAGGACACAGTGGAGCGATTTGTGAGAACCTCCCCGGATGAAATCCGCCTCCTCGAGCACTGGGGCGTCCCCTGGTCCCGCCGCGAGGACGGGCGAATCATGCAGAGGCCGTTCGGAGGGCATTCTTTTCCTCGGGCGTGCATGGCGGCCGACAAGACCGGCTTCTTCGAGATGCAGGCCCTCTACGACACCCTCGTCAAATACAACAACTTCAAGCGCTACGACGAATGTTTCGTCACTGCGCTGCTCCTCGATGGCGGACGCTTCGCCGGGCTTACGCTCTACGATCTACCGAGCGGCGAGTTTCATGTCCTGCGCGGCAAGGCTCTCCTGATTGCCTCCGGAGGGTTGGGGAACCTTTATGGATTCACCACCTACTCTCAAACCGTTACGGGCGATGGACAGGCCATTGCCTACCGCGCCGGTCTGGCCTTGGAGGATCCGGAGTTTCTCCAGTTTCACCCGACGGGGCTCGTGCCTTCGGGCATCCTGATGACCGAGGGCTGCCGCGGTGAAGGCGGCTACCTGCGCAACAATAAAGGCGAGCGCTTCATGGAGAAGTATGCGCCCAAGATGATGGAGCTGGCGCCGCGCGATATCGTTTCCCGTTCGGAGATGACCGAAATCCTCGAGGGACGCGGCTTCCCGGGAGCCGACGGCCTCGATTACATCCAGCTCGATTTGACTCACCTGGGCGCCGAGCGAATCAACAAGCGCCTGCCCTTGATTCGGGAAGTGTGCATGAAGTTTCTGGGCATCGACCCGATCACGCAGCCCATTCCCATCCGGCCCGTGGCTCACTACTCGATGGGCGGAATCGAGGCCGACATCAATGGGCAGACGAAGGTGGAGAATATCTGGGCCGCCGGCGAGGTGGCCTGCCACTCCATGCACGGCGCCAACCGCCTCGGGTGCAACTCCACCGCCGAATGCTTGGTGTGGGGCGGCATCACGGCCGGCGAGATGGCGAAGTACGTGGCCCAAGGCTCCAAGCTGAGCGCGATGTCGGAAGACTTGGCCCGGGAAGAAGAGAAGCGTATTTTCGACGGGCTGCTCAAGCAGAGTGGAACTGAGAACCCCGCCCGCATCCGCCGCGAGCTTCGGACCCTGATGGACAAGCACGCCGGTGTCTATCGCAGCGGGGAGTCCATGAAGGAGGGGCTGGCCAAGATTGCGGAGCTGAGGCGACGCTTCGGGAAAATCTCCATTCAGGACAAAAGCCGCATCTACAACTCCAACCTCATTCAGGCGCTCGAGACCGAAAATATGCTGGAGTTGGCCGAGGTGCTGCTCTTCGCGGGTCTGGCCCGCGAGGAATCCCGCGGGGCCCATGCCCGCAGGGATTTCTCCCAACGCGACGACGAGAAGTTCCTGGCCCACTCCATGGTTTACTCGACCGACGGCAAGCCGCGGCTGGAATACAAGCCCGTGACGATTACCACCTGGAAGCCGGTGGAGCGTAAGTACTAACACTCCGGGTCGAGGCTAGCTGTATGTCACGAATAGTGAATGGTGGATTGTGTATTACAAATTGTGAAGGAGGGCCCATGAAGCCATTGTTTACCGTTCACGCCGGCGAGTACAGGGAGCCACGTCGCGACTTCACCAAATGGCTCAACAACTGGGGTCCGGTGGCGCAGCTCAATAGATAACGGGCGCACCATCTAACCAGCGGCCGCACGTGGAGGACCGACTGTACAGCCGCCGGTGACAGGGGATGATAGAATTGAGGGTGGGAGGTCATGAATATGGAAGGTGTTGAGTTTATTGTCGATTCCCAGGGGAAGAAAACCGGGGTTGTAATAAACCTCAAAAAGCACGGAACCCTCTGGGAGGATGTTTATGACAATTGGTTGGCCGAAAAAAGAAAGCATGAACCCCGCGAGACGCTCCAGTTTGTTCGAGATCGCCTCAAAAGTCAGGGCAAGCTAAATGGCTAACGTCGAATATGCAATCACCTTTGCCAGGTCAGCACGTAAAGAGCTGGAAAGTCTTGACCGACCGCTTGTCAACCGAATATTCCCAGTAATTGAGTCGCTTGCCCAAAACCCCCGTCCAGCAAAATGTAAGAAATTGAGTGGCGTTCAAAACCGGTGGCGCATCCGGATCGGCGATTATCGAGTTGTTTACCAAATTTTTGACGACGAGAGGGTTGTTGACATAGTTGCAGTTCGTCATCGACGTGAGGCTTATCGCTGAAATCAAAAGGACCCTAATCGACAATCATCAATCGAAAATCGCCAATCGGCAATTTTCGGGGGAGGCCAACGTGGCCGAAATCCAAAGACACAACAATCGGCTCGGGCTGTGGGGATGGCTCGGGGGCGGGCGTTGGGGTGTGGAGCGCTACGCTTACATCCTGCATCGCCTCACCGGCCTGGGCATTCTTTGCTACTTTTTGATGCACGTTGTGGTTACGAGCCTGCGCGCCAAAGGCATCTACTTGTGGGTCGAGGGGGGAATCTTTCACCAGCCTCTCTTCAAGTTCGGGGAGTTTCTGGTTTTCTCGGCTTTCGCCTACCACGCCGCGAACGGCATCCGTCTGGTGCTCGTGGAACTCGGCTTCGCGGTCGGCAAGCCCATCGAGCCTGTTTATCCCTACAAGACGTCACTGAACGTTCAGCGGCCCCTGCTCATCTCCATGATGATCCTGGCAGCGATCTTGCTCGCGGCAGGGGGGTATGAATTCTTGGGTTTGGCTAAATAGCAGGGGCGCGTCAAAGTCGCCTTGGCTCGAAAAAGACCCCTCACCCGGCCCGCGTCCCGATGAAGTGAATCGGGATCGCGGTCCACCCTCTCCCCTCGGGAGAGGGTAGAAATCGACAATGACGGCCCTCTCCCTTGGGGAGAGGGTGCCCGAGGAACGAGGGCAGGTGAGGGGTTACTTGGTGAGCGAAGACCTTGACGCGACCCTGGGTCAAGTAGGAGGAGGAGAAATGCGCGAAACGAAATACTGGACCTGGCACATGGCGGCGGGAGTGGTGATCCTCTTCCTGCTCGGCCTCCACATGCTCATCATGCACGTGGGCGGGATCACTCACCTGTTTGTCCCTTACGGGGGCGAGGCCGTTTCCAAGAGCAACAGCCTGTTTAGGGATGGCAAGCTGTTCTTCACCGTTACTTACGTCCTTCTCCTCGGCGTCGCGCTCTACCATGGCCTCTATGGCCTGCGCACCATCCTGTTCGAGTTGACGCTCAAGCCCGCGGTCGAAAAGGCCATCACCTTCGTCTTTCTAGTTGTAGGACTGGGGCTGTTTGGCCTGGGCACGTGGGCGGCCGTCGCAGTGCATGCCATCGCCATAGCAGGAGGAAGGGGGTAGCCATGCCGGGAAGCAGCAAAACCGTACGACAGATTAATTTTCACATCACGCGCTACAATCCTGAAAGCGACCGCGCGCCGTACGTAAAGACTTACACGATACCGGTGCGCGAAGGCATGACGGTGCTCGACGGCCTGCACTACATCAAGGACAATGTGGATGCTTCGCTGGCTTGGCGTTATTCGTGTCGCATGGGCGTCTGCGGTTCGTGTGGCATGATGCTGAACGGGCAGCCGACGCTCGCCTGCAACACCCAGATCCTGCACATCGCGACTACGGATCTGACCGTGAGCCCCTTGCCGAATTTCAACATCATCCGTGACCTGGTCCCCGATCTCCTGACCATGTTTGACAAACACCGTTCGCTGAAGCCTTACGTGGTGCGCGCGGATGAGGCCGAGATTAATGACCCGGCAGGGGAGTTCTACCAGTCTCCAAAGGAACTCGAAGCCTATCTCCAGTTCACCTACTGCATCAAGTGCGGCTGCTGCATGGCCGCCTGCCCCACCTTGGCCACCGACGCGCGGTACTTGGGGCCCATGCCTCTGGCGGCGGCGCAGCGCTATAACCAGGACACGCGCGACGACGGGCGACGCGAACGCAACCGGGTGACCGGCGCCGCGTTTGGGGCTTTCCGCTGCCACTACGCCGGCGAGTGCTCGCGTGCCTGTCCCAAAGGCGTCGATCCGGCCAAGGCCATCCAGCATCTCAAGCGCCGGTTGGTGCTGGATTATCTCCACCTGGCTCGCCGGAAAAAGCCATGTCAGAAGCTGCACGGGCCGGGTGGAGGCAAGCCGCTTCCCAACATCCCCGCCGCGCCGGCAAAGACGGTCTGAACTCATGTTTCCAGTTTCTAATTTCCAGTTTCCGTTCTTTGACTCCTCCGCCATGACCCGCCGCAGAAATCTCGGTGCTGTCGGAAAGTCTCTGACTACTGCCCCTTGAGGGTGCGGTTTAAGAAGTCGAGCGTGCGGGCCCAGGCATCGTTGGCGGCGGCTTCACGATATCCCAGCTTGTTGTTGGGGTTCTCGAAGGCGTGGCCGGCGCCATCATAGATCTTCACGTCGATTGACTTATGCGCGGCTTTCATCGCATCTTCAAATGCCCCCACGGCAGTGGGCGGGATGCCCCGGTCCTCGGCTCCAAAACTCCCCAGCACGGGCGCCTGAATTTTCTGAATTTCGTCTTTGTCCGTAGGCATGGAGCCATAATTCACGACGCAGGCGGCGAGCTTGGATTCATTGACGGCCAGCAGGAGAGAGAATCCGCCCCCCATGCACCAGCCCACCGAGCCGATCTTATCTTTCCGGACATCGGGCCGGGAGGCTAGGTAGTTGAAGGCGGCTTTCAGGTCGCGAATGGCCTGGTCCTGGGGCAGGCCGCGCGAGAGCTCGTGAGCGAGGTTGGGATCGTAGGCCACCTTGCCCCGGTAGAGGTCTACGGCAAGCGTCACATATCCTTGTTCTGCGAATTTCTGCGCCTGTTCCTTTACCCAGTCGTTCAGGCCCCACCATTCATGAATCACCACCAGGGCTGGGTGGGGCCCGCCGGAATCGGGGACCGCGAGATAGGCGGAGACGGTCTCGTCACCACTCCGCAAGGCAATGGTCTCTGTCTTTGCCGGGAGTGCCAGGGCGGCGGACGTAAGAGCCACAAACCACCCGCCCATCCAAACCACCAAGCATGTATGGCGCACCGCACACCTCCGTAAGCGAGTTGACATGAGTAATGATCCCGATTCAGGGGACTTGCACCTCGCACTCCTGTCATCACCATTCTCCGGGCTGTCCAGTCCGGAAGGCAGGAGGCCCTGCCCCTGTAGTATAATGGCTGACTGATTTTTGTGGGCTGGAATTTTATGCTGCGCACGTTCGGCTTTGCACCCTGTGGCGGCCGAACGGAACGCGAAGCAACAACAGCAAAGATGAAGTTTTCTCGTCGCCAAATCCTGGGTTCCTCCGCTGTCCTGCTGGGGTCAAAGCTCCTTGACGCTCTTACAACTCCTCTCTGGCGATGGACCCGCGCGCCCGCCCTGCACGCGGCCATTGTTCCCAACCCGGAGGAATCTTCACCCGTCATCTTCGTGGATGTTGCCGAAGAGGCAGGGCTGACCGTTCCCAACGTTTGGGGCGGAGTGACGAGCAAGAAGTACATTGTCGAGGCCAAAGGCAGCGGTTTGGCCTTTTTCGATTACGACCAGGACGGCTGGTTGGATATCTACCTGACCAACGGAGTGCGCTTCGAGGAAACCTACGAACCCGGGAAAGCTCCGATTCAACACCTCTTTAAGAACAATCGCAACGGAACGTTCACCGATGTGACGGAGAAGGCAGGCCTGGGCCGTACCGGCTGGGGGACGGGCGTTTGCGTCGGCGACTACGACAATGACGGATGGGACGACCTGTTCTGCTGCTTCTGGGGCCACAACATCCTCTGGCACAACAACGGCGACGGAACTTTTACGGATGTGACGAAGAAAGCGGGACTTTGGGAAGATCGTGTCCGCTGGGGCTCCGGTTGCACTTGGCTCGACTATGACCGCGACGGATTGCTGGATCTCTTCGTCTGCAATTACATTGAGCTGGATATCACGAAAGTGCCGGTACCTGGCGCGACCGGCTATTGCCAGTGGAAAGGTATCCCCACCATGTGTGGGCCGCGCGGGCTTCCCGGCGGGATGAACATCCTTTACCACAATAACGGTGATGGGACCTTCTCGGACGTTTCGGAAAAGGCCGGCATCCTGAAACCCGGGCCGCGTTACTCCATCACCGGCGTGTCGTATGATTTTGACAACGACGGCTGGCCGGATATCTACGTGGCGGTGGATTCGGAGCCCAGCATCCTGTTTCACAATAACAAGGATGGGACATTCACGGATGTCTCCGTTATGGCGGGTTGCGCCTATAACGAGGATGGACAGGAACAGGCCGGCATGGGCGTAGGCGTCGGAGACTACGACTGCGATGGGTGGCTGGATATCTTCAAAACTAATTTCACCGACGATACGCCCGATCTTTACCATAACAATGGGGACGGGACTTTTACCGACGTCACCTTCGTCGCAGGCCTGGGGGTGAACACGCAGTACGTCTGCTGGGGGGCGGGATTCATGGATTACGACAACGATGGGTGGACGGATATTTTTCACGTCACGGGCCATGTTTATCCTGAAATCGAAACCTATCATCTCGATGCTACGTTCAAGAGTCCACGCATCGTTTACAGAAACCTTGGGAATGGCAAGTTTAAGGACGTCTCAGCTCAGATGGGACCGGGGGTAGCGGAACGCTTCTCCAGCCGCGGCTGCGCATTTGGGGACTACGACAACGACGGAGACCTCGACGTCCTGGTGCTCAATATGAATGACAGGTTCTCCCTCCTGCGCAATGAAGGAGGAAACAAGAACAACTGGATCAAGCTCAAGTTGATTGGGACACATTGTAACCGCACTGCGGTCGGCGCCCGCGCGCGCGTGGTGACGGGAAAACACGCGCAGATCGACGAGGTCCACTGCGGAACCAGCGTAATGTCCCAGAGCGATTTGCGCCTTCACTTCGGCCTCGGGGATGCGAAAGAAATCGATTCGATCGAAATCAGGTGGCCCACGACGCAGAAGACCGAGAAATTCACCAAAATCGAAGCCAATCAGATCCTGACCATAAAGGAAGGATCCGGGATTATAAAGGCCGAAAGACTGGAAAAGCCGGGGAAACTCGCGCGCCTGAAATAATTGCAAAAAAAGGGTGTCCGCTTCACTCAGGCAACTCCTTAACGTTGGGCGCTGGGGCGGCGGGGGCATACTGCATAAAGAGGCATGAGATCACCGGGGAGGGAAAGCCATGAGAGGAAGCGATCTCCAGACCAGGAGGGCTTTCAGGAGAGGCTTGATCCTTGCCGCCGCCATAGCGTTACTGTGGGCTGGGGGTGGCCTTGCGGTAGTTGCTTTGCCGCCGCAGGAGATTCCAGCGGACGCTACACCTCAGGTCCAGCAGCTCAACCCAAGCCAGGCGGCTCCCGGGGAGGAGGTTACCATCGTCGTCGAAGGGCAGAATTTCTCTCCCGGTGCCTACGTTTCTTTTACCAACCCGTCAATTCACGTTGTCTCTACTCGACGCGTTAGTGGGACGGAGCTCGAGGTCAAGCTGGCGATCAGCAAGAAAGCCCAAGCCGGTGCAATCAGCCTCTATGTCAGCAATCCGGCCAGTATCGCGGCTGAGGCTGAATTTACGATTGCGCCGGCCGCTGTCCCTGCGCCAGCAGCCCCTGCGGCGCCATCAACGCCTGCGGAGGAAGTTCATCCTTCCGAATCCAGCACGCCGGAGGTCACAAGCGTCGCTCCCCCCCGCGCTGCTCCCAGAACTCAAGCGAGTCTGAAGATCACGGGGAAGAACTTTGCTCAAGGGGCCAAGGTCAGCTTCTTGAACCCAGGAATACGGGTCCTGGAGACCACCGCGACGGCCACCACTGAGCTTACAGTGCGCATTCAAATCACCGCGGATGCGCCCACAGGTAAGACCAGCTTGTTTGTGGTGAATCCCGACGACAAAGAGGCCGAAGCACCCTTCGAGGTGGCAGGCGGGACCACCAAGGCTGCCGCGGTTTCTGAACCGGCCAGCTCGGCGGGCCAGCGCTTCGACGTCTACAACCTCGGGGACGTCGCCAGCCTTCTCCAGAGCCACAACAAGACCAAAGGCACGCTGATGGTAACGGGCCAGAAGCTCACTTACGAGGAGTCGGGCAAGGAGGTGTTTTCAACGCCTCTCTCGGATATTAGAGAGGTTGACGCAAATATCATTCCAGGCCTCAACCTCAACACGGGCACCTTTCACATCAATCTGACGTCCGGAAAAACCTACAACTTCATCGCCGGTTCACTCCGCCCTGCGGATAGTCAGTCCATTGTCGACTCCCTGCGCAAGGCCATTCACTAGCCTCCATTATCTCGGCGGTTCGAATAGCCCTTTCGGATTGCCACCCTTTTCGCTGAGGCAGGGGCTGTGATAGACTTTGCATGTAGCTCATCGCAACGCATAGCACGGGGTATTGCTGAATGAAACGATACGGCGAGCATCGTTTCCCCGGAAAGCTCTTTGTGGTCGAGGGAATCGACGGCTCGGGCAAGTCCACCCAATTGATGCTCCTGCACCAGTGGCTTCAGTCTGAAGGCTACGGGGTTGTCTTCAGCGAGTGGAATTCCTCGCCGCTGGTCCGGGACACGACGAGGCGCGGGAAGAAGAAGCAGATGCTTACTCCCGCTACCTTCTCTTTGATCCACGCCACTGACTTCGCGGATCGGATGGAGCACAACATCATCCCCCTGCTGAAAGCGGGAGCGGTGGTGCTTTGCGATCGCTACATCTACACCGCCTTTGCCCGCGATGTGGTGCGGGGCATGGATCGCAAGTGGGTGCGGGAGCTTTACAGCTTTGCGGTCAAGCCCACCGCGGCCTTCTATTTCCGCGTTCCCCTTGATGTTGCCATGAAACGCATCCTGGAAGGGCGAAGCGGGGTGAAGTTCTATGAAGCCGGCATGGACCTTGGGTTGAACGAAGACCCGGAGGAGAGCTTTCATGTCTTTCAAGGGAAAATCCTTGAAGAGTACGAGAACATGATCCCGGAATTCGACCTCACCACGGTGGATGCCACGCTTCCCATTGAAGACCAGCAGGTCCAGATGCGCCAAATTGTTAAGGCCAAGCTGACCCAGGCCAAACGATTGAGGGTGGCCCCATGAGAGAAACTTATTCGGTGATTCTGCCCAAAATGAATCTGGCGGAACTCACCGGGAGACTGATTGTAATTGAGGGCACGGACGGCGTTGGCCGTTCCACTCAGATCAAGCTGCTCAGACCCTGGCTCGAGCAGCAAGGACACGCCGTGCTGGATACCGGCATCAAGCGTTCCCAACTGGCGGCTAGGGGAATTCAGCAAGCCAAAGAGGGACATACCCTGGGGCGCATTACCTTGAGCCTCTTTTACGCCACGGATTTTGCGGATCGACTCGAAAACGAGATCGTCCCTGCGCTACGTGCCGGATTTGTCGTTCTTACCGATCGTTACATCTATTCTCTGATGGCTCGAGCTATTGTGCGGGGCCTCGATCCAGCCTGGATCCATAATGTGCACAGCTTCGCGCTGAAGCCCGATGCCACTTTCTATTTGCGAATCGGCGTAGACGACCTGATTCCCCGCGTGGTCTTCTCAAGCGGGTTTGACTATTGGGAATCCGGCATGGATCTCTACCCCAGCGAGGATATGTACGAAAGTTTCCGCAAGTACCAGACGACCCTGCTCGCGCAGTTCGATAAGATGGCGCAAGAATATGACTTCACGGTAATTGATGCTTCCCCGGATATCCGCACGGTTTTTGAGCGGCTGCGCGCAGGCATTTCCCGTGCTCTCAAGGGTGAACCTCGGGAGCCGCTGTTTGCAGGGCCTGTGCCAGAGGTGGGCGTGCAGGATTCGGGCAGTACTGAGGTTGCCGGCGCGGGAAAAGCCAATCGCCCGGGAGCAGAAAGCTAGGCGAGTAGCCCTCAAGCGCTGGCGATGGTAGAGGCAGGCGCTGCCAGGAGACCCTCCGCCCAATTCTTGAGCCCCTGATAGCTGGGTGAGTCCAGCGTCATCTGGAAGTATTTTTCCCTGAATCCCCGCTTCCTGGTGCGATTCCGCAAAATCAGTTTCCCGGTTGCCATGGCGAGCGGTAGTTGATCGCGCAAGAACTCCGGCTTGGCCATCATTTCTATTATCATTTCCTCCAGCACTTCCATATCGTGCCAATCACCGAGATGCTGTTGGATTTTTTTTAGCCAGGTGAGCGCACCCGAGCTGCCCGGGATCCCGAACTGATTCGCAACTTCGAGAAGGTAACGGAGCCGCTTGGCGCAGATGCGCGCGGCGTGGATGGAGGGCGCGGTCGTTTCGCGGTGCGAAGAGGCAACCTGCTTTTCAAATTCTCGCCAGGCGCCTACCAGCGCTTGCGTAAGGCGCGCCGGGAAGGGTTCAAGAGCGGGCCGGTCAGGTTGGACCAAGGAATGCGAACCATGGTCCTGGTCGGGCGTGGGCTTGAGCCGATCCAGAATCCCCTTGGCGCGCATGTAAAAGACGGCCAAGTTCACCTTGCTCAGCTTACGAATGGCCCTCGAGAAGCTCCCGGACCGGCGCTCCTGAAGATGCTGCTTCACAGCCGTCCAGGCTCCCCGGTCCGAGCAGCGCTTTCTTGCCAGACGCCCCTGCACCTGCTGGAGCAGGACGTCACAGTTCCGCAGGTCTCCCAGCGCCCGGCGACATCGTCTGATTTTGCGCCTCAAGCGGCGGGCCTCCCGGGGCAGGGGCTTGGGAAAAATCAGGTCAAGCACTTGCTGCAAGCGCCGGCTTGCAACACGCATGTCGTGGATGGCGTCTGGGTCGTCCCCCTTCAGAACCTTTGCCTCCAGGGATACGAACCGGTTGAGGTGTCGAAGGGCTAGCTTCCGGACTTTGCTCCATCCGTTTGTCGGCGGCGCGGTTCCGGGACTCTTTGCCAGTTCATTGACTGGGTGAGCGGGATTGTGGAGGATGTTCTCTTTCCGCTCTTCCATGGAAAAGGGCTCGAACGGGTCGCAGGTCGAGGGGTTCAAACCTCCCGACCTCCAGTTAAAGCCGCCCCCTTGTGCTGAAATAAAGCCAAGTGACTTGGCTTCTGCTGCAACAGTCTAAACCGAATGCGTCCAACTTACAACGCATTACCCTGCAAGTCCTGCCGGTTGACGGCTCCTGGTCGGGTCGATACCGAGGCGCGGCCTTGAAACCGCGCTCCGGCAGTTGACTAAGACAGATTTGCCGCTGTCGCGACTTCGAGTGCGGCGAGGGCGGGTCAGATTGCTGGACGTTCAGGAGAGGCCTAAAGCCGCTGCAACTACCTGAGCTTGCGAAGCAGGCGAGGTGTCAACCACCACACGAGTTGGCCGGGGCTCTTCGGCGGAAACTCATCGAAGCTAATCATACAGCACCCGCCCTTCTTAAACGCCAGGTGGGCATGGCCACCGGCGCCGATAAGCCGGGCGGCCAACTCGCTGAGGTCGGGTTCATGGCCGACCACAAGTACCCTTCGGCAGTTGGGGCGTTTGGCCAGAAATGCGAGCAGAGCCTCGGGTGACCCGCCGGGCCGCATCGCATCGCAGACGTCCACGAGCACACTTGACGCCAGCGATTCGGCAATAATTCCCCCCGTTTCAACCGCCCGCACCAGCGGGCTGGTAACAATCCAGTCCACTTCGAACCCCATCCGTTTCAGACCCCCGGCGATCTCCCGCATCTTTTCTTTGCCTTCCGGCACAAGCGGACGTTGCGCATCGTCCGAAAATCTCACACTGCCACGCGTGACGGCGAGCCCGTGCCGCATGATGTAAAGCTCATACCCTATCTGAACTTTTCCCTCAGGGGCTAACGTATTGTTTTTTGGCATGGTCTTCAGCTCGTTTTCGTTAACCATTGTAGCATCGAAAGGGGAGGGTTTTACCGTGGCGCTTCGACCGGCATCACGTGGGACGCCCGGTGCGGGCGCGGCTCAGAACATAGAAAGCTCGTCTGTTGCCGCCCGTCCCGGTAGTGACAAAATCCAGAACTCGGCGGCCGGATTCAAAAGCGCGCTGGAACATGCGCCGCGTTTCCAGCCGCCACTGCCGCGCCAGCTTCAAAGCCCGAACCCTCATTTCATCGGTATTGGTCGGAATCTCCAGGAGAAGCCGGGGCTCTGCGAAAGAAAAACTGATGCCCCGATTCACTATGAATCCCTCTTCATTGCGGCGAGTTTCATTGATTCTGGGCAGGTCGAGGTTGATGGGCCGCAACGGAGGTCCCTGCAGGCAACGTGCCACACGAGCGCTGCTGACTTGCCAATTCACAACGAAGCGGTCGCTCGGCAGGCCCTTCTCAATCACGCTGGGGAAACGGCCGTAGCAGTCTGGAAGATATTCCTCCACTCGGACACCCAGCCGCGCGATGTTCAAGGCTGCATTGCGGCTTTGCAAGGGGTCATACGTCCAGCAGATGGACTTGATCCCCTCTTGCAGGGCTAATTCCCTGTGCGCGAGCTTCATCCTGAATCCCAGGCCCTTGTCCCGATGGCGTTTTTCCACCGCCATCATGTGCGACCAGTGAACCACCCGTCCGTGATAGCGCCCCAGGAACGCATAAAGGAACCCCAGGAGCTTTCCCTCCGCGATGGAGCCCAACACTACGCCTCCGTACTTCTGCGTGACGCAAAGGACCTCACTGCCCACCCCCACGTTTCCCCAGACTTCCATCTGGAGCCTCTCACATTCCCGGTATTCGTAAAGGCTTCTCAGCCGTCTTATTTCGATTCGAGGCAAGATTGATCCGCCACCCTCAGCCGCTTTCGACGCCAATTAAAATACCACTGCGGACATGTAAGCTGGAAGAGCGCCGCCAGGCAAAAGACCTTTCATGGCGGGGGCGAAGGGACAAGGGGTGTGGCTCCTCTGAAGCCTTACTCCTCCGTAGCACCCATCCGCTCCCATACTTCGTAGAAAAGCTTGATGGAGCCGGGCGCAAACCCGGCATAATGATTGTTGAAGAACCCCAGGATGCGAATGCCTCGCTTGAGCAGTTTGCGGATGATGGGAATCCAGGTCTCCATCTCGTGCGTCCGGTCGATGATGACCCTGTCCCAGTGCTTGGTCTTATCCTCGATGCCTTTTCGGTCGCCCAGCCACCTGAGGTAGGCAAAATCCGCGGTCACAACATCCTGCTTTGCAACCAACCGATCGACGGGCGCCATCCAGGGATGATCAATAAGCGCCAAAGCAATGTTCCTCGGTCTAAGTAGATCGAGGAGGCGGTCGTTTATCCAGTATTTGTTCCGGAGCTCAACCGAGTAGGCAGGGCCGCGGGGAAGCTGATCCAGGAACTTTGACAACCGGACGAGGAAATCCTGGGCCTGGGGAAAAGCCTGTTTATTGAAGTAAGGGAACTGGAGCAACAGGGGCCCGAGCTTGTCGCCAAGGAGGTCCATCGTCTTCAGGAACTCTGAGAGCTCATGGGCGCAATCAACAAGCACTTTCTCATGCGTGATTACCTGGGGGAATTTGGCTGCAATGACGAAACCCGCCGGGGTGCGCGCGCGCCAATTCCTTACCACCGCAGCGGAGGGAGTTCGATAGAACGTCGAGTCTACCTCAACGGTGTCAAAGTGTTTCGCATATTCAGAGATGAATTCAGCAGAAGTGGTGCCCGGAGGATAGAAAACCCCTACCCAATCCTGACTGGACCAGCTCGAGGTGCCAAGGCGCAGGTTTTGAATTTGAGGGTAATCCAACGCCGTCAAATCTCGTACTGCAAATCTAATCAGCGGGGCTGGCCAAACTACTCTCCGCACATACCCCGTTCGCGCGCGCCACATGTACGGCACGGGCCAGCCTCGAAAGAAGCAGCGGAGTGCGAGCCCTTCACCACCGCGAATACAGAGAGTAACTTGTCCACATTGGGGCTTTCACACTTCCCACAAAGTACGCTGCTGGACGAGGAAGTAATGATTTTTTCGAACTGGGCCCCGCAGTCCTGGCACTTGTATTCGAAGATCGGCATATCATTCTCCCTCCTGCAATATAGCGGATGACACCCGACATTTCAACGTGGTTGCCGGGAGGGTTGCGGCGAATTCGCTTTTGGGCCAGACTGCAGGCGCATTTTTCAGGCTGGGTTCGAGGTCGAGGGCCGACGACAGAGGGCCGAAAATCGCTTGACAGGCTCCAGTTTATTGCTTACAGTGTCCCCCAGCCACCATGATACGGAACCTAGGAATCTTTCACTAGAGGAGAGGAGCAGCAAATGGCGAAGGTGTTGACTAAGTCACAAGTGGTAACCCATCTGGCAGAAAAGGCGGGGATTCAAAAGAAGGCTGCCGCCGCAGTCCTGGAGCACCTCGCTGCTCTGGCGACGAAAGAAGTCAAGGGCGGCGGACAATTCGTGGTTCCTGGACTCGGCAAGGCTGTTAAGGCACACCGAAAGGCTCGCGTGGGCCGTAATCCTCAGACCGGCGAGCCGATCAACATTCCGGCAAAGACGGTCGTCAAGTTTCGCTTGGCCAAGGCATTTAAGGATGCCGTGGTGCCTCCCAAGAAGAAATAGCGATTCAGCCGCGAGCCGCCGTTCTGGCTCGCGGCTCCTCGCACAGGCACTCGGAAAGTTGAACTCCGCACTCCGTGAATGAACTTGCGCCGGGTCGATCCGTGTCCGTGGCGAGTGGGCTTCACCAAGAGGAGCAAGAGGCGTAGTGTCGCCCCATGTTGAAAGCTCGGCGGCGTTTCCGCAGAGGGGACTGGGCGACGCTTCCTCCGGGCGGGGCGAGAGTGCCTATCGAAGGCGCTCCCCATGGGCCAGCCATCGGACCCCCATAAATCAGTGTCGTGTGCCTGAAGTGCTTTGGGCAGGTCAATCCGGCCCCGGAGCGTCGGACCCCCCTCAAAGGGTTTGCGTTCTTTGGGGCCTGGCGCTTTTGCGTCGAGTTATGCCTCGTTAGGAATGGGAAGGGCGGGGCTTCAGCCCTGCCGCACGCGGAGCCAGGGAGCAGCGGCTTTAGCCGCTGAAGCCACATGTTCGCTAATGGCATTGGCCAGTGCTTCAGGGGCTGAAGCCCCTCTCCGACGAGTGCCCGGCGGCGGGGCTGAAGCCCCGCCCTTCCCCTAGAATTGGACGCAGAACTTGACTCGTTTATACCAAGTTCCAAAACTCTAGGCTTCTAGCGCGCATATCGCGTGGGGCGGGGGCCCTCTTCCAGGGCCTGTCGTTCCCAGATCATTCCTTCCCGCGAATAGTGGGCTATCTCAAAGTCCTGGGTCAGTTCCAGCGCGTCCACGGGGCAAGCGTCCTCGCATAAGCCACAGAACATGCAGCGCGAAAGGTCATAGGTGAAGGTCGTCAATCGCTTCTTGCGGTCCTCGGTCCGCGCCCATCCCACCACAATCAGGTTCTCCGGACAAGCCAGCGAGCAGAGGTTGCAGGCGATGCAGAGTGTCTCGCCGGTTTCCGGGTGGTTGTTCAGGCGCGGGGCGCCCCGGTAGCGTTCTGCGACCACGGGGCGCTCCAGCGGATACTGTTCAGTGCAGGTGGCGCTGGGGCGCTGATAGGAAAACGTCAGCCTCAGGCCCTTGATGAGGTCAACCAGGAATATCCTTCGAACCAGTTCCCTAACGCTCATTCTTCAAACCCCGCCTTTGTTTGATTTCATGCCAATTAGAAGTTGAAGCCCCGCACTCGCCGCCCCGCCACGCTGGCAATTCCCCGTCAGAATGATAGATTGGATCGGTCGGGGAGAAAATGACTTAAGTCGCCAGGGGGGCACCTCGTCGAGATGCCGGCCGCAGGTGCCCGGCACATGCCTGTCATTGGAGGTACAATAGCCTGTAGCGAGTGGGTCGTCCACCCATTACGAGAAAACGGGTTTGCTCCTTTTCACCCTGAACTGGGTAAGGGTCGCGGTTTTCCCAGCTCCGGCGAGCATCCGAAAGCTCAGGGGTGTGAACAAATGAAACGCATACTCTTAATCATAGGGCTGTCGTTGTTCATTCTGTACCTCGGTGACTATCTCTCAGTGCGCTACAGGATCCCGAAGAGCCGTAGCCAATTCGGAGTGGTGAAAATCCAGCGCTATTATGCGGTCGGCCTGAAGAGCCACAAAACCGAGTTTATGTTCCTCGCGCCGGAAAACCAGGTATGCGTCCACTCCCTGTTTCCTCACTTCGGCTACAGTCCATGCTGGTACCTCAGTCGGAGAAATGTGAAACGGATCGATATATGATTCCGGAGGCGCCAATGATTCGCCATTCGAGCTGCTCTTACCGCCAACATCAACATGATTCTGTGATGCGCCCCTCGGCGCGCAGACTTCTGAGGGTCTGCACACCAACCGCTGAGATCGAAACTTCACCCGTCAAAAAATCGGGATGTGGTATGATCGCCCGCGTGTAGTGTACCTGCATTGTTAACTCATCCTGGGAATAGCGATGCATTGGATAGGTGATGCATGAACCAAGAATGTTCATTACAGCCCGAGGCTGTTCCCGCTTTTCCTGCTCTCGGCAAACGAATCAAGACCCTGATGGTCTGGCCCAAAATCCCGGATTCCTTTTGGACATTCGCGGGCATGATGCGGCTCCTCCGTGAAAAGGTCGTCATCCCGCCCTTGGGGCTCATCACGATAGCCGCGTTATGTCCTGAGGAATGGGACATTCGCCTGATTGACCAGGGTGTGGAAGACTTAAGTGATGCCGACATCCTCTGGGCGGACCTCGTCATGGTAAGCGGCATGCGGGTCCAGAGAAAAGGGCTCGAGGAGGTCCTCGCCCGCGCCCGCAGCCTGGGCCGGCGTACGATCGTGGGCGGACCCTATCCGAGCAGCGAACCGGACGAAGTGCTGAAGTTGGCGGACCATGTGGTGGTGGGCGAGCCGGATGAGGTGTTTGACGCGATCGCTAAAGACCTTGAAGAAGGGTCGGCCAGAAGGCTCTATACGATCGAAGACAAGCCCGACCTTACTAAGACGCCGGTGGCACGCTTTGACCTTCTGAAAACCGGCTTCTACGCCTCGATGGCAATTCAGTTTTCCCGCGGTTGTCCATTTCAATGTGAGTTCTGTGACATCATCGTGCTTTACGGACGAAAGCCTCGAACCAAGCGTCCTGAGCAAATCCTGGCGGAACTGGACGCGCTCCTGAAACTGGGATGGAAAAAGCAGGTTTTTATTGTTGATGACAATTTCATAGGCAATCACCGGCTTGCTCTCGAGCTGGCTCGAGAGTTGGAAAAGTGGCAGCAAGCTCATGGCTATCCGCTGGCTTTCTATACCGAAGCGTCTATGGACCTCGCGCGCCATCCGGCGCTGATCGAGGCCATGGTCAAGGCGAACTTCTTGCATGTTTTTGTGGGGATTGAAAGTCCTTCGAAAGCGGCCCTGGCGGAGGCGAAGAAGCTCCAGAACCTGTCCCAAGATCCAATTGAGTCCATCAAGATTCTGCAACGGGGCGGCCTGTGGGTTACGGGTGGATTCATCCTCGGATTCGACTCCGACACCGAAGACATCTTCGAGCAGCAGATTCTCTTCATAGAGCGCGCAGCGGTCCCCTGGGCTATGATAAATTTTTTGCACGCGGTGCCGCGAACCGCGCTTTACGACCGAATGAAGAAAGAGGGACGCTTGACCGAATTGAGCGTGCACAATAGTGACTCCACGCCGCCGAACTTCCAGACCGTTCTCCCGCCCCTCGTTCTGTTGAAGGGCTTTCAAAAAACACTTGCCTCAATTTATGATCCCACAAAATTCTACGAACGCGCGTGGCGTTCTCTCCAGTTCTGGCAGACCAGGAATTGCCAGCGGCCTGCCCAGCAGCCGGGTTGGGTCGACATGGCCAAAATAATGCTCCGTTCGATCTGGCATCAAGGCCTGAGGTCTTCCTACCGCCGGCCATATTGGAAATACTTGCTTCGACTCGTTACCCGGTGTTCGACAGACCCCGCGAAGATCTGGATGGGCTGTACCATCATGATCGCCGGGCATCACTTTATTCCCTATGCCAAAGAGGTGGTGCAGCGGGTGGAAGGGGATATTGCCGAAATTAACAATGGGGAACTGGGCCAAGTGAAGGGCGAGGTTCCTGAAGTCCGAAACAGACCGGTGCCCGTTGCATCCGACTTCTGAACGCGGGTGGCGCGCAACCTGCCCCGGATGTGAAATAATCCCAGCCGACCAAATCCCGAAGGGGCCAGTATTGCACGCGTCAGTTATTAGATGATAGTAAGCTCCTTCCGAGTCACTTCAGACCTGCTGCCCCCTCCAAACGCACCGTGACGATTTGAAATGGTTTGACGGAGAACCTGAAGCCATGGGAAGAAACCGAAAGAGGCCCCTGCTTCCTCTCCAGAGCATCGCTCATCCATGCCGATTCCACGTTTAGGAGTGGAGTTTGTACGTCCACGGTGCTTTCCTTTCCGGCCACTTCCACAAAACGCAGAATCGTGCCGTCTCCGTCTTCGGCCGTCTTCCAGGTCTCCAACGCAACATTGGATTGATCCACACGCAAGAAACTACCCTGGGCCGAATCCAATGGCCGTGGAGAATTGATCGCTTTATCCTGGGAGGTGATTTGGTCTGCTTCCAGAGGCGACATCTCTTCCCGGCCCAGCCGGCTCAGATAGGCAGGCGGCAGGTTGTTGCCGCTGGTCAGCACGTAACGGAATGTGAAGTCTCCTCCCTGGCCTGCCGCGTAGTTCGTGTCCCAGTAATTGTTCATCACATAAGAGAAAATCGTGCCGGGCCGCTGGCCGAACTCCACCGGCCATGTCCCCCGGACGATATCCCCCAAAGCGACCAGCGAGGCATCCACCGGAACAAGAGCCGCCGCCACGTTCCCTTGCTCCGCTGCCACCCAGTGCTGCACCGAAAACCACTCCTTGCCCGCTCCGGGCAGTTGGTCGCGGCTGGGGTCCACGAATCCGTTCTGAATCTCGTACCGGAATTGCGGATGTTCCATGGCGAAGGGAAATGCAAAGTAAACACCTTCCTTCGTGTAGACCTCCGTCTTGTGCACATGATTGATGAACTCGATCTTCTTCTGTCCATTAAACAAAATCACTTCTGTCTCGATACGCGGTGTATTCACTCCCGAGCTTTCCAGACGCGCCACGACCCCGAAAGGCTGGTTCGTCACTGACAGCAGCCGTCCTCCACTGGCGTTGTGGATGGAGAGTTCTGGAACCGGCGAGACAGAACTGTACTGTATCAGCCGGTTCGGAGTTTGATCTGCTCCCGTGACGTAGAGATACTGATCGAACCGATAGGGGCTCGAGGCATTGACCAGCTCTTTGTCCAGTTCCTTGTCGAAAATACTTTTCACCGCGCCGCTGGCGGGATCTAACACCACCCGATAGTACTGATTCTCCATCGCCCCTTCCGCGGTGGCCTGCGCAGTTGGCGACGCTGCTTTGGTTTCCTTCAGCGCGTAGGCCTTGTACCCTACCGACGGCACGTCCTGCGCAAGGAAACGGACGCGCCGGTAAGCCGGCCCCGTGGAGAGAACTTCGTAAGGGACTGCCCGGTTGGTTGCCAGGTCTACCAGTTCCAGCCCTTTGTCCAAGTCCATCTCGACCATGCCGGAACGTTGCCAGCTCAGGGGATTGAAAACCAACAGCGTCCCCATCGGATCGTAGATATAGTCCGCCAAAGCGGCCAAGCCTCGCCGCAGCACGTAGTCAACATCCTTCTTGGCCTCGGTGGCAAAAGCTTCTTTGACGGCCCACTGCTCCGTCGTTTCCTGGCTTTTCGGATTCGATATACTGCGGTCGGCTCCCCAGGTATGCTCGTCATAAAGCACCATGTTATTCCAGAGCCGTTTCAGCGCCTCGTCCTCAGGTTGAAGGTGGGGATTGACCAGGCTGCTGAGGGTGGAGAACTTCTCCGCTGCCAGCGCGCGCTGTTCCGTCTCCCGCTCGAGGACCGCCGACCGGGTGGCTGAGATAATGCCATCTTCCCAGTACGGTCCCCCGTCACCCCGCACCGCCGGAATGCTGTCTCCCAATTGCCTTGTAATGTAGCCTATCGCCTCGGAAAAACCCGAGTAAGTTAGCCGGGGATAAGCGTAAATCTCGTTCCACTCCTCAGCCAGGCTTGCCTGCTGCGGGAACAAATCGGTGTTTTCGACCTGCGTGCCGTAAACCAAAGTCGCGTCCGATTTGTATTCCGGGCGCGAATAAATCTGGAGAAAAATCGGCAAGGAGTCGTGCCCGCCCGCAATTTGAGGTGGCATCCCGAATAAGGTCGTCATTTGGTGGTAGTGCCGGGAGTACCACATCAGGATTCTTCCGCCGTCGGGGCCTTCCCACCAGAACGGCGATTTCTCATGCAGACGGCCAAGCAGGAGAACGGGAGCGCGGTAATTGTCGCTTGCAGCGGCGAAGTACTTTAGCCCTGCTGCCGCCATTACCGATGCGTAGGACCAGGAATAAGAGGGTACATCCGTGATGTCGGCATAGTCGGGGTCTCCTCCGTGCTTCTGATGGAATTGAAAAGCAGGATAAAGCGAGCGAAGGAGGGTTTCCAGGCTCGGAAAACCGGTGAGGACACTCGCCTCCACCGTGGGCACGAAGATCTTCTTATCCCTTACCATCTGGAAAAGCTGCTTTTTCTGTTCTTCGCTGCGCCCGGCCAGGAACTGTCGCACGCACCAATAACCATCCGAGCTGAAGCGAAAGTCCGGATGGTCGTGAATCATCTGAATGGCTTCGTCGAGGGTCCGACTTTGAGCTTCCGCCACCTTGGCTTGGTAATCTGTGTAACCCACATCCAGGTGAGTGTGAGGCACCAAGAAGATGTTCCACTTCTTTGCCGGATCCAGAACCACCGGGAAGTGTCGCGAGTGCCCGCCCAGGCTGACGGCAACTTCGCCCTTGGTACCGGGGGCAAATTCGGGAACCGCCAGCTCGACCAATTGCTCGCCGAAATCCCAGCCAGGGGATAGCTTCTCAGTGAATTTCTCCTTGCCCACGCTCAACACCACTTGCCCGCCCTTCGAGGGGGAGTTGTGCCGGATATAGACGTCCACCAGCTCGAAAAGCTTGTCTTCTTTGCACTGATAATAAATGGTCGGCAGGGCCTGGACAGTGACCTCTGCGGATGAAAATTTCCGGTCCGGGTCCTGTTCAAGCGCCAGAGCGTCATAGGTGATCCTGGAGTTTGTAACGTCATCGCGCTCTGCCGGCTCATCCATCGCGGTCAAGACAAGCTCGTTCGTTCCCTTCTTCAGGGAATTTGTGGGAAGATCGACCGCAATTGTGCCGGCAGAGTACGCAGGCAAGAATACGCTGCTCAGATCGCCCGCCGCATAGTTCAGCGTTGGATGCTGATAAAGCAGCGCTCGGTGACCATTGATATCCACTTGAAGGCGCGGGACACGCGGGGTTTCAACGAGCAACGCTACCTTCAGCGTATAGACGCCCCGCGGAGCTTCGGACAAATCAAACTGGATCGTATAGGGATGCGGCCGAAACTCAGCCCTTCCATTTGCCGAGCCTGGCTGAAAGGCGGGCCAGTCAGTTGCCGGCTTACTCTTTCCGACTATGTAAAGCACATCGCTCTTGGGGTGAGCGGGAGCAAAGACAGGTGGCCGCACCTCGCCTTGATTGAACTCGCCGGATGACTGATCGAATTTGCCAATCTGCCACACTGCCTTCGAGGCGGCCTCTGCGCGCGAGCCAAAGCAAATCACAACGACCAGTACGATAAGTATCTGTAGAACTTGTTTATATGTGCGTTTATTCACGTTTTCCCCCTTCTTAAAAACGCCTTCCTTAAATGACCCTGAACCTCTAAAAGTCTCAGCCAGCAGGTACTCAAGGTGATTTAGGCCAGAATAATCCTCCCCCATGCCGACTGGGGATTCTACACCTTTCCATACACACAAGGCAGAGAGCCCCAGTGCTCTCCAAAAATGAGTGCTTTTAGAACAGGTGGTAATGCACTTCGGATTCCGATACAATCCCGACCCATCGTGGAGCGTAACAGGCAAGTCTTGCAACGTACGTCGAGCTACTTTCGAGTCTGCGGAAGACTCGCCATTGCCGTCCGGAGGAACCCCACAATGAAAACCGCATGGAAACTGGTTAGCGCGCTCATTCTTCTCGCGTCGCTGAACTGCGAGGCCACCGAGCCTGGAAAGCCGAAGACGCCGCCGTCTGACGGCGGGCAAGCCCAGATGAGGGCCGGCACAGGAAGTTACGGTTGTTCGGCGAAGGACATTGCGCACTATGTCTGCCGCCGAGCGGCAGGGCGGATAACAATTGACGGCCGGCTGGACGAGCCCTCCTGGCAGAAGGCCGAAAAGTCCCCGCGTTTTGTTGACATGGTTACGGGAGAGCCCGGCTTCTACGACACGCGAGCTGCCGCATTGTGGGATGACGAATATCTTTACGTTGGCTTGTGGATTGAAGAGCCGTACGTCGAAGCCCACCTGACCAAAACAGGTTCGCTGATTTTCCAGGAAAATGATGCCGAGGTGTTCATCGACGGCGGTGATGCCTATTCTGAGTTCGAGATCAACGCGCTGGGCACGACTTACCAGGTCTTCTTCATCTGGCAAGATGCTTACAAGAAGGGCGGCGTCTTCGACGTCCCCGAATTTGACATCTTCAAGAATAAGGCCCTTACCTTCGGGGGTGACTACGATCGCCAGGACCGGTCTTTCTGGGTGGGAACTCATCCCCGAGGAACCCGCTGGGCATTCCTGAACTGGGAGTTTCCGGGCCTCCTCAAAGCCGTTCATGTGGACGGCAAAATCAACGACAACTCCGTGGCCGATAAAGGTTGGACCGTTGAACTGGCTTTCCCCTGGAAGGGAATGAAGTGGCTGGCCGCAGGGCGTTCTCTGCCCCCCAAGGACGGAGACGTATGGAGGATCTTCTTTGGACGTTTCGAGCTGCTACAACCAGGCGGCGTTGAACTCAACCCGCATCCCGCCTGGGTCTGGAGCCGCCACGCCGTCTACGACACCCACATCCCTGAGTGCTTCCCTTACATTCATATGTCGAATCGAATCGTCGGGGAGAGGTAGCGCGTTTCCAAGCTGTCATTCTGAGTCCTTCGCTGTCATCCTGATCCCGCCCTGCGGGAGAAGGATCTCGCACTGAGTATTTTAAAGACAGAGCGAGATTCCTCGCTGCGCTCGGAATGACACCGCGACGGCTGACACAGCTTGCGAATCGACAATCGGCAATCGGCAATTACAGCGGCGCCCTTACCCAGTGCCGCGACGGCTGACACAGCTTGCGAATCGACAATCGGCAATCATCAATCGGCAATTACAGGGTTGGGCTGTCGTCGCCGAGCAGCGCTTTGCGGAGGAGCTTGAGTGGAACCACTCCCTGGCCCATGAATCGGTCGTGAAAGTCCTTCAGAGTGAAATTACCATCCTCTTTCTTTTTGAAATCATCGCGCAGCTTCAGGATTTGCAGCTTGCCGAGAGTGTAGACGAGGTAAGTCGGATCACCGCTTCCACGCTTTGACTCGACCTCAGCTATAGGGGGAGTCTGGTATCCCTCACGGATAAAGAACTCACGGGCCTGTTCCAAAGTCATGTGGCCGGTGTGCATCTCGATTCCCACGATAAAGCGGGCGTCGCGCAGCAAAGCGTCCTGCAACTGCCCCAAGCGCAACTTTGGATCGCCGCCCCCATAGCCTTCGTCGAGCATCATCTGCTCGCAATAGTGTGCCCAGCCCTCGGCATTGGTGCCCACGGCGATCAGTTTGCGAACCTTGGACGGAGCATGCTGCACCCAGAGGAATTGCGTGTAGTGGCCCGGATATGCCTCGTGAATCGCGGTGCTGAGGATGGTGCCGCGGTTGAAGCCCTCCATCCATTCTTCCCGGCGCTGGGGTTTCCAGCCGGGCTGCGGAAGCGTGACGCTGAGCAGGGCCTCAGTGGCTTTCGTCTCGTAAGCGCCAGGGATGTCCATGGAAGCTGTGGTGGTGGCGCGCATGAAGGGCGGCGTCTCCTGCACGATGGGTAAGACCTGGGAGGGGATGCTGACGATCTGTTTCTGCTCGATGAACTGGCGCAAGCTGCCCAGGATATCGCGGAAGCTCTGCAACAGGTGATCCGGCGTGGGATGGTCTTTCCCCAGCTCAGCCAGCACCTCGCGGGGGCTGTGCTTGGGATCGATCTGCTCAGCCGTCTCCTTCAGTCGTTGTTGATTGCGCCGCAAATCGGCGTACCCCATTTCCTGGAGGCGGTCCAAGGGAATATCCACCATTTCGTCATCGAGGAGTTTCTTGCGGTAGTTCTCTGCGCCGATGCGGAAGTCACCCTTGGAAATCGGCAGCAGGTCGTCGCGAAGGAATATCTGGTATTTGCGCAGGGCGTCAATCACCGCCGCGTTGCTGCGTTGGAACTCCGCCACCAGTTGCGCGTCCTTGACCTCCGCAAAAGCCCCAGGAACATCCTTGCGGAAAAAGTCGATCATGCCCGGCATCTGCTCCAGGGCGATTTCTGTATAAATCTTCGGCGGGTTCTCGAGGTTTTGCCGGGCAGCCACAATCGCCGCCGGAATCGCGCCTTCCCGGGCGATTACGGAACGCAGTCGCACCTCAGGCGGAGCGAAGTCTCGCTTGATGATCAGGTAGATGCTGCGGGTGACTCCGGAAGTGCAGAGGTCGGGGTCTTTCCTCCACATCCTGATCGTGTCGAGCTCCAGCAGACGCGACTTGATAGTGCTTTTGAGTAACTCGAGGTCGCCGGCGCTCATGGGAGCGAGTTTCGCCGGGTCAAGCAGATCAAACCTGGATTGCAGGGCCTTCAGTTTGACGACCTCGGCGTCTACCGCAGAGCGCGAAAAGTCTTCAAGCTTGCCGTCGTACTGGTGAAAACCGGCGGCTGTTGCCTCGGTGGGGTGGAACTCAAAATAGAAATTGAAGTATTCGTCCACGAGTTTGTCGAACTGGACGGGGGCGTTGGTTGTTGGGTTATCAGAGGAAATACTGCGTACCGAAGTGAGTCCGATGCAGCACAGGACCGCCAAAGAAAACGCAAGAGCGACTTTGAGTTTGGTCATGTGATCTCCTGAAAGTCTACTAAGTTACCACAGTCGGGAGCAGCGGAAGAGAGGTACGAGAGCGGCGGGTACTGATGTCATTTTGGGGAAGTTGATTTTTCGTGCGGGCCTGTGAAGGCATTCATTCCCCCACCTACCACCTACCGTCTTATGCGGCTACATGGACGACAGCTTTGACCACACCGTCACGGTAGTCGGCGACCAGGTCGAAAGCCTGCTTGGTTTCGGCAAGGGAGAAATGGTGTGTCACAAGCTGATCGAGGTTGATGGCGCCGTTTGAAACCAGTTCGATAGCAGGGGTGATGCACTGGTTCTGCCTGCGGACGTTCTGCAATCGTATTTCTTGGCGCCTTAGGGTGTGAATGCTGAAGCTGACCCGGTCAACCTCAGGAATGCCGATCATCAGCACCGTTCCGCCGGGCTTGAGCAGTTCAATCGACTGGTCGAGGGTTTCCTGCTGGCCCGCGCACTCGAAAACGAAATCCACTCCCAGCGGCTCGAGCTCGCGGATGGCCCGGACCACGTCGGTTTGTTTCGGGTTCCCGGTCCACGTTGCCCCGCAGCGCCGGGCCACCTCGAGGCGCTCGTCGAGCAGGTCGGTGGCGTAGACCGTGCAATCACAGGCCGCAAGGCTCGAGAGCAGTACACACAGTCCGATGGGGCCGGAGCCCAGGATGGCGATCTTTGCTCCCGGCTGCATCTGCGCCAGGCGTTGAGCGTAGAGCCCAATGGAAAGCGGCTCGACCACCGCGGCTTGCACCATGGTCATGCCACCCGGAATCGCATAGCATGACCTTTCCGGCATCACCAGGTATTCAGCCAACGCCCCCGGCCCCTGCCCAGGGCAGGCCAGGAAGCCCTGATTCCGGCAAGTGTGTTCCCGGCCTGACAGGCATTGGTCGCAATGCCCGCAGGGAATCAGCGGGTCCACTGCAACGCGCTGGCCAACCTTGAGCCGTTTCGCTTGGTCCCCAACTCCCACGATGGTTCCCGCACACTCGTGACCCGTCCATTCCGGATACTTGACGACCAGAAAGCCGATCCGGCCCGCCGTGTAGTAATGCACATCCGATCCGCAAACGCCGACCACCCCGACGCGCAAGAGGACACTGTGCGGGTCGCTGATCTCCGGTTGCGACGTCTCGCGAATCTCCATTTGTCTGATGCCGGTTAAGAAAGCCGCTCTCATCAAGACTCCTCGACAGATGTAATAGGACATTGTATCAGGTGAGTAGAGGGAGCAACAGGCGCCCAACCACGGCGGGTGCGCGACATAGAAGTGATGCGTTGCGTTCAGGATGGCACCCGTCGCCCCACCCGCGAAGAAGTCAGGAGTCAGGAGATCGTTATTATCCGCACCAGAGGATCTTAACCCCATACGGCTCAAAGGCGCGATCGGCGGTGAGAATGACCATACCTTCAATCTGCGCCTGGGCGATCAAAAGCCGATCAAAGGGGTCGCTGTGGTGTGCGGGCAACTCAGAGACCGCAAGCGCGTGTGTGTGGGTAATCGCTAACGGCCGAATGCCTTGGGCGGCCAAGCGCTTTGGGACGTAACTGCCGGGTGGTTCCGGCAACTGCAATCTACCCAGCGCCCACTTGATGCTGATCTCCCAAGAACTGGCCGCCGACAAGTAAAGTTCTTCCCGTCCACTGGCCAGGAGTTGAAGAGCTTTCTTGTTGATTCGCTCCGAGGCTGTTAGACTCCACAACCAGACAGAAGTATCCAACAGATATTTCATGGCCGCTCGCGCCGCCCGGCCTTTCTATCGCGCCTGCTCCCCTTGGATGGCTTCCCGTTGAACCCAGCGAGTATTGCAGGGGGCAGCGGCGCGTCAAAATCCTCGGGCACCTCGTACACACCACGATCGAGGTCCAGAGGACGCCGGGCCCGCGCTGCCTCGAGGGCGACCAAGCGGGCAATGGGCACACCGGCGCGCGCAATCGTAATCTCCTCCCCTGCCGCCACGCGCTGCAAGAGCCTCGACAGGTGAGTCTTTGCGTGATGAATGTTCACTTCCATGACAGTGATATGGTGGACTAAGTCTTGAACTAAGTCAAGGCTGGTCGTGGTGCAGGAAGTAATCGTAGCTATTCGCCGCGCAGTCGAGGACCGGGCAAAGACGGCCAGTGTTGCAGGTGACTGCCACTGCTGGCGGCCCACCTCGGTGTCTCAGGCGATGGAAAGCTTTTGGCTTTCCGCATCCAGGGCGGCGATTTCGGCCTCCGCCAACCGCCAGCCTAAAGCGGCGGCGTTATCCCGTGCCTGCCGGGCATTCTTGGCCCCGGGGATGGGGACAGCCCCCTTGCAGATCACCCAGTTCAACGCTATCTGGGCCGGGGACTTCCCATCGTGCGCATCTCCAATCGCGCGCAGAAGCTGAATGAGGGGCTGAATCTTGCCCAGTCGCGCCCGCCGGAAGAGGTAGCGGCGCATCCCGTGCGGGCGAGTCTGGGGCGAATATTTGCCTGTCAACAGGCCCTTGGCGAGAGGGCTGTAAGCAATCAGGGTAACACCCAACTCGCGGCAGAGTTTCAATAAACCCTTCTGCTCGACGCGCCGGTTCAGTAGATGAAACTCGACTTGGTTGGAAGCCAGCGCGATGCCGCGTTTTGCCAGAGCGGAGTGGGCGCGCAACATCTGGGCCGAGTTGTAATTCGACACGCCCACCGCGCGCGTCAGTCCGGCCTCGACGGCGTCCGCCAGCGCATTGGCCCATGTCTCGATGGGCACAGGCCGGAAAGGCCAATGGATCTGGTAAAGGTCCACCCGTTCCAACCTCAAGCGGGCAAGGCTGGCACGCAGCTTCGAGAGCAGCATGCCTTTCCGCAGCCGCCAGGGGTAAGGCATGAATTTCGTCGCCACGACCAAGGGCGCCCTGAGAGGGGACTGCCCTGCTTCCTTTAGGCATGCTCCTAGCAATTCCTCCGAGCGCCCCTTTCCATAAACTTCGGCGGTGTCGAAGAAGCTGATGCCCGATTGCAGGCTGACTTGGAAGGCGTCGTGAAGGTCGCTATCGGTGTGGGTCTTACCGTAACCCCACATCATGCGGTCACCCCACTGCCAGGTGCCCAGGCCCAGAGGGGAAATGCGAATGTCAGTCTTACCGAGGGGAATGAGATCTTCCATGACTTTCGCGAGAGCGCCCGCTTACTGTCATGCTGAGCGTAGCGAAGCATCTCGCCCTGCTGTTTGTCGGCGGAAAAGTCCAGAGCGAGATTCTTCGCTCCGCTCCGCTGCGCTCAGAATGACAGCATAGCAGAGTAAAAGCTTGCTGGCCGGGGTCGCTACGGAAATCGGCACAGAGTTTTCCAGCGCCCAGTCAAACCGCTTCACCTCGGGTTTATACCTCTGCCGCCTTGTCGCCGTACAACTTCTTGATCAAATTGGCTACATTGACCGCGAAGTGCCGGACAGTCTCGATTCCTTCTTTGTCCTGCCAGACCTCTCCTGGAAGCCGGCCAAACACCATGTTCCAATAGGTCGATCCCGGCACAATCATATCGTTAATCAGGAAGAACATGAGCATTTCCTGAAGCGTGAAGGTGTGGCCACCACGCGCCGCCACTGCTACAGCGCCGCCCACCATGCCGGCAAGGAACTGGTCCGACTTTCTGGAAACGTAGCCGATGCGCTGTAGCGCTGCCATCACGTCCCCACGCGCCGTACCGACGTAAACGGGTGAGCCCACAATGAAGCCCTGCGAGGCTCGGAGCTTCTTGATAATGTCGTTCAGGCCATCTTGCAAACTGCACTCCTTGGATTCACCACACTTGCCGCAGGCCGTACACGATTCGATCTTCATTTCGGAAAATGAGATGACTTCCGCTTCGACACCTTGCTCGCGAATCACACGAGCGCATTCGTTCATGAGTTGCGCGGTGTTGCCATCCGCTTTGGGACTTCCACTTATCAAGAGTACTTTTGCCATGGTTCGTCGCCTACCCTTCACCGAAGCTACCAGGGGACAGCAGTATCTGATTCTCCGGGTTTCTGGTTTCGCCCACGCTCGTGACGCGCACCGCCGCCTGCCCTTTGACCGGGCATTTGGTTTCGCAGATTCCACAGCCGATGCAAAGGTCCGGGTCCACACGTGGCTGCTTGATCATCAACTTCTCGCCCTGAATGTTCAGGACTTCAACCTCTTCAAACCAGATGGCCTTCTTGGGTGTCGGGCAATGCTCCTCGCAGACGATACACGTCTTCGAGTAGGCCCAGGGCAGGCAGCGATTCTTGTCAATGTATGCCAAGCCGATCTTGATCTTTTTCTTTTCAGGGACATCAACCTGGCGAATCGCGTGCGTCGGGCAAACCTGCGAACACAGATTGCACTCGTAGTCGCAGTAACCGACCGACATGTTCAGGATGGGCGTCCAAATGCCCTCCACTCCACCCTCCAAGGAAGCAGGATGAATGGCGTTCGTGGGACATACCTTCATGCACTCTCCGCAGCGAATACACCTGGCGAGGAATTCCTCTTCTGGAAGCGCTCCCGGAGGACGAATCAGGGCGGGATTGAAAGACCGTTTCGATGCTTGCGGATCGATGCCAAAGAGCAGCTTTGCGCCTAAACCGGCCAACCCTGCCGCTAAGACGGCTCTCCGCCCCAGGTCAAGCCTGGCTTCTTTTGGGGGATGAACGAAATCACCGATCCACTTGTGCAAGGGGTTCATCGTGCTTTTTCTCCAGCTTCAGTTCGCAAGGCCGTGTCATTCTGAGCCCCGACTTGTCGGGGCGAAGGATCTCTGCGGTTCCTGCCTCGGCCTTCGGCTATACATGAGGTAAAGGTAATTGCTTGGGCGGGGCAGTCCGACTCGCAATTCCAGCAATAGAAGCACTCGGAAGGCTTCCACTCCAAGGGGTTGTCCGGAGTGGCCCCTCCCTGGCAGTCAACCAGGCACAGCCGGCAACTGTCGCACTTCTCCTCATTCTTCTTCAGGCGGACGAGGGGGTTCTTGCCTACCACTCCCAGCAGCGCACCGAGAGGGCAAACATAACGGCACCAGAAGCGCGCGCGGAAGAAGTTGAGTACAACGGTCGTAATAAACAAGACCCCGATCAGCATGCTGCCCCAGTAGTAGGGCTGCTCTACGGCGAGGAAATACTTGCGCAAAAAACCGTAGATGGGCTCCGTCACCACCGTAAGCCGGGCGGGTCCGACTCCGGGATTGGCGTTGTAAATCCAGGTGAACAACGCGACGACGCCCTTGTTAATTGCCGGGTAGATTGAAGTGGAAAGCGAACGGAAAAAGAAAGAGAAGGGATCAAGCCATCCCACCACATTGACCCCGACAAGAGCGGCGACAAGGAACCCAACCAGCCCATAGTACTTCGCTTTCTGCCATTGATTGTAGCCGCCGACCTCAAGTTTCTGCTTGGCGCGCCCACCCCGGAGGCTGGTGAAGAAGTTGTGCAAAGTCCCGAAAGGACAAACCCAACCGCAAAACCACCGCCCGCAGATAAAGGTCACCGCCAGGGTAACCAGCGAAAGCAGCATCGCCCCGACGAGGGCGTGTGAGGCCAGCAAGGAATTGAGAGCAACCAGCGGGTCCAAGTTGAAGAAGAACGTGACTCCCCGGCCAGCCTTGTTGATGGGGTGATAAACCGTCTGCAAGAAAAGATAGCAGAACAGGAGAAAGAAACCCGTTTGGGTAAGCCGGCGCAGCCAGACGATCCACGATGTTTTCTTCTTCTTGGCCATGGGGTTTACACTTCTATTTGTTTGGGTGAAAGCGAATTGAAATTGATGGTGCCGAGACCGCGTGCATTCCCCTGCACAATGTAACCAATCGAATCGGGCTTGTAACCAAGTAATGTCGCGCCCAAGGCGTCCACGGCGACCTGGTCAACCCCGGCCACAATGGTGTCTTTGCGCTTAACATCGGCAAGATTTCCGCCCACGGGCCCATTGGCCGTCAGCACGCGAATGGCATCGAGCACCACCAAGCGGGGCTTGAAGAAGGCGGCCAGATCCACCAGAGTCCCACCCAGGTCCTGGTGAAGCCGGTTGCGAGGCCCACCAATTACGCCCATCAGGTTCTTCATGCCCATTGTCGCCAGGCACAAGTTGTGGTTCTTCACGATGGGGACGTTGATCAGCCGGTCCGCTTCGACAGTATCCTGGTACACCTCCCACTCTTTTAAGACTTTGCCGTTAATGGACATCTTCCTGAATTTTCTTTCATCGAGGAATATCACTTCCGCCCCCGCCTTTTCGGCAGCCTGCTGAATCCCGCTGCGAGGAAAAGAAAGCCGGGCGGGATTGCAAGGGTTGTCGCTGACCAGCACCTTCTTCGCTCCCGCTTGGTAGCACATCTCCACGATAGTGGCGACGACGTCGGGGTTGGTTGTTGCGGCCTGTTCCGGACGGCGATCCCAACCTATGTCGGGCTTTACCCATACAATGTTCCCTTTAGAAACGAAGCGGTTCATCCCACCGAGTGCCTCGATGGCCTGGCGAGTGAGCCGCCTTGCCTCCTCGGCGATGTCGTCGGTTTCCATTGGGGAGCTCTTGTAATGCGCAATACTCATGGACGGCGCGGGCACTGCCCAGAGGGAATCCGAACCGAGCAAACCCATCCCCAACCCTGCTCCTGCCAGTACGCCTGTCGTTAAGAAACCTCGTCGATCCATCTGTGCCATGTATTAACTCCCTAATAGGATATGCTGGCGCCTTTTTCTGCGATACGCTGAATAACCGATTTCAAGAATGATTCGGGGTTGGGTGGAGGGTTTATGCAGAGGATCACATAGGAGCCCGAAGCGAAAAACGCGGCTTCGCCCTCAAACTGGTTTGACCCCAAGAAGGCCCCGGAAGCCAGTCCCGGCTGGGGAACCACCTTACCCGAGCGGCCAAAGTAGCTCCGTAGCTGCTCAACCTTCTGCGCCGCGCCTTTTGCGTCCGGCGCCCTGGAGATGACCAGGGATGTCTGTTTTTCACCGAAAGCGTAGGCCGCCAGGATTGCGGGCGCGAGAAAATCGTGTCCCAGGGGCGACTTCTTCACAAACTTGCAGGAATGACTCACCAGGTTCTGCGGCGGGAAAAGAGACAGAAACTCCGGCATCGCTTGGGATGGACCGATCCTTCGCGATACCGCCCGGGCAAAGCGCTCCAGCACCGGCCCGGTTTTCTCCTTATCGCTGAAGGCGGACAACTTCACGTAGAACTCACCCTGGAAGAAGTTCAGGATTTCGTTGGTGCCATAGCCTTCCGACCCGATGGGCAGGAAGTGGTAATCCGGCGAGCTTTCCGCGGCATAAATCCCGAAGGCGTTCGACTGCGCTCCCATGTTGTAGATGTCGAGTGTGATGTCTGTGCGCGAGGCCTTGTATTCCTGGTGAACCATCACCACAAGGCCGTAATCCAGGTAAACATCAGCCCCCCCATCGATGTATTCGTAAAGGTCTGAGCTGAAGAACTTCTGCTCTCCGGACTGTGAAGCCCCAACTTCGGAAGGCTCCGGCAACAGCCGCGCAAGCCTCTCCTTGACGGCGGCAGGAATCACCGCAGGCGCCGAACCTTGCCCGCCCTCCTCCTGCCCAATTAACAGCCCAGGCAAGGCCAGAATTAATAGCAGATAAACTGCAACGCTTCGCATCTTCCCGAGACCACCTTCTCCTTCCTGCGTGGTGTAGGGGCGAGCGGCGCTCGCCCGAGAGCCGAACGCCGTTCGGCCCTACGAGACGACTTTGCTTGCGGCGGGCAGCCGTGCTGTTAAACCATTTTGGAAAACAGCTCGCGCGCTGCCATGAGCCGCTCGACGATCGGAATCCCATTGGGGCACGCCGACTCGCACTTCTTGCAGAAGCGGCAAGCTCCGCTTCCAACCTTCTCGAGCGGAATATCGCGATAAGTGCTGAGCGCGGTCTGCACATCCTTCATTTGTTCGTAGTAGTAGTCCTTGCAACGCAATACGGTGGAGACTTCGACCCCAAGCGGACAGGCCTGCTTGCAGTCGTCGCATAGCATGCAATTGCTGGAGCGGTTCACCTGCGCATACCGGTAAAGGGCTCGATCCTCGGCGCTGGTGAGCGGCTCATTCAGCGCCTGTACGTAGGCCTCAAACATATCGAAAGAACCAATGCCTTTGGTAACCGTAGTGACTGCCGGATTGCTCAGGATTTTCTTCAAATAGGCGACTTCCAAATCGATGCCTTTGAGCCCTTTCATCGATTTCATCGCCATCACGCCGACTCCCCTCTGCCGCGCCAAGCGAAGCTCCTCAGCCATGGCTTCGAGGTTGGGCTGGTTCAGAACCGGCATGACGACGTTGTAAAAGCCGGAACGGATGCCCGCCGCCGTCGTATCCTTGACCATTCCATGCGTAGTCAAACCGGCGAACCTGACTTTCCCCTGGTTCTTTAGTTTCTCAAAGGTCTCAGCAATCCTCGCATCAGTAGCCGAAAAGGCGAAGTGCCGGTTGAACATCAAGAAATCCACGTGGTCCGTGTTGAGGACTTTAAGCGCCTCGTCGATGCTTGGGTAATCATCCTTTAAGGCAATGTAAATCTTATCGCGCACTGACTTTAGCCCTGCGCCCAGCGTCTTGATCGACTGTCCGCCCAGGTAGTCCCACGCGACATGGACAAGGTTGACCCCATGTTCGATGGCGTAGCGGTGCACCGACTCCGCCATGACCAGTCCACCCAAGCTGATCTCCGACACAAGAATGCCCGTATTGCCCATAGGGCGATACTTCATTGCAGGGTTGTAGTTCAGGATCTTCGGCGGTGCGGATGATGAAATCTCCTCCTTCCTGCCCAAAGCGTGTATGGGAGACGCCCCGACAGCAATAGCACCTAATATCCCACTCGAAAAAAAGGTTCGGCGATTCATCACAGGCTCCTTGCCCTCCTTGTTTCAATCCACGCTCCCGCGCCAGGAGCGGCTACCTCGTCACTGTCGCCCGGATGACGCCCGGACTATTCAACGAGGCCCATGGGTAATCTCACGCTCCGCCGGGAGTACTTGCTTTTTTGGGGCCAAGTTGAAATCCCGGGCGGTTAGACAATCAAACTATGGCCGACTCGGGTCTCTGGAAGTCGACGTGCGGCATGCGTAACACATGCCCAGTTGCTAGGAAAACAAAGGACTTAGATGCGCCGAGAGGGCGAAGCGTTATGGGCACAAGCGAAATACAGGATTCCGTATGCTAAGCAGTGGATGGCAACCCTGCGAGAGTTTGATGGATCGTCTGGTGCCGAAGAGAGGACTCGAACCTCCACGCCCTGACGGGCACTACACCCTGAATGTAGCGCGTCTGCCAATTCCGCCACTTCGGCACGCCTGGTATTAGGAGAACTACTCGGGCCAGCACCTCCAGGTCGCAGCAGGCGCAGCCTGCCGCGGCCCGCCGGGATCCCGTCCATGTGCTTGCGCCTTGGCTTCCCCATTCACGGGCAAGACCCCAACGAGCACGGGGCAGGCGCCCGTGTTCCAAGGCGAAAACAGCCCAGCCGCAAGCACTCATGGTGCCATCCGCGTAAAACTATGTCAAGTTTTCAGCAACCTGGGTAGTGGTGTCATTTGCGAAACACGGGCGCTCCAGGCCGCAGTCATTCCCGTCCCGCCACGGCGGGAGGAATCCACTCCGCAAACCTTCGGAAACGCGCTATCCACGGACTGGATTCCTCCCGCCGTGGCGGGACGGGAATGACTGGCGTTTCGTTTGGGATGATATTCCAAATGACACGACTACAGCAACCTGTCAGATCTGGGCGAAGCTGAGGCTCTTGGGATCCCAGGGCGGGGCGGAGTGGATGGCAGGCAGCACCTCCGTCGGCTCATTCACCACCGACCACATAGATTTGTGCCGAGGGTCCATGAAGCGCTCGGTAATGCAACTCTCGAGCACCAGGAGCAGATTCGCGAAATACGACTGGGTATTCAGAACAACGATAGGGCCGAGGAAAAGGGCAAGGCGCTTGAGCGAGACGGCCTCCAAAAGCTCGTCAAGAGTTCCTGAGCCGCCGGGCAAAGCGACCACCGCATTCGCATCCTGGATCATGAGCCGCTTGCGCTCGTGTATATCGCGCACGACGCGCAATTCGGTAATGCCCTTGTGCCCCCAATTCAGCTCATTCATGAAACCGGGAATGATGCCGATGACTTTGCCGCCCTCGGCGAGCGCGCCTTCGGCGAGAGCACCCATTGACCCAACCGCCCCACCGCCGTAGATGATGGTGGCGCCGTTTCTCGCCAGCTCACGCCCCAGGCGCGCAGCAGCATCGAGATAAACGGGATCGCAGTTGCGGCTTGAACCGCAGTAAACGCACACTTGAAAGTTGGACATAAATCTCGAAAGTCACCACAGAGCGCCAGCCGCCGTCTTGACCCCCTCACCCGTCCCGCGTCGGCTGAAGAAAGCGCCGGCGCGGGCCACCCTCTCCCCCAAGGGGGAGAGGGCCAGAAATATCTCAATGCGTCTCTTCTCCGTGGCCTCTGTGGTCCCGCAGGCGCGGGATGAAATCCTTCTTCGGTTGCAGGCAACAGCCGCGCTGTCACACCTTAAGGAATATCTTCCGGCGATATAGAAACCACAGGAACAGCCACCCGACAGCCAGAACGCTGAGGTCCCAGAAGACGGGCTTGTAAGGCCCGAGGTAGTCGATGAAGCCCCGGACGAATATATTTGCGACTCTTCCAAAATCAAACTGGCTGCGAAGCACGTAAATGGTAATGGGGTTCAGGCCAATGACGGTGAAAAAGAAAGCCCAGCGCCGGTAGCCGCGAACATCGATGATCCAGTAGAAGAGGGCGAGCAGCAGCAGGCTCCACCCGCCGGCGAACAGGACATACGAGCTGGTCCAGATGTTCTTGATGATGGGAAACCAATGACCCCAGACCAGACCCAGGACCAGACTGGCAACGCCCGCCAAGGCCAGCCCGAGCGCCTTACGCGCTGCAGGCCGACTGGAGCGCAGCCAGTGGCCGGCCAGCGCGCCCATCAGGCATGTGGAAACAGCCGGAATCGTGGAGAGAATTCCTTCGTTGTCACCGAAGACATAGCAGCAGAAGGGGCGTGGCAAGAGGTGCTGGTCGATAAACGCCGAGAGGTTGCCGGATGGGGTTAGAACGCCGGCCCCGATGCCCGGAACCGGCACCAGCTTCATCACCAGCCAGTAAACCACCAGCAGCCCGCCCGCCACCGCGGCCTGGCCACGCACGCGGGTGTTCATCATCACCAGCGCCGCAATGAAATAGCACACTGCGATACGCTGAAGAACCCCAGGAATGCGAAGCTCGTGAAACCTGAAATCCAAGAGGCCATTGTAAACCAGGCCCAAAAAGAACAGCAGGACCAGCCGGCGGACCAGATGCTTATAGATCTCGACCCGGTTCGCTCCGGCTTCGAGGCGCCGCGTGAGAGAGAAGGGCAGCACAACGCCGACGATAAAGAGAAAAAGCGGGAAGATCAAATCATAGAAACGGAAGCCCTGCCATGCCGCGTGTTGGAATTGCCGGTCCAGCGCGTCCATCAAAGGATGGTGAATCAATTTATGCAAGCTGTGGATCACTTCGTCGCCGCCGGTAATCCACAGCATGTCGAAGCCGCGAAGCGCGTCGATGGAGGCGATGCGGCCGGAAACTGGTGCGTGGGTAGCTGATGCGTCTGTCATGGTCCTACCTTGGCCCGGGAATGCGGATCAAAACATCCGTGCGCGCAAGCACGAGATTATGCATAATTACCAGGGAATAGGGAACAGGGAATAGGAAAAGGTGTCAGGAGCCAGGTGTCGGGTGTCAGGTTTCAGGCGTCGGGGGCCACGTTTCAGGGGCCATTTCAGATGCCGGGTTCCAGGTGCGAGGTTTCAGGTGCCAGTCGCCGAGGGAGTGCGGATGCTCTGTTCCCTGTTCCCTGTTCCCTGTTCCCTATTCCCTGTTCCCTAATCCGGCTTTCGGAAAACGACGCAATAATCCTCGCCATGCCAGTAGGTGGGTATTGTCAGCGCCTGAAATCCTGCGGCACTGAGTTCATCGACCAGCAGTTGCTTTGGCATGCCGTGCCCGCCCCGGTTTTTCGGCACGCCCTTTGGCGGCTTGGTTCCCTCCGGAGGCGGTAAATCGATGACGGCAAGGAGGCCGCCTGGCTTGAGCGATTGGAAAAGGCTGGCGTCCTCTTGCGCCGGCTGTGTGAGGTGATGGTAAACCTGCCGCATGAAGATGGAATCACAGCACTCGCGCGGAAGATTTGTTTTGGCTTCTCCCGCTTTTATCACGATGATGTTATGCACCTTCTGAGCGGCAGCCAGAGACTCCAATTTGGCCAGTTCCTTCGGGTCCAGTTCCGTGGTGTAAACGCGGCCCGTTGGCCCCACGCGCTCGGCGGCAGCTAGCGTCAGGCCGCCGTCGCCCGCTCCGATTTCAGCCACCACGCTCCCCGGCTTCCAATTCAACAGCGTCCCTAACTTGTCGGCGTCTTTCCAGTCCTGCGCCTGTCCGTGACAGGCGGCAAGGACGAGCGCTCCGAGCAGCAGCGCTAGAACAACATGCCGCCTCCCTATGCGAAACCAGCCTTGACTAATCATCACGCCCTCCGGCAGGCCATGGTAACACCGACCTCGAAGTGAAGCTATCAGCGGTCAGTTGTCTTCCAGGAACCTCACGGGGCAGTGTCATTCCGAGCGGAGCGAGGAATCTCGCTCTGATTCTTTCTTCCCCACGACCTCCACCGGCTTGAGCTCGCGATCCGTCAGGGCGCAGAGCGAGATTCCTCGCTGCGCTCGGAATGACAGCGGGAGGCTGCCTGCTGCTTACTGCCTACCGTAACCTCGTCGCGCGCACGCCTCCCGAAATGACCTGTAGATTTCATCAAAGGCAGGGACCAAGTCTCCTGACGGATCATGGCTTTCCAAGATGCTGGTCATGGATTGTATAGCGTCAAAAATGTTCCCAGAGAATACGGCGCCGGTGGCCGCCAGAATCGCTGCCCCGAAGGCCGCGGTGGGATATCGAGACTGGACAACGGTACTGCCCAGAACGTTCGCGCGCAACTGCGATAAGACAGGGCTCTCCGCAGCAGCCCCCGTTGAAAAGACCTTGTCCCCGACTTTCACGCCGCATCCCTCGAGAATTTCGTAGCCCCAGCGCTCCACGAAAGCGATGGACTGTAATTGCGCCGCGTAAGACTCGCCAGCGTCACGCGGATTCCCTTCCACAAACGACCTGGCTTTCGGGTTTGCAAAGGGAAACCTCTCGCCTTGACCCGATAGCATGTAGCAGACCACAGAGGTTGGAAAATAGTGGGCAGCCAGCCGGTCCATTTCCCCAATCGAGGCTGCGTCGCCGGCCGTTCTGATGCTTCCCAGCCCGGTGTTGCTTGCCGCTCCGGGGACCCACAACCCCCCAGGATGCAGGTGAAAGTAAATGCCGCTGCGCGCCGTGGGCTTCCCGTCGTGGAGCACTTTCCAGACAAGGGTGGTTCCCAGGGTTGTGTTGGCATCGCCGCGCCGGCTGGCTCCCGAGGCGATCACACTCGCCATCCCGTCGGTTGCGCCTGCCAGGACGGGCGTTCGCACCGGCAAGCCTGTCGCGGCAGCGGCCACGCTGCTCACCCGTCCGATTTGCTCTGTGGGGCGGCGAACTACAGGCAGGCGGTCGTTGGGCAAGCCCGCGGCACGAACCGTTCCAATCCACGAACGGCTCTCCGGGTCGTAGCCGAGTTTCAAGGCGTTGGTGAAATCCGAAATCCCAAACTCGCCGGTGAGCTTTCCCGACAGCCAATCCGCCGGATGCAGGATGTAGCGAGTGCGCTCCCACAACTCAGGCTCCTGCTGCCGGACCCAGGCAGCCTTCACAAGCGAAAAGGATGGCCCCAGAGGGATGCTCCGGACGCCGCCTTGTTGGTTCAGTTCCTCCGCAATCTCCACTCCCCGGCCATCGTCGTAAAGAATGGCCGGGCGCAAGGCACGACCTTCCGCATCCGCCACGACAAGAGACCCCGAAGTGGACGTGACCGCCACTCCTCGAAGCTCCACATCACCGGATTTATCCTTCAGGCTTTTGACAATGTCCTGCCCTACTGAGCACAGAGCTTCCCACCATTCACCAGGGTCTTGCTCGTGGATTCCCCCGGCGGCGCGGTGGTCCTGCCGAATTTTCTCCTCCGCTTCCGCCAAAAGCTCGCCCGCGGGACTCACTGCAACACCGCGCACTCCACTTGTTCCCACATCAATTCCAACCAGCGCGCACTTGTTATCGCTCTTCATAGACTCGTTCGACCTTTGCAGAATGGGGGCAGTAGCGTGGACCTGATTTGTACGTCCGCAGTTTGTTGAATGAAAAGCCGCAGACCTAAAAAACAGGTCCGCTACCCTGCTTTCTGCCCCACCTACCATCTACCACCTACCCCTTTCTTTTCAACAACATTCCCGCTTTCAACGCGTAACTCCCTTTGTTTTCTGTATCATTCCCGCTTTGCTGCCGAGTTTTCCACAGCGGTCCTTTGTTTTCATGGACATTCCCGCGTCGTTCGTCGAGTTTTGAAGAATCTCTTTCTTTCATTTCGACACCGGAACAGACATTGTGTCCGAATAGATCCTGGGAATTTTCCCCCCTTTTTGTGCTGCTCGGAGCACTCTCGAAGCTGGATTTGGGCGTCGGATGCCGCATCCAAAGAAACGTGCTCCCCTCCTACTTTGAGTACGTGCCAAGTCACGATTGACTATACTAGCCTACTCTCTCACGCGTGTCAAGGGACATGGAGTCCGCTCCGATCCGCCGCAGGAAGTTTTCCCTTGTCACACGGGCAGCCAGCCCCGGCTCGCCCCGGGTCACGGTCGTGGCCACGGGCACGAAAACAGGATTATGGTCGGGGTCGGTCGCGACAATTCTGCAAAAGCAGGTTGAATTCGCTACAATAGATTTGTGGAGTTCGAGTGGGATGCCAACAAAGCCGCCGAGAATCTGCGCAAGCACAGGGTTTCATTCTTTGAGGCCGCTGCCGTCTTTGGCGATTTCCTCAGCACCACAGCCGCTGACCCCGCCCACTCCGCCGGCGAGCATCGCTACATTACGGTGGGGTTGTCGAACTTGGGGCGGCTGCTGATGGTCGCTCACGCCGAGCGCGGTGACCGGATTCGGATCATCAGTGCTCGAACCCTGACCGCAAGAGAAAAAAGAGCCTATGAAAACACGCAAGAATAGTATAAACGACGAGTTACGCCCCGAATATGATCTCGGCCAATTGCTCAAGGGAGGGGCACGCGGCAAGTACGCGAAGCGCTACCACGCGGGTACAAACCTCGTTCTCTTGGACCCCGACGTCCGAAAGGCCTTTCGCAGTGAAAGAGCCGTCAACGACGCCTTAAGATTGGTGATCGAGTTGCGCAGGGTGAGAAGCTAAAAGCGCAGAGATTACGGCTCGAACCGCGTCTGAGGTTGTGTGACCCGGAGGCCGCCACGGCCAATTGGTTTTTGGAATTGACCGTGGGTTCGTCATCGAAGGAAAAGCCCACAGTCACGAGAGCACTGACCGGCGCTAGCCGCTGTTCGCCTGTCAGGTGGCAAGTTCATTCGCTATTGTGAACACAGAGGAGACAGCACCCTTCGCTTTCGCTCTGGAGATGCTTTCCCTTGATGAAATCTCCCTTGCCAAGTGAACAATGTTGCGAAAAAGGCGGACAGAATCGGCAAGTTTGGGGATGGCACCTTTAATGAGGCCGCTTGTCTCACAGGCTTTTATGTACGATTCCAAATTGTCTTTGTCGGGCTTGACCTTCTCGTGGGCAAGGTAAAGTCGCAGCAGTTCTTCAATGACGCCCCCGGCCAAGATAACTGCGGGTTTATGGAAACCGTAATTAGCGAGCAGATATGCCTGCTCTATGTCGCGGAATATCACCTTTCTCTTGAACCCATCTTTGACAAAGGAAATTCGCTTTCCGAGCGTCCTCTTGGGAACGCCATACTCTCTTTCTATTTGTGACCAAGCGTATTGGCCTCCAGAGATCGTCGTCATGTCCAACGGCCTATTATCAAGTTTCTTTTTGTTCATGCTTCTTCCCGCAAGCGGCTCCCTTCCCCGCGTCGCATTCTCGAGTTTCTGCAGTTCGATACCCGCGACCACTCTCTCCAATTCTTTGGCAGCCGCGATGAGTTGTGGCGGGAACGCTTGGCCCTGCCCGCCTAACTTACTCAGCCTGCCATGAAACCCTTTTATGAGATCGAGTGTCGTGTCGTCGAACCTCACTGCTGAATGATATAAATTGAACTGGAAGACAGGAAAAACGGCCTTGGCCCACTCTTCCATGCCTTCCGGCTTCAGGCTCAGGAGGTGGTCTAACATTCGTGGGAAGAAGTCGGCCACCGGGCCGAACACTATGATTGCGCGGAGAATGACGCTAGGAATGCTCACCGTGTAATTTGCCGCTGCTCCCCCCGAGAAGGGCTCGCGCTCGTAGGCGCTCACAAGCAACTCATAGAAACGCTTGCGGTCCTTCTCACTCAGCGTCTCATAGAGGTTCGAAAGATTCTGGACGCTAGAGTCAGGGTTGCGCCGGCCCTCCTTGTGGGCGTCCAAGAAGCACGAAACCCTGAACTCTATCGAGGGCTCCGACTCAGCACGGGGTTTAGGGGGTAATTCCGTCATGACCGATTTTGCGCGCTGGCTGGCGCAGAGCACAGTTCTCCGCTTCAGCGTACCACATTAGCGCTGGTCACGCCCACCCACAAACGCCATTTCGCGCGCGGACGGCTGCCACTCCTGACCAGCACCACGTGTCGCCGCGGCAAGCTTCTTGAGAGTGATCGGCTCGCCTGATTCAGTCCTGCCTGCGGACCGCACAGCTCCGCTCTGCGCCAGCCCGCGCTGGAGGAGGTTCTGGGCGGCAAGTAATTTATACCTTGGAGTGAATGGCGCGGAGGGCGGGCATGCCGTCGGACTCAGCGACGATTTCAATGTCATGGAAGATATTGGGACTTTCTTGCTTGAGGACGCGGCAAACTTCCACGGCCAACAGGCGGATTTCAGTGTCGGCGTGCGGGCTACCGCGAAGTTCCAAGAAGTGCCGCCAGGAGCGGCTGTTGCCGGTGACGAAGATTTTGGTTTCACAGGCGTTGGGAAGGATAGAACGTGCCGCCTGACGAGCCCACTTGCGGCGGTCGCGCGGGGCCATCTCCGGGTGCTTCTGCTGAACGTATTGCGCGGTAGCGTCCGCTAGCTCGACGTAGACCTTGCGGAGCGTCTCGATGGTCTGCTGCCATTTCTGGCGCAACTCTTCGCTTTCCTGGTAAAGCGGGGGAACCACGTAGCGGGCGTCGCTCTCGTCCACGTACCGCTGTGAGAGCTGTGAGTAGCTGAAACCTGCCCGGTGGCGGACCAACTCGTGGGTCAGAGCGCGGCTAACGCCGGTAATCAGCAGGCACCAGACGGCGTGTTCGAGCACGCTGCCGTGTTTTGAACTCAGGATGTTCTCAACGTATTCCTGGTTGGATTTCCGCCCTTTGCCGAAAGACATGTAGCAGGTGCGCCCGGCGATTTCAGTCAGCACTTCGGCAGCGGCTTGCGCGTCGGTGGTGAACGCCAAGCCCTCGTCCTGGAGAAAACGCGCCAACTCCTCGCGCACCACGGTCTGGCGGCCCACGACGTAAACTTTTGGTTTGGTGATATAAGGATCAGGCATCAGGTGTCAGGTTTCAGATGCCCCAAAATATCCATCGCCGTGACTGGAACCAGGTGTTACGCCATCTGAAACCTGACGCCTGGCGCCTCGTTTCCTACTTGCTCGGCGCCGGCGATTTCCCCTCGCTGAGCGCAGCAGCGGCCTTCCTGAAGTCCGCATACTTGCGCTGGAACCGCTCGACGCGGCCCGCGCTGTCCATTATCTTCTGTTTCCCGGTGAAGAACGGGTGGCAATGGGAACAGATTTCCAGGTGCAACACGTCGCTCTTATAGGTGGAGCGCGTCTTGAAGGTGTATCCGCACGCGCACGTTACGGTCACTGCATGATAATTGGGGTGAATAGCGTTCTTCATGGAACTCCTTGAGTGCTAACGCACAAGCACTCATTATAGCTGCCTCAGCCCCAAGTTTCAATCCGAAATCGGAGCGGGTATCTGCTCCTGCTCCCTCAGCTCGCGGTGCAAGCGCATCTCTTCTTCTAAGTCAGCATCGAATTACCTGCGACGAAGCAGCATCAAGAGCCGTCTGCCGAGTTCAGCCAACATGTTCACCTCCCAAGCTGTCAGCGGTCAGCTCTCAGCTTTCAGCTACGCCTTGGCTGACGGCTGACCGCCACTAGCCACTAGCCACCGCTTTACTCGTAGCGCAGCGCCACCATGGGATCGACCTTGGTCGCGCGCCGGGCGGGAACGAGGGCGGCCACGAGCGCGACGGCAGTCATCAGTAGCGCCGCCAAAATGTAAGTCGCGAGATCAGTGGCGCGCACGGCGTAGAGAATGCTGGTGAGGTAACGGGAAAGGGCCCAAGCCCCCAACAATCCCACGGCCACGCCGGCGATAACCAGGCGCAATCCTTCCCTCAGCACCATGCCCAGAACGTTGCGGACCTCGGCGCCGAACGCCATGCGGATGCCGATCTCCCGCGTGCGCTGGGAGACAGAGTAAGACACAACCCCGTAAATGCCCACCGAAGCGAGCGCCAGCGCCACGGCTGCAAACAGCGCCAGCAGCAGGGCCACAAAGCGCTTCTCGCGCGAGGAGTCCGAAACCATTTCCGACAGGGTCTGGACGCCATACCACGGCAAGCCTTTGTCCAAGCCATGCACCGCGTTGCGGATGGCGGCCACCTGCGCTTGCGGGTCACTGGCGGTACGCACCACCAGAACCAATTCAGAGGACGTACTTTGCGACTCGGGATAATAGGCTTCGGGAATGGCTGGCTCGGCCAAGCCGAATTCCCTGACATCGCCTACGACGCCAATAACCGTGATCCACTTGGAGTCAGGGTAGTTCTGCTTGAACCGCTTGCCCACGGCGTCCTGGTGGGGCCAGAAGCGATGCGCCATGGTCTCGTTGATGACGGCGACGAGCGGGGCTTCGGGCGTGTCCGTCTCAGCCACGTCGCGTCCGCCGAGCAGCGGAATACGCATGGTCCGGAAGTAGTTGGGTGTGACGGTACACGACTCCACCAGGGGACTGGACCATATATCCTTGGGCGCCGGCTGGCCTTCGATGACTACAGCTCCGTTGCTGCCTCCCTCGAGCGGCAGTTCCGAGGCCGCCCCGGCGGAGACAACTCCCGGCAAGGCCTGAACGCGGTCGAGCAGGTTCCGGAAGAACGCCTTCTGCTGGGGTTCTTTCGGATAGCGCGAATCCGGCAGGGAAATCCGTCCCGCCACCACCTGGCGTGGATCAAAGCCGAGCTGGACGCCCAGCAAGCGTACCAAGCTCCGAGTGGCAAGCCCCGCGCCGACCAGCATGACGAGGGCGATGGCGATCTCTCCGACCGTGAGCAAGCCGCGCGCGAGCCCGTGAGACGCCGCCACGGCAGAACCGCTCTCCTTGAGCATTTCACTGAAGCTCACGCGGGTTGCATGCAGCGCGGGAATGAGCCCGGCGAGAGTCCCGGTGACGAACGCAACGAGGAAAGTGAAACCAAAGACGCGGGAATCAAGGTGCACCGAAATCACCTCGGGGATGTAGCCGGTGGGCGCCGCGCGGAGGAGAAGGCGCAGGGCGGCCATGCCCACGGCCAAGCCCGCGACTCCGCCCAACAGAAACAGCACCACGCTCTCGGTGAGCAGTTGGCGCACCAGGCGCCGGGCGCCTGCGCCGACAGCGAGTCGAATAGCAATCTCCCGCTGTCGACCCACGGATTTGGTGAGCAGCAGGTTGGCGACATTCGCGCAGGCAATCAGCAGCAGGAATCCCACTGCGGCGAAAAGCACCCACAGAACTTCACTGACGTCGCCGGTAAGCTGCTCGTGCAGGCTCTTGACCCGCGCGCTCACGCCCGTGTTCGTCTGTGGATACTGCTGGGCGAGCTGTGCGGAGATCGTTACCATCTCGGCGGCGGCCTGCTTGAGCGTGACGCCCTTCTTCATGCGCGCCAGCACCCAGAACCAATGGTTCATGCGCTGGGTTTTCCATTTCGGCGCGTCCATGGTTATGGGCGTCCAAAATTGGGGATTGCGCCCCCACAGGCTCGGGAACCTCAGATCCTTGGGCATGACGCCCACCACGTCGTAGCCCTCGCCATCCAGTGTGACTTTGCTTCCCACGATGTTCTTCTGGCCTCCGAAGGCGCTCTGCCACAGTCCGTAGCTCAAGATGACCACGTGATTGTGGCCGGTTGGGCCCTCGTCCGGCGCGAAGCTCCGGCCGAGCTGCGGCTGCGCACCGAGAAGCTGAAACGTGTTGGGCGAAACTGTAAGGCCACGGAGTTGCCGCGGCTCGCCGGAACCGGTGAGCGTGGCCCCGGCGATGGTGATGGCGGACATACCCTCAAAACTATGGTTCATCGCCTTCCAGTCCCGAAAGTCCGGGCCGGTGTCGGGAAACAGTCCGCCCGGCGCGCTGGGTTCCGTCACCCAGATGACCGCCAGACGATCAGGGTCGGCATAAGGCAACGGTTTCAGCAAAACGGCATTCACCACGCTGAAGATGGCCGTGTTCGCGCCGATGCCCAGCGCCAGGGTCAGAACCGCGACGGTGGTGAAACCCGGATTACGGGCCAACATCCGCAGACCGAAACGGATGTCCTGCACAAAGTGCTCAAGCCAGTTCCATCCCCACATCTCGCGACTCTCCTCTCTCAACACAAGGTCGTTCCCGAATCTCCGGCGCGCCGCATACCGCGCTTCTTCAGGCGCAACGCCCGCTTCGATCTGTTCCTGCTCCCTCAGCTCGCGGTGCAGGCGCATCTCTTCTTCCAGGTCGCGGTCGAATTGACTGCGGCGAAACAGCATCGAGAGCCGTCTTCCGAGTTCAATGAACCAGTTCATGGCAGTCTTCCCCTCAGGCCGTCTGAATGACGCGGGTGATGGCTTGCATCACGCGATCAAATTGCGAGACCTCGGCCTCCAACTGCTTCCGGCCCGCCGCCGTGAGCCGGTAGTAGCGGGCGCGGCGATTCCCGGCGGTCGTGCCCCACTTCGCCGTCACCCAGCCTTTGATCAGCATCCTCTGCAACGCCGGGTACAACGACCCTTCCTCAACTCGTAGCACATCCTCGGAAATCTGCTGGATGGAGTTGGCGATCTCGTAGCCGTGCATTTCACCTCCGCGGGCGAGGGTTCTGAGAATCAGCAGATAGAGCGTTCCGGGCGGAATCTCATCCTGGTGCAAGCGACCACCTCCTGACATAGTTAGACTATGCCAGTGTAAAACGGTTAGCCGCGAGCGTCAAGTTTATTTGCCAACTGAAGAGAAAAGGGGGGAACGGCCAGCGGGACCTGCGCTACGCTTGCTGCTTATTGCTTGCTCTCCCCTGACTCCTGAATCCTGGCTGGTTTACCCGAGCACGGGCACAACGACGGAGCGCACCGCGCGGGAGTCGTCGCTGAGGAGAAAGTGGACAAGGCGCGCCACCTCCTCGGTCTTCACCCATTTGGAGAAATCCGCCTTGGGCATGGCGAGGCGATTGGCCTCAGTATCCATTGTTCCCGGCAGGATGCAGTGAACGTGGATGTCGTACGCCTTGAGTTCGTCTGCAAGGATTTCGCTGAGCTGGCGAACCGCCCCTTTGGAAACGGCATAGGCAGCAATGCCGGCGCCGCCTCCGCGCAGGATTGACCCGCTCGAGACGGTCACGATTCTGCCGAAGTTTTGACGAATCATGACCGGGACGATGGGACGTAAACAGAAAATGAGGGAGCGGAGGTTCAGGTTGAACATGTGGTCCCAGGTCTTGTCATCGGTCTCGAAGCTCTTGCCGGCCGCGAAGCCACCCGCCACGGCCACGAGGTGATCGACGCGCTGCCACTTCGACAAGACATCTGCCACCAGGCGTTCGACTTCAGGGGCCTGGATCAGATCCACTTTCGCGCCGGTGAGATTCCCACGGTGTTCGCCTGTCCGGCCTTCCAGTGCGGCCCACTCTTTGTCGGAACGGTACGTAACCGCGACGCGGGCGCCGGACCGTAGCAGGTCCAAAGCCACGGAACTTCCTAATGCGCCTGTGCCACCCGTTACAATCGCGACGCGATGCTCAAACTCCATAACGCCTCCTTATCCGCTTTCAATGCCCCAGTGAAAAAGATGATACCAGATTGGGAGGTTGCTGGAAAAAGCTATTGGCATGCCATTGTGATCGGTATGTGGTAGGTGGTAGGTGGGGAAAAACCTCTTAACCACTAGCTTCGCGAAGGTGAGTTCTGGTTCGGGGAGGATCAGCGCACACGACGACAGACCATCATGGTTGAGCCTGCTGCTTCTTGTGAAGTTTGCGACGAATATCGGGCCAGAATTCCTTCAATTCAAAGGACACCGCATCTCCCCATATCTGCGTCATCCAGATGTTGGCGCTGTTTAGGGCATTCCGGTCCGCAGGCGGATGGTAGGTGTTGGAGAGTGCTGCCGCAACTGCACTGCCTGCCAACTCGGAGTAGTTGAATTGTTTCTTCCCGGAGTCGCTGCGAGTGATAAAGACCCGCAATGCAGCGTAACCAGCACGGTGAAAGAACCCCCCTTTACCCGACTGGTAGTAGCGAGGATCTTGGTGGAGCAGTGATGGGAAGACGGCGCCCACCATGAAGTTCTCGATTGTGGTGTCGGCGAAGGCGGCCCCGTAGCGCTTTGCATAGCCAACAAAACCCTGTCTGAAGCTGGGATCAGTATTTTCAGCCTGATCGATGAGGGCGAGAACGCCTACGTACGGGTACTCGATGGGGTCGAACGTTCCCAGGGCCACCAGCTTGAATTTCTGCCCCGTCGTGAGCGGCGGGATCTTTTTGGCATTCTCCACCGTCAGATAGTTTGGCAAGACAAAGAAAAGGCGGTCATTTGTTGGGCTCTTCTGTTCCTGCATCCCGGGGTCCTTATTGTCCCCACTTTTCGCCCCCGTCTTGGACTGGCCTTGTGAAGACGTATCCGCGGACGCAGGGTTTTGCTGCTGTGCCAGCAACGGGAAAGCTAACAATAGCGCGCCGATTCCCATCGCACCAAGGGCAAAGGTCGGCGTCCACCGATTTCGGCTGATCATCTTTGCTTATCGTCTCCCAGCTCGGGACCTGTGCCAGGAACTTACCTGCTGAGTCTCCCGGTTTATTCCCCCTTTACTTGGACGCGCAAATGACAAAGAGGGTTACTTGTACATCTCGCCCACCACTGCCGAAGAGGCTCCGCTCCCGGCCAGCGTGTGCCGCCTGACGAGTGATATCGCAGGCTGTTTGGGCGCGTAGCTTTATCACTATATCAGACTGTACGGATTTTTCTTGCGACGATCGCAGATTCAGCGGACTGTCGACTGTTGACTGTCTTTTCGACTGTGAACTGCCTTTGTCAGTTGCTCTCGTTCTTGCCGAAAGATACCCGGACCAATTGGATTAGCGTCCGACTCCCTCCGCCTTCTAAGGCCACGACCTTTTCCAGGTTGTGGGTCTTGATCTCGAATGTGGTTTTTCCTTCCAAACCCTGGTCGGTGAATTTAGTGACTTCAGTTCCCAGATGCTCTTTGTAAAAGGCCTTGACTCTCTCCAATGAGTCCGAAGTTTCGAATTTCGCGGCCAGTACTTGCACGCTCGCCTCGCCTCCAAAACCGAGGTTTACTGCTGCTGAGTCCTTGTCTTTCACCCGCGTTGCGCCGGGGTAGATGGGCAAACCCAAGCTGTCCTCGGTGACATCATGATGAACTTCAATTGATCCGACCGGCGTATTGATGGAAACTTCCTTGTTGCGGCCCCCCCTCTCCTCAACTTGCATTCGGAGGTTGTGGGAAAGAAACCTTAAGCCGGTCCAAACAGCGATTCCACTGACCAGGACAATCAGTGCCAGGACCAACAGGGCAATCGCAACAATGTTGCTGCCCGACCGTGGGGGTTGCGGCGGAACGGGGGGACGCGGGGGTTGGGGGCTTGTACTCATAAGACTCTCCTTGACTCGTCTCTACCAGAGCATACGCAATCACAGCCTTGCAAGTTCCCGAAGCTTACGTCCGGCGCGGTGCAGATGCAAGAACTTCGTGGGTCCGGCCTAAGGCGGCAACTCCCCTCCTGGCTCAGGAGGGGCCGGGGGTGGTCGAGCCACCACCCCTTAATCCCCTCCTGCTACCAACACCCCCGGTCAGGGAACGGTTGAGTGAGACCCGCCCTGGATGATATTCTCAGTTTGTGCGGCCAATCTGAACGCTCTCCAGGAGAGGATCTGAATGCGTTATAGGAAACTGGATAACAGTTCTTTCACCGTCTCTGCCATCGGCCTCGGATGCATGGGCATGTCGGAGTTCTACGGGCCACGAAACGAAGAGGAGTCTGTTGCAACCATTCATCTCGCGGTTGACCTGGGTGTGAATTTCCTGGATACCGCCGACATGTACGGCACGGGTCACAACGAGGAACTGGTCGGGAAAGCCATCAGGGGTCGGCGGAATGATATTGTTCTTGCCACCAAGTTCGGCAACGTGCGGGGGCCAGAGGGTAGCTTCCTGGGAATCAACGGCCGGCCCGAGTACGTGCGCAGCGCCTGCGAAGCCAGCTTGAGGCGCCTGAACATTGAGACCATTGACCTCTATTATCAACACCGCGTCGATGCCAACGTCCCGATCGAGGAAACCGTGGGGGCCATGGCGCGGCTGGTCGAAGAGGGCAAGGTAAGGTGCTTGGGGCTTTCCGAGGCCGCTCCGGCAACCCTTCGCCGCGCGCACCGCACCCACCCCATCACCGCTTTGCAAACGGAGTATTCACTCTGGAGCCGCGATCCCGAGGACGAGATTCTTTCCACCTGCCGGGAACTTGGAATCGCCTTTGTCGCTTACAGCCCGCTCGGTCGTGGGTTTTTGACGGGCCGTTTCAAGAGCGTAGAAGACTTTGCGCCCGAGGATTTTCGTAGCAGACATCCCCGCTTCCAGGGCGAGAACTTCAGACGCAATCTGGACCTTGTCTACCGGGTCGAGCAAATCGCTTCGGAAAAAGGTTGCAAAGCGTCGCAGTTGGCTTTGGCCTGGGTGCTGGCCCAGGGCGAGGATATTGTGCCCATCCCCGGCACGACGCGGAGGGCGCATTTGGAGGAAAACATTGCGGCGTTGCAGTTAAAGCTCTCACCCCAAGACCTTGCGCGGATCAACGAGGTTGCGCCCAAGGGAGTAACGGCCGGGGAACGCTACCCGGAAGGGGCGATGAAGGTCGTGAATCTGTGATCACTCGCTGTAGAAAAACGGCACAAGTTCTGCGTTGGGGACAAAGCGCGACGCCTGACGCAGAATAGCTCGGCAGGTTCCTGTGTCAAGTTCGGGGTGGTTGGGGATGGTCAGCGTCTCCCGCCGGCCACCGGGGCCCATGCGGCGCAGTTTGATATGGCTTCCGCGCTGTGAGGCGATCTCAAACCCAAACTTGCTCAAGATGGCAACGACCGCCTGGCCGGAGAGCCGTCTAAGCCGTGGCAGGGTGCGCCTCCAATTCGAAGGTGACGAGAATACTGGGTGAGGGTGCCAAACCCAGCTCTGCCAGGTCTTCTCCCTCCAGGTGCAGTTCCACCGCCTCGCGCAGATTGCGCGTGACTTCGTCGAGAGTTTGACCTTGCGTCACCACCGGGATCTCCAGACACTCGGCAACGTAACCCGACTGTTCACCTTGACGAACAACGGCCTTAATCGTGTGCTGTAACGTCATCGCTTTCGCCTTCACCACCTTCTTTCTGAAACTCTCTTTCGGCCCAGATACCTGAAAAGAAGATTAGCAGAGTCCTGCCGGAGGCTCAAGCGCGGGACAAGCCCCACTCCTATTTATAGGCAGGCATGCCGGTCACCCGCTCACCGATGATGAGCGTGTGGATGTTGTGCGTGCCCTCGTAGGTGAAGACCGATTCCAGGTTGCACATGTGGCGGAAGATGGGATATTCATCGGCGACGCCATTGGCGCCCAGGATGTCGCGTCCCGCTCGGGCCACCTCCAGCGCCATCTTAACGTTATTGCGCTTGAGCATGGAGACATGCGCGAAATCGGCGCGCCCTTGATCTTTCAGCCGTCCCACCTGTAAGGCCAGCAACTGCGCCTTGGTGATTTCGGTGATCATATCGGCGAACTTCGCCTGAATGAGCTGGTGAGAAGCGATGGGCTTGTCGTCAAACTGCTTTCGTATCTTCGCGTACTCCAAAGCCTCGTTATAACAGGCCATCGCTGCCCCGATCGCCCCCCATCCGATGCCGTAGCGCGCCTGGGTCAAGCAGCTCAGCGCCGCTCTCAGCCCCTGCGCCTTGGGAAGCATGTTCGAGGCGGGCACACGAACGTCCTGGAGTGACAGGCTGGAGGTCACTGAAGCGCGTAGCGACCATTTCCCTTTAATGTCTTTCGCGGTGTAGCCCGGCGTGCCTTTCTCCACCAGGAAGCCGCGGACACCTTCGTCCGTGCGCGCCCACACCACCGCCACGTCTGCAATTGTACCGGAGGTAATCCAGGCCTTCTCGCCATTCAGGATGTAGCGGTCACCATCCTTTACGGCGCGTGTCCTCATGCCGCCGGGGTTCGAGCCGAAGTCGGGTTCCGTCAGGCCGAAGCATCCGATGGCCCTGCCTTCCTGGAGCGCCGGCAGCCAGCGCTGCTTTTGCTCCTCGGAGCCGTATTCCTTGATGGGATACATCACCAGCGCGCCCTGCACGGAGACGAAGCTGCGCAAGCCGCTGTCTCCCCGCTCGAGTTCCTGCATGATCAGCCCATACTCCACGTTGGACATCCCCGCGCAGCCGTAACCTTCCAAGTTTGCGCCGTAAAACCCCAGCCCCGCCATTAAGGGTACGAGGTGCTGGGGAAATTTCCCCTCCCGGTTCCACTCCTCGATGTTAGGTATGATTTCATTGTCCACAAATTCGCGCACCGTTTGTCGCACCAGCTTTTCCTGGTCGTTGAAGAGCGCGTCAATCTCCATGTAATCCACGCCGTGAAATGCAAACATAAGGCCCCCTTGGATCATTGAGTTCTTCGCATACAGGTCAAGGCGTCATTCTAGCAGCGAACGCGAGGTCTGTGCATGATCCATCAGACATCAGGCTCATCAACCGGCATGCGAACCAGCACGGCGGCGGAGCCCCAGCCAAAACGAGACTTTCTGTGTCCTCACTGACCGCTTTTCCAAACGCTTGTCATTCTGAGCCCCGACTTGTCGGGATGAAGAATCTTCGCAGTTGTCTTTTGCGTCTGGCTAGACTGGGCTATGCATGTAGCGTATCATTAAATGGGCGAGCCGCGGAGTGTGTCAAAATGCTAGACTCATGGACTTGCCCTTGTATCCCTCGGCACTCTTCTAAGTCATTGAAAACACAGGGAAAAGCATGTCGCTAGCGCAGAACTCTTCAAAAAAGTGAGACGCGTGGGGCAAATGGAAATCCCCTCCACATCAGATCAGAAAGAGTGAGAAATCTTCGCGGCGTGAGAAGAAGCTGACGGCTGGAAAAACAAGAAGCTCGCGCCTCTATAAGGCGAGACGCGAGCTTGAGAGGCAATCAGTGTTGGCGGTCGAAGGTCAACCCTCGTTCGCGATGGCTCACGCTCCGGGGCGCGCAGCCAGTACGTTTGTCGCACTGGGGAAGAACCCCTTTGGCGTGCTGACATAACCGGCGATGGAATCCTTGCCCAGCTTATTCACCACCAGCTCGAGGGCGCTCGAAGCCCCCCGCACGTAGAAGTACACCGGCTCGTCCATGGCTTTGTCCCTATGCATATGAGGCTTGTCGTCAAACACAAGGTTGACGGTGAAGACGTTCCGCTTGGTGTCCGTCTTGTCCAATTGCACTGTCACGGTCCCGACTTTCTGTTGGGAGCGTCGCTTAGCAAGATTAAACTCGAAATAGTCCCTGTCAGTCCTGTGGGCCAGTGCGACCAGCTCATCATGCGTGCGCGCGATAGCGCCGCTCAGTTCGCCCTTGGTTCCCGAAAGCGCATTGGCGAATTCGGACTTGGTACTCTCCAAATCCTTCCTCGTGCCTGCCAAGTCGGTGGAAAGCCCGCCGATCTTGGAATTGGCATCCGCCTGGACCTTATTCACTTCATCGGCGCTGGCCTTTTTGGAAATGGCGTCGTTCAGTTGCTGAACAGCCTGTTGCTGCTTCTTTTGGATATCTGACGCCAGGGCGTGCGCGCGCGCGAGTTCCTGCTCGGTCAGGCCCAGTTTCTCCGACGTCACTTGGAACTGGCCGCGCAATTGAGCGTAACGCTCGTCGCTGGTGTCCATGCGCCGGGTGAGCAGATCCAACTGGTCAGACTGCTTCGAGACGATAGTCTTAAGATCGCTCCGGGAATAGAGCACCAAAATGAGATTAATCACCGAAAGCGCCAGCAGCGCGCCTACCAGCCAGCGCATCGTGCTGCCGCCGGTCGAAGGCGCTGGCACGGGGGGCGACGCCTGCACATACACAACTTGGGGGGCGCCGGGTGCGGCAGCCGGTGCGTCGCTTTGGGCCGGCTCGTTCAAACCGAACATCGCGTGCCCGGGGCCTGGGGTCTTATCTGCCATACAAGCTCCTGTCTCGCTTAGGAATCAAGCCGCTCACCCAAGCGGTGAGCCTGCCCTTCCTAAGACGCTTATCCTGAAGATTAGGTTTCAGTCCCACCGTAGTTCGCCCAAACGTGGACGGGGCTAGTATCGCATTCTTGGATAAATAGTTCAAGCTGCTGGGTTACACTCGCCGAACCCTTCCGGCGGCGTGGGTAAACAAGGAGCCGACTACGACGCGGCAAACTGCATTTGTCTTTCTGCGTTCAATTCAAGTAAGCTAGACGGCTCCGATGCGGAAGGATTGAGATGCCAAGGTACGTCTTAGCCCTCGACCAGGGCACAACGAGTTCGCGCGCCATGTTGTTTGACCGCAACGGCGCGGTGTGCGCCTCAGCCAGTCGGGAATTCAAGCAGCATTATCCCCGCGCCGGCTGGGTCGAGCACGATGCCGAGGAAATCTGGCAATCGCAGTTGGAGGTCGCGAAAGCTGCTCTGGCGGAGGCTCAAGCAAATGCGGAGGACCTTGCCGCAATCGGCATTACGAACCAGCGCGAAACCGTGGTCCTCTGGGACCGGGCCACCGGCAAGCCTATCCATCCTGCCATCGTCTGGCAGTGCCGCCGCACTGCCGCTTTGTGCGACCGCATCCGGCAAGAAGGCTTCGATAAGGTCATTCGAGAAAGAACCGGCCTGGTGACCGACGCTTATTTTTCCGGGACCAAGATTGCCTGGCTGCTGGAAAATGTTCCCGGTGCTCGTGAACGGGCGGAGCGAGGCGACCTCGCCTGCGGGACCATTGATTCCTGGCTGATCTGGCGCCTCACGGGCGGCAAGATCCACTCGACGGATGTCTCTAACGCCTCGCGCACACTGCTTTTCAACATTGCCACGCTGGCCTGGGACAAGGAGATCCTCAGCTACTTTCGCGTTCCGGAGTCATTGCTTCCCTCGGTAAAGTCTTCAAGTGAAATTTTCGGAGAGACCGATTGGTTCGGATCCAGGGTTCCGATTGCCGGCGTGGCTGGCGACCAGCAGGCATCACTGTTTGGCCACCAGTGCTTCACGCCCGGCGCCGTCAAGAATACTTACGGCACAGGCTGCTTCCTGCTGATGAACACTGGCCCCACCATTCCCCGCTCCCAGGCGGGGCTGCTTGCAACTATCGCCTGGGGAAGGAATAGCGAGATAACATACGCGCTGGAGGGCAGCGTGTTCATTGCCGGCGCCGCCATCCAATGGCTTCGTGACGAAATGGGACTGATTCGAGAGGCCTCCGAGACGGAGGAAATCGCCCGCTCGGTGCCGGACACTCATGGCGTTTATTTTGTCCCCGCATTCGTAGGGCTGGGGGCGCCCCACTGGGATGCGTATGCACGGGGCACCATCGTGGGACTGACTCGTGGTGCCAACCGAAAGCACCTGATTCGCGCGGCGCTTGAATCCATCGCCTATCAGACGCGCGAGGTGGTTGATGCCATGACGCGGGATTCCGGAATCAAGCCGGAAATGTTACGCGTGGACGGTGGAGCCGCGCGCAACGATTTCCTCTGCCAGTTTCAGGCTGACATTCTTGGGGTTCCCGTCGAGCGGCCGGCAACGACGGAGACGACGGCGCTCGGGGCCGCGTACCTGGCTGGCTTGGCGACCGGATTCTGGCGGAGCGAATTGGAGTTGAAAACTCAGTTGAAAATAGAACGACGCTTCCAACCTGGCATGGAAACGTCCCGCCGCGAGGAGCTTTGCGAGGGCTGGCGACGCGCGGTGGGGCGGGCCAAGGGGTGGGCGAGCTAGCAGGATGCTGAGAAACCCGCTAGCCTGTCATTCCGATCCCGCCCTGCGGGAGAGGAATCTTTCAGGTCCTTTGTTTCCAGGGTGAGATTCCTCGCGGAGTTTACCCTGAGCGGGCAGAGCGAGATCCTTCTCCCGCGACTGCGGGATCAGGATGACGGCGATGGGCTCGGAATGACAGCGATCAGAAAGGTTTTCCAGTATCCTGCTAGAGTAGTGGCCAGCAATTAGGAGCAAACTCAAATGCACTATCGCGAACTCGGACGTACGGGCTGGAAAGTCTCGGAAATCAGCTTTGGAGCGTGGGCGATTGGAGCGGACTGGGGAGAGGTTGACGATAAAGAATCCCTCGCCGCCCTGCACTGCGCCATCGACCTTGGTGTCAACTTTATCGACACCGCAGACGTTTACGGGATGGGCCGCAGTGAGCGGTTGGTGGCGCGGCTGCGCAAAGAACGGAAAGAGACCTTATACGTCGCCACCAAGGCCGGCCGCCGGCTCTCCCCGCACACGCCAGATGGATACAACAAGGCGAACCTTACCCACTTCGTTGAGGACAGCCTGAAGAATCTCGAGACGGATTGCATCGACCTTCTGCAATTGCACTGTCCGCCGACAGTCGTGCTCTACCGGCCGGAGGTTTTCGGCATCCTCGACGACTTGGTCCAGGCTGGCAAGCTCCGCTATTACGGCGTGAGCGTGGAGACCGTGGAAGAGGCGCTGAAAGCCATCGAATATCCCGGCGTGCAGACCATTCAAATCATCTTCAATATGTTTCGGCAGCGCCCTGCGGAACTGTTTTTCCCGGAGGCCAAGCGGCGGCGCGTGGGTATCCTGGCGCGTGTGCCGCTGGCGAGCGGGCTTCTGTCGGGACGGATGACCCACCACACCGCTTTCGCCAAGGATGACCACCGCAGCTTCAATCGCCAGGGAGAAGCGTTCGACCGGGGTGAGACTTTCTCTGGCGTGGATTATGAAATCGGGCTGGAGGCTGTGGAGATTCTCAAAAGCCTTGTTCCGCCGGGTGCCTCGATGGCTCAACTGGCCCTGCGATGGACCCTGATGTTTGACGCTGTCACCTGCGCAATCCCGGGAGCCAAGCGTGTCGCGCAGGTTGAGGATAACGTCCGCGCCAGCGATCTGGCCCCGCTGAGCAAAGCGCAAATGGCCAAAGTGCGCGAAGTTTACGACAGCAAAATCCGCGAACTCGTGCACCAGCGGTGGTGACTATTCACGATTGCTCGCGTAGCGCCAGCGCTACCGCGCGGACCGGACAGAGTCCGTGGCCTTCTAGTGCTTAACTGTAGAAGTTCGCGACCTTATTTGTCGGGGGATGGAAGGGCGGGGCTTTAGCCCCGCCGCACGGCTCAGGCGAGATTTGGGGGCTTTAGCCCCTGAAGCGACGCGGCTTCAGGGCCTAAAGGCCCATTCAACTTCCGCCCCGAGGCGGCGGGGCTAAAGCCCCGCCCTTCCCAGCGTGATAAATAATATCGGTTATTAATGCAACTAAGCACAAGTGTGATCAGGCGGGAGCCTGCCAATCTTCGCTTCTCTACGCCCGCTCGAGAGCTTTTTGACACGCCTCGGGCGGTGTGTAAAGATACCTCCGGAGCTACATCATGCCCAAAAATCGCACACCACGAATAATCCTCGCGCTTGTCTTGTTTTTCCTCATTGTTCTGCCCCTCTTCACCAACGGTGTTGACCTGTTGGTGGATTGGCTCTGGTTCAAGCAGGAAGGCTTTCGGGTCATCTTTCGGACGATCCTCGTAACCCAGATTGAATTGAGCGGCCTGGTCGGAGTGGGTTTCATGATCGTGACCGCATTGAACCTGCTGATTGCCCGCAGGCTCGCCCACCGGCATGGCTATCGGGTCAACGGTGAGGTCATCGAGTTTTCGGCGCTCGACCGCTTCGGTATGACTTTCCGCTGGCTCATCTGGGCTGGCGTTCTGCTGATTGGATACGTGATCGGCCAATGGGGCATGTCCCACTGGCTGGAGTATCTGATGGCTAAGCACCCGCAAACCCTCGGCCAGCAGGACCCGCTGTTTGGCATCGATTTGGGTTTCTATCTCTTTCGCCTGCCCTTCAACTGGTTCCTCTATTACCTCGCGCTGGCGGCGGTCATTGTGTGTCTTTTAAGCGCCGTGTTCCTCTATCTTGTGGAGGGCGGGATATGGGTCACGCCGCGTGGGCCAAAAGTGATGGGGGCGGCGCGCGCGCACCTGATGGCGCTGGTGGCGGTGCTCTTTGTTGTCTTCGCCTATCGAGTTCGGCTGGCCATGTACGGCTTGCTTTATTCCCCGCGCGGGCTCATCTATGGCGCTGGGTACGCGGATGTGCACGCCACGCTGCCGGTTCTAAGAGCGGAACTCTTCCTTTGCCTGTTGACGGCCGCTGCATTTCTGGTGGGGGCGAAGTGGGGGCGTGTGCGGCCGGCGCTCTATTCTGTGGGTCTTCTGGTGGCCGTGGCAGTGCTCGGCGGGTCGATCTATCCCGAGATCGTCCAGCGCTTCATCGTGGCCCCCAACGAAATTGACCGGGAACGCAACTACATCGCCAACGCCATCAAATTCACCCGCCAGGCGTATGCGCTGGATCGTTTCGAGGAGCGCGAATTCTCCGCCGTCGAAGACTTGAGCTTGGATGACATCCGCAAGAATGAGGCGACCTTCCGCAACGTCCGCATGTGGGACCACAAGCCGCTGTTGACCACCTTCGCCCAGCTCCAGGAGATCCGCACTTACTACGACTTCCAGCACGTTGATAACGACCGCTATTGGATTAACGGGATTTACCGCCAGGTCTCGCTCTCGCCGCGCGAGCTTTCTGCCGCCAGCCTGCCGGGCCGGAGCTGGATCAACGAGCACCTGGCATACACCCACGGCTACGGCCTTTGCCTCGGGCCGGTGAATGAATTCACCAATGAAGGCCTGCCGGTACTATTCATCAAGAACATCCCTCCGGTCTCCACCATGTCCATCCGGATCACCCGGCCTGAGATCTATTACGGCGAGCTCGGGAACGACTACTGCTTCGTGAGAACCCGGGCGCAGGAGTTCGATTACCCCCAGGGAGACCAGAACGTCTATGTTACGAACTACCAGGGTGCGGGTGGAATCCCGGTTGAGAACTTCTGGCGAAGGCTCCTGTTCGCGCTGGCCTTCGGCGAAAAGAACGTCCTGTTTTCAGGCGATATCCAGCCCACAAGCCGGTTGATGATCTACCGGCGGGTTCTGGATCGCGCGCAGCGGCTCACGCCTTTTGTTGCTTACGACCACGACCCCTACCTGGTCGTCGCGAGCGATGGGTCGCTTTATTGGATTCTGGATGGCTACACCACCTCCGAGATGTACCCTTACTCAGAGCCCGCGGAGGGAGTAGGCAATTACATGCGCAATGCCGTCAAGGCGACCATCAATGCTTACAGCGGGCAAGTGCGCTTCTACATCAGCGACGCCTCCGACCCGCTCATCCAGGCTTACAACAGTATTTTCCCGGGAGTTTTCGAACCGCTTTCGGCCATGCCCGAGGATCTGCGCGCGCACATCCGCTATCCGGAAGAGTTCTTTTCCATCCAGGCCGGCAAGTACGCGCTGTTCCACATGATGGACCCGAGAGTCTTCTACAACAAGGAAGACCTGTGGCGGGTTGCGCAAAGCGCCGCGCGTGGCGCCGCCGCGCCGATGAGCCCCTACTTCACCATCATGAAGCTGGCGGAAGTGGGCGTACGGGAGGAATTCATCCTGATGGTGCCGTTCACTCCCGCGCGCAAAGACAACATGATTGCCTGGATGGCGGCCCGGTGCGATTACCCCGACTACGGCAAGGTGCTGGTCTTCACCTTCCCCAAGCAGAAGCTCGTGTACGGGCCGCAGCAGATCGAATCGCGAATCGACCAGGACCCTGGTATCTCCCAGGCACTCACGCTCTGGGGGCAGGGCGGCTCAACGGTGATCCGCGGCACCTTGCTCGTCGTCCCGGTTTTGAATTCGGTCCTCTACGTTGAACCTCTCTACCTCGCCGCTGAGGCCGGAGGCGGTCTGCCGCAATTGAAGCGTGTGATCGTGGCCTACTCAGACCACGTGGTGATGGAGGAGACGCTCGACGCGGCGCTGAGCCGGATCTTCGGTGGCACGGTGACCACCAGCGCCGCCCTCCCTCCGCCTGCGGGACCGGCCGCGCAAGCACCCACCAAGGCGCCTGGCGCCCCGGCGCTCGATACCCAAGCGCTCATCCGCGAAGCCAACCAACACTACCAACGCGCCTTGCAGTTGCAACGCCAAGGCGATTGGACAGGCTACGGCGAGGAGGTGAAGAAGCTCGGCGAATTGCTAAACCGCCTGGCCTCGACACCACAAGCAGCAGGAAACAAGTAGGTAGCGGGCGGGTACGACCGGGCAGCAACCTCGAGTCATTTCTGTCGTGGTAGCGCAGACTTGTCCTTTAAGTCTGCGGCTTCTTCTGGCCTTTGTGCGAAGAGCCGCAGAGTTACAAAACCCGCCGCGGCGGGAGGGAGTCCGTCAGCCGACGGGTTGACCTGCTCGATTTGTCCCGTACCCCCCACCGCAAAAGTCCGCGCTGCCTTGCTACCCGCCCCCAATCCCGAGCCCCCAGACCCCAGTCCCTGCTCTTAAAATCTCGCGCTTCGGACTGTCTTTCTCGTCACTCGTCACTTGCCACTTGTCACTGTTCTTATGTCTTCAAACCTGGGGGCGAGCGCAGGCGGGTGTGAGATGCCGCGGACCTCAGACCGCAGAGGTCCGCGCTACGCTTCCTTTTACCCAGACGTTGAGCCGAAGGCCCGAAATTTCTTAATCTCTCCGGCAGTATCGTATTGACATGTGTCAGGCTACAGGCTACAGTTGATCCGGTGAAAATACGGAACTTCACCCACAAGGGCGTGAAAAGGCTCTACGAGGAAGATAGCTCGAAAGGGGTTTCCCCCGAAACGGTGGATAAGCTCCGCAAGATGCTGGCATTTCTCGATGACATGCAAGACCCCGAGGAATTGCGTTCGCTCCCGGCCTGGAAAGTGCACACGCTGACCGGCGACCGCAAGGGTACCTGGAGCCTCAGCGTCACCCGCAACCGGCGTTTGACGTTTTGCATCGACAGTGCGGAGCGCGAAATCTGCGACGTGAATTTACAAGACTATCATTAGGACGGAGGAAGCAAACGCCATGCCCATGAAGAACCCGCCCCATCCGGGAGATTTCATTCGGACGGAGATTATCGAGTCCGCGGGCCTGTCGGTAACAGCGGCAGCAGCGGCGCTTCAGGTTTCCCGGCCTACTCTGTCGAGCTTGCTCAACGGCAAGGCCAGCCTTTCCGGAAACATGGCGCTGCGCATTGAAAAAGCCTTTGGAGTCAAGATGGACACGCTCCTGCGAATGCAAGCCTCCTACGACATCGCCCAAACCCGCAAGCGCGAGAACCAAATCCATGTCCGGCGCATTCATCCGCTCGCCGAAATTCCCGCCTGAACCCCGGCGGATATGGCGGGCTGGCGCAGACGGTCGCTTTTTAGCGTCTGCGATCTCCCGAAGGGACTCTCCTCTGGCACGGCATCGTCGCGGGTATTCTCTCCGGCAGCGTGCCGTTTTGCAAGCTGACTGGATTGAGGCGTGAGCTTCCACAAGTCCCTTCAGGAAATCGCAGATCCCCAAGAAGAGGGTCCGCGCCAGCCAGCGGATCGTAGGTAGTGGGGTTTTATCGCTTGAAAGACTCTCTTGCTGAAGTCGGGGACAACCGATATTATTATCGATGCTGGGGCAATTGGAGTTAGGATACTCGGGAGCCTCCCCCTCGATGGCGATCATCCCCATGCCGAGCAAGAGGGAAGCGATTGGGTGCGACTTGCTTCCTTTGCGGGCTGGTTCAACTCTGATACAATCTGGCTTGATGCAACCCACGCTCACTAAGGTAGTGAGAGAGCGGAACACGAAGATCGGGATGGGGAGGTACACGTTCGTCGATCTGTTCGCCGGCGCGGGGGGATTCTGTGAAGGCCTCCTGCTGGCCACGTTAGACGAACATCGCTTCACATTGGTCGGAGCAAGCGATATCAATGCAACAGCCCGTCTTACGCACGAGCATCGATTTAAGGAACAATTGGGGTTGGATTACGTGTTCCTCGTTGAGGATATTCGAGCCCCCCACTTTGCGGAGACTCTCGCCGACGGGATAACGAAGATCACCGGAGGCAAGGCTGTTGACGTTGTCGTCGGGGGACCCCCATGCCAAGGCTTCTCTGTCTTTGGCAAGCGTAATAGACAAGATCCAAGAAATGATCTTTTCCTTCCGTATCTGAGAACAATCGAATTCCTAAAGCCAAAGTACTTCGTCATGGAGAATGTGCCAGGTTTCGTAACGATGTACGGGGGTGAAGCCGTAGAGCGCATAATGAGCGAGGTCTCCCGAATGAGCCCGACGCCGTACCACATTACGGGGCCGGTAAAAGTGAATGCGGCAGATTTTGGAGTTCCTCAGTTAAGGGAGCGGATCCTCTTCTTCGGAAATCGTGAAGGCACCCCTCCTATTTCTGATGTTATAGCTACGCGACGCGCCAAGCACGTGACTGTCAGGCAGGCCATCTCGGACCTCGCTTTCCTTCGATCTTGGGAGAGCAACGGTAGTTACAGCCCGATGTTTCCACCAGCGACTGAGTATCAACGAGAAAGCAGACAGGGCAGGCTCTTTGCAATGTTGGGAATTGAGAACCCAAGCAATCACCTTGAAAACCATGAAGCCGCTTACCACACTCCCGAGGTAATCGCCAGGTTCGCAATGATCGAGCAAGGCAAGGGGCTCGACTCAATTCCTGAAGGCCTGTGGGCCCGTCACCTTAGGTCGTCCAAGAAATGGTGCGTACGACTGAGACCGGACAGGCCTTCGTATACAGTCACTACGTTACCGGACGACCTCATACATTACAAACAACACCGTATCCTCACCGTAAGGGAGATGGCCAGGCTTCAATCATTTGATGACACATTTGTATTCCTGGGGCCCAGAGCTACAGGAGGCGGAGGAAAGGGGAACAAGAAGCGTGCTGTAGAGCTCCCTCAATACAGCCAGGTTGGCAACGCAGTTCCTCCGCTTCTTGCCAAAGGAATTGGAGTCTCCCTTCTGAGGGCGCTTGGCAGCCTTAATCCTCGATGAAATTTCTTCGCGAATACATTGATCAGTTTAAGACCGAACGCGCTACGGCGCGCCGAGAGCTTGGTCGAAAGCTTGAGAAGACTGCGCGAGCGTACGACATCTTCGCCGGAGCTGATCCGCAGCGAGCATTTGATATCTTCGTCGCCCAATACAACTGGCTCGGCGACCCACCACACAAGAGGCAGTATAGGATTGACCAAAATCTGGCGCGTAACCTGCCAGGCGCGCTTATGCAGGATTATTTGCTGCACCTTGTAATCAAACTGTGCGAGGATTTTCCGCAGCTTGACGTATTTACGGAGGTCAGAGTCCCATTCGGGAGATACCCGTTGTGGAAGGCGGGGAGGATTGACTTCAAGACTCCGTCGGAACAATCGGACTTGGCGGTTGGGTACATAGTGGAGGACGAAGAGGTCAAACTCTCTCCCGACCCTTGGCCTAGACAGCCCTTCTACAGGATCGAAAGAAATCAATCGGTTCGCCCCCTTGTGACGGTCAACACTAAGATACGAATCTCACAGTCGGAGTTCTTTGACTGGCAGGGACGCGAGCAGCTCATGGTTAAGGGAAACCCTCATTGCCTTTCTGTCCAGGTCGCCCTCAGAAAGGAGATGGACTTTGACATCGTTGAGGCAGCCCAGGCCAGCGGAAAGTTTTTCATGCTTGGTGAAGGCGGTGAGACCAACGTAAGGCCTGTTCACAGCGAACTGGCACGTCTCGTTCAGGTCTTCAAAAATCACTTGCAGGCTCGGATGACAGAATAACCCACCGAGGAGTAGTCCCCCGGTCCATTTATTTCTAATCAGACAAGCGACCGATACATTCGGAGAAAACGACTCTTAACCATGACAGCTATTTGAGGAGAGGCCTAAGGGCTAGACGCGGGATTGCACGAACAATTGCCCAATCCGAAACTCGTCGAGTGGTTTCGCCGTGCCGTGCAGCGTTGGTCCGTTCGTGCCGGCCGCGAATTCGTCTGGCGTAAAGGCTCAGCTTCGAACTACAAGAGGGTTGTCGCCGAGATACTCCTTCAACGAACGCGAGCCGAGACAGTAAACACCTTATACCCGAGTTTCTTCAGGTCTTTCCCGTCCTGGCCAAAGCTGGCGCGCGCGACATTACGTGAATTGCGGGACTCGCTTCGACCATTGGGACTTTGGAACCAAAGGGCGAAATCGCTCAGACGACTGGCAATCGTGATGGAGGCCCGGAAAGGCCTATTTCCAAGCGTTCGGGAAGAGATTGACGCATTGCCAAACGTTGGGCAGTACATCGCAAATTCAATTGAGCTCTTCTGCCATGGTAGGCCGAAACCCTTGCTGGACGTTAATATGGTCCGAGTTCTCGAACGGTTTTTTAGGCCAAGGCTCCTTGTCGACATCCGGAATGATCCATTCCTACAAGAGTTGGCCCAACGGGCCGTGGACCCGGAACACCCCGAGGGATATAACTGGGCAGTTTTGGATCTAGGTGCGCTTATTTGCACTCGTTCTTCCCCCAGATGCTGTGAATGCCCTCTGAGGCGCAAATGCCGCTATTTCCGAATCCATAGGTAGCAAGCGGAGCGCGGACCTGGGGTTCAGGTCCGCGCCTTTTTGTTGTCGATTGGGGGCAAACTCGCTTTGGCCCGATTTCTGTTCATCAGCGAGAATTCATAATTCACCATTCACTCATCACAAATCTCAGGTATCAGTTGTCAGTCGTCAGTTGTCAGGTGAGAGGCGTTAGCTATCAGCGGTGAGCGCTCAGCGTACATCGATCAAGGACCAATCATGGCGGGGTTTTTACTGAATACTGATAACTGACGACTGACAACTGACCGCGCACTACAGACGGGAGTAGCTGATCCTCCCCCGCTTCATCGTCATCACACAATGGCGGGCTGGCGCCGAGTTCATTGCCCAAATCAAGCGCGTCGCCAAGCAACTCGGTTTGAGAGCCTAGCCCGCACTTCTCCCCACGGGTCTGGAAGGGCGGGGCTTCAGCCCCGCCGTTACAGGGCCTTCCTGATTATTCCTGTGTCCCGTGCCCCGCGCAGCCCGTCAGCCGACGGACTGCGCGGGGCACGGGACCAACAGAGGGCGGGAGCGGCGATTCCGGCGGGGCTGAAGCCCCGCCCTTCCGGCAGCCACTAAGAGCGTCCGAACGTGGTGAGAAATCCGGGCTAGCGGAGCCTGATTCGGCATTATACCAAAAGACGAGGTGGTTGCATTTGGTGACACTATATGCAAGTATAGCTGCATATGGTACAGAGACACTTTTGGTTACAACTCGTTGAACGGGCTTGGCGGGAGCGGTCGGTGGCCTGGTTGGCCGGGGTGCGGCGCGTGGGGAAAACCTGCCTCAGCCAGACCCTGCCCAACACGGAGTATTTCGACTGCGAGCTTCCGCGGGTGCGGCGGATGATGGAAGACCCCCAGGGCTTCCTGGACGGCCTGCGCGGCCGCCGGATTGTACTGGATGAAATCCACCGTCTCCCCAACCCCTCCGAGCTGCTGAAGATTGCGGCAGACCACTATCCCAACATCCGAGTCCTGGCTACGGGTTCTTCGACGCTGGGCGCTTCCGCCAAATTCCAGGACACGCTAAGCGGGCGCAAGCGGGACCTTTGGCTGACTCCGATGAGCCTGGCGGACTTGGGAGATTTCAATCGCCCTGACCTCCGTCACCGCTTCCTGCGCGGCGGTTTGCCACCCTTCTTCCTGGCCGGCGAACTTCCGGAACGTGACTTTCAAGAATGGCTGGATGCTTATTGGGCCAAGGACATCCAGGAACTCTTCCGGTTGGAAAGCCGCAGCTCCCTTCAGAAATTCGCGGAGTTGCTGGTAGCGCAAAGCGGAGGCGTGTTTGAGGCTACTCGCTTTACGTGCCCGTGCGAAGTGAGCCGCACCACCATCGCTAACTATCTGAAGGTTCTGGAGGCCACTTTCGCCGCCCACGTGATCCGCCCCTTCAGCAGCCACCGCCCGACCGAAATCGTGGCCGTACCCAAGGTCTATGCCTTTGACACCGGCTTCGTCTGTTACCATCGTGGCTGGCAGGAGCTGCGCCAGCAGGACCTGGGAGATATGTGGGAGCACTTCGTGTTGAATGAAATCATGGCGCAGTTGCAGAGTCGCCAGATCTTCTACTGGAGGGATAAGCGAGGGCATGAAGTGGATTTTGTTTTGCCCACGCGCCGGCAGGAACCCCTGGCGCTTGAATGCAAATGGTCTGCGGATGCCTTCGAGGCAGCCAACCTTAAAGCTTTTCGGCGGGTTTATCCGAAAGGCGAGAACATCGTGGTGGCCCAGGACGTTGACCGGGCCTTCCGCCGCAACTACGGAGAGATCAGCGTGCGCTTCGAGAGCCTGTCCTCCTCCGTTTCCAGAATCATATCTCCGTCGCCGTCAATGACGACAAAGGGATAAGAATGCCCGCACGCGCCATCATCAGCCAGGGCGATGGAAAGCGGGTTGACCCCCTTCACCACATTAAGGAGAGGCTTCCTGCGGCATACCGGAGCGGACTCAATGTCCCTTGACACGCGTGAAGGAGTAGGCTAGGATAGTACATCGTGGCTTGGCGCGTACTCGAAGTAGGAGGGGAGCAGGTTTCTTTCAATGCGACATCCGACGCCCAAATCCAGCTTCGAGAGCGCTCCGAGGAGCACAAAAAGAGGGAAAACCCCCAGGCTTCCTTTGGACAGGATGTCGGTTCCGGTGTGGAAATGAAAGAAAGAGATTCTTCAAAATTCGGCGAACTATGCGGGAATGTCTATGAAAACAAAGGACCGGTCTTCCACGGGCGGGACGAAAGCGGGAATGTTGTAGAAAACAAAGGTAGTTACGCGTTGAAAGCGGGAATGTTGTTGAAAAGAAAGGACGTAGGTGGTAGGTCGTAGGTGGGGAAGAGCAGGATTCAGGAGTCAGTATTCAGGAGGCAGAAGAGGGTCGACGAACTTGCCTCTTACCCCCACCACTTCTCCCCGGGCATCAAGTGCCCGCGGACGCAGTCTTCGTTGAGTTCCACACCCAGCCCCGGCTTGTCTAAAATCCTGTACTTCCCGTCCTTAATCACCGGGCCGTCATAGATGACGAATTTCTCCCAGGCTTCGGTGGACAGGGCGCCGGGCGAAAATTCCTGGGCGCGGAAGTCCCGGATCGCTGCCGCGCAGTGTGCGGATGCCAACGCCCCCAGCGGGCTGGAAGCGATGTGAGCGCAGACGGGAAGCTCGAAGAGCTCCGCCAAGTCGGCAATCTTCTTTGACTCCAGCAGTCCGCCCGCCTTGGGGATATCGATCTGAATAAGGTGGCAACCCTGGTTCAAAATGAAGGGCTTAAAGCCTTGACGCTTGTAAAGATTTTCTCCGGTCAGGATCGGTACGGGAGATTCCGCGGTCAGCTTGCTCCAGGACTCCGAGTAATCCGGCGGCATGGGATCTTCCAGCCACATCGGTTTGATGGGCTCGACGGCCCGCGCCAACTCCAGCGCGTCGATCCAGTCGAACTCCCAGTGGCAATGAACGGCGATGTCAACGTCCTCCCCGAGTGCCTCGCGCAGGTTGGCAAAGCCCCTGGCAATCCGCGCCAGGTCCTTGGGCGTCAGGTGGCTGCTGTACGGTTCGTGACCGGGCTCGCGGAACTGTGGGTCGTACTTCGCGGGGAAGGAATCGGCATCCGACTTGACTGCGGTGATGCCGTAGGGGTGGCTCTTGAGCGCGGCCGCAAACTCGCGGCAGGAAGCCGGGTCCAGCATGTCCTGGGGCGAGCGCGTCCAATAGGCCCGCACGCCGTCGCGGTATTGGCCGCCCAGCAGCTTGCACACGGGAACTTCCAGGATCTTCCCTGCCAGGTCCCACAAGGCGATTTCCACTCCGCTGATCGCCGTCACCGTCACTCCCGCCTGTGCACCAGCCCCGCCTGTGAAGCGAAGCATTTTGGTGTAGAGCGGCTCAATGTCCAGCGGGTCCTCGCCCACCACGAGTTGGCGCAGGTAGCCCAGGATCACATCTTTCACTCCGCGCCCCCAGTAGGCTTCGCCGATTCCCGTGATGCCGCTGTCAGTTTCAATCTTCACCAGGTTCGAATCGGTGTTTACGTGGACGAACATGGCCTTCACGTCGGTGATCTTCACCTTCTTGCGCAGGGGCGCAGCCATTGCCCGGTAGGTCGAGAGAACCGCTGAGGCGGGGATCGCCGCCGCTAACCCTTTGAGGAAATCCCTTCGAGCCGTGGGTCGCATAACATCTTCACCTGTGTTTATGGGATCGACGTGCTGTGTGACGCTGCGAGTCTAAGTTATGGCAGCCCGCAAGTCAATTGAAAGGCGCTCGGCGCCGCCTCTGCAATACTGTTGGTGAATTTCTTTGCAGCGCGCAAAGATTTTCCTTCGGAGGAATCGTTCTCACCGCCGCTTCTGGAATTTGAAATCTGAGATTTGGGTTGCGGCCGCAGGCCGCGCTGTGCCTCTGTGGTGAGAAGCGGAATTCTGTCACAGCTTCTATGAGTTCAGGGACGATGGGGTGTAAACTCGCATTCATCGTGCTGTCCTACATTGACGCGATTACGATTTTCGCCAGCCTGGCGCTGGTTGTGTACGCAGTGACGCGGGCGGCGAGTAAGAGCAGCTCGGGTAGCGAATATTTTCTCGCGGGCCGCGACCTTCGCTGGCCATTCATCGGCATGTCGCTTTTTGCCTCCAACATCTCTGCAGAGCATGTCCTGGGGCTGGCTGGAGACGGTTATCGCATCGGAATGGTCGCCGGAGGGTATGAATGGGTGGGCGCGTGGGACCTCATCATCCTCGCCACGATTTTCGCGCCCCTTTATCTTCGTGAAAAGATCTTCACCATCCCGGAATTTCTCGAGCGCCGCTTTGGCTGGAGCCTGCGCGCTTTCCTTTCCGCCAACTTGCTGGTGATCAATGTGCTCACCAAGAACGCCATTGACCTCTGGGCGGGATCACTCCTGTTCGTGGTGTTGTTTGGATGGAACCAGACCCTGGTGATGGTGATCATGTCGGCCTTCACGGCCCTTTACACGATGAAAGGCGGATTGCGCGCGGTGGTTTACGCGGACATGGTCCAAGGGACATGGCTCATCCTGAGCAGCGCCTTGCTGACCATCCTCGGGCTGAGGGCCGTGGGGGGCGTATCTGGCCTGGTCAGCCACGTGCCTCACACCGCGATTCAGATGGTCAAGCCTCTCAATAACGACTTCCCCATCACAGGTTTCCTCGTCGCCAATTTACTGGCGGGGATGTTCTACTGGTGTATGGACCAGACCAACGTGCAACGTGTCTTGGGTGCTCGCACTCTTCCGGACGGCCAGCGGGGGGCGATTTTTGCGGGCTTCCTGAAGCTCATAGTTCCCTTCATTCTGGTGCTCCCTGGGTTGATCGCTCGAGTTCTTTACCCGGCGCTGCCGCGCTATGACGGGGCTTATCCCAAGCTGGTCCAGGGTCTCTTGCCCGTAGGTCTGCGCGGGCTGGTTCTGGCGGGCCTGATTGCCATCCTGATGTCCTCCATGAGCGCCTGCTACAACTCCAGCGCCACGCTGGTGGTGCGGGATTTTGTGCTTCGGTTTCGGCCAGCCACCCCGGAACGCCAACAAGTGGTGATTGGCCGTTGGGTAACAGTGCTCATGGCGGCTCTGGGTGTCCTGGCTGCTCCGCTGGTCGGCCTTTCGGTGACCATCTGGTACTACCTGCAATTCATCTCGGCCTACCTTTCCGTGCCCATGTCTGCGGTTATTTTCACCGGTTTGATGTGGAAGAGGGGCAACACGAAGGGAGCTATCGGAGGAGTGGTGGTGGGGTTTTCAGTGGGGCTGGTCTTTTTTCTCGACCAAGTGCTGGGCTGGAAGTTGCCGGTGCTGTCCCACCCTCTGTTGCACTCTTTCATGCACCGTACACTGGTGGTGTGGATCATTGCTGCGGCGGCGATGATTGCCATCAGCCTGGTCAGTCAGCCCGCGGACCCCAGCAAAGCGACGCGTAACGTGTGGCGGGAATTCACTGCCCCCGGCAGGGGATTAGGTGATTACCGTAAATGGGCCGGTGTACTCTTTCTGTGCACGGTGGTCCTGTGGCTCTCGTTCCGGTAGCGGGGTAGGGGCGGTTCGCGAACCGCCCCTACGGTGGAATTGTGAGGGCCCTGGAATTGCAGGAATCGTTGTAGGAGACTGCGAATGAATCTGGATTCGAAATGGGTGCCGATGAAGTGGCCGTGCGGGCCTTTGGAAATCGCACGCCGAAACAAGTCACAGAGTATCAATGCTGACCTCAAGGAGACGCTCGAGACTTGGGGGCAACCCTCCACCCTGGAATTGCTCAAGGGAACACCCATCAACTGCCTCATTGTGGACTGGGCTTATGGAGAGCCCGAGGATTCAGCTCAGCAGCGGGCCTTGAAGCCCCTCCTCGAAGCAGGTCGCCGGCTTGAGATCAGCTTTGTGGGAAAGGTCGCCGCGAAGGAGGGTTCAGGGGCCGCCGTCGCGGCTGCCCGCGCGGCCGGGCTTTCGGCAGTAATGCTCGGGGATACATCCGGCCAATCCTTTGACCTCCCGGCCATTCTGCAATTCCCACGCGACAAGGTCGCATGGGAAACAGCTTCAACCATCTTCAGCTCGAAGGAAAACGTTTGGCCTGGATTGAGTCTCGAGACCATGAAAGGAGATACCGCCATCGCCGGCCCAACGGGTATCCCTTGGGTGAATTCGAACGCCTGGTTTTCGCTACTGGCTGGCGAGTTGGCGCCAGGAAAAACCCTGTGGCTGGACTTCGATCCTACGGACTCTTCAAATGTCCCGCACCCTGCCGACTATGACTTGGCCATCGCAGACAGCCGGGCGTATGGGAGCCGGTGGATCATCTCCTTGGACGATAAGCTTCGGGCCGCACTCCCGAAAGGGAATTCCCAAGCAAAGGGCGTTTGGGAAAAGATGTGCGAAGCGCTCGCTTTCTTCGAAAGTCACGGGGAATGGGAGGCATTCAAATCGCAAGGCATCCTCGGGGTCATTTCTGATTTTCGTGGCGAGAACGCGTTCTTGAGCGGCGAAGTGTTGAACCTTCTCAACCGCCGCCAAGTTCAATTCCAGATCCTCGAGAGATCGAGGTCGCTGCCGACGCCCACGAAAGGCTTGAAGGCGATACTCTGGCTCGACAAAGAAGCGCCCCGCGCGGAACAACATTCGAAGTTGCTCGCCTTTGCCCGGCAAGGGGGATTGGTGATTGCTTCTGCCTACTGGGGCCCTCCGGAGGTGAAGCCAACCAGAAAAGACCCCTCGCTTCAATATAAGATGTATAATCTCGGCAAGGGGCAAATTGCAGTGGCAGAAGAAGAGTTCCAGGACCCTTATCAGGTGGCTGTGGATACTCATCTGCTGGTGAGTCGCCGCAACGATCTCGTGCGCCTTTACAACCCGGCGTCGACCAACTGCCATTCGAGTATTGATCCCGGCCACAGAAAACGACTCGTTCAAGTGCTGAATTACTCCTCGCAGCCGGCCGATTCCGTCACACTCTGGATGAATACTCGGGCCGGGCCGGCACGGCTCTGGAGGCTTGGCACAAAGGATGCTCTCACCGTCCAAGGCGTCGCTGCGGCGCCGGGGACAGATTTCGGACTTCCCCCCATCTCTGTTTATTGCGCACTCGAGTTTGAGGGTTCAAACCTATGATGACAACAGCTTGTTCCCGAAGGAAGTTCATTGCCGCGATGGGTGCAACGGCCGGCGCGTGGCTGGCTCGTCCCACAATGTTCTTGGCTCGTGCTGTTCCGGCAAGCCGAGTAGCGGTGGGGACGTGTCACGAGTATGGCCCGGAAGTGGTCGGCGCGCTTGGGAACATGTTCGACCAGTTAGGGGGACTGGAGGGACTGGTTCGAGGAAAAACCGTCGCTATAAAGCTCAACCTGACCGGAGGCGCCACCGATCGGTTGGGGTACACGCCGCCGGGAATCACCCACTGGGTTCATCCTCAGGTCATCGGGGCAACGGTTCATCTGCTTGCCAAGGCGGGAGCGCATCGCGTTCGCCTGCTGGAGAGCCCCATGGAAACGACCGAGCCGCTGGAAGAATTCATGCTCCAGGCCAACTGGGAACCGCGAGACTTCCTGAGCGCGGCGCCGCGGGTGGAATTTGAGAACACGAACTACCTGGGAAGCGGCAAGAAGTATTCGCGCTTCTGGGTTCCGGGTGGCGGCTTGATGTTCAAGGGCTACGATCTTAACCACTCCTATGAAGACTGCGACGTCTTCGTATCGCTGGCCAAACTGAAAGAGCACACTACCGCCGGCATCACCCTTTCGATGAAGAACTGCTTCGGCATCACTCCCTGCACGATTTACGGGGACGGCGCTCCCGAGGATGAGCCGGGTCTTTTTCCGCGGGGCGGCCGCGGGCCTTTCCATGCGATGAATCGGTTGCCTCCGAAGAGCGCGCCCCCGCCGGTTAATCCCAATGCCCCGAAAGATCCCGGGTACAGCGTGCCTCGAGTGGTGGCGGACCTGGTGGCAGCACGGCCCATCCATCTGGCAATCATCGATGGAATCCACTCCATGAGCGGTGGCGAAGGTCCCTGGAGCGAGGGACGGCGCCACGTCCAACCCCGCCTGCTGATCGCGGGAACGAACTGCGTGGCCACAGATGCGGTAGGCATGGCGCTCATGGGATTCGACCCCATGGCGGACCGCGGCACTCCTCCGTTTGAAACTTCTGATAGCACGTTGCGGCTGGCGGAACAACTGGGCGTGGGCACTCGCAACCTTAACCAAGTCGAGGTGCTGGGCACTCCGATGGCTAAAGCACGTTTCAACTTTCGCAGCGTTTGATTTGCCGCAGCGCGCCCCATCGCCTGCGCGAGCCTCGAGGCTGGTGAAGAAGCTCGGGGAGTTCTTATTCTGGGGCTAGTTGAAGCGCTTACCACCCGGCTCGGCAGCCCTGGAAAGAGTCCGAAAGCGTTCCGGCGGACAGCGGACAGCTTGCCTAAAGGTACGGGTGAACGACTTAACGCTCCCGAACCCCGCCGCAGGCCCAACATTGAAACATGGCAGATCAGTTTCAAGCAGCAATCGTTTGGCATGCTCGATCCGATTGCGCGTAATCTCCCCGAGAATGGACCTGCCGACAGCACGGGCGAACCGACGTTCGAGCGTCCGCCGGGGGACGCCCACGCGTTCTACCACCTCGGGCACTCCAATCCCCAGCCGCGAATGGTCACGCATCATTCGTAGCGCTGTAGCCAGGACCGGATCATCTTGGGCGATGAAATCAGTGGAGCGGCGCGCCGCCACGTGAGTTGGCTCTACATACACGATGCGGTTACGGGCTCGCCGACCGCGCATCAGATCATCAAGGATCCGTGCAGCCGCGTACCCTGCCTTCTCGATATCGAGCGCCACGCTTGACAAGGGAGGGTTCGATAACTCACACATCATGTCGTCATTGTCCACGCCCACCACGGCAACATCATCCGGCACGCTTAGCCCTGCGGTGGCGCAAGCTTGCAGCACCTCGCGACCGCAAACGTCATTGCAAGCCATGATGCCTACCGGCTTTGGAAGCACTTGCAGCCAGCGGGTCATAATCGGCTGCTCGTGCTCCCAGGCTTCAATCCAGTGGGTGCGTTGCAGCCATCCGGCAGATTCCACACGGTGAGCGGAACACGAGAAGCCCCTTCCCTTCAGAAATTCCACAAATGTCTTCTCCCTGGAGGCCGACCATTGACATTGGGAGAATCCACAAAAAGCGAAATGGCGCAGTCCACGATCGGCTAAGTGCGTGGCCGCCATGCGCGCAATCGACTCACCGTCGGTGCGGATTTCTCCGCAAAAACCCTCCTCCTTCGGAGGGGAAGATTCAGAGAGGTCAGAAGCAACAAAGGGCACCCCGCTGGCGCGGAGGATTTGCTCGGTCCTCGACGAGCGGATCCTTGCGATTATGCCATCTCCGTGCCAAGCTCCTGCTTTCGGCAAGATCTGCTTGAGGTGGCCGGGAGCAATATAAAGCGACCAGAACCCGTGCAGCCGCGAGTAGCGGATGATTCCTCGGAGGAGCCCGCGGCCATACTCAGTGGATGTCTCAAGGAGAAGGGCCACTTGCGGAATGTGGGATTTTGGGAGCTTCTTTTTCATGCCCTGTAACCCGTACGCCGGGGGTGTCGCAAGTTTAGCATTTTACGTTCCCATATCGGGCCAACCCTCAATGCTCCACGGCATTAAATATGCCTGCCGACGTGTTTCCCGTTGTGGCGCAAATTGACCATCAGTAGGCGCAAACTGGGCATTGACAGGCATCTCAGACCTCCCTAGCATAATACCGAATGTAAATCGCTGCGGCAAGAAGATCGAAAGTTTAGCCGGAGGCTTCATTCAGACAACACGTTCAATCACACGGAGTTCAATACCTTCGTCAATAGCTACCCATCAAATACCTTCGGCCAGATCAATGTGGTTTGGGACCCGCGGATCTTCCAATTCGCCCTCAAGCTCAAGTTCTAATGAGCGCTCCAAGGGTTAGTTAGTACGGCAAGACGTTAACTTAACTCTTTTGTCCGGCCAGTAGCCTCATTAGCCAGACTGCTGGCCGGTTTTTTTTCGTGAATGAACCGGGTCGTCCCCGGCTACCTGGGCGGCTCTTTCACCTTGACAATCTGATCAGCGGGTACGTTCGTGAGTTCTTGGGTGATACCTGAAGGCCAGCGGATTTCCACACGATCTGCCGACTTGTTCGCGCCCAAGCCGAAGTGAGTGGGTCCGGCACTGGAAGAGGCATACCCGGCGGCGAAAGAGACGTGATTGTATTGAGTGGTCCCTCCGGCCACCACCTTGATTCGGGCTCCGATGCCATCGCGATTGCTCTTCGTGCCCTCCAGCTTGAACTCCAGCCAGTGATTGCCCCCCGGGCTGTCGTTGATCCAAACCTCGGCAGGCGCGTTGATGGCGCTGACCACGACGTCCAGACGCCCGTCCCCGTTCAGGTCGCCTATCGCCGAGCCCCGATGCCGGCTGGGGGGTTGCGCAGTCAGACCTGCCTGCGCAGTGAGGGCCTGAAATGTCGTCCCGCCCTGGTTCCGAAACACGGTGTTAGGCTGTGCCACTTGCACTCTCGACGCATACCCAAGCGACTGAACGTGCCCGCGCGTGACAAAGATGTCCTTCCATCCATCGTTGTCAAAATCCGCGATCGTGGGCGAATAACCTGCCATCGGCAGGCTGAGCCAAGCCAGCCCGCTGCGTTCCGTGATGTCCTCAAAACTGCCCGTCCCCAGGTTCCGGAATAACGGGAAGGTCTCCTTATCGAGCGCTGCGAAAGCGATGTCGGGATAACCATCGTTATCGATGTCGCGAAAGTCTACCCCCATCCCTGAAATGAACTCTCCGTTCGCGGCGAGCGCCAAGCCGGCCTGGAAAGCGATCTCCTCGAATTTCGCGCCGCCCTTGTTATGAAAGAACGAGTTATACATCTTGTCGTTGGTCACGAAAATATCCATCAAACCATCCAGGTCGTAATCCGCGATCCCCACCCCCATGCCCTTTCCGGGATGGGCGCGGATTCCCGATTCTGCCGAAACATCCCGGAAGGTGCCGTCGCCATTGTTTAGGAATAACTGATTTGGGGTGGGCTTATAGAATTTCGGATGGCAGTAGTCGAACTGGCCCGGCGCCGCCTCGCAGGTGCGTTCGGTGTTGATGTCCCAAGCGAGATAGTTGACCACAAAAAGGTCCAAAAGCCCGTCGTTGTTTACATCCACCCAGGCCGCACCGACACACCACAACGGGCCATATTGGCTGTCCGGCTTGTTCAGCCCCGCCTTCGCCGTGACATCCGTGAACGTGCCGTCGCCGTTGTTATGGTATAGCCGGTTGCCATGAACGCCGCCCACGAAGATGTCTTCGTAACCGTCGTTATCGTAATCGCCGATCGCGACGGCGTTGTCGAAGCCTACACCCGCGAGACCGGCCTTTTCGGTGACATCTTTGAAGTTGCCTTTCCCGTCGTTTTCGAAGAGGCGGTCGGAGTACTTTGGAGAGGTCTTTTTCAACGTCCGAATATCGGCTCCGTTGGTGAAGAAAACATCCAGATAGCCGTCGTTGTTATAGTCGAAAACAGCCACCCCACCGGCCATGGTTTCCGGCGCATGGCGCTCCGGCGTCTCACAACTGTCGAGCTTGAAGTCGATCGGCCGATAAACGAAGTGGATGGAGGTCTCGGTATCTCGGCTGGAAGCGGCTACCCAAACGGCAGCCAACAAAACCGCTACCGTCCAGAGAATCGGCGACGCCGCAATGGACTTTATTGGGACGTTCTTTCCGCGCCACACAAACGATGCTCTATTCATGGCGACGGCTTACTCCCCCGTCCTGATACCTTGAGGAGCGGCTCCTGCTGCTCTTCTTTCGCCAGCTCCTTCACCTTGGCGAACTCGGAATCTGCTTCCTGTTTGCGGCCCAAAGAATTCCAAAGCCTGCCCAAATGGTAATGCGCGTCTGGCTTCGATGGATCGATGCGGATCGCCTCACGAAAATGACGTTCGGCTCCGGTGGAGTCGTTCCTGCTCGCCAGAAGGATGCCAAGATCCAGATGCGCGAGCCGAAAATTCGGATCCAACTTCAACGCCCGCCGCAGATGTTCCTCGGCTTCTTTTTGGTTTCCCGCATGCATTTCTGAGTCGCCCAAGTATGCCAAGGCCTGGGTGTCCTGGGGTTGATTAGCCAATTCTGCCTGAAATTCGCGGCAGGCGTCTTGGTAACGCTTCCGCTTCCAATAGAGGTAGGCGAGACCGAAGTGAACCTCGGGCTCGCGCGGCGAGGCTTTCACCGCAGCTTCAAACTCCGCCGTTGCCTGGTCTTCCTGGTTTGCCGCATCGAGCACTTCGCCCAACAGCATGTGAACGGGCGCGGAATCCGGGTTCTTGGTCAGCAGAAGCCGGAACTCATCGATCGCGCCCTGATATTGTTTTGACCATAAGTAGCTTTGGGCCAGCTTGTATCGCAATTCCGTGTTGTCGGGCTGCTGCGCGACCGCAACTTTAAGTTGGGCCGCGGCGGCATCGAATCGGCGGCTGCCGTAATAGCTCATCCCAAGCAACACTCGAGCCTGAAAGCTGCTGGGGTCGGCTTTTATGGCCTGTTCGAATGCGGAAGCGGCTTCGGGGAGCTTGTCCAGCTTAAAGTAGGCCAAGCCGAGATCCAGGTAAATGCCGGGCAGAAGAGGATCCAGGGCGATGGCCGCCCGGTAATGCGGAATGGCAAGTTCGTACTTTCCCTGGCGCGCCAGCGCAAGGCCCGTGCTGGCCTCGGCCACGGCTCCAGGGTTAGTAGAAGCCCCTAAGCACGCGGCACATACCAGCAGAGCCAGCACGGACTTCGCGAAATCACTGCGGATGCCGGGATTTCTTTCGACGTTGCCGCGGCCACGCCTCCAGGCGCCTTGGAATCTGGGTAGTTGTAAGCAGGTTTTGGGTAGCACCCTCGAAAATGGCTCCTTCAGCGCACCCCAGACCGTCAATCTCTCGCCCTTTACACCGGACATCCTCATGAACGCCTGAGGGACCGAGCTAGCGGCAATGCTCGACTCGCAAGGTCGGGTCACGGATTCCGCCCGGATTTGCATTTCTGGCGTTCCGCTCTGACCGAGTATACCACGAATGCGGACTGCGCCGGGCCGTCGGGGTGTAGTTTAGCTGGGTCGTTGAGGTGGAATACGGCGTCGCTCGCCGAGAGGCTTGGAAACACCCTGACTTAGCAAGAACAGCTCGGAACGGGTTCCTGCAGCGCCCAGAAGAATAGGTGACGAGCGAGCAGCTCCCCTCAGCCGGAACTGCGGTTGAACGAGGACGCTGGCTCTTCATGCAGTCTGCGGGGCAAGTATCTCGTCAATCCTCCGCAGTTCCTCGGCTGAGAACTTCAAGTTCGCGAGTGCGGAGACGTTCTGCTCAATCTGCTCGGTCCGGCTGGCTCCGATCAGCGCACTCGTCATGCGAGGTGATGTACTCTAGGAGCCTGTCGGAGATAGATTTGGCCGTATATAGAATCAACAACTTAGCGACATGCCTATGCCTGTAAGTTGTTGATCCTTCGTCGAAGAACTCTTATCCCCGACAGGCTCCTAGCAGCTTCGCTTGTCCGGGAGCCCTTGCGAAGATTCCCGAGGCCAAAACGGCCTCAAGTGCATCTTTCTCTTGCTGTCCTGACACCGGGGTCGACATGCGATAGCTCTAGGCGCGGAATTGTAACAGAACGCAAAACCCGAACCGCAAGGGCGCAGCTTGGTTTACACCAATGCTCGTATATAATTGAGCAGCCAAGACTTACATTAAATAACTGAGCTTCTCATGAGAACTAACAAGGTTAACTTCGCGAAACCCGAACAGTAGCGGCGCAAGTTAGGTTACACCAATGCTTATAGGTCATTGACCATAGACGACTTGCGTCAAGTAACTGAAATTTTCATGAAAACTAACAGGTTTAACCTTGCGTTACTGCTCATCTTCTAGTAAGAGTCGCTGTGCACGCAGGTGCACGTGGGTGCAGAAGCAGGCTGCGTTTAAGGGTTAGCTGGATGTTGCTAGGAGCGATGCAGTCAATGCTCGGCCCATCAATGCTGTGATTCAAACTGCCGCTGTCTGGCCCTTAAGCTGGCGAGGCAGCGGGTACCTTGCGCACTCTGCCGGCTGTGGCATGGAACCGGCACAGGGCGTTTCTCGTTAGCGTCGGGCCTTCGGTCACGAGGATAATATGCGTTGCCGACACTGGCAACGGCGAGTCGAGGGCTCGTTCAGCACCTTTCGAAGCAGGTTAACGAGCAGGAACAAGCGACGAGAGAGCAAACGCTCGTTCAATGGACTGCGGGCACTTGCCGTTTTGCTTGTTCTCAGTAACGGTCCCAACGCTACTTATCATGTCTCGGAGCGCTGGTTGAACAGCCCTCCCTGGAATAACCCGAAAAACACGAATAATCAGGGCGCGTTGCACCACGGGTCGCGGACGGCGGCGCTAAACTACAACTACAGCCAGACCTTACTGCCGTCGGTCGCCTGTCAGTGGACGCGCCATTCGCACTACGACTTAGAAGTCAGGAATTAACAAAATTCGGCTAATAGGAGCGCTAAAATGCAATACCTTGGAAGAGTTAAGTTCTTGTCAATAACGGTTGTTTTTCTTCTGGCGCTCTGGCCTCGAGCGGGCTGGGGCCAGACCGTATATGGAACCCTTGCCGGAACCGTTCTGGACTCAAGCGGAGCGGCGGTTCCCGGCGCGACAGTTACACTGACCAATATTGGGACCTCGGATAAGCGCATCGTGGGGTCGGATGCGGCGGGGTCCTACACGTTCGTCAACCTTTTTCCGGGCAACTATCGGCTCGAGGCGGAAAAAGCCGGCTTCAAGCACTTCAAACGTGAGCCCATCCTCGTGGAGGTCGGAAGCGGGCTCAGAATCGACGTCGCGATGGAAGTCGGGGCCGTAACGCAAACCATCGAGGTCACGGCGGCGACACCTTTGCTCCAGGCTCAGACTTCCGACTTGGGGGAAGTGGTGGAATCGCGTACAGTTACCGAAATGCCCTTGAACGGCCGCAACGTTCTCTCCTTGGCGCAGCTCTCACCGGGCATCCAGCCGCAGGGCCCGCCATCGGGGGGCAACTCCTCGATGAGCAACCCCGTCGGCTCTAACCCCTTTGCGTCTAGCGACTTCCAAATAGGTGGAAGCCAAGCCGGTCAAAACGCGATATTTGTGGATGGTGTTCCGACCAATGGCTCCTACCTGAACGTCATCACCCTGATCCCGACGCAGGATGCCATCCAGGAATTCAAAGTGCAGACGAACAACATGGGACCCGATTTTGGCCGTTTTGCCGGCGGGATCATCAACCTCACGACCAAGTCGGGCACTAACTCCTTCCACGGCGCCGCCTACGAATTCCTCCGCAACAAGGTGCTGGACGCCAACAGCTTTTTCCTCAACGAGGCGGGAGCCCCTGTGGGTCCCTGGACCCAGAACCAGTTTGGCGCCAACCTCGGCGGGAAAGCTGTCACCGACAAGTTATTCTTCTTCTCGAGCTATGAGGGCTACCGCGTACGATCGTCCGCAGCCCTCACCTCAACCGTCCCCACCGCTGCGATGTTGAGCGGTGACTTCTCCGCCTTGCCCGCCATTTATGACCCAACGACCAGCACCAACTGTACCGCTTCCGGGGGGACCTGCCGAACGCAAGTTGGCCTCGAGCCCGGCGGCAGCGGCATCCCCAACGTCATTGCCGCGAGCCAAATTAACTCGGCCTCTAAAGTCCTTGCGGGTTACTTCCCTGCGCCTACGAGCTCTGCGCTCACCAACAACTTCACAAAGTCTTATGGCACCGGGGGCGACACCGACCAGTTAAACGAGAAGGTCGACTGGAACGTTAGCGACAAGCAGAGATTTATGGCTCGATTCACGTATTATAAGCTGCTCAACCTCCCGGACAGCCCCTTTAAAGATATCTGTA
>JBEKIZ010000008.1:0-117688 GCA_050011515.1 Terriglobia bacterium | reverse complement strand
GCTCCAGCAGGTCGGCCAAGAATTGTTCCAAGCGCTTTCGACATTTCTCGATTTCGCTCTCGGTCATGGACCGAAGCTTAGCACCTCTCGCAGGGGAGGTCAATAACCTAACGTAGTAGTACTAGGGGCTGGGGGTTTGGGGCTGGGGGAGTTCTGAATTATGAATTGCCGGCTGCCTGCTCTTCTTCCCCAGTCCCCAGTAGACAGAAGATAGGCGGTACGCAATAAGCAGCGGGCAGCCGGCAATGAGGGAAGTTAGGAAGGCAATTCATTCAACATTCAGAATTGTTCGCAGTGACTTTAGGCCGGCAAGGTGCATCCAATCTATTGCCGTGCTATACTTTGGACAGTAAGGGCCTCGTGGGCCCAGCGCTGAAGGAGCTTTCCCGGTGATGACCAACCGCATACGGGTTACGTTGATCTCAGTTTCCAGTCTTCTGATATTTTATGTCGTCCTCGGAGGATTGCTCGGCAAGAGCGACTCCACCTCGGAGAAGACCTACCGCGACTTGGGAGTTTATAGCGAAGTATTGAACCGCATCCGCATGGATTATGTGACCGAACCCAACCTCAAGAAGGTAACGGACGGAGCAATCCGGGGCCTTCTCGAGGCCCTGGACCCTTACAGCACATACTTCACTCCTGAAGAGTATCAAGAGTACCTGAAACATCCTGACCCGGGCCCAGCGGACGTAGGCATGTTCCTATCCAAGAGGATGGGTTATGCTACCGTGATTTCCGTGCTTCCAGGGAGTCCGGCTGAGAAAGCCGGCGTGAGGGCTGGTGACTTAATCGATCGCGTCGAGGGCTCGGCCACACGGGAGCTTTCCGTGTTGCAAATCCAGCGCCTGCTGGCTGGGGCGCCCGCGACCACGGTAAAGCTCTACGTGGTCCGGGAAGCACGAGGCGAGCCGGAGCCCATCACCTTGACACGTACGCTACTGAATTATCCTCCGGTGGTGGCAAAGATAGTGGACGACGGGGACGGGTATCTGCGCGTTTCAACCTTTGAGAGGGGGAAAGCGAAGCAGATTGCTGCCAAGCTCAAAGAGCTTGAGGCGAACGGAGCTCATAAGATCATTCTGGATCTGAGAAACTGCGCCGGCGGCGATGTGCAGGAAGCCGTTGATACAACCAGCCTTTTCCTGGACAAGGGACTGATTACTTACCTTTCCGGCCAACGTTATCCCAGGCAGGACATCACGGCCCATCCCACTGAAGGCGTATCCAATCTTCCCTTGGCGGTGCTCATCAACCAATCCACCGCCGGGCCTGCGGAGCTCATCGCCTCCGCCGTTCTGGGCAACAAGCGCGGTGAGGTGGTCGGGGTGCGCAGTTTTGGCGAGGGAGTTCTTCAGAAAACGATCCCGGTTGGGGATGGCTCAGCGCTGCTGCTCTCCGTGGCGAAATATTACGGAGCTGATGGCAAGGCGATCAACGATAACGGCGTTACGCCCAGCGTGGTCCAAAGCGCGGGAAGTACCTCCGCTGATATCGACGGCGAAGAGGAGACACAGAACCCCGAACACTTCGGTGGCAAGGATGATTTGCAGCTTCTCAAGGCAATTGAAATCCTGATGCATTCGTCGTCATCTGCTAAGGCTGCTTGATCAGTCCTGCGCCGGCATTGCCACGGATACTTGAACACTCAACCTTGCGCTCGATCCTGCGAGTATTTCTACCCTTGATTTCCACTCCTCACGGTATTCAAGCCTCAACGCTACGGCTTGCTTTCCTTCTGGCTCTAGCCATTTGTGCCGGAAGCTGTAAACGGCCTGTCTTCGCGCCCTTGCGCCAAGAGGATCAGCGGGAACTGGCGCGAAAGATCGAGAATGCCGTCGAAGCTGCCGGACGATCTCAAGTCTGGATCAAGTCACCCGTTGGTCTCACCTCCGGAAAGCCTGAAACTCCCGTTGAAGCGCGGGTCGGCGCTGAGGTTTATTCGACGGTCATGGCCGCCCTGCAACACGAGGCTGAGAAGAACCACCTGGAATGTGCCATAAATGAATCCCGGACCAAAGGGGGATGGCGAGTCGCTGATATCCGCTTGTTACGTTCTGGAAAGCAGGTGTCTCGATGGAAGCTCCATGAGGTCCGTCGCATCCTTCACGCCGCCATCATTATTGACGATCTCGGGGGAAACCTCGAGGCTGCGCGCCAACTGCTTGCTTTGCCGTATTCCCTGACATTCTCCGTTCTACCTCATCTTCCCGACTCTGTGGAAACCGCTGAAGAAGCTTGCCGCGCCGGACACGAGGTAATGCTTCACCTTCCGATGGAGCCGGAAGCGGGTTCCCAGGCCTCGCCCGGGAAGGGAGAAATCCGTGTCGGCATGACCAGCTTCGAGGTCGAACAAATCCTGCAATCAGACCTCGCTTCAGTTCCCCATGCGGTCGGCGTAAACAACCACATGGGGTCACGTGCCACCGCCGATCCCCGCTTGATGACTGCGGTAATGAGATCGCTTGCCGGGCGCCACCTCTATTTCGTGGATAGCCGTACCACAGCAGCCAGCGTGGCTCTCGAGGCGGCTCGCCAGCAGGGCCTTCCCGCCTTTTATCGTTCGGTATTTTTGGACGACACCGAGAGCGTGCGCTATACGCTTGGGCAGCTTCGCCAGTTCCGGCGCGTATTGGAAGAGCAGGGCACAGCCCTGGCCATCGGCCACCCCTACCCAACCACGATCGCCGCACTGGCCAAGTTTTTGCCCCAACTCGAAAGCGATGACGTGCAATTGGCGCCCGCCTCGCGACTCGTGCGGCTTCCGGAAGTCGCGCGTCTCAAGCCACCTCCCTATCGCACCGCCGTGCCCTGAGCCGGCTTTGTCCGATCCCTTCACTGTCATTCCGAGCGAATCGAGGAATCTCGCTCTGGAACCAAAGGGCGGGCGAGGTTCGGAAGTATCGAGCATGTCAGTGAGGGCTGGGAGGACTTGCAGCTAACATACTTTCTTTTCAACGACATTCCCGCTATCGACGAGTAACTATCTTTGTTTTCTATGACATTCCCGCTTCGTCGACAGGTTTTCCACAGCGGTCCTTTGTTTTCATAGACATTCCCGCGTTGCTCGTTCAATTTCTCGAAGTCGAGAAGTCGAAAGTCGAGGGTCGAGAAGTAACAACCACGTCCCAGGCTGCCGCTTGATTCGCTGTGCAGCCTGCCCCGTTGCGGGCTTTTCGTCCCCCTTGATACATTCTCGGGAGCGGGTTCGGGCGGGCAGTAACCCGCCGGCAGGCGGGCCGCATAGTACTGCCAGGCAACCGCACTTCTGGCCCCTGACACCTGAAACCTGACACCTGACACCTGACACCTGTTTTTCCTGCCTCCTGACTCCTGAATCCTAGTCCAGCCCCTAGCCCCTAGGCCCCAGCCCCCAACCCCTGGCGCCCGAAGCCTACTTTTCCGCTTTGATAAGCGCTTTTTGCACTCAAAATCGAGTTCGTTTTGAGTTCGTTTTTCGCTCCAGAAACAGCTAAGTGCTGTGTTTCCAATAAATGCTTAGGTTCGTTCCCTCTATTTAGTATCTTTTTTGACTATCGCTGCAATCTTCCCCAATCGCGACGGCGATTTAGGGCCCCTTCCAACCGGAATGGCGGTGCCTTCAGCATATGCCAACTACCGTAGGCTACCATATTTCCGGCCGCGTGTCAAGCGCTGAAACTGAAGATTCAGGGGGTGGGAATCCGAAGGCAGTAAGCGACAGGCAGTTAGGGCTAGGCAGTCGGCAGTAAGCAGAAGGCGTTATGGATTCTTACTGTGAACTGTAAACTGTGGACTGTGAACTATTTGAATTCCCTGCCGTTGACGGGCGGAAGGAAGGGGGCTCGGCGCTGGGTGTTAGGACCTCCGGAGAAGTGGCCCCAAAAATCAAAAATTGCTTGACAGGCACACGGTCAGCGTTGTACTATGACTACAACAGAGTGTGAGGAGGTGCGAAGTGGCTTCGACATTTGGGTCCTACTTCAAAGAACTGAGGACGAGGAAGGGATGGAGCTTACGTCGCTTCTGTGAGGCGAACGGCTATGACCCTGGAAACGTCAGCCGGCTTGAGCGAGGAGTGTTTCCTCCCCCCGAGTCGCCGCAGAAGATGCGAGAGTACGCTAAGGCACTGGCCCTCAAGGAGGGAAGCGAAGAATGGATCGAGTTCTTTGACAGAGCTGCCGCAGCGCGCGGGCAGCTCCCGGCTGACCTCCAAGCCGACGAGAAACTGGTCGGTCGCTTGCCGCTATTGTTCCGGACCCTGAGGGGGCGAAAGGTTACGCCGGAAAACGTCGATCAACTCGTGGAAATGATCCGAAGGGAGCAACCCGATTAGAATCCCCGTCCGCCGCCTCTCTTACAGCGAAATCCGTAGAATATCCGAGCAGTTCCTGCGCGAATTTCATGCGGAGGGCTCCATTCCAACACCGATCGAAGAGATCGCCGAAATCAAATGCGGCCTCGACATCATCCCCTTGCCCGGATTGCGCGACCTTCTTGAGATCGATGGTTTCATCTCCAGCGACTTGTCCTGCATTACTGTCGACCAGTTCATCCTTGAGAGACGACTAAACCGCTATCGCTTCACACTCGCACATGAACTCGGGCACCTCTACATGCACAGGGATATTTACACCGAGCTCAAGTTCGCCAGCCTGAACGAGTGGAAGCAATTCCAGAGGGAAGTGGACGAAACCGATTACAACTGGCTTGAGTACCAAGCATACGCCTTCGCCGGGCTGGTGTTGGTGCCCACGGCCCATCTGAGGGCTCAATTCCAATCGGCCGCCGATGCCGCCGAGCGCATAGGATTCAGTCGGCAAGGCGAGCCCGAAGCCTTCCTAGAGTATGTGACGGAAGCGCTGAAGGACGTCTTCCAAGTATCCGACGCAGTGATCGCGAAGAGGTTACGGTACGACAATTTTGATCGGTAGGAGACCACTCATGTCCATCTGCCACAGAACGTCACGACGCGTTGTTCGGAAAGCATCTCGGCTGATGCACGCAAGAAGCAAGGCAGTCCGTAGCGTGGCCGCCTCAGCATTGTCTCAGCGTCGCCACAGCCCCAAGCGCTCGACGAAACGATAAGAACGCCCGGAGCCTGGTCCAGCTCCTGCAAGCAGGAGTTGCCCTGTTCGCAGACATGTTGAGAGGCACACGCCTGCGCCACCCAGCCGAGACAAGCTGCCGAGGGGAGGAGGCGAGAGGATGAGACTGAGAGCGCTGAAGATTACTAACTTCGGGTGCATCGACGATGCTGGGTACGAGTTCGATGTCGATGATATCGTCGTACTTATAGGGCCCAACAACGTCGGCAAGTCAATGATCCTAGATGCTTACGAGGCCTTTGCGAGCGTCGGGGCACCACTAACCCTCAAAAACTTTCGAAATGAGGACCCCGCGAATTCCGTCGCCATTATCGCGGTCTTTGGTGATCTCGGCAGTGAAGACATCGAGACGGTCGGTGCAAAGTGGAAGCATAGTGACCCAAAGTACGGAGACTGCGTCCGAGTGAAATGGGAGTGGTCCGCACCGGATCAGAAAGGGGCAAAGTTTTCCTGGGATCCTGACAAGCGGGCCTGGGTGGCCGGCGGAATGGGCGGCTGGGATACCCTGATCGCCAGTCGAATACCGCTGCCTCTTCGCGTCCGCCCGACGGACGATGCGGCTACCACAGAAACCCAGATCGTGGAAATCCTGACGTCTGCCGCGAAGACCGCTATTAAGGCTGATGAGGGTCGCACCGCTGAGGTTGTCGGTGCTCTGAAGAAACTCACGGAAGAGCTTGCAAAGGAAGTCGGGGCGCAGCTATCTGAAGCGACTAATCGGATAGCAAGCCGCATAGGCTCTATATTCCCCGGCTACGCGGTGGATTTTACCCCCATGATTGGAAAGTTCGAGCCGGAGAAGGCAGTCGGAGCCGGTAGTTACATACGTGTAAGAGGCCCCGGGGAGGGTTGGCTTCCTCTGGCCCAGCAGGGGGCGGGGTTGCGCCGGACGTTCTTGTGGTCCGCCTTGGGAACGCTCGCAGACATCGGTCGCGTGAAGCACGGCAAGACCATGATCACACCGGATCGTCAGAGGGTTCTCCTGATCGAAGAACCGGAATCCTTTTTGCACCCGCCGATGGTGCGCGCCGCACGAGAGGCACTCTACGCGCTTGCGCAAGTGCCCGAGTGGCAAGTCCTCGCTACTACGCACTCGCCGGTCTTCGTCGATGTTTCGAAGCCCCACACGACGATCGTTCGGGTCGCTCGGGAGGGCGAGCAACGAACCCGGTTATTCTCGACCGATAAAGCCGCCTTCAGCGACGAGGAACGTGAGAACCTCAAGATGATTCGGTCCTGTCATCCGACCGTCTCAGAGTTCTTCTTTGCTGACCGTGTGATGCTGGTGGAAGGCGAAACGGAGCACGCCGTCATAAACGTGCTCCTCAGCCGAAGGTCGGACGCGGCCGCTGGACGGACGTGCGTGGTCAATTGCTTGGGCAAAGCGAACCTGCCTTTATTCCAAAAGATTCTCAATCAGTTCGGAACGCCCTACACTGTTGTGCATGACTCCGATGCACCGCGGGCCCTACGTGGAGGGAAGTGGCAGCGGAACCCCATGTGGACTATCAACGAAAGAATCCTAGAAGCCTTAGCAGCGAGAAACCCGCAACACCCAACCTCGAGCGCTATAGTGCATGTCCCCGACTTCGAGCAGTACTACTTCGGGCGAAGTCTGGCGTCGGACAAGCCCTTCCACGCCTTGAGGGTACTCTCGCGACCGGATTTCGATAGGGAGGCCTCGTTCGAACGCCTCCGGTCCATGGTCGACGGCATACTGCAAGGAACCCACCCTGGCAAATACACCTCGATGGCCGATTTGTGTGCACGGGTTACTGGGTGGGCCGAGAAGAGTATGCCCGAGAGGCCGGAGGAATGGGTGCTGGAGTAGTAGCGGGCCGAGGAACAAGGAGGAGAAATGGGACAACAACCCACGCAGTTAATTTCCCTGGCCATTAGCGTACTGTTTGGTGCCCTGCTCGGTGCTGCCGTCGTGTGGCTGCTTCTGCGGAAGCTCGCCGAGATGGCCCGCAGTCAGGCGAAGAGCGAGAGTCAGACTGAAATTGCCCGGCTCAACGAACGAGTTTTCTCCGTCACCGAAGATCTGAGCCAGCACCGGACGAGGCAAACCGAGTCCGAAACCAAGGCCACGGAACTGCGTGGCCAGCTTGACGTCATGCGTGACGAGCGCACCCGACTCCAAGAACGGGCGACTAGAGTGCCCACACTCGAAGCCCAGCTCGCTGAGTATGTGTCTCAACTGAATTCTCGTCAGGAGGAGAACACCCGCATCGCAACCCAGTTAGCGGAGCGCACCCTTGCTCTTGAATCCCTGGAAGGACGACTGACTGCATTAGAGGCTGAACACAAGGCCGATCTTGACGCGTTGGAAACACTCCGGTCCCGGCTGCAAGAAGAAACAAATCGGTCGGCAACACTGGCTGAGCAAAGCGCGCGTTTGCCGGAGGTGGAGAAGGCGCTCAATGCAGCCACAGCGGAGAAACAGCAGCTCAACCAACAAGTCGCCGACTTACGCCAGCAACTTGGGAGCTCAGAGTCCACTTTAGCGGGGCAGCAGGGGCAAATTACGAGCCTGGAAAGCGAATCGTCCCAGCTTGCGACGAAGTGTGACCAATTGCTAGCAGAGCAGCAGCGCCTCAGGACCCATCTGGCAGAGCTGACGACCACACTGGATGCTGAGCGCAAGCAGAGTGCCGAAAAACTGGCCCTTCTCAACGAAGCGGAGCAGAAGTTCTCCGCAAGCTTTGAGTCCCTTGCTAATAAGATCCTCGAAGAAAAGGCGCAACGGTTTACCGAACAGAATAAGGCCAATATCGGCCAGATTCTCGAACCGCTAAGGACCAAAATCCATGACTTTCAAGCGAAGGTGGAAGAGGTCTATGTGCAAGAAGGGAAGGACCGCAGCGCCCTCGCCGAGCAGGTGAAACAGCTCATGGGGCTCAACCAACAACTCTCGCAGGAGGCCAATAACCTCACTCTGGCCCTCAAAGGCCAAAGCAAGACCCAGGGGAATTGGGGCGAAATGGTTCTTGAGCGAGTGTTAGAGGACTTCGGCCTCCGCAAAGACCTTGATTACCTCATGAGGCCAACGTATACCAAGGAAGATGGTTCCAGGGTCCAGCCCGACGCAGTCATTCATCTTCCCGAGAATAGAAATCTCGTTGCAGATGCAAAGGTCTCGTTAGTCGCGTATGAAGAGTACACTAGTGCCGACAACGATGCCGCTCGGGCAGTCGCAGTCCAGCGACACGTAGCGTCCGTTCGTAGCCACATAAACGGGCTCTCGGCCAGCAATTATCAATCAATCGATGCACTGAAATCGCTCGATTTCGTCATGATGTTTGTCCCGATCGAGCCGGCGTTCATACTCGCTGTCGCGAAGGACAGCAGGCTTTGGCAGGAAGCTTGGCAGAAAAACGTGCTCCTGGTTAGTCCAAGCAGCCTGCTATTTGTGGTTCGCATTGTCGCGAACCTGTGGAGGCAGGAGCTACAAAAGCGAAGTGTCCAGGAGATCGTGAAGCGCGGCGCACTACTGTACGACAAGCTTGTGGGGTTTGTTGAAGACCTCGAGACGCTGGGCCAAGCCTTAGCTCAAGCAAAAGACAGCTACGACAGCGCTCACTCAAAGTTACACACCGGCAAGGGCAATTTGATCCGTCAGGCTGAAAAGCTCAGAGAGCTAGGGGTTAAGCCTTTGAAGACTTTACCCGCTGAACTAGTCGAGGCTGCCCTAGAGGCGCCAGCGCTTCCGGCGACACCGGAGGACGAAAGCGATACAGGGCAAGGCGGGGAGGTATAGGTCTAACGGCCCGTGCCCGCGTGCCGGAGAATCCCGAGGCGGTCACCGCGCGTTCGGCCCCGCACGGGGGCGTGGATTGAAACCTTGGGTGCGGTTGGATTAGAGATTGGAGATTTGGTTCGCCCCCGCGCGGGGGCGTGGATTGAAACTCAGAATTTCAAATGGCAAATGGCAAAGGGCAAAGGTCAAAGTTCGCCCCCGCGCGGGAGATAGAGGCTGAACTGAGGTAAGTTGGGGAGCTTATTTTTCGTTCGATGGAAGGCTGAACGTGACGTCCCGGTCGAGTCGCATACCGATCAATGAGCCTGCCGCCAAGGCGGCTTGCTTGCCGTGAGGGAGAAGGATCGCCAAGGCCACACCCGCCCCGGCGATGCTCCGGCGACAGCGCTAGAACATTGTGGGGAAGACTTGCCTTCTCCACTAGGTCGCACAGCACGAGGAGTAAAAGTGGCTTGTGGGGCGCGGGATCACCTCGGGCGCGGTCAACCCTCAATTTCGAGAATTTGGTAAGCCAGTAGTCAGGTCTGGTCATGACCACAGTACAGTCCTGCAGGACACGGCGGCCATAAGTCGGCGCCGAATGTCGGAGCTGTCATTCTGAGCCCTTCGCTGTCATCCTGAGCGTAGCGAAGGATCTCGCTCCGCCGCGCAGGGTAAACTCCGCGAAGAATCTCGTCCTGAGACTGGGGCGGAACAACAGTGCGCGATGCTCCGCTCCGCTCAGCATGACAATCCCGGCGCGTTGAGGCGCGACGTGCGGCGAGCTAACTCGCCCCGCCAGGACAGACCCACCCAAAATGTCATTCTGAGGGCGCAGCAGCGGCCGAAGAATCCCGCTCTGTCCGCTTGTCTCTGTAAGTCTCTGCCGCGGCGTTGCTGGGCCATCCGTCGCTCAAGTCCTTCCAGTCGCGGTTGAGCGACTCGATGAGCGCGATTTTCTTCAATCGTGTCCAGCCCTTGATCTGCTTTTCCCGGCTGATTGCGGCCAGGACGTCACCGCAAACTTCGTAATACTCCAAGCGGTTGATGTTGTAGCGTACGGTGAATCCGGGGACGAGTTTGCGCCGGTGTTCAATAACCCGCCGTTCCAGGTTGTTCGTTACGCCCGTGTAGAGGGTGCGAGACTTGCTGGCCATGACGTAGACGTAGTAGGTCTTCATGGGCGCACGCACCATCCAAACACTCCGCATGCTGGCGTGTCAAGCCAAGTGCTCGGGCGCCGACTTCTCCGAGCACGGCGCGGTTGCCTCAGGGACCCAGAGCGAGATTCTTCGCTTCGCTCCGCTACGCTCAGAATGACAGTGGGCGGCTGGGCCGAATTTGCATCGAGAGTCCAGAGCGGGATTCTTCGCTGCGCTCAGAATGACAAACGTGGGCATGGGTTGTCTCAGTTCCTCAAGGCCGCCGAGCGTTCGAGGTCATCCTTGAGGATGTTGAGCAAGTCGTCCGGCAGCCCCATAGCACGGTGGCTTTCGCTGTATTCCTCCACTTTCGCGACCATGCGGCGCAGGGTCTCGGCATCGATGCCTTTTTCGCGGGCGACTTCGTCCTCCATTTCGCGCAGGCGGTTGAGTTCGTTCAGGTCAGCGGTCATGATCACACCTCGCTGTCTGCTCACGATGCGCGCCACGCCGCGCCCGTCGTCGGGGTCGCGGGCGGCCTTCCACATTTGCTGAATTAGTAGGAGCTCCTCGGGACTGATGAGCTGTAATTGAACCTCTTCCTGTAAGGCAAGCAAATTGGCCAGGAGTTCGCGACGGGCGGAGATCAGGAGCGGGCCGGGGCCCTGGTTACCGTTCATGCGGCGGGTGTCGCGTTTGCCGTTGGCGGGATCGCGGAAGAACAGGAGCTTCTCCCGAAATTCGATCAGTTTTTCCATGCGCTCGTCGCCGCTGGCGAGCAGTCCTTCACTGGCCCTGTCGCGGTCAACCACCGTGCATGTCCAGCATCCGAAGCGGCTATTGCCGCAACTCGGCGTGCTGGTGTCGATTTGGATGGGACACTCGCCGTTCGAGGCGCTGGCATAGAGCTTGTAGAGGGGGCCGGTTGTCACCGCCCCACGGGTTGGGTTTCTGGAGCAGGTAGGCCCAAACGTCCTCCGTGGTGAGGAATTCAATGGGATTGGACACCCACACGCGGGGCAAGTCGGGATGCCGGTGCAACCCATTGCGCACTTCACGACCCGCCATCGTCTGAGCGCGGGTGGAGCTTTCGGCGCGGCGCGCACCGAGGTGGAGGATGGCCTCTCCCCAGTGACCGAGACGCTGCTGCACAAAAACGTTGACCGGATCAATCTTCATCCGCTACGTGCACCAGCGGAAGGTACGGTTGGGCGGCGGGTAGCCACGACCGATGATGTTGACCCAGAAGGATTCTTCGATTGTTGGCTTGAGCAAGTTGGCTTCGATATTGAGGCCGTTCTGCTGGGAGCACTTCCGCATGCGGTCCAGCGTGCCTTCAACCGTTTCCACGATGGCGGGAATCTCGACGCGCGTGTCAGTGCAAACAACCGACACGGCCTTTTTTCTTTGCTCGGCGGGGATGGACAGGATGACATCAAAAATCACCGACGCCAGCATGGTGCTGTCCTTGCCGCCGCTGAAGCCCACCAGCCAAGGGCGTTCGTCTTCCAGATAGAGCTGACGGAGAGAACGCCTAATGTCCTCAAAAATGCTCGTCGACATCGGGGCAAGTATGGCCAAGTCGGCGTTTGATTGCAAGAATCATCTTCAAAAAATCCATTAACTACGCTGCAGGTTACCGGGTGGTCTGGGAACTTTCGCACCGGGCCGGCTGCGGGGTTTCGTCGGGGGCGCTTTAGCGGATGTAGGAGCATGTAACGAGTTATTGCAGCATCGCAGGAATGCACTGCCGATCGAATGGGCATTACCAAGTGCTTCGAGTACGACCGTTTTGGGTGGTCTCATAAGGGCGCGCCGCCTCGTTCCCCCCGCGCGGGGGTGTGGATTGAAACTCAGGATTTCAAATGGCAAATGGCAAAGGTCAAAGTTCGCCCCCGCAGGGGGGATAGAGGCTGAGCTGAGGTAACTTGGGGAGCTTATTTTTCGTTCGATGGAAGGCTGAACGTGACGTCCCGGTCGAGTCGCATACCGATCAATGAGCCTGCCGCCAAGGCGGCTTGCTTGCCGTGAGGGAGAAGGATCGCCAAGGCCACACCCGCCCCGGCTGCCCCGATGCCCGCGTATAACCCTCCCGCCGCCGCACCTACCGCTGTCGTGCTTGCGATAATGGCGGCTTGCTTCTTTCGCGAGGGCCCGCCTCCCTTCAAATCACCTTCGGGTCCGACATTGGGATCACCTCCGCCCTCACTTGAAAAAACTTCGGTCAGTGATCCCAGGATAGCTAGCTTCTGCCCGTTGGGGAGTTCAACGGTGTCAAATACGAAAGACAGGTTCCCACCTTTTCCGCGGCGTCCGGCGGCCTTCACCTCAGCAATATGCCCATCAATCCGCACACCCTTTCCTAAAACATCCCGGTCCTCGACCGCCACGGGATCAAGCAACGTGGTGAGAATCCTGTCACCTGGTTTGGAGGTCTTTGAGCTTACCGTGGAGTGCAACTGGAGTTTGAACTCCGTCCCTTCAGGAATCGTAATCTCATTCTCATTCGCGGTCTCGTTTGCGTTTTCACCCTCTTGCTGAGCCCAGAGCGGCAGCGCCAGCAACGCGAACGCACATCCTGCTGCCAGCAGCCCAAGAGATCTTCGCTTCATTACCTGACTCCCGATCACGAACGCTTCACCCTTCCTCGAGATGTCCAAGTGCCACAACCTGCTTATTTCACCACTAAACGTCCGGTCCAGTCAAAGGGAAAATGGGCGCAAAATCCTCACGCTTCCTCTAAGGCTTTGATGCAGCTTTTCACCCCAGGTTGGATGAACCCGAATTCGCAGATTGAGGGGCCCTGGTCCGTTCCAACACGTTAGATTGAAGTCGCTTCGGCCAAACCGGCGCAGGAACAGACGAGTGCGCCTGAGAATTACTTCGCTTTGGGCTTCGAGTCCCTCCGAAGTAACCCCTCACCCGGCCCGCTTCCCGATGAAGTGCATCGGGACAGCGGGCCACCCTCTCCCCAAGGGAGAGGGCTGGCACCAAGAACACATCGGCTGACGGACCGATGGACAGGAAGGGAGAGGGCTGGCACCAAGAACACATAGGTTGACGGACCGATGGACAGGAGAGGAAGTTGCCACATCACTTTTTCAATCGACGCGCCGCGGCGGAGCAATCAGCAATCGGCAATCGTTGCCCGCCTACTCGTGCACCTCCGCGTGGTGGCGCACTTCCACTCCCTCCACCAGAAACAGAACATCTTCGGCAATGTTGGTGGCGTGGTCAGCGAGGCGCTCTAGGGCGCGGGCTATGAACATCAGGTTGATGCTTTGCCGGACCGTGGTGGGATCTCGCTCCATCAGGCCAATCAATTCTTCATACACGGAGTCACGGAGTTGGTCGATAACATCATCGGAGGTAAGGATGCTCCGCGCGAGTTCGGCATCCTTCCTCACGAATGCATCCAGGCTTTTTCTAATCATCGACTGGGCGATGGTCGCCATATGAGGAATATCGACGAACTCTTTCGGGACAGGTTCACGCATCAAGGCCAAAGTCCTGCGGACGATGTTGACCGAGATATCCCCCATGCGCTCCAGGTCGTTGTTGATCTTGATGGCGGCGGTAATGAACCTCAGGTCGGTCGCCATGGGCTGAACCCGGGCCAAAAGGCTGGTGGCCAACTCGTCGATCTGGATCTCCATGCGGTTGATTCTGGCTTCGTTCTGCAGGACCTGCTGCGCCGCCGCCTCATCCTTTTCAATGAGCGACTGGATGCTGCGGTAGACGGAGTCCTCCACCAGCCCGCTCATTTCCAGCAGGCGGTTTCTGAGGTTTTCAAGTTCCTCTTCAAAGTGGCGCATCATCGGGTAAGAAGCAGGTCGTAGGCGGAGGGCAGGGAAAACTTCCCCGCTGCCAATTCCAACTCTTGCCTGCCAATTTCCTCCTCATCAAGTTTGGCCCAAAAAGCTTACTCCTAACTTCCGGGTGGCGCGTGCCTTAATTCTCTTCCGGGGCTCTCTCCTCCCGTCGGGCGGGTCCCCGCTACAAACAACCTACCACCTTTTGCTCACCACCTCTATCCGAACCGGCCGGTGATGTAGTCTTCGGTTTCCTTCTTGGCAGGTGTCTTGAAGATGATTTCCGTCTTGTTATATTCGATCAGTTTTCCCAAAAGGAAAAAGCCCGTGAAATCCGCCACCCGCGCGGCCTGCTGCATGTTGTGGGTGACAATAATCAGCGTGCACTGGTCCTGGAGGGAATAGAGCAACTCCTCTATTTTCGCCGTGGCGATGGGGTCAAGGGCAGAGCAGGGCTCGTCGAGGAGCAGCACCTCCGGGTCTACAGCCAAAGCTCTGGCAATGCACAATCGCTGCTGCTGACCCCCGGAAAGAGCGTAGGCCGATTTGTGGAGTTGATCTTTCACCTCATCCCACAGTGCCGCGCGTCGCAGACTCTTCTCCACTTTTTCCTTCAGGGCGGCCCCCCCGTGGCTCCCATTCACGCGGAGCCCGTAGGCAATGTTGTCAAAAATGGATTTGGGAAAGGGATTCGGCCTCTGAAAAACCATCCCCACGCGACGACGCAGAGCGACCGGGTCCATGGCAAGAAGATCTTCATTGTCGAACAAGATCTCGCCCTCGGCCCTGGCGTGCGGCACCGTCTCGTACATCCGGTTCAAAGTGCGCAAGAAAGTCGACTTGCCACAACCCGAAGGACCAATGAGGGCTGTGATGCGGTTGGTGAGGACCTGAAGGTTGACGCCAAAAAGGGTTTGCTTGGGACCGTAGTAGAAGTCCAATCCGGAAACCCGCATTTTAACGTCGTCTGCGGCCACTGTCCCTCCTAAAGATTGAGCGGGGCGGCCTTCCTGATTGACCAGCGCCGCACCACCGGCCTCCGAAGTCGTCATGGCAGTTACCACCTAATGGGCAGTTCGCCCGGAAACGAATAATTTGGCGGCAACGTTCGCCACCAGCACTAGAGTCAAGAGAACCAATCCGGCAGCCCAGGCCTGCTTGTGCCAATCATCATAGGGCGAAATCGCGTAAGTATAGACCATGACCGGCAGCGAGGCCGTAGGCTGATTCCACCCCGGGCTCCAGAACCGATTGCTAAAGGCGGTGAACAACAGCGGCGCCGTTTCACCGGCGACGCGAGCAATATCCAGGATGATCCCCGTGACAATCCCCTTGCGGGCCGCGGGCACGACCACGGTGGCGATAGTTTTCCATTTGCTCGCCCCCAACGCCAGGGCGCCTTCCCGCAACACCAGCGGGACCGTGCGCAGGGCTTCTTCCGTGGTGCGCACTGCGATGGGGATCATCATCACGCCCAGCGCCAAACCTCCGGCGAAAGTTGAAAAATGCTTCATCGGCAAGACCACGATCGTGTAAGCAAAAATCCCCATGACAATCGAGGGCACACCGTTCAAGAGATCAGCCGTGTACCGAACCACGAAGGGAAACGCCCGGCCCCCGAATTCAGCCAAATAGACGCCGCCCAGGAAACCAATAGGGATTCCGAAGGCAGACGCCAGTAGAAGCAGCTTCGCGCTCCCCACAATGGCGTTGGCCATTCCTCCCCCGCGCTCGCCAACGGGGGTCGGCAAGTGCGTCAGGAAGGCCCAACTGAGGGAGCTTCCGCCATTCCACACCAGGTACCCCAGGATGAAAAATAAGACGCCCACCGTAACCAAGGCACAAAGCCCCGTCATGCTGAACATGAAATAGTTGACGAACTTGCGCCGAGTATTACGCCAGAGCATTAGTGCCCCGAGCCCTTCTGAGTTGTGAAGATAATTGCAATTCGCGCCAAGCCGTTTATCACAATGGTCAGCGCAAACAACACCAAGCCCAGCTCTACCAGCGCCTGTAGGTAGAGATCGCCGGTGGCTTCGGTAAATTCGTTGGCAATTACTGCCGCGATGGAATAGCCCGGCGCAAATAAGGAAGAACTGATTCTGGGATCGTTGCCGATGACCATGGTAACCGCCATCGTCTCACCTAAAGCTCTCGCCAAGGCGAGGAAGATGGAGGCCATGATTCCAATGCGGGCGTAAGGGACCACGACCTGCCAGGTGGACTCCCACTTTGTAGCGCCGAGCCCCAAGGCCGCCTCACGTTGTTCTACCGGGACAGCCAACAGGACCTCGCGTGAGATCGAAATGATAAATGGTACGACCATGATGGCCAGTATCAAACCGCCCGCCAACATCCCCACGCCGTACATCGGCCCCTGAAAAAGCGGTAGGAACCCTAAAGTGCGCTTTAGGAATGGCTCGCCGTATTGACGAAGAAACGGCACCATGATAAATATGCCCAGCAATCCGTAAATTACGCTAGGAACTGCCGCGAGCAGCTCGATAACAAAAGTCATCGCATTCGAGATGCGCGGAGGCGCCAGCTCAGAAAGGAAGATTGCCGCCCCAACCCCTAGCGGAACTGCCACAAGCAAGGCAAGCGCGGAGGTGACAAGCGTGCCATAAACGAAGGGCAAAGCGCCGAAGTCTCCGCTAACCGGATCCCAAGTGCGGCCGGTCAAGAATCGAAACCCAAACTTGTGTATCGCGCTTGTAGAATTGACATAAAGCTGTTGAACGAGAGCTACCGTCACCAGCAGGATGCTCGCCGCGCAGAGAAGCGTGAAGAGGTGGGCAAACGTATCGCCGCTTCGAAGGCCTTGGATAAGAGCAGGCGCGCGACGATTTGCAGCCGCGCGCCCTTTTGGAACTGGAATGCCTGCCATAGCGATTTATTGGATCTGCGAAATCTGCTTCAACTCTTTCGCAACCACTTCCTTTGGAAGCCGCGCGTAGGACAGAGCTTCAACTGCCTTTTGACCGTCGTTCAGCATCCAGGTGAGAAAACCCTTGATGATATCTTTCTTATTCGCGTCCTCAATTTTCGTCGGAATCAGGAGGTAGGTGAAGCTGGCAATCGGATAAGCAGCTTTGCCAGGAGCGTTCGTAATGGAAATGCGGAAATCTTCGGGCATGGTCTTCGCATAGCCTGCCGCTGCGGCGGTCACGCCTGCAAGGTCCGCCTTGACGAAGACGCCGGCAGCGTTTCGAACCTGACCGTAGGGAATCTGGTTCTGGATGGCGTAGATGAGTTCAACGTAACCTATTGCCCCGGGCGTCTGTTTAACCAGCCCGGTTACGCCTTCGTTCCCCTTTCCGCCCAGGCCTACCGGCCAGTTTACGGAAGTGTTCCGCCCGACCTTGCTTTGCCACTCCGGAGAGATTTTCGAGAGGTAGTCGGTCCAGACGTACGAAGTTCCGCTGCCATCCGAGCGGTGCACAACGACGATGTCTAGAGCAGGGAGGTTTACTCCCTTATTGTACCTGGCAATCTCAGGGTCATTCCACTTGGTGATTTTGCCTAGATAGATGCCCACCAGAGCATCGGGCGTAAAATTAAGCTCCTGCGATACACCGGGAATATTGTAGGTGGGAATGACGGCGCCCAATACCGTTGGAAAGTGAAGAATCTTGATTTTGGCCTGTGCAAGCTGTTCGTCATTCATGGGAGGGTCTGAAGCGCCGAAATCCACCGTTCCGGACAAGAGCTGGCGAATTCCTCCTCCGGAACCAATGGACTGATAGTTGATCTGAATGTTGGAGTGGATCTTGTTGTAATCTGAGAACCACTTCGAGTAAATCGGGTATGGGAAAGTAGCCCCGGCGCCGTTGAGCATGACTGCATCCGGGGTTGGAACAGGTGCGGCATTCGAGGCTGAGGAGTGGAACGCCACAAGGCTTGTCAAGACAAGGGCGGCACTCAGAAGCATGATTGCTGGATTCGAAAGTTTTTTCATAATTGTTTGTCCTCCACGTTCACTCTTATCCGGCTGCTTTACAGGAACATTAAGCGGAAGTTAACAATTGGGTTCGGCAGTCTTTAGTCCGGAGTGTTCTCCATGCTCCCTCACCCCAAATTGCACCCCCCCAACAGCATGCTGAAGAACCCGTATTTGAGTTCCGTTCGCCACCAAGAACGTTGGGACAGATTCCCATCGAAGGCATCGGCACAGGTGGCGAGCCGGGGCCACTGCAAAGAGCGCTGAACAGCTTTTCAGTATCTTGCCAAAAAAAGAGCGTCGTCCGAGGCTGGGGGTGACTCGACAAGCCGGCCGGTCAATGTCCCGACGCTCCGAATCGATCGCTGCTAAGGTAAAACTCAGCGATTGTCTCGTGGACTCCCACCCAATCAAGAGGCAGGCGCCGTCCGAAGGCATCGTAGATTCAGAATAGTATCTGGCAGGCAGGTTAACCTAAGGTGAAGCCATTGTTACAGGACGGTTACATTAAAGACGCGGCAGTGGGACGGATGAGGCAGGGGTATTTACCTGAGGAGGATGCTGGTAGGCCCGTGGGGACTCGAACCCCAGACCTCTACCGTGTCAAGGTAGCGCTCTAACCAGGCTGAGCTACGGGCCTGCAGCACAGAACCAATCAGTCACAGGGATTCTACCACGGTTGTTGCTCCCGCACACTCGCGGCAATCGAATCTGCGGCGAGGGCCCTTTCAATGGATGGCTATGCCCGCTTAAAAGAAGCGGGTCAATTAACGGGCAGGTAAACGAGACGGCCCTCATCGATGATTCTGAAGAAGCCTGGGCAGGCTCTGGCTGCGCAGATTACCGGCGCGTAACCGAAGTATTGAGCGGCAGAGATTAACGCTTGATTCCCACACAGGGGGCAAGCAAGGATAGCGTAAAAGGCCGGTTCGGAATTCAGGTCAGCGGCCTCCAGTTCCTCAACTAGAAATATATCTCCAGGGGCCATTGCCGAAATAGATAATTCATCCACACGACAGAGTTCTGTGGGAGGTGAGATTGTCCCTGCTTGGGTCTGCGAACGTCGTTTTTCGACGTTCTCTCCCTTGTTTCTGCTGAATTTTGCTCTCTCTCGGTCCCGCATGCTAATCGCCCTTGCGGCAGCCACTGCGAACGGTCTCATGGCTCCCCATTGGTCGGATTTAGAAGACCCGTCTGCCGCTCTTCGTAGCGGTCCCGGCCCCGTGGGGGTGTCGGCGAAGAGTTTGTGCCCAGTTTAAGCCCGCCGCTGCGAAAGGGTGCCGGGCAGACCGCTCCTGACCCGTCCCGACCCTTCCCGATGGTTTTCTTTGGGCAGGGAGTTCCCATTGGCGTTCTTCGGCATGCTGATACGCCGGAGCTTGCCGAGTTGGGCAGGACTTTTGACGGGAAGCGGACAACAGGAGCTTTCGATGGGCTGGGGCAAAGATCCGGAAGCAGAAAAGAACCTGGGTAGAGAGGGAAACCACCCCGGCTTTTCCAAATCGGGACTCGCTTCCCATTCTGGAACCAGCCGCATCGGCCTTCGAGGTCCATACAAGAAGTCCGAAAAGGCTCCCGGCGAAAGTCCCCTGGATGTCCCCGCTTGGTCTTGTGGGAGTTCCAGCCTGAACACCAGGTTGACATCCTCCCTGCGGATTTTGCTGTTCCGAGTCACAGCACCGAAGTCGCGCAGATTCTCGTGAATGCGTGCTGCCAGCGTGGCTTCGGGTGCTCGCTCCCTGCCAGCCCCGCCCACTGACTACTATCGGCAGGGTCCCGCGAGGGCTTGAGAGAAGGCGGTGCCACTTGCCCAAGTGCGAGGTTCCTCGCCTAATTCCGGAGCAAACCATCTGCTAAGCCGAGGTTGCATTTGCCTAATCCAATACCCTTCCAATTTGGGACTGAAGGCCAGCCTGGCGCGAATTTCTACGGCGCCTCGGAAAGGGAGTTGGGGCGTCAAACTGCTGCCCCCTGGTACGGCGTCATAGCGTGCCAGGGTAGGTCCAGGCCCACTCCTTCCTTCCCTTCGTCGACTCCTCCTAGCCGGTCATCCCATTGAAACGCAGTCGGTTAATAAAGGTCGCCGATCCGAAACCGGTGATGACGCTAGGCCACTTGTAAGCCTACCACTGTAGGCTCGCTGACCCCATCTTGCTCCGCCACGCTCGAGAGCAGAATTCGCCAGGCGGATTTATCTCTGGCCGCAAAGGGCTGGCACTAGATTTGCAATTTCTAATCGCAGCGCCACGAACTCACGAACAAAGAAAGCGTGAGGGTTGCGAAGGGCCTAGGGCTCTACGCCTGTGGTGGGGTGTCGGTCAAGACCAAAAGCTGCCTTGGGAATCCGCCGCAAGACGCAACCCAGGCCAAGGCAGTCCTCCCGTGGCGCGAGGCGGAGCGAAAGGGGTCTCACATGGCAACGCAAGTGGGAGTGGTCGAAAGCGCCAATCGGCTGCAACGCCAACACAGAGTTCAAATCTCGCCAGGGAGTGCCCTGCGCACCTCACGGATACGCCCACACCCGCCGGGTGTGCAAAGTGGAGAAACCTGCGGAAAACAGGAACCGGAAGGTCATAACTTGTTACTGGCGATGGCGCCGCTGGTCAAGCGAGTGGCGTTCGAGGTGCGGCAACACTTGCCCGCTCATGTGGAGATGGATGATCTTGTGGGGGCGGGGACCTTAGGACTGGTTGATGCGCTGCGGAAATTCGATCCTTCAAGGAAGGTGAAGATTGAAAGTTACGCCCGCCACCGGATTCGTGGGGGTATCCTGGACGCCCTGCGAACTCTCGACCCTGCCAGCCGCGACATGCGGAGGCGGGCGAGAAAAGTGGAGAGGACATATCGCGAGTTGGAAGCAATTTTGGGTCGCCCGGTGAAAGATGAAGAAATTGCGCAAGCATTACGCATTAGCCTCCAGGTATGGCACCGCTGGGCACGAGAAATCCACGCCCTGGGCTTTGACGGATGGCAGCGCCGCGAGACAGCGGCAATGACAAGTAAGCTGTCTGTGGGAGAAGAGGGTAGGATGGCGGCGCCACCACAAGATCCCTTCGAGCTCTGTTATCGCCGCGAGCAGCGCGATCTCCTGAACTGTGCCCTGGCCCATCTCCCCGAACGTGAAAGGCTGATTGTGACCCTCTACTATCAGCAGGATCTTACTATGAAACAGATTGCCGCCCGGCTCGAAGTGGATGAATCGCGTGTTTCACAACTTCACGCGGAAGCCCTGCAACGGCTCAAGGCGAGCGTGCAGGCCTCTCTCTATCCGCCGAAACGTGTGACGTTGGCTGTTGCGAGTCCGGCTGACCTCGCCGCCTGACGCTGCCAACGGGTCATGGGTGAACGGGGGGAGAAAGGGAACGGCTTGGCTCGAGCTGCGTCGCAGCACGGCCAAGATGGCCGCGCTACGAAAGAACGTGGGCAGGAATGGAACCTCTTCTCAGCAGGTTCAGCGCTTCTCTGGCGTACTGACCTGAGATGGCGCCGTATAAGGTTAATCGTGAGCTTGCGGCAACTCCAAGGTAGTGGTAGCCTCGTTCTCGGATGACTCGACACGAAAACCAGCTCTTCGAAAACCAGCACCTGGTCCTTGACGACGGGGTCTTCGTCAACTGCACCTTCAAGAATTGCAGCCTGGAGTACTCCGGCGGCGACGTCTACGTACAGAACTGCCAGGGCGAGGGTTGCCAACTCGTCTGGCGTGCAGCGGCGCAACGTACGGTCATGTTGCTTCAGGGTCTGGGCTTGATGGTTGCGCCACCTCCGCCGCCTACGGGTGATCAGGCTCGCCGGGTGCAGTAAGCGCATCCCGACTTCTGTCCCCGTACCGCTTTCAGTGGTGGCGACGGGCTCTGGTCTGCTTGTCAAGCCGGGATGCGACAGAGGAGGCTTGACCCAAAAGTGTGACCTCCGAATCCAGCCTCCGCTTCCCTCTGCCAGCTCGCCTTCTTGACAGAGTCCTGTTGCGCATCGGTGTGACTTGCCGGTGTAACTCGAAGTCAGGTAGCACGGTGAGTGACGCGGCTTGGTGTAGGCGGTCGCGTTACGCGTCTCCGATGGCGGGCGTTGCAGATATGCCCGGGTTTGCGATGTCCCGCAGTGCGGGATCAGCCATGCGGACTGCATGTCAAGGATTCAGGATTCGGGCGAATGAAGCGCATCATGGGGCGGGGGCTTAGAAGAAAAAGGAACAAGCTGCTTTGCAGATCGCGCACATCAAAAAGCGGTTTTTGCGTAAGGGGCAGCTAGGTTATACTTCAATGAGGTGCGAAATGACGACCGCAACGGGGCACGCGTACGTCGTGAATGACGATCAGATCCTGGGTGGCGAGCCGATCATCCGTGGGACTCGTACACCAGTCCGGGCCGTCGTCGAGACTTGGCGGCTGGGCGTGGCCGCAGAAGAGATTCCCAATTGCCTGCCTCATCTGACCCTGGCGCAGGTCTTTGATGCCCTGAGTTACTACAGCGACCACCAGGATGAAATCAACGCCCACATCGAGCGAAACCGCATCCCCGACGACCGTATTGACCCCCTGGTGGCATGTCGTTGAACCGGCTCTTCATTGATCTTTACCTGGACGAAGACGTTAATGTGGTCGTGTCTGATCTGGTCCGCGCCAGGGGCTTTCGCGTGACGACAACGCAAGATGCGGGGCAGATTGGAAAGAGTGATGCAGAACAGTTAGCCTTCGCCGCCGGCCAGGGGAAAACCATTCTGACGCACAACCGGGTGGACTTTGAGGCTTTGGCGCGTAGGTACTTTGAGGATAAGAGGACTCACTCCGGGATCATCATCGCCGTTCGCCGGCATCCCAAGGAACTGTGCCGTCGGGTTCTCATTCTTCTCAACTCTCTTACAGCGGATGAAATCGAGGATCAGATAAGATACATCTGACCTCGACCTGTATAAGCGGCCAGGCTCTTGCCGACACGGCACGCCTCCAACGCCTGGGACGGAGAGGTGAACCCATCATGACGGCCACGCCGGGGATGGCGGGAAGAACAGGGGCAAAGTGCTAGGGACTGGGGGCTGGGGGGAGGACAGGGACAATGACCATCGAACAGTACGATTCGCTTCCTGGCAAGGAGGGAGTGAAATACGAACTCGATGCGGGGGTACTGATCACCGTGTTGGCCTCACCTAGCCTTTTCCACAACATGATTCGCGACCGGCTGGGCATGAAGCTCTATGCCTTTGCCGAAGAGCGTAAGCTGGGGTTGGTCTCTTGGGAGACTGACTTCCAGTTATCAGAAGCCACGGTACGAATCCCCGACCTATCCTTTATCCGCGCCGAGCGACTTCAGGGGTTGGACCCGCATAAGCGACCGCAAGGTGCGCCCGATCTTGCCATCGAAATCGCCTCACCTTCGGACAAGCCTGATGACCTCGCACGCAAGGCTCAGCAGTATCTTGCCGCAGGGGCACACGCGGTTTGGGTCTTGTATCCTGAGGCCCGGCTTGCGTATCTTTACAGGCGGGGTGAACGCATCGAGGTACGCGACGAGAGCCAGTCGCTGGACAACGCAGAACTGTTGCCCGGCTTCAGTGTGGCGCTGTCGGCAATCTTTGGATCATGAAGCCCCGAGGTCAGGATTCAGGGAAAGAACAACCAAGCCAACCACCAACCTTCCCTGAATCCCGAATCCTGACTCCTGAATCCTGCCCTTTTGCTTTTGACATGAGCCTGCAATTGTGATAGCCTAGTATAGTTGACCTATGAGGAACCCCGCCACAGAGCGCGTGATGGAGCTTCGAAATCGCGACGCCGGGGGCGGAAAATGGGCACGAAATGCAAAAAAGATACTATTTAGACGGAACGAACCGAAGACTCTGTTGAAAATAAAGCAGTTAGCTTTTTAAGGCGCTCAAAACGAACTGCCTTTTCAGGGCAAAAACCCCCCATCAAAGCCAATAACACGGCGAAAAATCCACCACTTGTGGGGCATTTTCCTTTCTGCGCGGCCCCCATGAGCAGGCACATCCTTGACGGCCACTCGACATCAAAGTGCGGGTTGGGCGCTAGGAGCCTGCAATCATTCCCAAAATGTCCGCTGAGTCAGCAGCGGCGCAGGTCGGGGTTGGGTTGGCATCATGCATGCTCTAGAAGAGGCTGCGGGGGAGCATGTACAGCAAGGCGCGGGGCCCTAAGGGGCAAAGCTATGCAGGACCTCACTTCCAGGGCGCGCGCTCCCGTGCAAAAGCAGCTTGACCGAGCCGCTTGTTAAGGCATACAGTGTGCGGCTCGGCTGGCTTCTGGGCAAGACGCGTTTGTTCGGAGCCTCTGACCAGGAGAGCGAAAATGGCTCTTCACGACCGGATCGCGGTGCAAGCTGGTGCCATCGGCATCCGAACCGAATCGAACGCCGCGGAAGTCTTTGCGGACTATGCCGGCGGGCTCCGCCAGCGTCGGTTACGACAGGAAAGTGAGCTGCTTGCCAAAGAGGAATTGCGCTCGAAGGGCATCCCCGAGGGTGTGTACCGGAAGCAGTTCCCTCATGTTCCGCGAGCTGCTCTCCCACCTTCTCAGTTCCCTCACGCGACTTCGTGCCAAGCAGATCATGAGCGACCTTCCGTCAGCGGAGTTTTCTTGGGCGTCATTGAGGGCGACTGCAAGGTGTGTGAGTTTTGCTAGGAGGATGAGGTGAGCCGGACCCCAGAACGGTTGGCTGAGTCCTTAGCAGGGGCAGGTAGCGTGCGGTTGGTGTTACTAAGTTCACCCGGGGAGGCGCGATGGAACGTCTGTTTTGTGACCCGCGAAAGTGTGTAGGTTGCCATGCCTGCGAGTTAGCTTGCGCTATCGAACATTCCCATTCGAAACAGCTTTGGTCGGTGATCTTGAACGGGGAGTCCGTCCGCCCGCGACGCGCCGTGCACTTGGTTGGAAGGGAGCCGTTCCGTGCAAGCTTAGCTGGGCGGGCCGTCTCGCTCGGGTGCCACCACTGTAATCCGGCCCCCTGCGTTGATGCCTGTATCAGCGGAGCGATGCACAAGGAGAGTGGCGAGACCATCTGCACGGTTTCTCGATGCGTGGGGTGTTGGATGTGTGTGATGGCCTGCCCCTATGGGGCCATCACGCCCCTGGAGACGGCCCTCAAGTGCGATCTCTGTCCCGATCGAGCCGACCGTCAAGGACGAGCCCGTTATGCCTGCGTGGAGGCTTGTCCGACCGCAGCGCTGGTGGTGGGGACGTTTGAGGAATTCCGGCTGGTATTGACTCAGCCGGTGGAGCGGCCCTTCGCGCAGGAGACAGTAACCCTCGGGTAGTGTGAGGCAGGGTGAAGCTGAGACACTGCCTGGTTTGGCCATCGCGCGTATGTGCCAAGTGAATGACGCTTCCAGGCATGAAGGGCTGCCGGCAGCGCCGGGCTTCTTCTGGTAAGGTGGGCAGCCCTGGCGAAGAGTCAATTTTCTGCGGAACCAGGCAAGGAGGTGCAATGCGATACGTTATTGTTGGCGCGTCAGCAGCCGGGGTAAGCGCCGCTGAGACCATCCGACAGCGCGACCCCGCCGCGGAAATCGTGGTGATCTCCGACGAGAGACTTGTATACTCCCGCCCCCTGCTGTCCTATTACCTGGCCGGTCACCTGACCGAGGAGGGTCTTCTTTATCGTCCTCGGGATTTCTTCGAACGGATGAATATTTCGCTGGTGTTTGACAGGGCCTTGGCGCTCGATCTCGAGAAGTGCCAGGTTGAGGTGGAGCACGGTCCGCCCGTCCCTTACGACAAGCTACTCCTGGCAACCGGCGCTTCGGCGCGTTTTCCGAGGGCCGAAGGGATGAAAAAGGACGGCGTTTTCGGTCTCCGCCATCTTTCTGATGTGGAAGGAATTCTTCCGAAGCTAGCGGAGGTCAAGAAGGCGGTGGTACTTGGTGCGGGACTTGTTGGTCTGAAGGCTGCTGCCGGCCTGCGGGAGCGAGGAGTGGACGTGACAATGTTGGTCAGCTCCCGCCACGTGCTTTCGCAGATGCTGGACGCGAGTTCGGCGCAGGTCTTCCAGGACCTGTTCGAGCAGCATGGGGTGCCAACCATCACCGGAGTCAAGCCCGCCGCCATTCTCGGAAAGGATCGAGTTGAAGGTGTGGAAACTGCTTCCGGCGAGGTCTTCCCCTGCCAACTGGTGATGGTGGGCAAAGGAGTCGATCCCAACCTCGAACTGACCGAGGGCACGTCCATCCGGGTGGAGTACGGAGTGGTGGTCGACAAATACCTCGCGACCAGTGTCGAGAATGTCTATGCTGCCGGCGATGTCGTGCAGGCCATGGATGTCGTACGCGGGGAGCTGTGGATCAATGCGTTGTGGCCCTGCGCGGTGGAACAGGGCCGCCTCGCCGCCTTGAACATGCTGGGTGAGAGGGTTCCCTATCGAGGTTCCACGCGCATGAATTCGGTTCAGTTCTTCCGCCTGCCCGTGATTTCCGCAGGCTTGGCGGTCCTTACCCCAGGTCCACTGGGCGGTCGATCCGGAGAACATGATTCAACCATTGAAGATCGGCCTTCCCCGACTGTCTACTGGAAGGTCTTCCTCAAAGACGACACCATTGTGGGATTTGTAGTGATGGGGGACATCGAGCGAGCGGGGCTGCTCAAAATCCTGATGGAGAAGCGCGTGAACGTTTCCGCCATCCGGGATGATCTGCTCGGACCCCGACTCGATCTCGGTCTCCTTCTTCCCTTTATTGCAGAAAACCGTGAGCGGTTCGAGGAGCCCGAAATGCAAGAGTTGGTTGAAACGGTGGGGGTGTGAACCATGTCCAAGATTATTGCCACAGCCGCCATTCGGGGCGCGCACTACTACATGACACTGGCACAGCAGCGATTGAGTGGGGCCATTGAACAGCACGGCCCGGAAGCACGCGTCGCGTATCCCAATACGGGCTACTTTCTGCCGCTGATCCTGGCCATGCTGGGGAAGAAGGTCGAAAGGTTGAAAGACTGCCAGGAGGCACTGGAGGAGATGCAGATCCTGCTCCCCGAAGTGCCGAGCGAAAGCCTCTGGCTTCCTTACCTGGGATCGGCCCTTGATGCGGGAATTGCCACGTTGGTCGCCGAAGAGATCATCGAGGCGCTCAAGTATCTCGATCCTCAATACCGTCCAACGCCCCCGTTCATCGGGTTTACGGACGACTCCATATTGCGTACTCAAGGCATCAAGCTGGTGGACGGTCGTATGCCGGGATTTGCCGCCTGTGTGGGGGCCTTGCCCACCAATCAGCAAGCCGTGGCCCTGGCACGTGAACTCCAGGAGAAGAGCATCCTGGTTTTCATGGCCGGAAGCAGCAACGGCAGATCGATGGCGGAGCAGTTGGCGGAAGAGGGCGTCGAGATGGGCTGGGACACTTACCTCGTCCCTTACGGCAAGGAGATGAGTGCTGCCGTGTATGCCCTTAATTTTGCCTCGCGTGCCGCCATGACTTTCGGCGGGGTCAAGCCGGGCGATATTGAGGGGGCGCGCCAGATCCTTCTCTACAACAAGGAGCGCGTCTTTGCCTTTGTGCTGGCGCTGGGCACCGACCCGGAGGCTCCAGCGGAGCAGTTGCTCACGGATCAGAAATACGCCACGGCTGCGGGCGCTATCAACTTTGGCTTCCCGGTGATTGCCGACTCTGCCATCCCGCAAATCCTGCCGCGCGGCATTTGCACTTACGAGCATGTGGTCTCGGGCGTACCGCTGGAGCGCATCGTGCCCAAAGCAGTCGAGGTGCGAGGACTCAAGCTCAAGATCTCCAAGATCCCCATCCCCATTGCCTATGGAGCCGCGTTTGAGGGTGAGCGAGTGCGCAAGGAGAACCTCCAGGTGGAATTCGGAGGTAAATACTCCACGGCCTTTGAATACTTGCGCAAAAGACCCATGGATCAAGTCGAAGACGGGAAAGTGGTGTTGATCGGTCCTGACATCGATCAGGCGGAGCCCGGCAAGGCCATGCCCTTGGGGACCGTTGTGGAAGTAGCGGGTCGCAGCTTCCACGAGGATTTCGAGAGCGTGCTGGAGCGGCGCATCCACAAGTTCGTCAGTTGCGCTAGCGGCATCATGCACATCGGCCAGCGCGACATCCCTTGGGTCCGTGTCAGCAAGGAAGCCTACCAGAAGGGTTTCCGGTTGAAACATCTGGGCGAGTTGCTGGTTCACAAATACAAGGATGAGTTCTCTGGCATTGTGGACAAAGTGCAGGTCACGATCTTTACCGATGAGGAACGAATGCAGGAACCGCTGCGGGAGGCTCGACAGGCCTATGGCAAGCGCGACGAGCGAATGGCCGGGATGAAAGACGAAGATGTGGACCGTTTCTACAGTTGCATTCTGTGCCAGAGTTATGCGCCCAACCATGTTTGCGTCGTCACACCTCAGCGCCTCGGTTTGTGCGGGGCCTATACCTGGTTGGACTGCCGGGCGGCATTCGAGATGGATTCGCACGGTCCCAACCAGCCGATTGCGAAAGGAAGCTGCCTGGAACCGGCGCTGGGAGTTTGGGCAGGAGTCAACCAATACGTGGCCAAGGCTTCCAATGGGCATCTTCAGAGGGTCACGATGTACTCGATCATGGAAGATCCGCAGACCAGTTGCGGGTGTTTCGAGTGCCTGGTCGCTGTCTTGCCGGAGACCAACGGGGTGATGGTGGTCAACCGTGAATTCCAGGGGATGACCCCCATTGGCATGACCTTCTCGACCATGGCCGGCGAGGTGGGTGGTGGAGTGCAGACCCCCGGCTTCTTGGGCGTGGGCAGGATGTATCTGGTCAGCGAGAAATTCATCTCCGCTGAGGGTGGACTGCAACGAGTGGTTTGGATGCCCCAAGAACTCAAGGATGAAATGCTGGAGCGCCTGGAAAAGCGGCTCGAGGAAATGGGGCAACCCGACCTGCTGGATAAGATTGCTACCGAGAAGGACGCTGTCTCGGTCGACGAATTGGTGGAGTTTCTGCAAAAAGTGGAGCACCCGGCCCTGGCGATGGCATCTGTCCTGGGCTGAAATGCGTAGGGGCCGGCTTTAGCCGGGCACCTCTTGCCTCTCGCGCAATGGCGAGGCGCCGCGCTGAAGGGCGCCTCTACGCAGAGCTGATAAGGGAGGAGCGGCAAGCATGGCGAAGCTCACAGGAATCGGCGTTTACAAACTGTTGCCTAAGACGAACTGTGGAGAGTGCAATTTTCCCACCTGCATGGCCTTCGCCATGCAGGTTGCGGCTAAGAAGGTAGCCTTGGAGGCATGCCCGTACGTGTCCGAGGATGCTAAGCGGGAACTGGCCGAATCGGCTGCGCCTCCTATGCGCACGGTGACGCTCGGCGCAGGTCCCCAGGCGGTTCAGATGGGAGGCGAGACGGTGCTGTTCCGCCACGAAGAAAAGTTCCACCATCCTACCGCCCTGGCTATTCGGATCCGGGACACGGACGACGTTGCGGCAGAAATCAACTCAATCCACCATTTGAAATTTATACGTAGCGGAAAGCCCGTCAATGTCGATCTGATCGCCCTCGAGCAGGCGGGTGATGGCAAGTCTTTCCAGGCTGCGGCGAAACTGATCCGCGAGTCTACGGAACTGCCGGCGATCCTGATGAGCAGCGATCTCCCGGCAATGGCTGACGCCCTGGAAGTCCTGGCCGACCGACGACCGCTCGTCTATGCAGCGGATAAGAGCAACTACCAGCAACTGGCGCGGCTCAGCGCCAGGTACCACGTACCGCTGGCTGTCAAGGGGGAAACCCTGGAGGAACTGGCGGACCTGACCACTAAGGTCAAACAAGCCGGTGTGGGAGACCTGGTCTTGGCGCCCGCCGTTGGACGCGTGGGCGAAGGTCTGGCCTGCCTGACCCAATTGCGGCGTCTGGCTCTGGAAAAGACCTTCCGGCCGCTCGGTTACCCCGTGATGGTCCTTACCACAGCGCAGGACGCGGTCCAAGAAGCCCTGCAGGCCATTATTTATGAGTGCAAGTACGCTTCCATCGTGGTCATGCGCGGCAAGCAAGCCTGGCAGCTCCTTCCCGTGCTTACGGCCCGGTACAACATCTTCACGGATCCGCAGGTGCCCAATGCCGTCGAGGCAAAGGTGTACAAGGTGGGTGAGCCTACTCCGGATTCCCCGGTGCTGGTCACGACCAACTTCGCACTCACGTACTTCACTGTGGAAGGCGAGGTGGAGAATAGCAAGATACCTGCCTACATCACCGCCGTGGAAACCGGCGGACTGGGAGTTCTGAATTCCTACGCCGATGACAAGCTGACGGGTGAGACGATCGCCAAGGCGGTCAAGGCTTCGGGGATACTGACTCAGGTGCGGCACAATAAGTTGATTATCCCGGGGCTGGTGGCGGTGCTGAAAGGTGAACTCGAGGATGAGGTGGGCTGCGAGGTGGTCGTCGGCCCAGAAGAGGCGGCGGGAATTCCTAACTTCCTGAAGACCGAGTGGAGATCGCAGGTGGGCGGATGAGTACAGGATCAGGCGCGATCCAAAAGGAGGGGAAAGTACAGGTCACCTTCTGGCCCGAAGGTGAGCGCGTACGTGTGCCTCTGGAGACGACCCTCCTGGACGCGGCCAAAACTGCCGGTGTAGATCTGGCGAGCTCCTGCGGGGGCGACGGGCTGTGCGGAAAATGCCGGGTGGTCGTCAGGCAGGGGAACGTGACCGCCCAGCCCACCAGCCTGCTCAGCCGGGAGGAGATCCGGCGCGGCTACGTGCTGGCTTGCCAAACCAAGGTGGCCGGCGACGTGGAGTTGGAAATACCTCCCGAATCCCGTGCCGAGGCTGCCCAGATCCTCATCGATGTTGACGCCCAGCGGTTCCGCGCCCTGCACCCGGTAGGAGGGGAAATCGAGGTCCGTCCTGCCCCCCTGACGCGCAAGCTCTACCTCGAACTGCCAAGTCCCAGCCTGGACGACAGCATCTCCGATCAGTCCAGGCTGTTTCGGGGGATTCGCCGCCGGCGCCCCGCGCCCATCATGCAACTGGGGCTCAAAGTGCTGAGAACTTTGCCCAAACTGCTGCGCGAGGCGGACTGGAAAGTGACCGTCACGCTAGGCTGGCGTGGAGGTACTTTGGAAGTGCTCCAGGTGGAGCCCGGTGACGCCGCGCGCCGAAATCTGGGCATTGCTGTGGATGTCGGAACATCGACAGTCGTGGCCCACCTGCTCGATCTGGATACGACCGAGAGAATAGATGCCGAGGCGGTGTACAACTCCCAGCGCGCCTGGGGTGACGAGGTGACGCGACGCATCATCCATGCCGGCACCCCGGGGGGATTAGATGAACTGCAAAAGGCGGTGGTAGGTGACATCAACGGGTTGATTTCGGTCCTGGCGCAACGCAATAACATTGCCCTGATCGACATAGCGGCCATTAACTGTGCCGGCAACACCACCATGACGCACCTGTTACTGGGCTTGGATCCGACCGCGATTCACAAAACGCCCTATATACCCGCATCCGCCGCCACACCACCCGTTCGAGCCGTAGAAGTCGGTATCCATATCAATCCCCGGGGGCTGCTGTACACGATCCCAAGCATTGGAGGATGGGTTGGGGGCGATGTGACGGCGGGCATATTCGCGGTGGGGTTGCGACGTTCAAAAAAGGTGCAGATGTTGATCGATGTCGGCACCAACGGTGAGATCGCGGTAGGGAATAGTGAATGGACCATTGCTTGTTCCGCCTCGGCGGGTCCCGCCTTTGAAGGTTCGGGTGTGAAACATGGGATGAAGGCCATGCACGGGGCCATCGAACGGGTGGAGATCAGTCCCGAGGGAGCGGTTCATTACCGGACAGTTGGCAACGGCCGTCCGCGCGGTATCTGTGGGTCCGGGCTGATTGACCTGATCGCCGACTTGTACAAGGTGGGGTTCATTGACCGCTCAGGGCATCTGGCGCCCCGCAAAACCGAGCGCGTGCGCGAGCGGGACGGCATGTTGGAGTTCGTGCTGGTACCCGCCTCCCGTTCGGGGACCGGCCAGGATATCGTGATAACCCAGGCCGACCTTTCCAACCTGCTGAGCGCCAAGGCGGCTATTTACGCCGGCACCGAGGTCCTGGCGCGGGCCATTGGGCTCGACTTTCGTGAGGTCGAGCGAGTCTACATCGCGGGCGGATTTGGAAATTACCTGGACCGGGAGAAGGCGCTCGCCATTGGGATGATACCGGACTTGCCGTTGGAGAAGATTCGGTTTGCCGGGAATACATCGATTCTGGGCGCTGACCTGGGCCTGCTGTCCGAGGATGCATGGCAAGAACTGCACGCAATTGCTGAGGCGGTTACGTACTACGATCTTATCAATTACCCAAATTATTACGACGAGTTTCTGGCGGCGCGGTTCATTCCGCACACTGATCTGAGTAGGTTTAAGTCCGTGAAGCATTCGCAAGAAGTGGAGGCTTATATCTAGATGGCATTCACCTTGGCCGTGGCCGGCAAAGGCGGTACCGGCAAGACCACCCTGGCGGCATTGTTAATTCAAACCCTGATCGAACGCGGGGAAGGGCCTGTCTTGGCCGTGGATGCCGATCCCAACCCCAATCTGGGTTATGTGCTGGGGTGTCAGGTGGAAAAGACCATCAGCGAACTGCGCGATGAGCTACTGGACCAAATCCGCAAACTTCCCCCCGGAGTAACCAAGAATGACTATCTGGAGATGGGGATTCAAGAATGCCTGTGGGAGGGGCGCGGAGTCGATCTGCTGGTGATGGGTGCAGGCGAGGGACCGCGCTGCTATTGTGCGGTCAACAACGTTTTGCGGCGATGCATTGACCGCCTCCGTGGTGCGTATCGGTACGTGGTGATGGATAACGAGGCGGGCCTGGAGCATTTATCCAGATGCACAACCCAGGACGTCGATGTGCTTCTGATTGTCAGCAACGGCCTGCCGGTTTCCCTTCAGGCGGCTTTCAGAGTTCACGAACTGACTGAGAAGTTGGCGTTGCGAATCGGAGAGCAATATCTGGTTCTCAACGACGTCGATCTTTCCGACGAGGGTCGGATCAAGGCAAAAGCGCAACAAACGGGCCTGAAGTTGGTGGGTGTGGTCCCCTCGGACAGCCGCTTGCGCCAGCTCAGCCGGGAGGGAGAACCGTTGACCCAATTGGCGGCGGATTCAGCAGCCCGAAGAGCCGTGCGAGAAATCTTGGAGGCGGCTCTGTCACCCACGGCTGCCGCGCTTCAGGAGGTTGCTGAAGGGGACGGCAAGCCGTCCCCCTACAAGTTGTAGGGGTAGGGCTTGCCCTACCCTGTTCAGTATTTGAGGAGGAGAGCAAATGGTTCCAGACGCGAAAAAAACCTGGGGTGGGCGAGTCAATTCAGTGACCATCGGGGCAACTCAAGCCGCTGGGGGAACTCGAGCTTTTACTGTCACCATCGGAGGATCAGCGACACTCCCTTTTTTGGATTTTGAGGGACCGTGCGGCATGCCCGCCGTTGCCATGGAGATTTGCGACATCTACCCGGAAGAGTGGCCGGACCTGTTAAAGGAGCCATTTGGCGATGCTTTGGGAGATCCAGTGCGCTGGGCACGGAAGTGCCTCGAATTGGGGGCCGACTTGATTTGCCTGCGCCTGGATGGCTGTAGCCCTGAGCACGGCAACCGCTCTCCCGCCGAAGCCGCCCAAACGGTAAAGGCGGTTCTACAGGGAATCCCGGCTCCCCTGATCATCTGGGGTACGGGGAATGCAGACAAGGATAACGAGGTATTCCCGGCAGTGGCGGAGGCAGCAGCCGGAGAAAACTGCCTGCTCGGAAGCATCACCGAGGACAATTACAAGACTCTGACTGCCGTGTGCACCGCGTACAAACACAAGCTCATTGCGGAATCCCCGTGCGACATCAACATGGCCAAGCAGGTGAACATCCTCGCCCAGGACATGGGCTTCCCGGTGGAAAACATTGTGATTTACCCCACCTGTGCAGCCCTCGGATATGGTTTGGAGTACATCTATTCGGTAATGGAGCGGGGCCGGCTGGCTGGTTTGAAGGGGGATAGGATGCTGTCGCAACCGATCCTCTGTGATATCGGGATCGAGGCTTGGGGCGTCAAAGAGGCTCGGGTTTCAGAGGAGGAGGTTCCCGATTGGGGTCCGCTGCGCCAGCGGGCGCCACTCTGGGAGGCCGGAACCGCCGTTGCTTGCCTGGTGGCGGGAGGCGATCTTCTCATTCTGCGTCATCCCGAGGCAGTTTATGCTGTCAAGAAAACCATCGCCGAACTGACCGGAGCGTCGGTTAGCGCGGCGGCTTAAAAGGCTGCCCCTCCGCACAGGGAGGACAGCCCTCTCCCTTGGGGAGAGGGTGGCGAGCGTAGCGAGACGGGTGAGGGGTTAGTTTTGTGTTGGTTCTCCCTGTGCAAGTGACCCCTCACCCGTCCCGCGCCGGCTGGCGAAGGCGCCGGTCACGGGACACCCTCTCCTCTGGGGAGAGGGCGGAGACCTAATCTCCAGGAGGAAAATCTATGAGCATCATATTGATCGGTGAGCGTATCAACGGTTCCTTCAAGGACGTAGGCCGGGCAATTCAGGAACATGACAAAACCGTGATCCGGGATCGCGTGGCCAGGCAGGAGGCAGGCGGCGCTGATTACCTGGATGTAAACATGGGGGCAGCGTCGCGCAAGCTGGAAGATTATGCCTGGCTGGTTCAAGCGACGGCGGAATCCACAGCCCTGCCGCTCTCGCTTGACTGCCCCCGCGCCGACATGTTCCGCGTAGGGCTGAAAGCCTATCGAGACACGGTTGGGGAGCGGGCGGTGATTCTCAACAGTACTACCGCTGAGGATAGCAAGCTCGTCCCGCTTCTCGAGCTGGCGTCCGAATTCAAAGCGGGGATCATCGGCGTGGTGATGGATGAGAGAGGAAGCCCCCAGGACGTGGACCGACGGCTGGAGTTGGGCGGCAAGATCTTCGCGGCGGCGGTGGAAGCCGGTATCCCCACTACGCAGATCTATCTCGACCCGATCGTCATGCCGGTGAAATTCATGCAGGACCAGCCCAAGAATGTGCTCAATGCCATTCAGCAGATGACCATGCTTTCCGATCCGCCATGCCACATTTCCATCGGCCTGAGCAACGTTTCCTCCAAAGCGGAAGAGCGCAAACTCATCAATCGCACCTTCATGGTCATGGCAATGGCTATGGGAGTGGATGCGGCGATCCTGGATGTCTGCGACGAGGAACTACGGGCGGCGGTGGCCACGGCTGAACTCCTGCTCGGCATGGAGATTTACAGCGATGCTTACTTAAAAGCTTATCGCCAGAGGGCAGGCTCTGGCACTGCCGCGGCGGCATAAGTCGCCACGGTTTAGGGGCACTTGACCTGTAGCGCCGGCCTTCAGGCCGGCACCTGCCGACCTAAAGGTCGGCGCTACTTCACCTTCGGCTCAGGATTGTCGGACAACGAAGGGATGAGCGAGAAAAAGCGAGGCTGCAATGAATCAAAAGAGCGTTGATCGTGCTACACAGGAAATGCTCGAGCATGCCCACGACCAGAGACTCGAGACGGCTTGGGACCGTTGGGATGAGCAGCAGCCGCAATGCGGCTTTGGTCAGCTCGGGGTTTGTTGTCGAATCTGTAATATGGGACCCTGCCGCATCGATCCCTTCGGCGGCGAGCCGCGTCGAGGTACTTGTGGAGCGGATGCCGATACGATTGTGGCCCGCAACCTGGTGCGCATGGTTGCAGGTGGAGCGGCTGCCCATTCCGATCACGGCCGCGATGTAGCCCATACGCTTCTTCTGGCAGCGGAGGGAAAAGGCGGCTATGCCCTCAAGGATCCTATTAAGCTGCGCAAGATCGCAGCCGAATTCGGCATTGCCCCCGATGGGCACAGTGATGCGGAGATAGCCAAAGCCGTGGCAGAGCATGCGCTCCACATGTTTGGTCAGCAGGAGGGTGAGCTCACCCTGCTTTCGCGGGCCCCTGCCCGGCGCCAGGAGCTCTGGCGGAAGTTTGGGATCAGCCCGCGCGGAATCGACCGAGAGATCGTCGAGATCATGCACCGCAGCACCATGGGAGTTGACACGGACTATCGGAACATCCTCATGCAGGGATTCCGCGCTTCGCTGGCGGACGGCTGGGGAGGTTCCATGATCGCTACCGATCTGCAGGACGTCCTCTTTCGCTCTCCCCAACCCCTGCGCGCCGCGGTCAACCTGGGTGTCCTGAGGAAGGACGCCGTCAATATCGTGGTGCATGGCCATGAGCCCGTCCTCTCGGAGATGATCGTGGCCGCCAGTCGCGATCCGGAACTTCTGAAGATGGCCGAGATGCAAGGCGCCAAGGGAATCAACATCGCCGGGATTTGCTGCACCGCCAACGAAATCTTGATGCGCCACGGTATACCGGTGGCAGGGAATTTCCTACAGCAGGAGCTGGCCATCATTACGGGTGCGGTTGACCTCATGGTGGTCGATGTGCAGTGCGTCATGCCGTCCCTGGCCAGCCTGACCGGTTGCTTCCATACGAAACTGGTCTCAACCTCCCCCAAAGCTAAAATGCCCGGGGTTGAACAGATTGACTTCGATGAAATGCGGGCGTTGGAAGTTGCGAAGGAGATCGTGGGGCGGGCCGTGGAGAATTATTCCCGGCGTGACCCGCGCAAGGTGACAATCCCCGAGCACCGCTCGGACTTGATCGCCGGCTTTACCACGGAATCGGTCTTTCGCTTCCTGGGAGGCCGCTACCGTGGCACCTTCCGTCCCCTGAACGACGCCGTGATCGACGGGCGACTGCGAGGCGCGGTCGGGATCGTGGGATGCAACAACCCGAACACGCTCCATGACTGGGCACACCTCACCCTCACTCGGGAACTGCTCAAGAACGACGTGTTGATTGTCAGCACAGGCTGCGCCGCCATCGCGGATGCCAAGTGCGGGTTGCTTCGTCCCGAAGCTGCCTATGAGAGCGCTGGGCCCGGATTGAGAGAGATCTGTGAAACCGTGGGGATCCCTCCCGTCTTGCACGTTGGGGCTTGTGTGGACAATTCCCGCATCCTGACCACGCTTATTGAGATCGTGGGTGAGGGGGGTCTGGGAGAGGATTTTTCCCAACTGCCGGTAGCTGGCTCGGCGCCCGAATGGATGTCGGAAAAGGCAGTGGCTATTGGGTTCTACTTTGTGGCCTCCGGCGTGATGACTCACTTCGGCACCCCCCACCCCGTGTTGGGCAGCCGTGCCGTGCACAAGTTCCTCACCGACGATGTGGAAGAGATGCTGGGCGGGAAATTCTTCTTCGAAGCCGACCCAGTCAAGGCTGCTGCCCAGATCATCGAGCATCTGGATCGAAAGCGTGCGGAACTCAAGCTTGCGCCTCCTATGTACACCGCCAACAAGACTTGGCAGGGTGTATCGGTAGGCGCTTAATCGACCGATCTGCCCATTTCCCGACGAGAATGGCGGGGAATTGGGTCTTTGCCCTCTCCCTTGGGGAGAGGGTGTCCCGCTACCGGCGCTTTCATCAGCCGGAGCGGGACGGGTGAGGGGTCAGTTGCACGCTGAGGAGGGATCAGATGGGCGAAGATGACGAAGTAACCCCTCACCCGGCTCGCTCCGCTCGCCACCCTCTCCCCAAGGGAGAGGGCTGTATTTCCGACTTCGGGGTGGCGCAGACATTGCCTTTTATGTCTGCGCCACCCACGTTTAGCCTGGATTGTTCAGGGGCGCCGACATAAAAATCGATGTCGGCGCCACCCGCCGGAATTGGGTCGTTGCGTTCTCGTCGGGAGAGAGGAGAATGTAGGAAGTAGAAGCCCTCTCCCCTGGGGAGAGGGTGTCCCGCGACCGGCGCTTTCACCAGCCGGCGCGGGACGGGTGAGGGGTCGGTTGTAACGGACTCACGGGCGGTGCAGGCATTGTCTTTCATATCTGCGCCACACATGAACCCCGCGAGTCGACCTTACAGCTATTAGCAAACCGCCATTGGCTAGGAGTTCGCTGAAAGCTGAGAGCTGATAGCTGACAGCCAGCGACGTTACGGCGAACCGATGCGAGTGAATCCCACTTGGGCTGCCAGCCTTGAAAAGCAGTTGCAGGAGACGCAAGAGGCGCTCCGGGGACGCGACCCTGCGGAAGTGGCCTTGTGGTCGGGCACAACGTGTGAAGCCGTAGCGGGGAAGACTTGCCTCGAGGTCCGCTTCTGGGATCGTTCCTACCTGATAGCATGGCCGGACTTGGCGGTTCGCGAGAAGGAAGGCCAGCCTTGCCCCGGGCCGTTCCAGGGCTTAATTCTTCAGTACCTCCTCCTGGCGGATGGCGCGCCTTTAGAAAATGCGTGGGTCTCGTTGCGCAACTTGCCTCATGGCTCCTTCTATGAGCAGGCCTTTCAGTCCTACAGCGGAAACCTGCTGGTGAGGAGCTTTCGCGAAAACCCGGAAGATTTCCGTGCTATCGCAAAAAGACTGGGAGGAGAACCTCTCGAGATGGGGGACGCTGCGTTTCGCTTCTGGGCGCTGCCCCGAATACCCCTGGCCGTGGTTTACTGGTCAGGAGGAGGAGAGTTCCCTGACTCGGCGCAGGTCCTGTTTGACAAGTCCGCCGGCCATTACCACCACCTGGAGATGCTGGCGCATCTCGGCGGCATGTTGTGCGAACGGCTGGTCCTGGCACGTGAGAAGCATTGAAGGACATCACAAGGAAGGATGTCATTCTGAGCGAAGCGCAGCGTAGCGAAGAATCTGCTTTTAGTTGCGGCTCCCGTGCGTTATGAGATTAATGTCATGAAAATTGCGCTCAGCGGCAAAGGCGGAGTTGGCAAAACCACATTGACGGCCTTGATGGCCCGGCAGGCGGCCGCACGGGGACATCCGGTTTTGGTCATCGACGCCGATCCAAATCCTAACCTCCATCTGGCCCTCGGTTTTCCCTCTGCCCCGCCAGCCTTAGTCGGGATGAAGGATTTGATTGAGGAGCGTCTCGGATCGCTGGAGGGATTCTTCCGGCTCAATCCTCGCGTGGACGATATTCCGGAGCGGTTCTCTTTTGAGGACCATGGCGTTCGGCTCCTGGTGATGGGCAGTATCAGCCAGGGGGGCGGAGGCTGTGCGTGCCCGCAAAGCGCTTTCCTTCGGAACTTGCTCCAGCACGTCATGCTGGAGCGCTCAGAATGGGTATTCATGGATTGCGAGGCTGGGCTGGAACATCTGGGGCGAGCGACGGCAAGAGGCGCAGACGCTCTTTTGATAGTGGTCGAACCCAGCCAATCTTCCCTGGAAACAGCCCATCGAATTCAGCACTTGGCCGCGGACATCGGCCTCTCTCGCCTGTTCGTCGTGGGCAACAAGGTTCGAGATCCCGAAGAGCGAGAGCTGATCGAACAGGGCATGAGCGATCTGAAAGTCCTGGCTTGTCTTCCGGAGAGTCTTGCCCTGCGCCGGGCCTCCCGCCGTGGGATGGCGGTGCAAGATCCCGATCTCCTCGCGGCGGTCGACAGCATCCTGGATGCCATCGAGGCGAGATCCGTATCGTGACGCGTTGCGGTTGTCGCAAACATCACGGCTAAGCCCCGGAGGTCCGAAGAGTTTTTGCCCTCTCCCCAGGGAGAGGGCTGGGATTCCGACTTCCGGCTCTTGTGTCCGGCCTAAGATGTGGGTAAAGATCAGCAAGGCCAGGGGACATTAGCGCCTTCAGTAGCGCGCGTACAACGCAAGAAGGGGAGGTGGCAATCGATGGCAGGTTCCGGCAAACCCAGACTTACTACCCCACTAGTTCGTGACAATGGCCGATTGCGGCCCACAAGCTGGGAAGAAGCCCTTGACCGCACTGCCGCTGGCTTTCGCGGCTCGGTGGAGAAATACGGCCCGCAGGCTTTCGGCATGTTCAGTTGCTCGAAGACCACCAACGAGCTGAATTTTCTGGCCCAGAAATTTGCCAGGGTGGTCATGGGCACGAACAACGTCGACAGTTGCAACCGCACTTGACACGCCCCTAGCGTCGTCGGTCTGACGGCGGTTTTTGGTTGGGGTGGCGGCACCAGTTCCTATCTCGAGATCGAAGATACGGACCTGATCGTGCTTTGGGGGTCGAACGCTCGTGAGGCCCATCCTCTCTTCTTTCACCACGTGTTGAAGGGAATTCGCAAGGGCGCCCGGCTCTGGGTCGTCGATCCGCGCCGGAGCGATTCGGCGCGTTGGGCGGATGTGTGGCTTGGGCCCGACGTGGGCTCGGACATCGTCTTGGCCAACGCCGTCGGTCGGGAAATCATCGCTTCGGGATTGGAGAATCGGACCTTTATCAAGCGGGCCACCGCCGGGCTCGACGCCTATCGCGCCCATGTCGAACGCTTCACTCTCGAGTACGCGGAGCACGTGACCGGCGTGCCGGCGACTCTGATTCGTGATCTTGCTCATGCCTACGCACGCGCCCATCGGGCGCAGTTGTGCTGGACGCTGGGCATCACAGAACACCATAACGCAGTTGATAATGTGCTCTCCCTGATCAATCTGGCCTTGCTCACGGGGCACGTCGGCAGGTACGGTTCTGGCATTAATCCTCTTCGGGGCCAGAACAATGTGCAGGGCGGGGGTGACATGGGCGCCCTGCCCGACCGATTACCCGGATTCCAACACGTCGAGAACGACGAGCTACGCCAGAAGTTCGAACGCGCCTGGAACGTGAAGATACCTCCAAAACGAGGGCTTAATCTGAGCGGGATGTTCCAGGCCATGGAGCGCGGCGAGCTGAAAACAGTGTATTGCCTCGGCGAGAATCCCGTTCATTCGGAGGCCGATCAGCACCGTTGCGAGCGCTTGCTGGGCGGATTGGACTTCCTGGTGGTGCAAGACATCTTCCTGACGGCGACCGCAGAGCTGGCACATGTGGTGTTGCCGGCCGCCGCAGGCTGGTGTGAATCGGAGGGGACAGTCACTAACAGCGAGCGGCGGGTTCAGCGAGTCCGCAAGGCCGTCGAGCCGCCGCCGGGCGCGCGTGACGATATGGAAATCGTTTGCGAGCTTGCCAGGCGCCTGGGTCACGATTGGGGTCGTCCCAGTGCGGAAGACGTCTGGAATGAACTCCGGAAGCTCAGCCCGATGCATGCAGGGATGAGCTATGACCGTCTGGAAGCCCTAGGCGGAATCCAGTGGCCTTGTTATGACGAGTCCCATCCGGGCGAGATGTTCCTCCACAGCCGCCTCTGGCAGGAGCCGCTTGAAGGGCCGAGGGCACAGTTCAGCGTGGTTGAATTTGAGCCACCGGTTGACGTTCTTGATGAGAACTACCCGATCCGGCTGACCACCGGACGGCGTCTGGATAGCTACAACACCGGAGTTCAGACAGCGAGTTACCGTTCGCCCCTGCGCCGGCAGGAGGCGCTGGGGCTTTCCCCCGAGGACGGGGCAAAGTACGCCGTAGCCGATGGAGAACGCGTCCGCATTAGCTCACGCCGGGGGGCAGTGGAGGCCTGTGTTCGATATGACACATCGCTGCGGCCTGGCCTTGCTTTCCTCTCTTACAACCACCCGGACGAGGTGCCGACTAATTTCCTGACTATTGATGCGGTAGATCCGAAGTCGGGCACCTCTGAATACAAGGCTGCGGCCATCCGTATTGATAAACTTCCGGCATTGGAGGTGGGGTCACGGTAGCACGGCCGTGGCACGGCCATCCTGGCTGTGGTCAGAGGCGGGACGCCCGTGCCACTGGAAGCTTCGTCCAAGATAGGAGACCAAAGTGGATATTCACGTGACCGCAGAGCAGCCGACGCGCGAAGAGCGTGAGGCCGTCGATTCGGTCTTGGGGAAGGCCGAGTCCGGATGGAGTGGCGGCCAGCGTCATATAGAACTGGAGGGGCGATTCGCGTTTGGAGGGCATGCTGACCGCGCGCGTCGTCACCTGTTGCTTCCGGTTCTGCATGTCATCCAGAGGCGGGTGGGCTGGATCAGTCCCGGCGCGCTGAACTATGTCAGCGCGCGGCTCGACATCCCGCCTGCTGAGGCGTTCGGCGTCGCAAGTTTTTACGGCTTGTTCTCGACCACGCCACGCCCGCCCCGGGTCCTCCATGTTTGCGATGACATCGCCTGCCAGACTCGAGGCGCCCAATGTCTCTGCGAGAATTTGGAGCGGGCCCTGGGGCCTGCTGGGTCGCCCGGCCCGGATGGGAAAACAACTTGGTTGCGCACCTCCTGTCTGGGGTTGTGCGAGCGAGCGCCGGCTGCTTTATTGTCAGTTGCTGGAGAGCGGCCATGGGAAAAGGTAATTGCCCCGGCGGAACCGGCGGCCCTCATCGACGTTATGTGCGGTGAGAGACAGGAACCCGTCGAGACAACGCCGGACTCCTTTCGCGCGGAGATTTCGGTGCCGCAGGCCGGGCAGCCAGGGCTCAGGCTATTGCGCCGTATCGGCCGCAGCGATCCCGGAAGCCTGGACGATTATCGGGCGCATGGTGGTTACGAGGCGCTGCGCGCGGCGTTGGCAATGGGATGGGATTGGGTGGTGCGCGAAGTGGTTGCCTCCAAGCTCGTCGGCCGCGGTGGTGCGGCGTTTCCGGCCGGGAGAAAATGGGACCCGGCGAATCGTCCGCGCTACCTGGTGTGCAATGCAGATGAGTCCGAGCCGGGTACCTTTAAAGACCGTATCGTGATGGAGGGCGATCCTTTCGCGCTCATCGAGGCGATGACCATCGCAGGGTTCGCGACCGGCTGCGAGCAAAGCTTCCTCTATGTCCGAGGCGAATATCCCCTGGCCTCCGAGCGGCTGTCACAGGCCATCGAGATTGCCCACCGCCGAGGCTTCCTGGGCAGCAATATTCTCGGCCAGGGCCTTCGTTTCAACATTCAGATGTACATGGGCGCTGGAGCCTACATCTGCGGAGAAGAGACCGCGCTTTTTAATTCCATCGAGGGTTACAGGGGGGAACCCCGCAGCAAACCGCCCTTCCCGACCCAGGCAGGACTGTTCGGAAAACCCACCGTGGTGAACAACGTCGAGACGCTGATCAATGTACTCGAGATCGTGCGGGAAGGTAGTGAAGGGTTCGCGGCGGTGGGCACACTCGGGTCGACGGGCTCCAAGCTCTTTTGCGTCTCGGGCCACGTAGTCCGACCAGGTGTGTATGAGGCCCCCTTCGGGACAACTCTGAGGGAAATCATCGAACTCGCCGGGGGAGTCGGTGGGAGCGGGCGTCTTCAGGCCGTGCTGCTGGGTGGTGCGGCGGGCACTGTAGTGTCGCCGCAAGAACTCGACACGCCGCTCACCTTTGAGGGCACACGGGCCATCGGCGCCGCGCTCGGCTCCGGCGTAATTATGCTATTTGATGATAGCATCGACCTGCGGAAGATCCTGCTGCGCATCGCAGCATTCTTCCGCGATGAATCTTGCGGCCAGTGCGTTCCTTGCCGCATCGGCGCGGTGAGGCAGGAGGAGGCGCTCGAGCGCCTGATCAGCGGGCATCCGCTCGGCTCGGCGGATGAAGAGCTCTTGCGCTTGAGCGAGATAGGGCAGGTGATGCGGGACAGCTCGATTTGCGGGTTAGGGCAAACGGCTTCCAGCGCTGTCGAGTCAGCTTTGCGCCGCTGGCAATTGTTCCAGCAGCCGACCCCTTAGCGCTTTCAAAGGATTCGAGGAGCAAACCCCATGAGCGACCAACAAAGGCAGGACACGACGCCGTCCGCCCTTCCACCTCATCCTATGCCGGGGATCATACCAATGCCGCCCGGTCCGCTACCGGTGATCCCACTTGCTCCGCGGCGGAAAAGGGTGGACCTTACCATCGACGGCCGCAAAGTTTCGGTTCCTGAAGGAACGACCCTTCTCGAAGCGACTCGACAGCTTGGGATCGACATGCCGACTCTCTGCTTTCTCGAGACTCTCACCCCGGTCAATGTGTGCCGAATCTGCGTGGTCGAGGTCGAGGGCTCGCGTCCGCTTGTCCCTGCCTGTTCGCGCAAAGTGGAGCCGGGGATGGTGGTGAGAACGGACACGGAGCGGGTGCGGCTCAGTCGACGGCTGGTCCTGGAGTTCCTGGGCTCGTCCATCGACATCTCGACGGCGCCGCAGATCCAGGCGTATATGGTCCAGTACGGCGCTCATCCGGAGAGATTCGGTCCTTGCGCTGCGCCACGGGCCGATCGGGATGCGGCGCTCCCGGGGTGCCACACCCCGACCGATGGATCGCATGCCGCTACAGTGGCGCAGCCGGTCAAGATCGACAACGAGCTCTACATGCGCGACTACAGCAAGTGCATTCTTTGCTATAAGTGCGTACAGGCCTGTGGCACGCAAGCTCAGAACACGTTTGCCATTGCCGTCGCCGGCAGGGGCTTCGACGCGCGCATTTCGACTGAATATGCTGTGCCGTTACCGGAGTCCGCCTGTGTATACTGCGGCAACTGCATCGCAGTGTGCCCCACGGGGGCGCTCATGTTTTCCAGAGAATATGAAATGCGGCAAGGCGGAACATGGGATGAATCGAAGCAGACCAGCACCGATACCATCTGCCCTTACTGCGGGGTGGGGTGCACGATTAGACTTCACGTTCAAGATAACAGGATCGTCAAAGCCACTTCGCCCTTGGACCACGACATCACAAGGGGAAACCTCTGTATCAAAGGACGCTTCGGCTGGGAGTATGTGCACAGTCCCACCGGCGACGCCGACGCGCACGCCTGAAGACGGACCGCTGCATCCTGCGCCGCCGCAAAAGCGGGAATCCAACTCTTTCTGATCTGATGTGGGCGGGATTTCCATTTTTCCCGTGCGTCTCGCTTTTTTGAAGTATTCTGCGCCAGCGACATCATGTTCCCGTGTGTTTTCAAGGGGCTATAAGAATGCTGGGATATATATGGGAAAGCGTATAGGTGTGTCATTTTGATACACTTGGCGGCTCGCCCGCCTAATACTACGCTACATATCTAGCCTCCACTAGCCAAGCGCAAAAGACGACTGCGGAGATTCTTCGTCTCCGTCAGCTCATGGACCGACGAGCTCAGAATGACAGGCGTTTCATGATGAGTCGGTCAGCATGAAGTTCTTCAGCTCGACCCTCGCCCTTCGGCAAGCTCAGGGCAAGCTTTACGCGGGGGTGAGGACGACGACGATGATTTTCATCTCTTTGGGCGGGCCGAAGGCCCATGTCCACTCAGGATGACAGCGAAGGACTCAGAATGACAGCATGGCGGGCGAGCGTTGACTCTTAAGTTGAAGATTTCGCCCATGGTTTGGCCACAAGGCGTGATAGGATTGCGTTTACGTAAAGTAATCCCCCACGCTTGTCGAGTGCCGATCCCTTGATGTGGACCCACCCGAAGAAGTGGAAGTTATTTCTTTGAAGGCGCGAGCGACCAAAACAATTACACGCTTGCGGAGGTATGCGGCCAGTTTGCTGCTGGCTATGTTTCTCGGGACGGTTTATGCCGCGCCGCAAACGGCCTCCTGGCACGGAACAATCCGCAACGCCCAGGGGGACGCGTTGCCAGGGGCGCAGGTCGAACTGCGAGCCGTCGAGAGCGAGCGTGTTGTTTACGCCACCGCCGACTCGAACGGCGCCTTCGCTTTTGACGCCATAACAGCCGGCAGTTATCACGTCTCTGTGCATTGGCAGCGAGAAGCTTTAAGAAGCGAGCCGCTCCTGGAAATCCGCGCAGGCGAGAATGTTGCGGTGTGGCTCGACATCTCGCCGGATGGCCGGCGGCTGCTCTTGCGCGCCAAGGGGCATTCAGGTTCGAGCCCCGCGGCAGGAGGGACGGGGCTCAACGAGGCTGCTGCCGCTGGCCCGCATGGAAGCGGTGGGGAGAGGTTATCGAGCAAAGAAGTCTCGAGCCTGCCGCTCAACCAGCGCGACTTCAGCCAACTGCTTCTGCTCGCGGGCGGCACCCAAACCGACACCAACGGTTCCTCGAACTTTACTCAGCAGTTTGCCGTCAACGGCCAGCGGGGAACCACCGCCGTCTTCGCCATGGATGGCATCTTCATCAGCGACCCCGAAATGGGCGGCGCGACCTTCCCGAACTTTAATGTGGAAGCAATCCAGGAGATTCGTTCCAACTCGGGGGTGATGCCGGCGGAGATCGGCGCAGGGGCAGCGTCCTACACTGATGTTATCACCAAGTCAGGCACTTCGGCGGTCCACGGGGCAGTCTTCTCATTCGTGCGCAACGCCGCCTTTGACGCGCGCAACTTCTTTGACCGGCGCTCGCTGGCTCAGCCTGGGCGCATTCCACCCTTTGCCCGCAATGAGTTCGGTTTCACCAATGGAGGGCCGGTAGTATTGCCGGGTCTTTACGACGGCCGCGGTCGAACCTTTTATTTCGGCCAGTACCAGGGTTTCCGTCAAGTGTTGGGAACCACCCAGGTCTTTCCGGTCCCCACGCTCGCCGAACGCCAGGGTTTCGACAGCAGCGCTTACCCCGGCGACACGCTGCTGGTTCCGGTCAATCCTCAGGTTGCGCAAGTGCTGGCGCGTTACCCCTTGCCGGACGATCCCCAGGGAGCCTACGGCGCGCGCACCTATGCCATTTCTTCCAGAGTCGTGACCAACAGCGACCAGTTCTCAATCCGCATTGACCACCGCATTTCGGACCAGGCGCAATTCTTTGCCCGCTTCAATTTCGACAACCTCACCGGGCCTACAACCAATCCGGCTCAGACGGCACTCGACCCCAGCTTTGGGGTGACCTTCTTCAACCACCAGCGCAACCTCGGGCTGCGTTACACCCGCTCGGTATCGCAGAAGATGACCTCCGAGTCGTCCTTCGGGTTCATTCGCACCACTCCCGAATACCCCACGCTCAATCAGACCCAGCCCGGATTGAACTTTGCCGACGGTTTGTACGAATCGTTCAACTCCGCGGCAGGGGCCGTCATGGCGGCTTTCACGAACCTCTTCCAGGCCCGCCAGGACTTTACTTACGGGCATGGCAAGCACACTTTCAAGTGGGGCGCCGAGGCGCGCTTCAACCGCGACACAACGCTTTTCGGGATGAGCCCGAATGGCGCCTATACGTTCGGGGGTGGGCCTGCCTACGCGCTCGAGGACATACCTTCCTTGAGCGGCGCCCACGATATTCATATCGGAGACCAACTGCCGGATACGCTGACCAGCTTCCTGACCGGCGCCCCGCACTCTTACACGACCTCCGTTGCTCCACCCATGTTTGCCCAAGGGAGCCATATCGGAGAAGTGGCGGTACGGCGTGAGGCCTATAATTTCTACTTTCAGGACGCCTGGAAGATTTCTCCTCGCCTGATGTTCAACTACGGCCTGCGCTACGAAGTGACGACTCGCCTTCATGCCGGCCACAAACTTACCGAGGGGTCGATCTTTGTCGGGCCTGACGGGAGTTCCGCGCGTTCCTGGGATTCCGATGCACAACTCAAGTTCTTGGTAAACCCACAACCGCCCTACAGCTTCGATTGGCACGGCTGGGGACCGCGACTGTCACTCGATTGGAATGCTACCGATAAGACCGTTCTTCACGCCGGAGGGGCCATCACCACGGTGCTGATGAATCTCTGGATGGACAACTTCATGACGGGCGGCACACCGTTTGTGGTCACGCCGCTAGTCATTGTCATGCCCGGGACGCCGGTCCCCTTCGAGAACAAGGTAACTACCCTGAAACTCCCGGTGATGCTCACTCCCGAGGGGCAGCCCGTATTTACGCCCGGCCAGCCCACCGATAACTTGGCTCCCAATACCGAACTTGATGTGGTGCGATTGGCCGAGGATTTGGCTGCGGAAGCCCCCGGACAGCCGTTTCGTCCCTACCCGCTGTTTGGCATGGCCCAGGATTTCCGCAACGGTTACATCCAGACCTACACGGCGGGTCTGGAGCACGAATTCGGAGGTCTGAAGTTCAGCGCCGCCTACGTGGGGACCGCCGGGGTGAAGCTTGCCGACCTGGTTAATGTCAATGGCTACGGTGGCGCCATCGCCGGCTTTGCGCCCTTTACGCGTTTCGACGCGACAGGGCAAGCGGTGGGCGGGGTTGGTCCCGTCACCCTCATGAGCACGCGCTCTCATTCCACCTTCCATTCCTTCCAGGCTGGGTTGGCGAAGACTTCTCCCCGCGCGGGGCTGGGTTTCCAGGCGAACTACACCTGGTCGAGATCGCTCGACGATTCAAGCACCCCATCGCCAGGATTCTTTGCCTCGGGCTCCAACGCCATCCTCCAGACGCCGCCGCAGGATCCGCGCAATCCTGGTGCGGAAAAAGGCCCCTCCATCTTCGATATCACGCACGCGGTCTCTTTCAGCCTCATCCAGGAACTACCCTTCGACCGCGTTAGCTTTTTGCGGCCACTGGGGCGGAAGGTGACTTCCGGCTGGCAATTCCTGAACATCACAGCGCTGGCCAGCGGCCTGCCCTTCTCGGTTTACTCGGGGGTGCAACAAACCGGCATTGGCGTGAACAGCGCCGACCGACCTGACCAAGTGGGGCGCCCGGTTTTCTCCACCGGCCGCAAAATCCGCGAAGACTATTTCGGCCTCGGCGAGGCGAACCCGTCGTTCTTTTCCATCCCCATCCATCTGCCGGGAGGGACAGGCCCCAACCAAGGAAGGTTCGGGATGCTTGGTCGCGATACCTTTCGGGGGCCCGGTTTGCACAATTTCGACGCGGCGCTGACCAAGGATACGGAGCTTGCGCCCCGCCGTGGTGCCGAACCCATCACGCTGCAGTTTCGCGCCGAGTTTTTCAATGTTTTTAACCTCGTTAACTTTGGACTTCCCTCCAACGTCGTGGTCGGCTCGGGCTTCGGCATCATCAGCCAAACCGCCGCGCCCTCGCGCCAGATCCAGGTCTCCCTCAAGCTACTCTATTAAATCGAAGCGGGGCTCTTGGATGCACGAGCCTCTGCGGACACCACTGTCTTCAACACGCCTCCACGAGACCTGACGCTCGGTTACCGCCGCACTCGCCGTTTCTGTTGCCGGAGGCTAGCCCAACTTGCGCAGTCGAGAATTTTAGCGAGAGGGAGGTCACTCTGGGCGGCATGCCGGTGACGAACTTCTCTTTGGCGTTGAAGGAAACCTACAAGAACGCGGCGGAGAGAAGAAGACCAACACGCTCTGGATCCGCGAACACGTCGTCCGCAACCCTGCCGACTACCCTAGAACCTCCACTGTGGGGAGACCTCGTATTCTTCTCGTAATCCACTAAAACAGTGCGAGGTTTGATTGGGAAACCCAGGCTCGAAGGGGCGGTCCCGGTGAGCGATCACTCCGAACTAACACCGGCGTGGGGCCGCCAGGCGCAGCCGGTCAAGATCGACAACGAGCTCTACGTGCGCGACTACAGCAAGTGCATCCTTTGCTATAAGTGCGTACAGGCCTGTGGCACGCAAGCTCAGAACACCTTTGCCATTGCCGTCGCCGGCAGGGGCTTCGACGCGCGCATTTGAACTGAATATGCTGTGCCGTTACCGGAGTCCGCCTGTGTATACTGCGGCAACTGCATCGGAGTGTGCCCCACGGGGGCGCTCATGTTTTCGAGTGAATATGAAATGCGGCAGGCCGGAACATGGGATGAATCGAGGCAGACGCGCACCGATACCATCTGCCCTTACTGCGGGGTCGGGTGCACCATTAGACTTCACGTTCAAGATAACAGGATCGTCAAGGCCACCTTGCCACTGGACCAAGACATCACAAGGGGAAACCTCTGCATCAAAGGACGCTTCGGCTGGGAGTATGCACACAGTCCCACCGGCGACACCGAAGCGCACGCCTGAAGACGGACTGCGCTGCATCCTGCGCCGCCACCCACCCGGGTTCCGAAGCTGGAGTCGTCTTTCATCCTGAGCCCGCATAAAGCCGTAGTATTCGCGATATAATGGTCGATCGAGTCTTTGGCAGGGACAACCAGCCACCCGCTCGCGGAATCGAAGAACCAGCAGACAAGCTTATCCGATCAGGAAGGTGGGAGACGATGGCGAAAGTTTTCAGCTTTACAGCAAAGGCAGCAGTTCCAATTGCAGCATGTTTTCTGGCGGCATTGCTGGTGGTAGTGGCGCGCGCCCAAGACAACGTGCAACTGACCGGCCACTGGAATTTCAACCAGGACCAGAGCGATGATGCGCAGCAGAAGGTTCACGACGCGCAGCAAAACAGCCCGCGCGGCGGTGGCTATCCAGGTGGCGGTGGCGGGTACCCCGGCGGGGGCGGCGGCATGGGACGTGGCGGAATGGGCGGCATGGGAGGAATGGGCGGGGGCATGGGTCGCGGTCGGGGGGGAATGGGGAATCCTGGTGGCGGCGTCAGCAGCCAGGAGTGGGGTCGCCTCGCTGAGAATCCTAAGTTCTTGCGGATCGACCAGCGTTCCGACCAGTTTGTGGTCATCGACGACTCCGACCGCGCCCAAACTTTTTACCCTGACGGCAAAAAGCATAACGATAAAGATGCGGACGGCAACAAGATCTCGACCAAGGCCTCGTGGGAAGGCGGCGCCTTCATCGCTGAGACCAAGCTGCCCCACTCGGAAAAACTCACGCAAACGTTCCGCATGAGCGAGGACGGCAAACAACTCCACGTAATTACTCGGTTCGAGGCTTCCTCGGGCAACGTGTCGGTCAGCATCCGGCGCGTGTACGACATGGGGAAAGCGCCAGCACAGTAGGGCTGAGAAGCGGCCGATTCTTGCCCCCTTCGGGCTGGCTCCTGTTCCATGCTTGACACGGCCCATCCCTTAACCGGAATTCGCTTTTTAGCGTTCCGGCGCCTGAGACAAAGCCGACGCCGTTATAGACGGAATTTGGGCTGAATTGTGCTAACTGGCCTTGAGCTTCTTGATTTCCTGCGTCAAAGCCGGGACGATTTCGAAAAGATCTCCCACAATGCCGTAAGTTGCGACCTCAAAAATCGGCGCTTCCTTGTCCTTGTTGATGGCTACAACCGTGTGCGAGCCCTTCATCCCCACCATGTGCTGGATGGCGCCTGAGATTCCCAGCGCCAGGTACAGTTTGGGGGCCACGGTCTGCCCCGAACTGCCGACTTGACGGTCCATCGGCAGCCACCCGCTATCACAGATCGGACGGGAGGCGCCGATTTCGGCGCCCAGTGCTTCCGCCAGCTTCTTGGCCAGTTCAAGGTTTTCAGGAGCCTTGATGCCGCGCCCTACCGCAACGATGATCTCCGACTGCGACAGATCCACTGCCTGCTTGGCCTCACGAAAACGCTCACCGGGCTTGGTCCGAATCGTGTCTGCTGAAAGAGTGGTTGGGGCCGATATGATTTTGGCGGAAACAGTCCCGCGTCGCACAGAGTCCTCTCGGAAGGCTGCGGCCTGGAAAGAGACGAAATGCGGCGGCGCCCCGACAAACTCCACATCGGCAGCAAATTTCCCCTGGAAAACCTGCCGCACGAAGATCAGCCCCTCGCCTTCACAACGGTAGCCCAGGCAGTCACTCACCAACGCCTGATGCAGCGATGTCGCCAGCTTTGGAGCGAAATCGCGCACCAGGTAGGTGTGGCTAAAAACCACGAAACGAGGCTTCTGTTGCTGGACAACCTCCCGGAACGCGTGCGCGTAACCGTCCGCCGTGTAGTCGGCGAGCAAGGGGGAATCGACGCACAGTACTTCCTGGAGCTCGAGGGCGGCAAGTTCTGAGGCGAGGGGCGCAACATTGTGACCCAAAAGGACAGCAGAAACTGAACCACCGAGGTCCTGAGCAAGCCGCTGCCCGGCCGCCATGGCCTCCCATGTGGGTCGGCTTAACTTGTCCGCTTGCTGCTCTGCGAAAACCAGAACAGATTCAGCCATGTTTACTCGCCTTGAGGGGTCGAATCCGCAAGGCCCGCGTCAGGAGTCTCAGGCTCTGTGGGTTGTTCTTGCTGCATTTTCGGCTTCGATGGCCTGGCAATCCTCTTGGGCTTTCGGGCGGGTGAGCCGCTGAATGAGCCCAAGCACTCGCACACCAGCTCGAGTGGAATCGTCTTGTAGAATTTGCCCGCCTCAAATTTCCTTTTCTGTTCACGCCAGACAGGGTTGGCTCGAGCCGCTTCGAGGGCTTTTTGGTCTCGCCAGAAGACCACCCAGAGGTATTCAGGCTTGCGGGCCTCGAAGACCTTGATAAAGTAAGCCTCCTGGCAGCCATCGATCTTCTTGAGGGCTGCCAGCGTCACTTGCCGTCCGAAGCTCTCGTAATCTTTGGTTCGCTTTTTTCGTGCGCGCATTCTCCACATGTGGACAAACATTGTAAGCCTCCTGTAGAGGCGGCTTTACGCCGCCACTGGGCGAGGTAAACTCGCCGCTACGTTAAATCACCCGAGACTCATTCCTTAGTTTATCGACCAAGCGTGCGGCAATTTCCTTGGGACTACCTTGCAAGAACTCTGTTTGGGTCGACTTGGCCGGCACGTACACCTTCAAAACCCGCTGTCGAGGGGCAAGCTCCCCCGGGCTCAAACCCAAGTCGGCTGCAGCCAACTTCCGGATGGGCTTCGTCTTTGCCGCCATGATTCCCTTGAGCGTGGCGTAACGCGGCTTATTAATGCCTGACTGGATCGTCAATAACGCAGGGAGGGGCATTTCAATCCACTGAAACCAGCCGCCTTCAAGCTCCCGCTTCACCTTGAGCGTCGCACCGTTCACCTGGATTTCCATAAGGATGGTGGAGTGCGGCAGACCCAGCAACTCCGCGAGTATGACTCCGGTTTGAGCGAAGCCGAAATCGTCCGACTGTAGGCCGGTTAAAACGAGATCCGGCTTTTCCTCTTGAATGGCCCGTGACAAGGCGAGTCCGACGCCATAGGCATCGAGGCCCTCAAAGGCAGCGTCATCCAGATGGAGGGCCCTGTCAGCTCCTTTGGCGAGCGCTTCTTTGATGGCCTTTTGCGCGCGCGCGGGACCCAGGCAACAGAGCACCACTTCTCCACCCTGCTTCTCCTTCAGGCGCAGCCCTTCCTCGAGTGCATAGATGTCCGGCTCGTTGATTTCAAAGCTGAGATCGGTTTCCTGAATCCAGGTTGCCGCCTGGTTCAGGCGGAGGATGGAATCACGTGCAGGAACCTGCTTGAGGCAAACGACGATTTTCACGGGCGCTGATTAACTCCTGCGAGAGTTTGAGGCACAGTCTAACCCTGGTAGCGTTTGAAGAGCAAGGCAGCGTTCGTCCCGCCAAATCCAAAGGAGTTCGACATGGCGTACTCGAGGCGCACTCTGCGAGATTGGTTTGGGACGTAATCCAAATCGCACTCCGGATCGGGCTTCTCGAGATTAATGGTAGGAGGCAGGATTTGATCGCGAAGTGCAAGCACCGTGATGCCTGCTTCCAGTCCTCCTGCGCCACCCAACAGGTGACCGGTCATCGACTTGGTCGAGCTGACAGGCAGTTTGGCGGCGTGGGTACCGAACACCTTCTTGATGGCCACGGTTTCCAGCCGGTCGTTGTAAAGTGTGGATGTACCGTGCGCGTTGATGTATTCCACCTGTTCCGGTCGAACGTTGGCATCTGCCAGAGTGCTCTCCATGACACGCACGGCGCCACCGGCATCTTCCGCCGGCTGCGTGATGTGGAAGGCATCGCCGGACATGCCATACCCCACCACTTCCGCCAAAATCGGCGCGCCCCGCTTCAAGGCATAGCCCAACTCTTCCAGTATGAGTATGCCCGCACCTTCACCGATGACGAATCCGTCCCGGTCGCGGTCGAAGGGCCGGCTGGCTTTTGCAGGCTCGTGGTTGCGGGTCGAGAGCGCCCGCATGGCCGCAAACCCGCCCACCCCCATGGGCGTGATAGCAGCTTCCGTGCCTCCGCAGATCATCGCGTCCGCGGCGCAGCGCTGAATCAGCTTGAAGGAATCTCCCACGGCGTGGGTACTTGATGAGCAAGCCGTGCAGGTGGCGGAATTGGGGCCCTTGGCTCCCCACCGGATAGATACAAACCCAGCGGCCAGGTTGACGATGGCTGCGGGAATGAAGAAGGGAGAAATCTTCCGAGGTCCTCCTTGCATCAGCGCCGTGTGTTCCCGCTCGATCACGTCGAACCCTCCGATGCCTGACCCTATGTACACACCCGTGCGGTCCGCGAGCTGCGGAGTGAGTTCGAGTTGGGCCTGTTCCATGGCGAATTGGGACGCCGCCAAGGCGAACTGAATGAACAGGCCCATCTTCTTCAGATCCTTCTTCTCCACATACTGAAGTGGATCGAAGCCCTTGACCTCCGCCGCAATGGTCGCGGAGAAACCCGTCGTATCAAAATGCGTGATGGGCGCAACGCCGCTCTTGCCGGCCAGGAGGTTTTGCCAAGTCTCCTCCGTGCCGACTCCAACCGCGCTCACCAATCCCACACCCGTAACGACAACTCGACGCGTCAAGCTTTACTCCTTCTGCGGAGGCTCGCCCTGGGTGGGTCAGTTCTTCGAGGGCTTGATGTGAGCCTGTATGTATTCAACCGCGTCTTTCACCGTTTGAATCTTCTCAGCGTCCTCATCCGGAATCTCGATCTCGAACGCCTCTTCAAAAGCCATCACCAGTTCCACGATGTCGAGGGAATCCGCTCCCAGGTCATCCACGAAATGTGCCGTGGGGGTAACCTCAGATTCATCCACACCAAGTTGTTCGACTATGATTTGTTTAACCTTCTCTTCGGGCGATGCCATCGCTCTCTCCTCCTCCGATTACTTGCGGGCGGTCATTCTAACAGTGACAAGTGGCGAGTGACAAGTGACAAACACCAGCCTCTGCCAGAAGGCAGGTGGTAGGTTGGGATCTACTGCCTACCCTCTTCACGCCATAAACATCCCGCCGTTAACATTGAGGACGTGCCCGGTAATATACCGAGCCTCCTCCGAGACCAGGAACCGCACCCCGGCGGCTATCTCAGAGTCCGTTCCCATGCGTCCCATGGGGATAAGGCTCAACATCTTCTCCTTGACCTCGGGCGGCAGATTCTCCGTCATGGAAGTGGCAATAAAGCCCGGCGCCACCGCGTTGACCGTGATGTTCCGGCGCGCCACCTCCGCCGCCACAGCTTTGGTCAAGCCGATAATTCCTGCCTTGGATGAAATGTAGTTTGCCTGTCCAACGTTTCCCGCCTGAGCGACAACGGAAGCAATGTTGAGGATGCGCCCGTAACGCTGGCGGACCATGCTGGGCAAAACCGCCCGGATACAGTAGAAGGATCCGTCCAAATTGGTTTTCAAGACCGCTTGCCAATCGTCGATCTTCATGCGCATGACAAGGCTATCTCTGGTGATGCCGGCATTGTTCACCAGGATATCAACCTTTCCCCAGGCTTCCAGGATCTGGTCCACCATCTTCTGCACGGCCTCGAGGTCAGTAACGTCCACACAGAATCTCATCGCCTTCCCGCCCTTGTCCTCGATCTCCTTGACGACCTCATCGAGCTTGGAGGCGCGTGTATCCGTCAGGGCGATACTGGCTCCGCCTTCCGCGAGGTTAAGCGCAATGGCCCTTCCAATACCTTGTGCGCCACCCGTCACAATCGCCACTCTTCCCTCCAGACTAAACATAACTCCCCCTAATACGGGATGTAGGGCCCGGGGCTTGTTCCGGCCTGGGCCGCCCCGAGGGGCGGCCCTACGTTCGAATTGGGACACTACCCAGCGTCAAGCCGCGCCAGCACTTCGTTTAACGTGGCTACGTCCTCCACTCGCAGGCATTCAGCTTGGCGATCGATTTGCCGGAGTAAACCCGAAAGTACTTTCCCCGGTCCTACCTCGATGAACCAATCAACTTTTTCCCCCCGCAAAACCCGCATCGCCTGGTCCCACCGGACAGGCGCGGTGACCTGCCGTTTCAGTCCCTCGCGGACTTGAGCCGCCGACCGGACCAACTCCGCGTCCACATTGTTGGCAAGAGGAATCTGCGCGTCGCGGATTTGCACGAGGTCAAGATCCTTTTCAAGCCGCTCCCCAGCGGGTTTCATCAGGGCACAATGAAACGGCGCGCTGACGTTCAACATGACGGCCTTGGCTCCACGCGCTCGGGCCAATGCAACGGCCCTCGCCACGGCCCCCGTATGGCCGGCGATCACGACTTGTCCGGGGGAATTAAAATTGGCAGGAGAAACCACCTCCCCCTGCGCAGCCTCGTGGCAGACTTCCTCAACTGCGGTGGCCCCGAGCCCCAGCAGGGCAGCCATAGTTCCCTGGCCCACCGGCACAGCCTCTTGCATGTACTGGCCACGCTTGCGCACCAAACGCACTGCCTCTTCGATCGAGAGACTGCCGGCAGCCACCAGGGCAGAATATTCTCCCAGGCTGTGACCCGCCACAAAATCCGCTCGAATGCCTTTCTCGCGTAAGACCTCCGCCGCCGCCACGGACATAGCCAGAATCGCGGGCTGTGCGTTCGCGGTATGCTGCAAATCTTCTGCGGACCCTTCGAAGCAGAGCTTGGAAAGGGAAAAACCCAGCGCTTGGTCGGCCGCCTCGAAGGCGCGCCGCGCGCTGGGAAACTTCTCAGCCAGCTCGCGGCCCATGCCGGAATACTGGGAACCTTGACCGGGGAATAGGAAAGCGATTTTCGGCACCATTCGTACTCAGTCTACGCGTCACCAGCGCATCAAAACAGCGCCCCAAGTGACGCCGGCTCCGAAGGCAGCCATCAGGATCAAGTCGCCTTTCTTAAGCCGTCCAGAACGCACACACTCGTCGATGCAAATCGGGATAGAGGCCGACGAAGTGTTGCCGATGCGGTTGATGTTCGAGTAAACCTTTTCAGGGGCCACCCCCAGCCGCTCCCGGACTGCCTCTGTGATGCGTTGGTTTGCCTGGTGGGGGATAAAGAGGTCGATCTGGTTTGGGCAAACCTGCGCCTTCTCCAGGACCCGCCGGGACACCTCTTCCATGTTCCGAACCGCCACCTTGAATAACTCATTCCCTCGCATCTTGATGTAATGGCCGCCCCTCGCCACAGTCTCGTACGAAGCCGGAGACGCGGTACCTCCGGCGGGAATGTACAAGTGGTCCGCATACAGGCCTTCAGTATGCAGGTCGGAGGCCAGAATACCTGAGGGAGGGGTGACCGGCCCGAGCACGGCTGCCGCCACGCCATCACCGAAAATCACGCAGGTCTCGCGGTCTTTGTAGTCCACGTATCGCGAAAGCAACTCTGCGCCGATGACCAGAACATGTTTGTATTTGCCATTACGGATGAATTGTTCGGCCACCGTCATGCCAAACAGGAAGCCTGAGCAAGCCGCCGCGAGATCGAAGGCACAGCACGCACGGGCACCGAGGTCGCGCTGGATTAACGCCGCGGTAGAGGGAAGGGGCATATCCGGAGAAATGGTCGAGCAAATGACCAGGTCCAGGTCCTGCGGGGTTATTCCCGCCATCTCCAGCGCTTTTCTTGATGCCATTACCGAAAGCGTCGAAGTGGTCTCATGGGGAGCAGCCTGCCGGCGTTCTTTGATGCCGGTTCGTTCCGTAATCCACCGGTCCGAGGTATCGACCATCTTCTCGAGATCGAAATTGGTGAGCACTCTTTCCGGCAGCTCAGAGCCGGTTCCTAATATTCCAACCGCGGGCTCCATAGAAACTCCCAAACCAACCTTAGCCGTTTCCCCACTGTGTGCGGGCAGGTTACGTTCCTTGTGCTCCAACACCGCGCTCGCTTTGTACATGTCCGATGGCGGTTGCCGCCAGGTGACCCTCAATCTTCTCGTTCACTTGGCCCTCCGCAAACTCGGCCGCGACGCGAATGGCGTTCTTGATGGCGTTCGCGTTGGAGCCGCCATGGCAAATGATGCACACGCCGCGGACCCCCAGCAGAGTGGCCCCGCCGTACTCTGAATAGTCCACCCGCTTCTTAAAGTTCTTGAAGGCCCTTCGGGACAGGACGGCACCTACCTTGGCGGACATGGTACTTGAAAGCGCCTCTTTCAAGAGGCTCGAAACTGTCTCAACCAAGCCCTCACTGATCTTCAACGCCACGTTGCCGATGAAGCCATCGCAGACGATAACTTCCACGCGCCCGTTGTAAAGGTCCCGCCCCTCCACGTTGCCGACAAAGTTCAGGGGAAGCTGCTTGAGCAGCGCAAAGGCTTCGCGGGTCAGATCGTTCCCTTTATGTTCTTCCTCCCCAATCGAGAGCAGTCCTATGCGGGGCCTCTCCATACCAAAGATCACGCGATAGTAGACCTCTCCCATCACGGCGAATTGCTCCAGGTGATGGGCCTTGCAGTCCACGTTTGCGCCTACGTCCAGCAACACCGCAGCCCTCCCCTGTGAGGTGGGAAAGACGGCGGCCAGGGCCGGCCGGTCCACGCCTGCGAGGGTTCCCAGCACGATCTTTGCGGTGGCCATCACCGCTCCGGTGTTACCAGCACTGATCAATCCATCCGCCTTATGTTCGCGAACCAGGCGGGCCGCCACTCGGATGGAGGAGTCCCGCTTACGGCGGAACGCCTTGGCGGCGGCATCCTCCATGGTTACGGCCTCGCTGGCATGGACCAGCTCGATGGGAAGGTTGCGGGCATCCCGGCGGCCCAGTTCGCGCTTCAGCACATCCTGAGGTCCGACGAGCAAAACCTCCGCGAACCCCTCACGCGCCGCCTGCACTGCTCCCTCAACCTCCGGCCCGGGCGCGGAGTCTGTACCCATGGCGTCAATGGCGATGCGTCGCATGAAACTCAACTCACTCCGTGGATTGCCGGTGCTGGATAAGAAATGCGCGCCGTTCGTGTGCCCCGAGGATTGTCGCGCCGCAACTCAGGCAGATTCCTTCACCAGAATGACTTCCCTTCCGTGGTAATAACCGCAGTGTGGGCAGGCCTGGTGAGGCATTTTCTGCTCGTGGCAGTGGGGGCACTCACTGAGCGAGTGCACATCCAGGAAGTCATGAGCTCGCCGGCGGTCCCGCCGTGCCTTGGAATGTCGTCGTTTGGGATTTGGCATAGAATCTCAACTCTCTTCAGAAAAGTCCTTTAGCGGGAGAATGAAAACCGCCTGACACCTCTCACTGCTTGACCATGAATTCCGCACTGACCCCGCCTGGCGGCAGATGCCCAACTGAGGTTCTCACCCGCCTAGGCCTCCTTCAGGGAAGAAAAGGGTGAGTTCTCCTTGGCGGACAGGCAGCCGCATTTTTCAAAGTTCAAGTTTGCCCCACAAACAGGGCAAAGACCACGGCAATCCGTTTGGCAAACGACCTTCATGGGTACGGCGAGGATCACTTGCTCTGTCACGACATCGGCCAGTTCGATTCCGTCTCCGGAAAAGAAGCCGACCCCAAGCTCATCCTCGGGAAGTTCGACTTCTTCCTCGCGGGCAATGGTCCATACGGGCCGATAGAAAAGGTCGAACTCCTGCTCGACCGGAATGGCCACAGAACCCAGGCAGCGGTCACAACAAGCCTCCAAGCGCGTTCCCAGGCGCCCACGAATGCGGATTTCCGACCCCACTAGTTCTGCGACCGCATCGACCTTCAAAGGAGCAGCCTGCCGGAAGTCGGTTCCATGGTAGTCGAGTGCCCCGGAAGCGTACGTCTTGGAGACCACAATGGGGTGAAGTTCCAACTCTTCCACTCGAATCCGCACCGCGGCCTCCAAAAACCGAAAAGTCTAATTATAGCCAGACGCTCAGGGTTGTCAAGAAAGCTCGGAAGGTCAAGTACTTGCGTTCAACCTTCTGACCAGTCGGTCGGTCTCCATAAGGTGTTGAGGGCCATCGGGAAATCGCTCTCATCGGAAACGGCGCCCCCAGCCAGAAGCCTTTGTCCAGGGATTCTGCGGTCACTGTTCCCCCCGCTCAGGACATTAAGTGAACCCGCAGGCGTGCAGCCAGTTTTCAAACATACCCCGGGCATAAGAGTGCGAAGCCTTTTCTTCTCGGCTGACATCACCGACCACCTTCGTTGCCGCACCCACGCCCAGCACTCGTTCGAGCGCCGCCCTGTAGGCCGGCACTTGGGACCATTGCTTCGCCAAGTCAGCCGAGATCTCCACATGGAACTGGATCCCATAAGCCTTCTTTTTCCACCGAAAGGCCTGGTTTGGATAGGCGGGCGAAGTTGCTAGAAGGACCGCGCCATCGGGCAAGTCAAACGTTTCCCCATGCCACTGAAAGGTGAGAAGCTCACGAGGAAGTGCGGAAAAGACGGCGTCGTCATGGGCTGCGCTCGTCAAATAGACCGGCATGATTCCGACTTCAGGCTTCGGCCCCGCGTAGACACGCGCCCCCAGGCTGGCGGCGAGGAGTTGAACTCCAAGGCAAACGCCCCAGTAGGGCTGCCCGGCGAGCACCGCCTCCCTGACCCAGCGTTTTTCGGCAGTCAACCAGGGAAGTGTGGCGTTGTCGTTCACGCTCATCGGGCCGCCCATCGCGATGATGGCGTCGAAGCCTCGCCAATCGGGGAGTTGCTGCCCTTCGTCGATTTCAACCCGGTGGATCGAAGCGCCTTTCTCGACCAGGATGTCTTCATAGATACCGGGGGGCTCGCACGAGATGTGTTGCAAAACTAAGATCCTCACAGCTGGTCCTCCTCAAGACAAGATTACCATAGAGTCCTAATCAGGCAATTAGTCTGTCGCCGACCTGCCTTTTACCCGTTTTCTCACTCAATTTCTCACGCATAGTTACTCCGAGCCCTGTGGCCTTTAACTCACCACTGCCTTGCCTTGTTGCTAAGCTGCTTAGAATCAAAGGGTGACGACGCGTGCTTTGGAGCCAAAGTTGCTCAGCAATAATGCCCGTGTTACAAAACACGGGCAACGAGCGGAGGCGGTGATAAGCCATTCATTTGCCGCGTGGCTTGACTCCGCATATCTTAATTGGTCGAAGGGGTCTGGTGATATGGCTTATGTAATAACAGGGGACTGCACGAAAGATGAGAAGTGTGTGGAGGTTTGTCCGGTGGACTGCATTCACCCGCGTAAGGATGAATCCAAGTTTGCTGAAGCGACGCAGCTTTTTGTTAGCCCGGTCGAGTGCATTGACTGTGGAGCATGCGTGCCGGTTTGCGAAGCTTCGGCGATTTACGCGCTGGACGAGCTCCCTGACAACGCAAAGAACTACGCCGAGTTGAACGCGCAGTATTATCAGTAGATCAAGGCCGCTGACCCAGGGCGCCGTCGATAAGCAACCCTCACCTGCCGGGACGCCGCGTAATGCGGTCCAGGGCGAGTTGTTTGCGCTTCTGCGATTGACTTTGTTTTGCGGCGCCTTCGTTCCCCAAGAGCGCAGCGGAAGCAACCTGCCGTTGCCGCCTTCCTTCATTTGAGCTAAATTAGAGCGTCTGATTTTCCGTAGGCGCGCTGAGCGCCGTGGCATCGGTTCGGAAAAACAGGCTCCCGTCAGGAGGATGGTCCCGTGAAAATCACTGCTGTCGAGCCGCTGGTCCTGGGAACGAGCTGGCGAAACCTCATTTTTCTGAGAGTCAAGACCGACGAGGGGCTGGTTGGAATAGGCGAATGCACGCTTCAGAACCGCGAGGAAGGTGTGCTCGGATACGTTCAGGGGGCCACACGCCGACACGTCATTGGCTCGGACCCTTTTAACATCGAAGATCTTTGGCTGAGGATGTACCGCAACGAATTCTGGCGCGGGGGCGTGATCGCCACCACCGTAATGAGCGGGATTGAGCTTGCCTGCTGGGACATCGTTGGCAAAGCCGTGGGGCAACCCGTGTGGAAACTGCTGGGCGGGCGCTGCCACGAAAAAGTCAAAGCTTACGCCAACGCCTGGTACACCGTGGAGCGCAAGCCGGAGGAGTTCGCGAAGCGCGTGCAGGTGGTGCTCGAAAAAGGGTACAAAGCCCTCAAAGTCGATCCCTTTGGTCCAGGCTCGCTGGAATTGACGCGCCAAGAGAAAGCCCGGTCTGTGGAACTGGTAGCGGCCATACGCGAAGCGGTAGGCCCGGACATTGAGATCTTCGTTGAAATGCACGGACGCTTCAGCGCCGCTACGGCCATCGAGCTGGCTCGCATGCTGGAACCTTACAACCCTGGCTGGATTGAAGAACCCTGCCCGCCGGAGGACGTGCCCTCGCTGAGAAAAGTTGTGGACCACGTCAACGTTCCCGTGGCCACCGGCGAACGCTGTCTCACGCGTTACGGATGCCGCGAAGTGATTGAGAATGGGCAGCCGGACATCCTTCAGGTAGACGTCATCCACACGGGCGGAATCATGGAGATGAAAAAGATCGCGGCCATGGCAGATGTGCGGTCGATGGTGATGGCGCCGCACAACTCCAACGGCCCCGTATGCACGGCGGCCAGCGTCCATTTCGATTTCTGCACCACCAACCTCAAAATCCAGGAGTGCTTCGACGACTTTTCGGAGACCTGGGTGGTGGATGCCGTGCCGGGAACACCGCGTCCGAAAGATGGCTACTTCTATCCGCCAGAAGGACCCGGCTTGGGCGTCTCGCTGAACGAAGACCTCATTAAGGAGCACCCCATGAAGGAGGGCTTCTTCAACATGTGGGAAGCCAACTGGCACATGCGCCAGTTCATCAAGTAGCGCCGCTGTCCGGGCGGCACTCTTCGCTGCGCCAAGACCCATCCCGCCTCGCGGGACCGGGGCAGGCGCCGGCGCCAGGCTCGAGATGGCAATATATTTCACCATCCCCAAACAAGTTGTCGGCTGGAGACCCGGAGTAAACCTCATGAAATCATCCCGACGAAATTTTCTGCAATCCACTTTGGCAGCGCCGCTGATTGCCCGCCTGGGCGTGGGCCGCTCTGGCGGCGCGCACCTGGAGACCCTCTTAGCGTTGCCGGCCCAGATGGAGTTCGACAACCCGCACATCATCCGCTACGACTCGAGCTGTTTCACGATCAATCGTAAAGACACGGTCATCTTCAGCGGGGCGTTTCATTACCCGCGTTGCCCCAAGGCGCTGTGGCATGACCGTCTGACAAAGTTCAAGGCAGCGGGCTTCAACACCATTGAGACCTACGCCTTCTGGAACTATCACGAGCCGGAGAAAGGCAAGTCGAACCTGACGGAGTTTGAGGACTTCATCAAGCTTGTCCACGACATGGGCTTTTACATGATCGCCCGGCCCGGTCCCTATGTCTGCGCGGAGTGGGAGCGCGGCGGATTTCCCGACTGGGTGGCCACGATGCGGTTCCCTCTTCGCACCAACCATGCGGAGAGCATCAAGACATCGCAGTACTGGTACGACCAGGTTTTGCCGGTGATTGAGCGGCACCAGATTACCGTTGGCGGCCCCATCATCATGGTGCAGGTAGAGAACGAATACGACTTCAGTCCTCCCATGCCCGACGCGGACAAGCGCGAGTACGTCCGGGCCCTGGCCAACATGGTCTGGGCAGCAGGCATCGACGTGCCGGTCATCACCTGTTGGACCAAGCAGGCGCGGGAGAACTCGGACCCCGACATGGCCAAGATCATGGATACGTGCAATTTCTACCCGCGCTGGAAAATCGTGGAACAGGTTGTTCCAAAGCTCTCTGAACTGCGCAAGGAAGAGCCTTTCTCCCCGCTTGGCATCACCGAATTGCAAGGAGGCTGGTTCAGCCAGTTTGGCGGGAAACTATCCGTAGACCAGGAAGGGGTGAACGCTGAGCAGATCGACACGCTCACCAAGACAGTACTCGAGCAGGGAGTAACCTTCTTCAACTACTACATGGGTTATGGAGGAACGAATTTCGATTGGGCCGCCAAGACCCTCACCACCACTTACGATTACGCTGCACCGATTGGCGAGCCGGGTGGCTTGTGGGACAAGTATTACGCGGCCCGTGGGATCTGCCAGTTCCTCCGCCTGCATGGGGATGTGCTGGCACGGGCTCAAGCGCTCGAAGGCGGCGCCGAGTCTACGAACCCCAACCTCAGCGCCACGGAGAGGCTAAACGGCCAGAGCGCGGTGGTCTTCGTGCGCGAAAACGCCAACGCCGAGCAACGCTATAAGATGACCTTCGTTGATCCTAACAGTCCCACGAAACGCAGGATTAGTGTGCCGCGCGAGGGCGAACTGGTCATCGGTCCCCGCGAAATGAAAATGCTGGCCGTGCAGGTGCCCATCCCCGGCAGTCAGCTCCGTTACTCGACGGCGGAGGTGCTGGCTCACGGCCTGAACCTCGACCGCCATTTCCTCATCCTCTACGACATGCCGGGGCGTGTGGCGGAGATCTCCCTGGCGACCAGAGACGAACCCCATGTGGAAGGCGAAACGATTTACCAGTACTGGGACCCGGAATATGAATCGGTGGTCTTTGGCGTTCGATTCGAGAAGACCGAGAAGCTCCTCCTGGTGAATGACCACCTTCTGGTTATCCTGTTACCCCGCGACCGTGCCCTGCGGACGTGGGTCAGTGAGTTCCCTTCCAAGGGTGTTCCCGGGTCGGAGGAGACCAAGCCCTTCGCTGTTCCCTTCATGGCGCACAGCTACATGTTTGCAGGTAGCGGTTCACATGCGAGTCGGATTTGGGCCGATTTGGATTTCCAGCCCGGCGAGCACGAACTGACCCTATTGCTTCCTGCCAAGCCTGGCAAGTGTTGGGTTGATGGCGCGCTGACGGAGTTTGCCTACGAACGCGAGCGGCGAATTGCGCGTCTTCGTATCACAACGCCGGCCCTGCCCTATAAGCCGTTCGATTTGAGCAACGGGCAGGCCTGGGTGGAGAGATTTGACACTAGCTCCGGCCATTGGCAGAGCAACGCGCCTGGCGCCCTGGAAGACACCGGTCCTGTCCCCTATGGTTACGTAAAGTATAAGGCTCAGTTCAATTACAACAACGAACCGAAGATGTTCATTTCGACTTTCGCGGATGATGTGATAAAGGTCTTTATCAACGGGAAGCCGGTCGAAGAAGCGTTGAAGCCGGCGAAAGCTATCGAATTCGAACTGGCAAAATACGCCAAGCCAGGGACAAACGCGCTTGAAATCGCTTATGAGGCCTTTGGGGCGTACAATGGCGGCGAAGAGATGAGCGATTTGAAGGGCATCGAATTTGTGCGCATGGGGAGCGACGCCCGAAGCGGCGTAGCCATTGCTTCCTGGCAAATCCAGCGCTTTTCGGCGCCTATGCGAGGACGGGACGTAGACCCGGATTTTGCAGCCGCTGCCTGGAGTCCGGCGTCTTACCAGGCATCAGGTCCAGCGCTCGAACTGGTTCCGGCATTCACGTGGTACCAAACGGGATTTGCCTTGCCTGGGGTGGAACCGGGCTGGACAGCGCCCTGGAAACTGACCTTCGAGGCTGACCGCGACGCTCTGCTCTATCTCAATGGCAAGTTTGTTGGGCGCTACGTGACCGTTGGACCACAAAAGGAGTTCTATCTCCCATACCCGTACTTCGCTCCTGCCGGAAGAAACATCCTGACGTTCGTCTTGGCCTATTCGGATCGGCCGGGACACGTCCGGACGTTGCGCGTGGGGCCATACGAGGAGTTTTCCGCACGCCGCACGCGCGTGGAATTCCAGTGGTAGGAGTTCATAGTAGGGGTTTTCCTTGGATGACGAATGGAATGTATCAATCAGCAACAAGATTGCGACGCCGGATTGACGCCGTAGGAAGAAGATGCAACAATGATCTTTTGGGGTGCTGCGGGACCGGACTGCTTGGGTTTCCCCCCTCGTTTAAGCCCCATCCCATTCCACTCGAAGGATCTCTATCATGAATGCCAATGATATGCGGCCAGGTATGGTCATCCAACACAACGGCGAACTCTTCACCATTCACAAGGCTGAGCACCGCACGCCGGGGAACCTACGTGCTTTCGTTCAGGCCCGCATGCGCAACCTGCGCACCGGCGCGCTCATCGATCACCGCTTCCGATCTGAGGACACGGTCGAGAGAGCCAATCTCGATGAAGTCGAAATGCAGTACCTTTATTCCGACGGCGATTCTTTTTTCTTCATGAACACGCAGAACTACGAACAGATCGGCCTGCACAAGTCCGTTATCGAGGACCGCGCCTCCTACCTCGTTCCGGATGTGGTCATTAAGGTGCAGTTGTTCGAGGGAAGGCCGGTGGATATCGAGCTGCCGGCAACCGTGGACCTGAAAGTCGTGGAGACTGAACCTGGCAAAAAGGGAGCTTCTGCCACCAACGTCACGAAAGCCGCCAAGCTCGAAACCGGCCTCACGGTACAGGTCCCGCCATTTATCGACGAAGGCGAAGTCATCACCGTGGACACTTCAGAGGGAAAGTATCTCGAACGCGCTACCGGTTGACGTATTACGTGGCACGTAGTATCTTTCAGGGGTGATCAGGAGCTTTCGCTCGCGGGAGACGGAAGAGCTTTTTCATTACCATCACAGCCAGCGGTTCCGCGCCTTTGAGCGGGTCGCGTTGCGCAAATTGCTCCAGCTTCACGCCGCCACGGAGTTAGAGGTTCTGGCTTCTCCGCCCGGGAATCATTTGGAGGCCTTGGGGGGCAACCAGAACGGACAGCATTCCATTCGAATCAACGACCAGTGGCGGATCTGCTTCGTTTGGCGTGAGGGTTATGCCTACGAAGTGGAGATTGTGGATTACCACTGAGGAGAAGTAATCATGAGCAAGCCGGAAACCCTCATGCCTCCTGTCCATCCCGGCGAGATCCTCCGCGAGGATTTCATGAAGCCGCTCGGTCTTACCAGCAACAGGCTGGCGCTCGACCTTCACGTGCCGGCGACCCGGATCGGTGAAATTGTGCACGAGCGCCGCCGCATTACTGCCGACACCGCATTGCGGCTGGCGCGTTACTTCAAGACCAACCCGGAGTTCTGGCTGAACCTGCAGAATTTCTTCGACCTCGAAATGGAAAGACGCTCGGGCGCGGCGGTCGAAATTGAGCGCCACGTGCGTCCTGCTGTCGTGCAGACTCCGCCTTCCGTCTTCTGATCCTGGTTCCTGAATCCCGAGACCTGAATCCTGTTCTTCGCCCACCTGGCACCTACCAAGACAGTCAACAGTCAACGGTCAACAGTCGAAGGTTGGCCGCGGTTCTTCCCCCACCTACGACCTGCGACCTACTAACTACCTGTCTTTTCAACAACATTCGCGCTTTAAACTCGTAAGTGCCTTTGTTTTCTATAACATTCCAGCTTTGCCACCCAGTCTTCCAAAGCGGTCCTTTGTTTTCATAGACATTCCCGCGTCGGTCGTTCATTTTTAAGAATTCCTTTTTCCTTTCCCTTCTAGGCTCAGACTTATTGTCCGTGGCGGAGCAGGAATCCTTCCGGCCTTTTCGTCGCACTTGGCATGTCCTCCAGAGCAGCTTAGGGCATCCGGGCCGCACGGTAACAAAGTGTTCCCAGGTGGCCATGTCCTCCGGCACACCCTCAGCTCACTGTTGTAGCCTATCTTGTTTCGCTTGTCAAGAGACATGAAGTCTGTTTCGGTCTGCCCGGGACGGCACCCGCACCCGCTGACTAGAGAGCAGGTAGAGTAGCGGGGCATGTTCCCAGTTTGTGTGCCTTCTTGTGTGCGGACGAATCGACCATGATGGGGGCATAACTCCAGCGCTGGCGTCAGCCTGGGTGATGGTCAAACCCAACGGCTCAACGGGCAGCCCGCACAGGGCGCCGAGGTGTGGCAGAAGAGCCCTTTCCCTGTCTTTCGTCCGAAGCGATTGAAAAAGGACGTTATTATGCGCTGGACGGACGGCGCTTAGTCGTATAGACTGACAAGTGGATACATGCTTATGTGCTGAGGAGCCCCGATGTCCGAGTCCCAAGAAACGACCCGGGTGACTATCACCTGGTCCAAGGAAACCGATCTCACGCTGCGCTCTTTCCTCGGCTCTCGGGGCCTGAAAAAGGGCGCTCTCTCCAAGTTCATCGAGGAGGCCGTCCGCTGGCGCGTCTTTCACCAGACCGTCAGCGCCGCGCGCGAGCGTTTCGCCGACGTCCCCGAAGACCAACTCCAGAAGGAAATTGACGACGCGGTCGAGGCCGTCCGCGCAGAACGATACCGCCGCCGCGCCACGCGGACCTGATGCGCCTCATCCTCGACACCAACGTCCTGCTCTCCGCCCAGCTCTTGCCCCGTGGGGCGCCGGCCAAGCTGCTCGCCGCCTGGGAGCAGAAACGGTTCACGCTGGTCATCTCCGATGAGCTCCTCGCGGAACTCCGCGAAGTCCTCGAGCGACCTTTCTTCCGGGCAAGATTGCGCAGAAGCGATGCAGAGCTTTTTGCCGCGACCCTTCACGACCTAGCCCTCTGCTACCCCAAGCCGCCGCCTTCCGGCGCAGCGCGGGACGCCAAGGACAGCTTCCTGCTGGCGCTCGCCGCCGCCAGCAAGGCCGCGTTTCTCGTCACCGGAGACAAGGGTCTGCTTGCCCTGAAACGGCACGGCGCCACGCGCATCGTGACGCCCGCGGCCATGCTCGAATGGCTGAAGGCCCCTGACGCGCCAGTCACGGAGACGCCCTGACCACGCCCAGTTAACTCGCCAGCTCCAATCCCTCTCAGGCGCTCGTCCCGGTTTCCGAAACGCCGGCGGCGCTCGCCCTGCCCAATATGGTGCGGCGCACGGGTGGCGCATACAGTGTTCTCGGGTATGCGCCCCGTTCCTGAAGGGGATGGGGTCGGTGTTGCGGGTCACACGATCACGCACACCTCGCCGTGTTCCTTGCGCGTGGGTCGGACCGTAATCTCCACGTCTTGCCCAAGGGCGGTGAGAAAATCCATAAGTCGCTCGACGGAGAAGGCGCCGGCGCGGTTGCGCATCAAGGCGGACACGCGGGGCTGCTGAATGCCGAGGATCTCCCCGGCTTGCGCTTGGGTGAGGCCGCGCTCCTTGATGAGACGGTAAATCTGGAGCGTGAGCCGCGCTTTCAGGAGTTCCTGTTCCGGATGAGGAAGCCCGAGGTCGGCGAAGACGTTCCCACTGCTCCTTTCGGACGTGACCGGCTTTTTCGTTCGGGTGGACATGTCAGTTTTGCCTTTCTCGGTGGAGACGTTCGGCCCCAGCCAAGCGCTGGCGGATGAAGTCCATATCCCGCTTGGACGTGGCGAGGTCCCTCCTCGAATTCTTCTGGAATGCATGCAGGCGCCGGATTGCCATGCCGGTCAGCGGTTCTTGAACGAGGGTTTTTGGCGGGGACAAACCCACGGCTGATCCAAAAAACTAATCAGCCGTGGCGACCAAGTCCAGAAAGTCTGCCACCTTAGTGATTCGGATGTTGCCGTAGCGCCCCAGCCGCAACAAATGTTGATCTCCCGTGACGATGAAGTCCGACTTCGCCGCGGCGGCACATTCTAGGATCCGGTTATCGGCCGGGTCCTCCTTGATCACGTCGACCACCTGTGCGGGCTTCACCCGCTCCGTGAACTCGCTGATACTCGCTTCCGCCTCGCGCGGAGCGTCTTCCGGCCAGTGGAACTTCTCTCTGAGCACCCTCAGAGTTTCTTCCATCACGGCTTCGGAGATGGCAAGGCGTATGCCTCCTGCCCGCGCCAGATTCAGAAAGCGCCGGGGAGGCCCGCTGAAATTCAGCCCCGAAATGTAGATGTTGGTGTCTGCAGTAACGAAATGCACTTACCGGCCACGCTCTTCTTGCTCGCGGCGCGCTTCTGCAATGAGGCGGGGTACGTCTTCCCCTGTCAGGCCCAGGTTACGGGCGTTCTTCTCGCCGAACTCCAGCAGCTCCTGCCAGCGCCGGTTCTTAAGGTACAACTCTGCGGCATCCTCCAGCAGCTCGTCTGGTGTCCTGTTCTCCGCCCGCGCGGCATTCGCGACTTTCGCGAGCAGCCCCTTGGACAGCCTTACGTTCTTTTCCGCTTCCATGACCTTCGCTTTCAGCTTCATACACCTGAATTTACGATACCGTCCTCTCGGGTCATTGTCAATCGCGCCATAAGTCTCGTTATTAAGCAGGTAGCGCCCGCCGCGGCGGGTTCGTCGTCCGCCAATAAGAACGGCGGGCCCCTCAGGATGACAAGCACGGGGTACGCGCATTGTTCCTACGACACACCCGAACTCGAACTTGCGATTTCAGGTTTATCGTCCTCCCCCAGCCTGGCGGCCGCTGGGTTTGCCGAACCAGGCTTTGACGGTCACGATCTCGTAAGGATGGACAGTTACCGTTGTTTCCTTCCCGCCGTCCTGGAGTGAGAGCGGAGCATCCTGCTTTTCCATCAGGTTCACTTGTGCGGCTTGGGTGGCGGCTTCGGGGAAATGCAGACGAACCTGACTGGTTTTTCCTTCGAACTCGAAGAACCGGAATACCAGCGCGGCACTGTCTTCAGCCTTCTTGACGGCCGTCAGAATCACGTTGCCAGGCTCGATCTGCGTGAAGGAGTATGAAGCGGGAAGCACGCCCTGGCGGGCCTCGGTGGTGACCGGAATCAGTGGGAAGTTGAGCTCGAAGCCGCGCCGCTCAGTTTCCGCGGCTTTCCAGTTGCCGGCGTGCGGATAAAGGGCATAGGTAAATTCGTGGAAGCCCTCGTCGGCGTGCGCGTCAGGCCAGGCGGGAGATCTCAACAAGGACAGGCGGATGACGTTTCCCTTGGCATCGTAACCATACTTGCTCGCATTCAGCAAGCTGAGCCCGTGGCTGGTGTCGGAGAGGTCGCCCCAGCGAAGAGCCGGCACTTCAAACATGGCTTTTTCCTCGGGAGTGTTCCTGGTGGTCGGCCGCTGGATGTTTCCGTAAGGAATTTCATAGGTGGCGTAATTGCTTTGCACGCTCACCGGGAATGCGACCTTCAGCAGGATATGCTTTTCATGCCAGTCGGCCTGCATGTTGACGTCTACACGGGGCACCCCCGGGTACATGCAGATGTCCTGGACAAACGTCGAGTTCTGGAACTTCTTCTTCACTCGAATCACCGCGCGCACCGGCGTATTCTCAATCAGTTTTACGTCCTCCGCATCCTTCAGATCCCACATGTGGTCCTCGAAATTGGCATCGATGTTCCAGGCATCGTATTCCTTCGGCTTGTCCACGAAGGTCTGGAGGAGGTTGCCACAGGCCCCTGGCGCCAGGGCTTCGTGGCCGTCGTGCTTGTTGAGCAAGCTGGTGATGCAACCCGTTTTGGAGTCCACTTTGAGGCTCACGAATTCATTTTCCATCCCCTCTGCGCTGGCTTTGAGGGTGGTCAGGGTGTCGGCTGGATGCACAAACCGGTCAGATATAACATGGAAAACCGCATAGCCCATGGCAGGCACGGACTTGGCCAGGAACCTGATCTTCACGGTATGTGTTGTGTCGTCCCGGGAGAATACGGATGAGGGAAGAACCGTCCCGGCCGAGTCGCGCACCTCGATCCCGCCCTGCGGGACGAATTTCGACGGGAACTGTGCCTCGGCTTCCGTGACGTCCGTGCGAGCCCAACTGAGTGGATTGAAGAGAACCACAGGAACACCCTCGCCGTTGGTATTGACGCGCGCCGCGAGAGTTTTCAGCGAACTGTGGAGGATCTTGTTCCCGGATAATCCCACCACGCCCAGATCGCGGGCTGCGTCAACGTAGTTGATGGCAATTCCTGAACCCGGCATGATGTCGTGGAACTGGTCGAACAGAACCTTCTTCCAGCCGTTTTCCAACTCTTCCTGTGCATAAGGCTGCCCATCCAGCATGGCCAGAGAAGAAAACTTTTCAGCATTCAGCAGGAGTTCTTCGCTTTGGCGGATCCGTTTCTTCGTTTCAGACTGAGTCGTCATAACCCCGCGGTGGTACTGGAAGTAGAGTTCGTTGTTCCACACCGGAATCTCGAGGTGCGCGACGTTCTTCTCCACATCATCGAAAAAGGATTGTGCGGTACCGAAGGTCAATTGGGGAAAAATGTTGGGGCCGTTCTGCCAGCGCCGGGCGGAGTCAAGCATGGTGCGGGTCGGGCCCCCTCCGTGGTCGCCGATCCCATAAAGATGCATGAGCTCAGGCAAGCCCGTCTTGGGAACGTACTCAGCCACATCTTCTGAGATCCGCACCGGCTGAATTTCATTCACGTAGTCGTGCGGGAAATAGGTAAGGATCCGGCTGCCATCCGGGGATTGCCACCAGAAGAGCTTGTACGGGAACTTTGTGGTGTCGTTCCAGGCCATCTTCTGCGTAACGAAGTAATCAAGACCTGATCGCTTGTAGATTTGCGGGAGTTGCCAATTGTAGCCAAACGAATCGGGATTCCAGCCGATTCTCACCTCAACTCCAAACTTTTGCTGGAAGTAACGCTTGCCGACCAGGATTTGCCGCACCAAGGACTCTCCGCTTGGCATGTTGAGGTCAGGCTCGACCCACATGCCTCCCACAATCTCCCACCGGCCCTCCTTCACCCGTTGCTGAATCTCCTTGAATAGGTCGGGATACTTCTCCTCCATCCAGACATAGTCCTGCGCCGCTGACTGCGCATAGATGAAGCCCGGATATTGACGCATCAATTGCAGTACCGTTCCGAAGGTGTTCCGTACCACCTCGACAGTCTCGGTCCAGGGCCAGAGCCACGCCATGTCAATGTGCGAGTTGGCCACCGCGCGCACCGAAAACTGCTTTGCCCAGTCACCGAGGGGCCGCAGTTTTTCCTGCGCCGCCTTCAGTGAATTCTCAAAAGCCTGCTGGTCCCCACGCTGGAGCGAAGCGAAGTCGAGGGTTTTTGCGGCGTCGTCGAGCTGTTTTGCTCTCTCCGGTTGGCCAGCAGAGAGCCCTGCGATCATTGCCTGCGCGGACCGGATCTCATCGAACATGAGGGCTGGATCGGGCCGGCCAGGGGGATAGTCAACCAGGAGCTCGGCGTTCTCGAGGCGCGCCGGACCTGTAGCAGCGGGAACATTGATGGCCACCAGGACCTTCTTGCCGGGCTCGGCCTTCTCGGTGAGCAGAATGGGTTGCTGGGTATCCTCATCCGCCATCTCCGCGAGTGCGCCATTGAAGAAGACACGCACCTGCGAGGAGCCCTCCGCACTCACGCGCAGATCGAGCCGAACACGTAGGCCCCGAATGTTGTACCCTCCCATCGACTGTGGAATCTCGACCCAGCGCCGGAACCACACAGGGCCGTTTTGCCACGCTTCAGAGATACGGAAGGGCGACCAATCAGCATCGTTTAAGCTCGAGTCTTCGCCATGGGCAAGGTTGTCCTGGTGCGCCTTCCAATCGGGAAGCGTCTGCGCGAACATAGCATGTAGCTGCGACAGTTCGCTGTGATAAGGGTTCTTCCCTTGGCCCTCCTGAGCCTGGGCAGGCGGAGGGCAAAACAGCAAGCCGCATAAGGCAACCATCAAAGCCCACGTTCGAGACACTCTGCTCCTAGCAGGATGCTGGAAGACATTCGTAAACGCTGTTATTCCGAGCGAAGATTGCATGAGCCTTGGGCTCGCCACTCTCCATGAAAATGGCCTGAATGGCGCTCGTAGGGCCGGGGCTTGCCCCGGCCTGGCCGACGCAAGCGTCGGCCCTACAATCTGTTCCGCGGCTATTGGCCGTTTGTTCATAACTTCTCCTGCTGCACGGATCTCTGCCATTTGATTGCATCCTTATCGATAAATGTGTAAGAAATCCACCCAAGGCAAATACGCCGGAAAGCCTGCTATAGGAACGATACAGCTTCCAGAAAGCCGGGATTTCCAATTTGCGCATCTCGGGCGGCAGCAAGTATACACCCGGCGGATGTGGTGCAGAGGCCCAAGGAGTTCGTTTATATCAAACCGGCCCAGGTTGGAAAAAAGGCTTGACAAACTAAATCTACATATATAGACTTCGAGCCATGAAGATTCCACGCATATCATCCGAAACTCTCCTGGTGCTGGAGAGGTTCGTGGAGCGTCCAACCGACTGGCGCTACGGTTACGAGCTGAGCCGTGTAACTGGGTTGAAGTCCGGGACGCTTTACCCCATTCTCATGCGTCTCGAAAAGCACTCGTTGCTGGAAGCTCGCTGGGTGACGACGGAAGACGGCGTGCCGCCCCGGCACACGTACCGGTTGACGCCGAATGGATTGGAATTGGCCAGGACCCAGTTGACCGAAGCGCGCCAGCGCTCGATGGTGCAGCAACCCGCCTTCTGCAGTGGGTGAGAATGATGCTGGAAACGCATCTCCGTCAAGTTGCGACAGTGCTCCTGGAGTCCGCGATTCGCATCGCGCCGCCGGACACGCGCGACTGGGGCCAGGCGATGCGCGGCGAGCTCATCCACGTGGAAGGCCCTTGGGCAGCGGTGATGTGGGCGCTTGGCGGCGCGAGTGTTCTCGCCAAACGCGCCCTCGCCTCCCTCTTTATCCCGGGCCGCCGCGGGCAGGGCATCCCTCCCGACGCAGGGCTTTTCGCCAAGGATGTTTCCGTTCGCAAGGCGGTGCTGGTCACCGGCGCGGGATGCATTCTGGCAGCATTGCTATTCTTCGCTGCCCCGCCGTTCCGGCAGGGAATCCGAGTTTCCCTGGCGGGGTGGCAAAACGTATTCCGTGTGACGCCGTCGCATGGCCAGCCGGGGCTCGCAGCTCTCGCCAAACGGGCGGAGGCGCGGCATGACCCCGAGGGGCTGGCCTTCTGCGCCGTCCGGCTCCAGAATTCCCGCGAGAGCGCGCGTTTGGCGCAGGAAGCCGTCCGGCTTGACCCGGCCCTGATTTGGGTTTACGCAGTTGTGGCGGTGCGTCATCCTGACCTCCCGCAGATCAGCCAGTGGGTGTCGACACTCGAACAGTGGGACCCTAAGAATGCGCTCTTCCCCTTGATCACGGCGGAGTCGATTGACATCGATCTCGTAAGCAAAGCCACTAAGCTCTCGCCGGACGAAGAGCGAAAGGAATGGGTAGAGGACCCAGCCTGGCAGAGCGCGATGGCGGCGGCATTCGCTTCTCCGAAGTTCGATGATTATCTGGATCGCCTGAAGCAAATTGACCGAAAGGTGGTGCGGCAGTACCGTTTCGGCGACCCGGATGAACTGCTTTCCGGTAATCAGGCTGACCTGCCGAGCTATGCCTTCAACGATTCCCAGCGGTTCGCGAAATCCCTTCTTCAATCGGGGCAGGAACTCGAAGTCCAAGGTGACCGAAGGGGGGCGGTGGAGAAATACTGGGCGGTAGCGCGATTTGGCCAGATGATGGATTCTCAGGCGCACACTGATAATGAAGGATGGGTGGGCCTTCAAGCCATGGCCTACAAGGAATTACAAGCGCTCTCCGCGAAGGAAGGAAATGCCGGCGAGGCCGCACTCTTCAGCTATCTCGCAGAGAAGTTCGACCCTGTCAGGGTAGAGCGGGCAGGGTTGGAGGAGTGGATGTTTGACCGGGATATTGTCTTGCGGAACGCTGCTGTTCTGCAAATTTCGAGCCTGATGATGATCATCTTTTCCGGGATCATAGTGTTGGCCGCATTGGTCCTGATTTTGGCCAGTCGCCGCGGCGCACGCCCTGCAACTCAGCGTTACAAGCCCGTGGCAACGATGGTTGCTCTGGCTGGGGCAGTGGGCCTCCTGGTGTCCTCCGCCACGATCTATCTAACCTATCGACCCTATTGGTATATTCTCCAAAGCACAATTCTGAACGGTGACAGGAGCCATGCCCGCGACCTCCGTGAATTTCTTATGGCCGCCCATGTGCTACCGGGCTATGCATCCGACTCTTTCCTGTTGGTGAACTTTCCGTTCTATTTCTGGACGGGCGTGACCCTGCTTGGTGTAATCGGTCTGGCCCTCATTCTTCTGCGCCACTTCCTGGGCCGTCCGCATGCTCACTCGCCGTAGTACCGCCGATCTTTGGGTCGGCACGCGCCGACTTATTACGCACTACGCAACGACATAGTTTTCGAGTTGTGCCATGGCCTTCGCCTGGCGTTCGCCAGGAGGGGGGCTGTGGCGACCACGGGGAGGTGTGTGCAAAAAACGGCCTACTTTCGCGTGGCGAAGCTGAAGATGAAGACCAAGAACCAAAGAAAGAAGGTGAAGACCCATGAAGCATCGAAGAGTTGTCTGGCAATCATGCGTTCTCATCCTTTGCCTCTGGGCGGGATATATCCTCCATCGCGGGCAAGCTAGCCAACAACCACGGCAAGCTGACGCCACCGCGGCGCCAACCGCAAAGCCTGCGGTGTCTTATGCCAAATTGCCTTTGAGTTTTGAAGCCAACCAAGGCCAGACGGATAACAGGGTGAAGTTCATTTCGCACGGGCGGGGCTATGGTTTGTTCCTGACCGGCGATGAGGCGGTGTTGACCCTCAGAAGTTCGTGGTCCGTTGTCCGTGGTTCGTGGTCCCCGCGACGCGGAATTCACGGCCTGTTGCCGCGGACCCCAAACTTCGGTTTCACGACCCCAGACCAGAGATCAAGGGTCACGGACAATGGGCCACGGATGCCGGACTCTGTGGTTCGCTTGCAATTGGTCGGAGCGAATCCCAGCGCTGCCGTAGCCGGAGAAGCAGAGTTGCCCGGCAAGGCCAACTACTTCATTGGTAACGACCCCAAGCAATGGCGCACCAACGTCCCGACCTACGGGCGGGTGAAATACCAGGGTCTTTATCCCGGCGTCGACTTGGTTTATTACGGCAACCAGGGCGGACAACTGGAGTATGACTTTGTGGTGGCGCCAAGGGCGGACCCCAGTTCCATTTTGCTCGCCATCGATGGTGCCGGACGAGTAGGCAGTAAGCAGAAGGCAGTAAGCAGTGGCCAATCGAGAATCGATTCGAATGGCGACCTCGTGGTGCATATGAATGGTAATGATGAGGTCCGATTCCACAAGCCAGTCGTCTACCAAGAAGAGGAATCAGGAGCAAGGCAGGGAATTCGAAGTTCCACAGCCGTCAATCGACAATCGTCAATCGACAATCGACAATTGCGCGAGGGCCGCTTCATCCTCGACGCCCAGAATCGCGTCCACTTCGCCCTGGGTCCCTACGACCGCACGCGGCCCCTGGTCATCGATCCCGTGCTGTTTTATTCTACCAACCTGGCCGGCAGTTCTGGAGCTAGTGGCACTGGCATCGCTGTCGACTCCTCGGGCAGCGCTTACGTGACGGGTGGAACCGATTCGACCGACTTTCCCATCTCGACGAACGCGCTTCAAGCGTATCTCGGCGGCATGGCCGACTGTTTTGTTGCAAAGTTGAATGCCGAAGGGTCGGCCCTGGTCTACTCTACCTATCTGGGCGGCAGCAAAGGAGACAGTTGCCTGGGCATTGCCGTTGATTCCTCCGGCAACGCCTACGTGACGGGCGTGACCGGCTCGGAAGACTTCCCCACCGTGAACCCGTTTCAGGCGATCAATAAAGCTGCGGCAACAATCTCGGGAGAGGAGACTGCATTTGTAGCCAAACTGAACTCGACCGGTTCGGCCCTGGTCTATTCCACCTACCTGGGCGGCAGCTATCAAGACCTTCCGGGCGGCATCGCCGTCGACTCCTCCGGCAGCGCTTACATAACCGGCTGGACTCTCTCGACCGACTTCCCCACTGCCCACCCGTTCCTAGCCACCTGCAATGGCTGTACGGGTGGAGGCGATGCGTTTGTGACGAAGTTCGATCCGGCGGGCACGGCCCTGGTCTATTCCACCTTCCTGGGCGGCAGTGTGAGCGTTTTTTACCCGTACACCGACTTCGGTAGTGGTGCAGGCAGCATCGCCGTCGATTCCTCCGGCAACGCCTATGTGACGGGTGGGACACGCTCGACCGATTTTCCCACTGTGAATCCGGTTCAGGCAGCTAACCACGCCCCGGGGGGGACCGCGTTTGTGTCGAAGTTCAATCCCGCGGGCTCAGCCCTGCTGTATTCCACCTACCTGGGCGGTAGCCTCACTGACAATGGCGCTGGTATCGCCGTCGACTCCTCCGGCAATGCCTACGTAACGGGCTCCACTTGTTCGACCGACTTCCCCACGGTGAATCCACTTCAGACGAGCCTCAGCAACGCCTGCTACGCGTTCGTAACAAAGCTGAATGCCGCCGGCTCTGCCTTGGTCTACTCCACGTACCTCGGCGGCATTACGGGGGCTGACCCCAACACCGGCATCTCGACTGCTGCCACCAGCATCGCTGCGGACTCCTCCGGCAATGCCTACGTGACGGGTGAGACCGACGCCACCGATTTCCCCTCCGTGAACCCGGTCCAGTCCACTTGCCCTGCTTGTAGCGTCGGCAGCGGCAATGCGTTCGTCGCGGAATTAAGTCCCACGGGTTCTGCCCTGGTTTATTCCACCTATCTAGGCGGCAGCTTCTTCGACAATGGCTTGGGCGTCGCCGTCGATTCCTCCGGCAAGACTTACGTGACGGGCGAAAACGAGGCGACCGACTTTCCCGGTGGTCCGCCGATCCAACCAAACCCGGAAGGAATCACCACAGCGTTTGTTGTGAAAATCGCGGGTTTTCCTGCGTCCGGGCCGGGAGTAACTCTCTCGACTCACCTTCTCCCGTTCTTGAACGATCCGGTCGGCACAGCGAGCTCTGTCGGAAGTGTGATCTTGAGGAGCGTTGGTGCGGATCCGCTGACCATGACAAACATCAGCATCAGCGGCGACTTTGCCCTTGCTCCCATAGGCTCTTCCTGCCCTTATAGCGGTGGCACTGTAGCTTCCGGAACCGACTGCACGATCGCTGTCACCTTTACGCCCACGGAAACGGGCGCGCGCACTGGCTCCATCATCATCGAGGACAACGCCGGCGACAGCCCGCAGAGCGTGAGCTTGACAGGCACGGGCGTCGGTTCAGGACCGCAGGCCGTTGTTTCACCACCCACCCTGACCTTTAACCCTCAGTGGGTGGGCACCTCAAGCGCCCCGCAGCCCGTCACACTCAGCAACACCGGCAACGCTCCGCTCACCATCACCAGCATCGCGATGCCCCCAATGTTCAGCCAGGCGAACAATTGCGGCAACAGTGTTGCAGCCTCCGGTTCTTGCACGATCAACGTCACCTTCGGGCCTGTATACATCGGGCCGGCATCCGGCACCTTATTTATCACCGACAACAGCAACGGGGGTCCGAACAGCACCCAAAGCGTGAGTCTTAATGGCGCCTACCAGGACTTCGGCATAACTTTTGTTTCCGCATCCCCCTCATCGCGCGACCTCTCGCCCGGGCAATCCGGAAACTACACGTGGGCCGTGACTGCCCTCGGGGGTTTCAATGACTCCGTAAACTTTAGCTGCAGCCTAGTCGCCACGCAGGGCGACACCACAGTTCCCTCGGCCGCAACTTGCACCCTTAGCCCCACCGTCATCACTCCCACCACAACGCCGACCAATGTCACGGTCACAGTCACAATACCCGCGGCTTCGGCGAGTGTGCCAAGAACTCTTCCGCCCCCGCAACCCCCCCTCCCCGAGCCCAAAGCCGTGTTGATCCTTACTGCGCTCTTGGCGACTGTCGCTTGGAAAGTGCGGGGATGGAAGCAGGCCGGAGCTTCTGGGCGACGGACGTCCCTGGTGTTGCTCGCGGCGGGGCTGCTGCTGGCACTAGGGCTTGCCGGCTGCGGCGCAGGTGGCGGAAGCGGTATCGACCCTCCTGTTATCCATACAACCGGAACCTATTACACAGTGGCGTTGACGGGCATAGCGACGTCTGGCTCCACCACCCTGACCAGCATGACGAACATCCAGCTCTATGTGCCTAATTGAAAGCAGGCGACGGTCCGAGAAAGCCAGGGGCAGATCATGAAAAAGCTCATCGCGACGCCAGCTCTCTTGATCATGGTGTCGGCCACGGTGTCAGCACAGAACGCGGACCCTCAGCCTCGAGGCGAAGGTTATTTGTTCCTTGGTGTGGGTAGCGGGACGGATCTGCCCTCCTTTGAGCACGTGGGCGGCGGCGGGGAAGTTCTGCTTTCTAGGGGGCTCGGCGTGGGCGGGGAACTCGGGGCCATGGGTAGGCCCGGCGGAGGGGTGGGCGTGTTCTCCATCGACCCGTCCTACCACTTCCTCGTCGGAGTCACAGATCAATACTGGGGGCTTCGTGTCGGCTTGGCGCTCAGGTAGCGCGGACCTTCGGTTTTGAGGTGCGATGCGCTACATGACCACCCGGGTCCGCAGGTTCGATGAAAAGCCGCAGAGTCTCTGAAAGCCGAGACTCTGCGCTACGCGCTCGGAATATTCGCACGTGGGCTTGGCTGCGTGGCGATCAACAGACAAAAACCGCGGACCTCAAAAGTGGAGGTCCACGCTACCACGACAGTCACAAATCAGAGGTGAAACATGAAAATACTTATTGCTACAGTGGCTTTATTACTTACGGTACCGCCATTTATCTGGGCAGGGAACGCTGACGGCAATTCGGTTCAGGGACAGTTCTATTTCTTCACTGCCCCGATCGTGTCGAATACCAGATACAACGTCAATCCGGCTTACTACGGAGTGGTGTTCACCCCCGGTGAGCCTCTGCCGGCGAATTATCAGCTCACTGCGGTGGGTGGGAACAACACGGGTTTTGGCGGAGAAGTGTTAATCAACAAAGGGATCGACAAAGGGCTGGGGCTGGGCGTTGAACTTGGATATGGAGGTCCCGATTGGAGTTTTGACTGGGGTGACACGGTAGGAGTGCTTTCAATCGATGCGTCCTACCACTTCTTCGGCAAGAAGAACCGCAGGAGGGTCGAGCCTTTTGCGACCGGGGGCTACAGCCTTTACTTCGGGGACCGCACAGCGACGCAGACTGGGTTCAACCTCGGGGGCGGCGTGAACATCTGGGTGTTCAAACACGCTGCGTTGCGTTTGGAGGTTCGGAACCAGGACGGCATCAATTACTTTCACAGTCAATTTACCCATTACGTAGCCTTCCGCTTCGGCATGACGTTCAGGTAGGGATTGGAGAGGTCTCCGATGCGTCGGACAATCACCCTGTCGCTCCTGTTCGCTCTCGCTGCTGGCGCGGTTTGTGCGCTGCGGCCCCAGAAGGCGATGGATCTGCACGCTTATCACGCGGCCGCCAGAAGTTACTTTCTTCTGTCAGGCCCCATGTACGGTCCCAACCAGGAATTCGGATGGCCGATGATATACCGTTACCCACCCCTGTTTCTGTGCCTCTTCCGGCCCTTCGCGTCTCTTCCGCTGAGTGTTGCCGCGGGAATATGGGCCGCGCTGGAGACCCTGGTCCTGGGGCCGTTGCTTCGGGTCTGGTATCACCGATATTCACCCACACGTTTGGGCCCTGCTCTGGGGATTTCCGCCCTTTTGCTGCTGCCGTACCTACTCTACGAACTACAGGTGGGGAACGTACAGTTGTTTCTCGTGGAAATGGTGTGCCTTGCCCTATTACTTTGTGATGAGCATCCCTTCGTCGCCAGCCTCTTGCTCGGCCTCGCGACGGCCATCAAAGTCTGGCCGGGGTTTATCCTTCCTTTCCTGGCGGTGCGTGGACGTGGACGCTGGCGTATCGGCGTGCAATCGTTAGCGGCAGCGGGATTCTTTACCGTTTTGCCGGGCGTCTGGCTCGGTTGGAACAACCTGTTTCACTTGCTGAAGCAGTGGTTCGTCCAGGAACGGCAAATCAACGCCCTTCTCGGCGACCGGTGGTACGTCAGCCAATCCCTGCGCGGCGTCATGCTCAGGTATTTCACCCGGATGGACTACTCCGGGCTTCCTGACCAAAACTACCGGCAAGTGAACCTCGTTTCGTTGCCCTCTTGGGAAGTCCGGCAATTCTGGCTCATGCTCGCGATAGTCTTGGGGCTATTGGCGTTGGTTTGGATCTACCGATGTGCAAGTGACGGCGCCGCATACTCGATCTTTTTTTGCTCGCTCCTGATCATCCAGCCCAATGTGGGGCGGGCCATGTTCGTGACCTTGCTCTGGCCGATCCTGTACGCGGGAATTGTGTTGACGGACCAGAAGGCTCCACGGTTTACGCGATGGGTGCTCATGGGTGCCGCTGCTGTAGCTGTCCTTGAGCCGCTGGTTCCGGGAGCGGCCTCACAACGGTTGGGGCACGTCCTGGGAATTGACTTTTTTGGAGTTCTTGTTCCGCTCACAATCGTTCATCTGTCGTATTCTTCGTGGGGGACGTCTTCCCCCCTGTGGAAACCACCGACGGCTACCGTTCCTCGAGGTGGGTCTTGAGAAAGAAGAGCGTCCTCCGGATGATGGCGCGGGACCTCGCGTCATCATCCAGTATGTCGAAGCCATGGTGTCCGCCAGGATGCGTGATGATTTCAAGTGCCGCATTCCTGGCGATTGCCTCATGTATGAATCGGTCCACCGTGGCGTTTAACCACGGGTTGTCCAGCCCAGCCCGCGCAATGAAAATCGGGGGGATCTTGAGCGGGTTCACCGCGAGGTGAAACAAAGGAGAGAATTCCTTTCGGGTTTCTTCACTGATCTCGCTTTCCTTGCCTGGAGGTGGCAACTGAATGTCCAAGATGGCGTAGTAGGACACTAAACACCGGACGAACTCGGGCAGGTCGCGCATGGGCAGACTGAGGAAAACACCTCCACCAGAGAACACCCACACACCTACGCGATCTTTGTCCACATGCAGCGAGTCAGCATTGTCGCGCACGTAGTCGATCGCGTGGGCGACATCGCTGGCTGCCTCATGAAGATGGGAGGGGCTATAGAAACGATGGTTGAAGGTGACGGCGACAAGTCCCGAGGCCGAGAGCAACTCCCCGTAAGATACGAAAACCCCCCAATCCTTGGGGCTCATTGGCATGCCAATGGGTCCCCCGTGGACCAGCATCACTACAGGCGCTCGCGAACCTTCCCGCATGTCGGCGGGACAGTAAACATCCATCTTGAGTTCCGTCTGGCCGGCAGCCCTGTAAACAAGATCACGATGCACCGTAACCGCCTCCATCCCCGGGACGGCGTAAACAATCCGCATTTTGAACATTTCTTCCGGCGCAGGCATGTGAACCTCGAGGGATGCGTCTGAACAAACACCCAAGAACGCTCGATCCCAAAACTTATATCGACGCCGATGCCGCAAGCCTACCACAACCAAATCGTTTTCGTAATAGGGACCACATTGATGAGGAGCTGAGTTGAAGCGATGCATGACGAGGCCGCAAGGTGCACAATCCCAGCCTGCCGGGATTCCAAAACGAAAATCCCGGCCAAATGATCTGTCGTGTATTACAAACCTGGAAATCCAGTTGGAATTTCCGGAGTAGGCGCATTTAAGGAGCCAGCCGATGAAAATGGTTCTAGTCATCCTAGCAATCGTGCTCTTCTTCATCGTGGCAGCGGTACTACTCTTCTTTTACTTTACCGGGAAGCCCCTGTACGAACCCGGAATGGTTCGGCGCGGGGAAGGGCTCCGTAGTTCCATAGTGCCGCCGGCGCAGTCGGGCGTGGACAGCCTCTGGAACGTTGAGAAGGACATCAACCTTTATCATTTCTCAGAGGGAACTGGGAAGAATGTGTTGATCGTTCACGGCGGCCCGGGGTACCCAATCCGCCATCCTTGGGCGGGGCTGAAGCCATTGGCAGGCAACTACAAGTTCAATTACTACGACCAGCGCGGATGCGGGAAGTCGACAAGGCCCATTGACAGGCTCACCTCTCCCAACTTCTACGCGAACATGAAGACGCTGGACAAGACGCTCGGCCTGGGTGCACAGATCGCGGATATCGAGCGCATCCGCCAGATCCTCGGAGAAGAAAAGCTCGTGCTGATCGGGCATTCATTCGGTGGCTTTTTGGCCTCTCTTTATGCAGCAGAATTTCCTGAAAGGGTAAACGCCCTGGTTCTGGTGGCGCCGGCCAACTTGGTGGTGATGCCGTCCGAGGACGGCGACCTGTTCGAGCAGGTCGGCAATCTGCTGCCGGCCAACCTGAAGAATGACTATGCGGATTTCCGAAAGCGGTACTTCGACTTCAGCCATATCTTCGCAAAAAGCGAGGCAGACCTGGTGGCACTCAACAGCGAATTCCCCAAGTATTACGGAGCTGCTCTGCACGCCAGGAATCTCACCCCGCCTGCCGGGAGCGGGATAACCGAGAACGGCGGGTGGATGGTCTACGCCATGTACATGAGCATGGGAAAGCGGCATGATTATCGCCAAGCCCTCAAGAGCGTGAAGGCTCCCGTGCTGGTAGTGCACGGCGATAATGACTTGCAGCCGGAAAAAGCCTACCGGCTCTATGCTGAATGCTTCCCGAACTCCTCTTTTGAAGTGGTCAAGGGAGCGGGACATTTCATGTATGATGAGCAGCCACAGGCATTCTCGGAGATCGTGGAAAGGTTCTTGAAGGGGCTTCGTTAGGCTGTTCTTGATTCGCTGCCGCGCAAAGAGAGAGCGGAATCTGCTGCTTTCCTGTCCGAATCGCGAAGCTCCCCAAAGTCACGCTGCGGAGGCCTTGGAATGTTGCACGCTTAGCTGCTTAATGTTCCTCTGAGCGTCAACCACGGCTATGGCGGCCACATCGATGATTTCTTCCACGGTCGAGCCGCGTTGCAGCACATGGACCGGCTTCGAGAGCCCCATCAGGATCGGCCCGAGAGATTCCGCACCGCCGACGCGCAGCATCAGCTTGTAGGCGATGTTGCCGGCTTCGAGGCTTGGGAAGACGAGGATATTGGCCCTCTGCCGGAGTGTCGAGAAGGGGTACTCCGCCAAAAGTTCGGGGACCACCGCGGTATCCGCCATCATCTCACCGTCCACCATAAGCTCGGGATTCCGCTCCTTGACGAGTTCGGTTGCACGGCGGACCTTTTCGGTCAAGGGATGGCGCGTGCTGCCGAAGTTCGAGAACGAGAGCATCGCCACGCGCGGCTCGATGCCGAAGCTTTCGGCCACTTCCGCCGAAAGCAGGGCGACCTCCGCCAAATCCTCGGCGGTGGGCTCAATGTTGACGGTGGTGTCGGCAAAGAGAAACACGTCTCTCTTGGTTACGATAACGTAGAGGCCGGAGACTTTGTGGACGTCGGGGCGAGTCGCGATGATCTGCAGTGCTGGCCGGATGGTGTCGGGGTAATGTTGGGAGACGCCCGCGACGAAGCCGTCCGCATCGCCCATGTGGACCATCATGGCGCCAAAGTAGTTGTTATTGGCCATCAGCTCGCGCGCCTCGCTGCGCGTGACGCCGCGGCGCTGGCGAAGCCGGTAGAATTCCTCGGCGTAGGCGTCGAGCCTGGGCGAGCGATCCGGGTCGATGATGTCGAAGCACAGCTTCCCGAGCTCCAATTCGTGCAACTTGTCCTCGATGACCATCGGCCGTCCCAGCAGCACCGGATGCGCGATTTTCAGGTTGGCAAGCTGGTAGCAGGCCCGGATGATCTTCTCGTGCTCGCCTTCGGAAAAGACGATCCGCTTGGGCGCAGCCTTCGCCCTGTGACGTACGTCACACATGACTTCTTGGGTGCGCCCCAGCCGGCGCGAGAGTTGGTCGCGGTACTCTTCGATATCAACTTTCACCTGCGCCACTCCACTCTCCATGGCCGCCTGGGCAACCGCGGAGGCCTCAGAAAGGAGCACGCGCGGGTCGAAAGGCTTGGGAATGATGTAGTCCGGACCAAAGTGCAGCCGGCCAAGTCCGTAGGCGCGCAGCACCATGTCGAGGACATCTTCCTTCGCTAGAGCTGCCAGGGCACGCGTCGCCGCAATTTTCATTTCCTCGTTGATGGCACGGGCTCGAACATCCAGGGCGCCCCGGAATATAAAGGGGAAACCAAGAACATTATTGACCTGATTGGGACAGTCGGACCGCCCAGTCGCCATGATGGCGTCCGGCCTGGCCGCCTTCGCGGCCTCATAACTGATCTCCGGCACCGGATTGGCCAGGGCAAAAACAATGGGCCGGTCAGCCATCGAGCGTATCATATCCGGCGTCACACAATTGGGGCCGGAGAGTCCTGCGAAGACGTCCGCGCCCTTCATGGCCTCCGCCAGGGTTCTCGCCGTGGTCTTGGAGGCGAGGCGGGCCCGGTAAGGGTTCATGCCCTCGGTGAGCCCTTCGTAGATGACGCCCATGATGTCGCAGATGATGAGGTTTTCTCGCTTCACGCCCAACCGAATATAGTACTGTGCGCAGGTAAGTCCTGCCGCCCCGGCGCCATTGATAACCACCTTGATCTTCTCGATGTCCTTCCCCACGATCTCGAGGGCGTTCAACAGGGCAGCGCCGGAGATTATGGCTGTTCCGTGCTGGTCGTCGTGGAAGACCGGAATAGCCATTGTCCGGCGCAGCGTTTCTTCCACGTAGAAGCACTCTGGGGCCTTGATGTCTTCGAGGTTGATGCCCCCGAACGTGGGCTCGAGCAGTTGGCACACCTTGATGACCTCTTCAGGGTCCTCCGAACCCACCTCAAGGTCAAAGACGTCGATGTCTGCAAAGCGCTTGAACAGCACGCCCTTGCCTTCCATGACGGGCTTTCCCGCCAGCGCGCCGATATTCCCGAGGCCCAGGACCGCCGTGCCGTTCGACACCACGGCGACGAGGTTTCCTTTGGCCGTGTAATCGAATGCGAGCGCGGGGTTCTTTTGGATTTCCAGGCAGGGCTCGGCCACCCCCGGTGTATAGGCGAGGCTCAAATCCCACTGGGTTGAGCAAGGCTTGGTCGGCGTGACTTCAATCTTCCCCTTGCGACCTTGGCTGTGATAATTCAAAGCATCTTGTTTGTGAATCTCCATGACACCACCCCTGCCCGTGCCGCGAATTAGGAGGACAGGATTCCGCAGCACACCCGACTTATCGGTCCTGGTAAACGTTGATGAGTTGCAACCGCATCGCCTCGAGGCGATCTTCGACAACATAGGCGAATCGCTTCAGGAGTTCGTAACCGAGTTCGTGGTCTTGTTCAGCTTTGGCGCGCAGGCACTGCCCGTCGATAGCAAAAACACGCGTGGGCTCGAGGGTTCGTGCCGAAAACTTCCATCGGTAAGGTGGGAACAACCACGACCATCCCAGAATCTCGCCTTCTCCAAGGGTCAGGATGGTGAGGGGGCCACGGCGTTCGGAGAATATCTGCAGCGCCACCTTCCCCTGGCGGATGAGATAGAAGGTGTTGGCCTCTTCACCCTCATGGAAAATGATCTGCCCAGCCTCAAGGCGGACGTTGGAGGCACATCCGACTACGAGTTCGAGGTGGCGGTCTGGAAAGTCATTCAAAAACGGATGCTCACTCAAAACCCTTTCTAGTGTTTCCATTGTTGTCCCTCCCCCGTGCAGCCTCCCTGGAGGTGTTTAGTTCCCCCCGTGGTGCACAGGTCTTGGATTCTCGGAATTGGAAATCCAACCCCACATTCACGTGCCCCCCGCCGGCTTGCAGTGCTCTAGCAATTCCTCCGCCGCAACGGCCTTCACGATTTGCGGCAGCCTGGCAGTCAGTTCGGCACTAAGATTCTCAGAAAAGGTCTCGGGTTCCTTGATCGCTATGCCGTACATCACAACGGTACTTGGAACTTCAAGACCTACCATCCGTGCCAGGGTTAGGATATCGTGGAAGCCCGCTGTGTGGAAGCTCAAAAAAGAACAACTGGAGGGTTCCTGGATTTCCACCTGATTAACCGTCCCCACCTCTGCCTGCACGCCGGTGAGGGCGTCAATGATCACCGCTCGCTGATAGCCAACCAGCCGTTCAACCAGACTAAAAGCGGAAGCAGCATGTTCGAGGAGATCGACGTTCGCCTTGCCGCGAAGGAGATCGCACACGTGCCGGGCCACCACAGGTCCGATCCCATCATCCCCGTGCGATGGGTTGCCCAGACCCACGATGGCAGTTTTTCCAGACTTATACGGACTCGCGTCGGCGCGAGGTAAGCAAGTTTCCATGCGAGTCAAAAACCTGTACTTCCAGCGGCATCTTCCCTGGCAGAGAGTGCGTGGCGCAGCCGAAGCAGGGGTCATACGCGCGGAAAGCCATCTCGATCCGGTTGAGCACCCCATCCGTGATCTCCACTCCGCGCCGAATCACGCCATGAGCGGCCTTGCGGATCGACATAGCAATCGGCGCATGGTTGTTCGTCGTGCCCACGATCAAATTGACTTTTCGCAGGATGCCCCGCTCGTCCGTGACGTAATGGTGGTAAAGGGTGCCGCGCGGAGCTTCCACGCAACCGACGCCTTCCGAGGGAGTGGCCGTGGGGATGGTGCGTATTTTGTCGCTGAGGATCTCGTCGTCCCGCGCCAGCTCGGCGGCCCGCTCGGCGGCGTAGAGCAACTCGATGACCCGAGCCCAGTGTGTGGCCAGCGTCTGGTGTACCGGTTTGCCCCCTAGCGTCTGGTACATCCGCTCGTACTGTTCCTGCGCGAGGGGGGTAGCCATGCCATCGGCGGCGTTGAGCCGGGAAAGAGGCGTGGCACGGTATACGCCGGAGTCCTTGCCTTCCACAAAACCCTTCCAGCCGACCTGCTTCAAGAAAGGGAACTTCAGGTACGTCCAAGGCTCGACGTGCTCTGCCAGGACCTGGAGATAATCGCGGGGAGGAAATTTCACGAATTCCCTCCCGTCGGGGTCCACCACGCGGATTTTCCCGTCGTAGAAGTTCCCCTTGTTGTTCTCGTCCACGGTCCCCATGGAGTAGAGGCGGTGGGTGTAAGTGTCGCTCAAGATCATGTCCACATAGGCTTGATTGCCTAGCACCACCTGATCGAAAACGCCGATCGTGAACTTTGCGAACTCGAGGAAATAAGCCGTGTGTCCCACAATCTCGTCGCGCTCTTCAGCGGTGAGCCGCTTGGCCACGCCGCCGGGGACGCCCGTAACCGGATGAATGGCTTTCCCGCCAATCAGGGAGACGACGCGCTGGGCTCTCTTGCGCAGCTCGATCACCTTTTGTCCGGCCTCGAGACCTACTTTTTTCACTACGCCCAGGATATTTCGCTCGGCCGGGGGCGCGTCGGGACCCACGACGAAATCCGGTCCGCCCAGGGCGTAGAAGTGCAATGTATGATCGCCCACAAAGAAGGCCGAATAAAGGAGTTCGCGAAGCTTCTTGGCGGCGGGCGGAGGCTCCACGTGGAAAACGGCGTCGCAAGCTTTGACGCTGGCCATGTGGTGCGCCTCCGGGCATACGCCGCAGATCCGAGTCGTGATGCGCGGCATTTCCTCGACCGGGCGCCCCACACAGAACTGCTCGAAGCCCCTCAGCTCCGGCACCTGAAAATAGGTGTTCGCGACCTCGCCGTCGTCATCGAGGAAGATAGCAATCTTCCCGTGGCCTTCCAGCCGCGTCACAGGATCTATCAGGATCTTTCGCATCTCTCCCTCCACTCTAGGCACTTGGCTGCTTGCGATGCAGTATCGAATTGGGCACGCTAAACCGGTAGAAGGTTCCGACCGGGTCGGCGATCTGATCTAGGATCGAGTCAATTTCAGCCGCATCCTGGGAGTCAATCACGCTGCTGATGGCACTGACCATTTTCACCCCCTGGTCGATGACGTTGGGCGCCGCTCCGTAACATCCCCGGCAGGGCATGTTCGCCTTTACGCACAGGGCACCACAGCCGCTGCGCGTGGCCGGTCCCATGCAAATGACCCCTTGATCAAGCAGGCACTCCTCCGGTTTCGTTTCAATCTCCCAGACCCGGTAGAAGCGTTTGAGATGTTTTTCTTTCCGGGGACGGCCGCATTCCTCGCAGCAGGTCTTTTCTCCGGCCCCGATCACAGACCCCGCGGGCGGCAGTACCGCTCCCTGCATGATCGCGGACATCACCGTGAGGATCTGGGGAGGCTGGGGCGGACAGCCCGGAATGAAGTAGTCCACCGGAACCACCTGCGCCAGAGTCCGCACCGATTCGTAAAACTTGGGAATATCCAACTCCCCCTCGGGCGCCGCAACTAGCGGTAAAGGCCGGGTTCCTTCCGGATTCAGCGTGGAGGGAGTTTGTTGATACGACGACTCGAGAATCGCCTCGCGCGTCGTCAGGTTGGCCAAGCCGGGAATGCATCCGTCCATGGCGCAGGAGCCGAACGCTACCAGGACCTTCGCTTTCCGGCGCAGCAAGTGCGCCATCGATTCGTTTTCGCTGTTCCGGATGGCGCCGTTGAAGAGGCAGAGGTCGATGTCGCCGTCCGCCATGGCTTCCACGTCTTTATACTTGAAGTCCATGGCGCAAGGCCAGAATACGATGTCGAAAAACCCCGCCACATCCAGGATCTTCTCTGCCACGTCCAGCACGGCGACCTCGCAGCCGCCGCAACTCGCCGCCCAATACAAAGCCAGCTTCGGTTTGCTCATGCGGCCACCTCCTGGGTTTCCAGTTCCCCTCCTAGAGATTGCGGGAGCACGCTGGTCTCCAGGCGCAACGGCCCCAATGCCCGTAATTCCTCGGTGAACTCGGTAGAGACCTTGGCAAACTTTTCGCCCTCCGCAGCCGAGACCCATTCCAGCCGCAGGCGACGTTCGTCAACGCCGAATTCCCGCAGGATGCGCTTCAGCAGGAGGACCCGCCGAAGCGCCTTGAAGTTGCCTTCCTGGTAGTGGCAATCGCCCGGATGACAGCCTAACACCAGGATTCCATCGGCGCCCAACTGAAAGGCGCGCAGGATGAAGGAGGGATCTACCCTCCCCGAGCACATGAGGCGGATGATGCGCAAGTTGGGCGCCGATTTCATCCGGCTGGTTCCAGCCAGGTCGGCCCCCGTGTACGAGCACCAGTTACACAAGAATCCGACGATTCGGGGCTCAAAGTTTTTGCTGTTCGTCTTCAATTTCGCTGCCTCCCTTCGTCTACACGCTGAGGACGCCCTCCAGTTCCGCATAGACCTGCTTGTCGGTGAAGCCGCTGCCGGTGATGGCGCCCGCCGGGCAGGCGGCCACGCAGGTGCCACAGCCTTTGCACAGTGGCATGTTGACCCGCGAAACGTTCTTTTCCTCGAGATAATCAATCGCCTTGTAGGGGCACAGCGCATTGCAGATGCGGCAGCCGCTGCAATACAGCTCGTCGATCTCGGCCCGCACCGGATCGATTTCGACCGCCCCTTTGGCGATGGTGGCCAGCATGCGGGCCGCCGCCGCGCTGGCCTGGGCCACCGAGTCGGGAATATCCTTTGGTCCCTGTGCACACCCGGCCACGAAGAGGCCGTCCGTGGTGGTGGCCACCGGATCCAGCTTCGGATGACGCTCCAGGAAGAAACCATCCGGGCTGCGGCTGAGGCCGAAAAGACGCCCGACCTGCTCAGCGTCCCGGCGCGGCTCAATGGCGTTGCAGAGCACCACCATATCGACCGGGATCTCGCGGAACCGGCCGATCAGCGTGTCCTCGCACCGGATCAGCAGTGTACCTTCGTCACGCTTCGACCAGCCCGCCTGGACGACCTCAGCAACCTTCCCACGAATGACGTTGGCGCCTTCGTGCAGAACGCGTGAGTAGAACTCCTCGTACCCCTTCCCGAAGGCCCGAATATCAATGTAAAAGTTGTAAACCTCTCCCTGAGTGCGCTCCTTAATCAGATGGGAGAACTTCAGGGCGAACATGCAACAGACCCGCGAGCAATAACGATGGTGGTTCTCATCCCGGGAACCAATGCAGTGCAGGATCCCCACGGCGCGCGGGGCTTGTCCGTTCTTGAGAAGAATTCGCCCTCCCGTAGGCCCTGTGGCATTCAGCATTCGTTCCACATCCAGGCCCGTGTAAATGTTGTCGAGTCTCCCGTAACCGTACTGAGCCATGGGGGTTGGGTCGAATGCATCGAAGCCCGTCGCGATCAGCACTTGCCCGACATTGAGCTCGATTTCTTCATCCACCATCTTGTGATTGACGGCACACGGTTCACAGACCTCAACGCACTTTTGACAGCCCTCGGTCTTGAAATGAATGCAGCTCTCGGCATCGATCACGGGCACTCTGGGCACCGATTGAAGCGTGGGTACGTAGATCGCGGTGTTCGGCCCCAGAAGGAACTCAGGAGTCCTGCCCTTGTAATCCTCAACTTCGAATTTAATGTGCGAGGTGGGACATACCAGCGCGCAGGCGCCGCACGCAATGCACGCCTCCGATTCCAGGTTGAACGGGGTGGCCACGCGGCGCTGAATTCCTCGGTCGGCGAAACTGATGGCGCTCGCGCCGACCACCTCGTCACAGGCCCGCACGCACAAACCGCACAGAATGCACGCGTCCTGGCGCTCATCCTTGAGTGCGCTAGTGAACCGCGTGGCTTTGAGCCCGGCCTCCTCGGCGTACTTTCGGAGAATGGGCACATTGGGCCATCGCGCCAGCATCATTTCCAGGATGAACCGCCGGGCCTTGAGGACGTGCTGGTTGTTGGTATTGACCACCATGCCATCCCGGCAGGCCACTTGGCAGGAGGGAACCAACTCGTCTCCCCACTTGGTCTTCGTCTCCACCACACACAAGCGGCAGGCCGCAAAGGGCTTAATCAGCGGGTGGTAGCAGAGAGTTGGAATCTTGATGTCCAGGAACTTCGCCGCTTGCAGGATGGTCGTCCCCTTCGGCACCTCGGTTGTTTTTCCGTCAATGGTCAGGCTTATCACGCTCCACCTCTCATTCCACAATCACCGCATTGAAGTGGCACATGTCCACGCATGTCCCACACTTGCTGCACAAAGTGGCGTCGATCCTGTGCGGCTGGTTCTTCTCGCCGAAAATCGCTTTTTCCGGACACTCGCGCCGGCACACACCGCAACCGTGTCCGCGCTGAACGCAGACCTCCGGGTCGATCCGGTAGGTGTTCAATTGTCGGCAGACATGGGCGGGACATTTGTGCGCCTCAATGTGCGCAAGATACTCATCGCGGAAATAGCGTAGGGTTGTCAGGACCGGGTTGGGGGCCGACGTTCCCAATCCGCAGAGCGACGTTTCTGCGACGATCTTGGCGACTTCCTCCAAGGATTCCAGATCCTCCATTGTCCCGTGGCCTTCGGTGATCTTGGTCAGGATATCGAGCATCAACTTGGTCCCCTCGCGACAGGGAGTGCATTTGCCGCAAGACTCGTCCTGAGTAAAGCCCAGGAAGTACCGGGCCACATCCACCATGCACGTGTCTTCATCCATCACCACCATGCCGCCCGAGCCCATCATGGAGCCAGCCTCGGTGAGGGTCTCGAAGTCAACCGGCAAGTCGATCAGTTCGTTGGGGATACACCCGCCGGAAGGTCCCCCGGTCTGCACTGCCTTCAATTTCTTGCCGCCGGGAATCCCCCCTCCGATGTCGTAAATGATCTCGCGCAGACTAATGCCCATGGGGACTTCGACCAACCCGGTGCTCTTGATCTTCCCGACGAGCGAAAAGACTTTCGTGCCTTTGCTCTTTTCGGTTCCGATCTGGGCAAACCAATTGCCACCCCGGTTGATGATGGGAGGGACGTTCGCCCACGTTTCGACGTTGTTGAGGCAGGTGGGTTTCCCCCAGAGTCCCTTTTCCGCCAGCCGAGGGGGCCGAGCTCTCGGTTCTCCGAGTCTGCCTTCCACGGCCGCCACCAGCGCTGTTGCCTCTCCGCAAACAAATGCGCCGGCTCCTTTTGAGACCGAGATGTCAAAATCGAACCCGGTGTCCAAGATGTTTTCCCCTAAAAGGCCGTACTCTCGAGCCTGATCGATGGCAATGTGGATTCGCTGGACGGCCAAGGGGTACTCATTTCTGATATAAACCACGCCCCAGCGGGCCCCGATGGCTCTGGCCCCGATCAGCATTCCTTCAATAACGGAGTGAGGATCCGATTCGACTATGCTGCGATCCATAAAGGCGCCCGGGTCCCCTTCGTCGCCGTTACAAATCACATATTTCGGCTCTCCCTCCGCGTCCCGAACGGCCTCCCACTTCCTCGCCGCCGGGAACCCTGCGCCTCCCCTGCCTCGCAGCCCGGAGATCTTGACTTCATTAAGGATCTCCTCCGGGGTCATTTGGGTAAGCGCCTTTGCTAACGCCGCATAACCGTCTCGGGCGATGTATTCATCGATGCTTTCTGGGTCGATCAGACCTCGGTTCCTCAGCGCGATGAGCATTTGACGGGCAAAGAAAGGAATGTCCATCATCCTGGGAATCGGCGCGCGTGTCTCCGGTGGAACGTACATGAGCTTATTGACAGGTCGGCCCTTCAGAAAGTGCTCTTCCACGAGATGCGGAACGTCTTTGGGGCTGAGTTGCTGATAAAAAATCCCATCCGGTTGAACGACCATGAGAGGACCGACGCCGCAAAAACCATTACAACCCGTGGTCACTACCTGAATCTCATTGTCCAGCCCGCGCTTTTCGATCTCCTTCTGCAAGGCGTCCCTGAACTCAAGCGAACGATTGGAGACGCAGCCCGTCCCCGCACAAACCATTAAGTGCATTCGATACGCCATTTGGATCTCCTCCAGGATTCTCCGCTCTTAATCGTTAATAGGTCCGTTCGCTCCCTATGGCGAGTGCATACTGTTGCGCGATATTTCCTCCCAGAACGTGCTCCGTGAAAATTTCCTTGATCTTTCCCTCCGTCAGGTCCACATACTTCACAGGAGCTTCGCCAACCACCTCCACCGTAGCCATCGGTTCACGGCTGCACAGGCCTGCACAACCGGAGGTGGTCACCATCACGTCCCTGAGATCCCTCCCCTCTACTTCCCGCAAGGCAGCTTCAAGGATCTTGCGCGAGCCCGCCGCAATGCCGCAAGTGCCCATGTGAACCGTCATCTTGACGCGGGCGGCGCCCTCGCGGAGGGACATGGACTTCCTGGCTTTCTCTCGGACCTCCGCTAAGTCTTCCAACTTAAGTTTTGGCATCTCGGGCTCCTTCTTTTGAGAATTGCTTGATGATCTGGTCTACTTTGGGGAGAGAAACCTTGCCGTACAGTTCTGGACCCACGGTGACCACGGGGGCAAGCCCGCAGCATCCGAGGCAGCGGACCGCCTCCAGACCGAAATTGAGATCTGGCGTGGTCTGCCCGCACTTGATACCGAGTTGCCGTTCGAACTTCTCGAGGATCTTTATGGCAGCCCTAACATGGCAGGCCGTCCCCAGGCAAACCGCTACCGGGTGCCTCCCTTTGGGCTTCAAGCTGAAGGCCCGGTAAAAGGTGGCCAGGCTGTAGGTGCGACTGAGGGGTACGTGCATAGTGCGGGATATATACGTGAGAACATCCTGAGGCAAATAGCTGAATTCGTTCTGCACGTCCTGTAGCATGGCGATGAGCGCGTTTTTCTGTGCGTTATGTTGTTGAATGATCTTTTCAGCCGTTTCCAACTGCATATGCACCTACCTCCCTTTGTAGCGCCGGTCCCGGAAGGGCGGGGCTTTAGCCCCGCCGTATCGAAACCGTAAACATAAATCATTCAAAATGTTGGGACGCGCTTGGCGGCGGGGCTAAAGCCCCGCCCTTCCGGAACGCGCCGGAACACTTTTTCAGCAGCCTTCTAAAGGAAGGCGCTACTGTTGACCTGCTCCCTCACCTTTTCCAGACTTCTCCTGACGGCCGATATTCCTCTGGGAGAATTAATCGGGATGTCTCCCAGTTGAGCCTTGATTTCTCTTGTGCTGAACGAAATTTCCGAATCGCCGGCTTGATGCAAGTATGTCAACTCGACTTGAGGGTTTCCGACCACCAGGGCAAGAATTGTCTGGTCCATATCCCCCAGGGGTTGCCGGTCAACATGACTGTATTGAAACACGCCCGTGACCTTTGTTCCCGCTCCAGGACAGGACGCGATCTTGAATTCGCCCCCGGCCCTTTTTGCTGCCTGCTCAAAAAGGGACAGGCCCAACCCCACCCGGCGGGTCGTTCGAGTGGTGAAAAAGGGGTCCGTCGCCTTCTGAAGCATGTCCTCGCTCATTCCACGTCCGTTGTCGATAATCTCGATGGAGAGCCGGTCCTCTCGGCGGCTCTCCCGCACCCGGATTTCCACGTGCTTGGCTCCCGCTGCGATGGAATTCTCCGCGATGTCCAGTACGTGCAGAGAAAGATCCTCCATGTGAAACCTATCCCAACGCCCGTTCTTCTCGCCGAGGAGCGCCAACACCGGCCTCCTCTGGCAACACCCGTCTGCCGCCCTCCCCGCGCAGGGCCTTCTTGATTTCCCGCGTGCTGGGCTCATAGAGCAGCAGCGAGGTCCAGACCTTGCCGATATCCATTGCCGAATGTGCGTCGGACGAACGAACGAAAGCATAGCCAGCGTATTCCGGAAAGCGCCGCCTTGCTTCCTCGAGGCTGGTGTTTCGAGACAGTTCTAAAGCATCCAGGTGCAATTCTTCAGGGACAAACCCCAACTGCCCGAGAATCCCGAACGTCTCGCGATCGACGTGAGCCGCGATCGCCAGGCCCTCCAAGCCACAAATGCTATCCACTACCTGCTCGACAGAGAGTTCGGTCGCGCCGGCCAGCAGCCGGTTGTTGAACCCGAGTACGTCATGATCTTCATTCACGACAACCTGAAGTCCGAAAGCTTCCGTATTGTTTTCTCCGTGCAAATGCTCGTACACGATCTCCTGTAGCCGGAGCGCCTTATCGACGGTGTCAAAAACCGCCAGGATGTGAACCTCTTCCTTCGAGGTCACTTCCATCCCCGGCAGCACCGTGAGGTTTCTATCTTGCGCCGCCCTCACGACCGCGGGCACGTTCTCCGAGGAGTTGTGATCGGAAATGCCAATCACGTCCAAACCCTGCTGGAGGGCTTGGTCTACGATCGTTTTGGGACCCATGTTCAAGTCGGCGCAGGGGGAGAGGCATGTATGAATGTGCAAATCCGCTTTAAAGATTCGCGGCATCATAGAATCCCCCGGATGCCCATCTGGTACAGTCTTCCCACCAGCTCGAACGCCGGAAGCCGGCTGCCCAATAAAATGATTTTCTCCTCCCGGGCTTTCTCCAGCGTTTCAGGATCAGGGGCTCGCCCGTTCACCAGAACGACCGCGGCCAGCTCCTTCAACGTGGCCACCGCGATGATGTTGCGATGCGTTTGCAAAGTGACCCAAAGGTTGCCTGCCTTGCTGTAGGCAATAACGTCACTTAGGAGGTCACTGGCATAGCCTCCTGTTATCTCCACGTCGAGGCCATCGTGTTGCGCCAGAATCTCGAGCTGCGTGCTGTCGACAACCTCCCGGATCGTCATAGAGTGAGCACCTCCGGCTTGCTGGCTAGCCCGGAAGAGGGACCGGCCGAGGTCCGAGCCTGCTTCGCGGTGAGGACCACGCAGTCCTCAAACTGAGCGCGCCCCAGGACCACGTCTTCGGCAAAGCTTAGACAGGTGGGCGCGCCGCAGGCCCCGCAATTGATCTGCGGCAGCCCTTCATGTGCTTCCTGAATGCGCTTCCTTTTCTCGATTGCCTTCGATATGTCCTTATCCAGTGGGGCGAAAGGCCTCGAAGAGATCTTGCCGGGCAGCGAGAAATAGCGTCTTTGATACAACTCTCGTATCTTTGCCCGGTCCTGGCAGGGGGCATTTCCGAACCGGGCTACCAAGCTCAGAATCGTGCCCCGAGTAACATAAGGACCACCCACGGTAAGTGAACCGCCGCAACATCCCTGCGCGCATGCGTGGCACTCAACGAATTGGATATCACCGAGTCTTCCGCGCTCAATTTCGTCCAGAATCCTCTCCACATCCCCAAGACCGCCCACCGCCAGACTGCTTTCGGCCCGCAAGGAGGAAACTTGCCCGCCGAGGACTGGCCAGCCCAGGCCCATGCCCCTCACTGACTCTTCGATTTCGTGCGCACTGTTATTCATCTCGCTGAGTGCTGAAAGGAGGGGGCGGTAAATGTCGGATATGGCGATTGCGCCATCGATGTGTGAAGCTCTTTTCCTGAGAGGATACTTGATGGCCACCATTTTGGCGGGGCAGGGCGTCAGGTAGATGACCCCAATCTCGTCCCGCCGCAAGCCCAGTTCCTTCATCTTCTTGTTCCGCACCTCTCGCGCCGCTATCTCCATCGGAGAATCAATGGGAATCAGGAGATCAATGAGGCTGGGGTATCGCGCCTGAATCAGGCGCACGATGGTGGGACAAAAAGGGGAGAGCAGCGGCAGCGGCCCGCGATAACTGGCCAGATACTCGTCGATAGCCGCGCTGACGGACTCGCTGGCGCAAGCTACGTCACAGGCATCATCGAAGCCGATTTTTCTCACCCCAGCCAGGATTGTGCTGGGAAGAACGTCCTTGCGGAACTGCCCGTAGAGCACGGGTGAGATAAGCGCAACGGTGTGCCTGAACTTCGAGAAATCGGTGAAGGAGCTCGTTTGGGGGACGATCGCGTTGTGGCGGCACGCCCGAGCGCACTCGCCACAGTCGATGCAGCGGTCTTCGAGTATCTCCGCCTTGCCCTGCCGCACCCGGATCGCCTCCGTAGGACAGACCTTAAGGCAGGCCATTCGACCGATGCATCGCTCCGGCACAACCCGAACGGAATGAAAGTAATCCCCCATGCTAAGGCCGAAACGTTATTTCCAAAGTCGTGCCTTTACCCACCACAGAATGAATGGAAAAGGCATCGGCATTCTTCTTGATGTTGGACAGGCCCATGCCTGCCCCGAACCCCATCTCCCGAATTTCGTCGGACGCCGTGGAATACCCTTCTTGCATTGCCAGTTCGATGTCCGGGATGCCAGGGCCTTCGTCTTCCACGGTGACTCGGATATCCTTTGGGGTCACTCTCAACTCCATCGTTCCTTTGCAGGCATACAACACAACGTTCATCTCCGCTTCATAGGAAGCAATCGCCGCCCGCCTGATCAAGGCCGGGTGAATCCCGATCTCTCTTAGAATCCCCTTGATTGTGATGGAGGCCTTTCCTGCGTCAACGAAATCCCTCCCGTGAATTTCAAAGCGTTGACAGAAGAGGGGCTCGCTCGGCATCCCGCAGGCCTCCCTCGAGTTCGCTGCCCCCGGGCAGACCGTGCTGGTGGAGTCTCCCACACGATTCGTACATGGGAAGATTCGTGCACAGCATAACGATGCCCTTTTCTTTCGCCAGGTCGATCGCGTCCTTTTCCGGCAGCTTCCCGCGGACGTACACGATGGCTCTGACCTCAGCGATCTCGGCAGTGCGTACCGATTGCACGTTAGTCAAACCAGTCAACAACAGGGCATTGGGCTTGATGAAGGCCAGGACGTCACTCATCAGGTCCGCGCCGCAGCCCACCCCTACTTCCTCCTCCAGCTTGTCACCGCCGGTGATCACCTGGCAGTCGAGAATCCTTCGAACCGCTTCCAGTTTCATCAGGCCACCTGCTTCACGATCTGATCGCCGAGCTTGATGGTCCTTTTTGCCGGGACCCGTGTGGCGGGGCAGGTGTTCCAGCACAAACCGCAACCGGTGCACTTGGATTCGTCCACGAACCTCGCTTTCCTCCTCACCTTCACCTTGAAGTTTCCGATGTATCCTGAAAATCCAACCACTTCGCTGTAACTCAGCAGTTTGATATTCTCACGGTGCCCGACCGAGACCATCTTAGGCGTCAAGATACAAGCAGCACAGTCCAGGGTGGGAAACGTCTTATCAAACTGGCCCATCCGCCCGCCGATGGTTGCATCACGCTCGACCAGATACACCGTGGTACCTGATTCAGCAATCTCGAGGGCCGCTTGAATGCCCGTTATCCCGCCACCCACAACCAGCACGTTGGGGTTGATTTCGGCGCGCATCGGCTCCAGGGGCTGGTGCAGGGCCACGCGTCTGACCGCTCCCGCGACCAGCGCCTTGGCTTTCTCCGTTGCCATGCGCACGTCGTCGTGAATCCAGGAGCAGTGCTCGCGGATATTGGCGATCTGGACCAGATAGCGGTTGAGCCCCGCCTTCTTGGCCGCATTCCTGAAGGTGAGCTCGTGCATCAGCGGAGAGCAGGCGGCAACGACCACCCGGTTGACGCCGAGTCGTTGAATGTCGTCCTGTATGAGCGCCTGTCCAGGGTCCGAACACATGAACTTGTAATCTCTTGCGATCACGACGCTAGGCGCGCGGGAGATGAATTCGCGGACTTCATTCACGTTCACGGTTCCGGCGATGTTGAGCCCGCAATGACAAATATAAACCCCAATGCGCGGGTGCCCATTCTGGTCCATCTGTCTCCTCCTTCTAAGCGGCTAGTACTGAGATCGGGGCTCTCCACGGGATGAGATTCCTGTGGAATCCGAGCTCTTTCTCGGAGCAGCCCAATGCGACCCCCAGCAGTTGAGTGAAGTACATCACGGGGACTTGATACGACGTTCCGAACATCTTGTTTACGCGCTTCTGGTACGCCTCCAGGTTGACCTGACACAGGGGACAGGTGGTGACGATACACTGGGCCCCGTTCTCCGCAGCGCATTCCACCAGATCCTTCACAAGTTGCAGACACACGTCCGGGAAGGTGGTCATCAGCATTCCGCCACAGCAGCGCGTCTTCAAAGGGAAGTATGCGGCCCTGGCGCCCAGCCGCTGGAAGAGCGTGTCCATGGTTAAGGGGAACTCGGCATCGTCAAAGCCGCGCTCGGGACGCACGATTTGACACCCGTAATAGGGGGCGAAAGCGATGCCCTCCAGGCTTCGCTTGGCGGCCGAAGCAATCGCCTCAACGCCCACCTCGTTGACCAGAACGTCGAGGGGATGGCGCACCTTGACGCCCAGACTGTATTTCAGGCCCACCTGCCCCAGCAGTTGATCAACCTTGGCCCTCAACTCCGGACTCTCCCGCAGGAAGCGGTTGGTCTTGAGCAGCACGGTGTAGCAAGCGCTGCAAGGCGCGATAAGGTCTCGGAACCCGGCCTGCTCCGCGAGCGCCAGGTTTCTTGCGCTGATCGCCAGCGAGAGGGCCTCATCCACGCTCATGTACATGGTCGCTCCACAGCAGTTCCAGTCCTCCAGTTCGCGGAGCCCGATGCCTAAGGCGCGAAATACCGCCGTTAAACTCTCGTCGTAAGGTTTCCCTGAAGACTCAAGGCTACAGCCGGGGTAATAAAGATACTCCATGGGTGCCTCTCAACTGGTTCTTTCGGGCTGGTCTTTACCCACTGCCCGGTATCCAACCATTCCTTCAGTGTACGGGACAGCTTCCTTTTCGCGGGGCAATTCGAAGTGCTTGGAGGCCCGCAAAATCGTGCGTATCGCCCCTACCCCTTTGATCTTTCTTGGGAACAGCGAAATTCTCCCTCTTCGCAGCATCGCTATCCCAAGAGGCAGCATCCGCAAAAGTCCCAGGGGATTTCGCCTCAGGTAATAGAGCAGGAGCAAGAGCATCTCTTGATTGCGACCGTACCGGTTGACGACGCGAACGAAATTCTTCGACAGCAGGTACACCGGGAATCGCTCGGGATAGAGTCCGGCGTCGATCGCGGTGCGTTTTAAGGCATAGAGCAGATCGGTGATTTTGATGGATTGCGGACAGCGCGTCGTGCACATGTAACAGGAAGCGCAAATCCAGATCGTCCGGCTTCGAAGAATCTCCTCGATTTGCCCGGCCCGGAATAGCGCGATGACCATCCTGGGGGATATGTCCATCGCGTAACTTACCGGGCAACTCCCAGTACAGGTTCCGCATTGCAGGCACTGGGAAATCCGGTCGCCCCCTGGCACGACCTGAGCTTCCTCGAGGAACCTCCGGCGCAGTTCCCGCTCCGGTGCGGGCAGACTCCCTGGAACTGGCGCGTGATATTTGGTCGGAATTACGTCCACTCTCGCACTCGCCATCGTCCCTCCTCTTTTATGTCGCCGTCTCAGGCGCCGGCGGTTGGATGTGAGTCTCCGTCCCGCCGACCCGCTCGACAGCGGACTCCGCAGCCTTGCGCACCTTGTGTTTCTGATAGAAGCAGGTGCGCCGGACCAATTCGCGTAACAGGCACTTTTCGCGGAAATACATGCCGCACTGGAAGCATAGCTCCTGCGGATTGGCAGTATGGTCCACAATGTTGGCGGAAAGGCGGTCCAGTGTCGCCGCCATCTCACACAGTTGCTCCGGCACACACGCGCCGAAGATCTCCGTAAGCTTCTGGTCCCTGGCAGCCTCGTAAGCGCTCAACAGGCGGCGGCCCTCCCCGGTGAGCGAAAGCTCGCTGGCGCGCCGGTCAGCGTGTCCCTCCGCTCGACGAAGAAGCCGGCGACGCACGAGTTTGTCCGCCGCCTTGCTAGCGGCGGTGTTACTCACGCCCAGGAACGCGGCTACGTCGCCAATGGTGTTGGAGTCGGTGAAGGCTACTAGTTTGAGGAGTTTTAGGCCGGAGAAGGTGAGCCGTCCACGTGCTGTCTCGCGCAGCAGCTTTTCCTCCAGCACGTCTCGCACGGCCGAGGAAAAGACCTGCACACTCCCCAGCAATTCGCTGATCATTTCGGGCGTGTTGCTATCTGGCACGGCCTGCCCCCAGACCTCTGATGGCGCCCAGCAAGAACTACTCAACCAAGTTTAATATAAACCTACTTCATTGTTTGGCCACGCTAACTATAGATCAGAGGTTGATTCCAGCAAGGTGCCAGCCAAAGCCGGGTTTTTCCACCTACGAGTCTCCTAAGCAGTTGCCTTATTTCATTTCCGAAAGTGTGCAGCGCCCAACCAGCCAATCGAACCATCCATCGAGCGTGTTGAGGCCCGTAAAAGGGATACTTTGGCGCCCGCCTGAGTTTTCTCTGTGGTGTTTTGCAACAAAGCACCCGGACTCACAGTTGCCAGCGAGATGACACTCTGACCGCAAGTGCGGCTAGGAGCCTATGGGAGACAGATTTTGCCGCACGTAGAATCAACAACTTAGCAAATTGGTTACGTCTGTACGCTGTTGATTCTGCGTGGAACAAGCCTTACTCCCGACAGACTTCCAGTGACCAGGGATGATGGGGTCGCACCTTGGTGCTGGGTGAAAACACCCCCGATGCACGCCGCTGCTGGGGATTCTTGCCACCCGTGCTGCGCAAAAACTCCGTGATTCTACCCTGCTGAAGAAGCAAGGGTGTGGTTCGGAAGGTGGACTTGTCGGCTCTTTTATTTGGGGTTCTTATACGAATCGCGTTCGGAAAGTTGCCGTGAGATTTCCTTCACTTTCCTGGCGAGGCTCGGCAGGTTGGCAAGCTGGGCGTACATCTTCTTGAACTCATCCAAGGGGCGGGCGGGGGTCCCCCAGACCTTAGTTCCCTTGCGAATAACCCTGAAGACTCCCGCCTGTCCACCGATCATTGCCCCCGCTTCGATTCGAACGTGGTCCGCAACACCGACCTGGCCGCCCATGACCACGTAGTCCCCAATTTCTGCGCTGCCTGAAATGCCCGTCTGAGCAGCGATCACGCAGTGGCGCCCCACCCTCACGTTGTGCGCAATTTGAACCAGGTTGTCAATCTTGCTCCCCTGACCAATCACCGTGACCCCTAGCGAGCCACGGTCCACCGTACTGTTGCTGCCTATTTCGACGTCATCTTCAATGACCACCCCACCCTGTTGGGGGAATTTCTCATAATGGCCCGCGGCGAAAACGTAACCGAACCCGTCGGATCCAACCACCACGCCGGAGTGAAGGATGACCCGGTTGCCAATCCTTGCCCCCGGATAAACGCTCACCCGTGGATGCAAGACACAATGCGAACCTATCTGAGCCCCCTCGCCCAAGCAAACTCCCGCTCCTAGATACGTCCCCGGCCCCACATCTACACCTGACTCAATTACCACGTAGGGACGAATGGTCACGTCCTCGGCCAAGCGGGCGTCCGGAGCAATAACAGCCGTGGGATGGACTCCCGGCTTGACCTTGCGGGGGGGACAAAGGACCTCGGCGGCGCGAACGAAAGCCAGTTTAGGGTTCGCGACTCCGATAGTCGTCCGGCCTGTCAGAAGGCAGCCCTCTGGCACGAGGATACACCCCGCCTGGGAACCGGCTGCCAAGTCAAGAAACTTGGTGCCTTCGGCATAGGTCAGCTCATCCGGTCCGGCAGTTGCCAGAGCCGCGACCTGGAGAACTTCCCGAGCCTCCTCCCCGTGCAGTATTCCCCCCAACAACTTGGCAAGCTCCGAAGTCTTCATAATTTGCCTCGCGGGAAGAGTCGTCAGTAGTCAGTTCTCAGCCCTCAGCCGTCAGCTATCAGCTATCAGCCGTCAGCTTTCAGCTCTGGAACAGGGAATAGGGATGGCAGGCAGAAGGCAGTATGGAGTCTTAAGTTCAGAATTGCTCTAGCCCGCCGTATCTCGCTTCATCTTTTCGAGAGCTGAAAGCTGACGGCTGATAGCTGATAGCTCCTGTTTCCTATTCCCTACTCCTGTTCCCTACTCCGGATAAAGCGGCGGTTCACCCGGCGGGCGTGTTTTCCAGCGGCGGTGAACCCAGAGCCAGTGATCCGGGAAGCGGCGAATGTAATCTTCAATCAGGCGGGTGAAATTCGCAGTATTGACCTGGATTTCCTCTTCCGGATCCTGGCAATTGATCCATTCGACGGGGTCGAATCGCAGTCGATATTTCTTGAGTTTAGAATCCCAGATGACCAGCCCCAGCACGATGGGCACACCGGTCTTCTTCGCCACACGCGCGGGGCCGGTGGTGGTACACGCCGGGAGGCCGAAAAAATCCACAAAGACCCCCTCGCCTAGCAACATGTTCTGGTCAATGAGCACTCCCACCGCGTCACCTTGGCTGAAAGCGCGCAGAAGGCCGCGCGCAAAATCACCTTTTTCGATGGCCTTGCCGCCACCCAGGCACCGATAGCGATTGATGAGTTCATCCATCAGGGGATTGTCAAGGGCGCGCACCACGAAGTCGCAGGGATAGCCGTACACCCCGTGAGCGAAAGAGCTAAGTTCCCAGTTCCCGAAATGGCCGGTGAGAAAGAGCACGCCGCGCCCCTGACTCTGGGCTTGGGCGTAATTCTCAAACCCATCATAGATTATCAGGTTCTCAATGTTGCCGCGGTTCCAACGTCGAAAATGCGCAAAATCTGCCAGCATCCTGCCAAAGTTACGAAACAAGCCGGAAAGCACTTTCCGGCGCTGGCTCTCGGGCCAATCAGGGAAAGCCAGCTTCAAGTTGAACAGACCCACTGTGCGCAGGCGGGGCCAGAACCAGTAACTCAGAAACGCCAGAATTGCGCAGAGCGCCCGCGTCAAACCGTGCGGCAACGCCCCAAGCAACTTCAGCAAGATGAGGGCAGCATAGTATTCCATCCGATGTCGTAAGGAAGTACGCGGCGATGGTTGGGCGAGGTTCAGACGCGGTGGCGGGGTAGCGGAATTGGTGACCATGGTTGGGTCCATACCCCACACTCCCTCTGAGGACGCGGAACTTCTACAGCCGGCGTCGGTTCACCCTCCGCCGTCGAAGCCCGCGTATCTCAGTCAGCCTTGAGAGAAAGCTTCTCCAAGAAGAAACTGAGCACTTGACTCGCAGACTCAAAATGTTACCACAACCCATTTTCCCGCCTACAAGAACTTTTCTTTCTTAGCCCTTTCGTATCATTTGAATCCTGTCCTTGTGTCTGCGAGCTTCAGGTTTTGGGTTATACTTGCATCGTTTTGCGAGCGCCAAGAGGCTTTGCCGTTTTTGGACTGTTGGCCTCCCGGGATGGCTTGCGCGAGGGCAGGTTTCACTCCGGCCGTCCAAGAGGAAAGTGTCGTGGGGTCTGAAATCATCGATATTCGCCACTTCGAGTTGTCGGCGTTCTCGGAGTTGCTGGAGGCAGAATCGCGGGCCTGGAACGAAAAGCTTTACTGGGATTTCACTTCCTCGGCTCGCGTGATTTCCACCTGCCTGGAAGAAAAGCGTCTCGCAGGGTATGCGCTGGTTCTGGATGGCGTCGTTCGTGGCTACTGCTTCTTTTTCTGCGACGGCGAAAAGGGCCTTATGGGAGATTTGTTTGTCAGCCTGGCGCCAGCGGGTTTGGATCAGGCCCTGAAACTACTGGAGCACGCAAACGAAACGCTCCTCGCAACTCCCGGCCTGCGGCGCGTTGAAGCGCAGCTTCCGCACTACACCTTCGAGGATCTTGAGAGCCACTTCACTTCCTGGAAGTACAGCGGCTACCCGCGCCGCTTCATGGCCTTGTTCCTTCCCGAGTGGCAACCCCATGCCTCGTCCGGGCCCGGCCCTTCTGATCCCACACGGCGCGCCACTGCCAGCCTGGATGAGTTCCGGATCACGCCATGCGATAAGAAATATGCCCGCGAGGCCGCGGAACTCCTCTTTGGCGCCTATCACAACCACGTCGATGCGGCGATCAATGACCAATACGGCTCACTGGCAGGAGCAACACGCCTGCTCGATAACATCGTCCATTACCATGGTTGCGGAGAGTTTCTTGAGCAAGTCTCCAAGGTCGCCATTCATCGCCTGACACGCAAACTCGTCGGGGTCCTGACCGTGACCGCCGTCCGTTCCGATACAGCCCACATACCGCAGATTGCCATCGCGAGGACGCTGCAAGGAATCGGCCTGGGGACAGCATTGTTGGAATCTGCGTTCAACGACCTTGCCAGGGCAGGCTACCAGCGGGTTTCCCTGACCGTCACCGACGCCAACTCGGGCGCTTTTCGCCTCTATGAGCGCCTCGGCTTCAAAACCTTCCGCACCTTCGGCGCCTTCGTCTTCAACCGCCCCTGAAAAGACAGGATTCAGGATTCGGGATTCAGGGGCGGCGGAATTATCAATAGTAATATGAATAGTAAATAGTGAATAGTAAATGGTGAATTGCGGAGGCGGAATTTGCTTTGCACGCCTCGCCCAAGGCCTCTGGCCGTTCTGCTTCTTCAACCCACAAATTACAATTCACTATTCACCATTCAGGATTTTTCAATTGCTGAAAGCTGATGGCTGATAGCTGATCGCTTCATTTGCCCTTGGCTTTCAAGAGGTCCTTCAACTCATCCATGAATTCCCGAATGTCTTTGAAGTCGAGATAAACCGAGGCAAATCGCACATAGGCGACTTTGTCGAGCTTCTTCAGGCGGCCCATAACCAGTTCACCCAACTCCCCGGCCGGACGCTCCCTTTCTGCCGACTCGGCCACAAGGGCCTCTGCCTCATTAACAATCTCCTCCAACTTGGACATCGGGACGGGCCGTTTCTCACAGGCTTTCAGCAAGCCAGCCAGAATCTTCTGACGGTCAAACTTCTCCCGCCGGCCATCCTTCTTCACCACCATATAGGGGATTTCGTCGATCCGCTCATAGGTGGTAAAACGGCGACCACACTTCGCGCATTCGCGCCGACGGCGAATGGTGTCGCCGATCTTTGCCTCGCGTGAATCCACAACCTTGTCTTCTATGTGACCGCAGAATGGACACCTCATAGTTAGTCACCAGTAGGCGGTAAGCACTAGGCAGCAAGTGTAGCGCAGGTCCCGTCCCGCAGAGCGGGAAACCTGCGGCTCTTCAAAGGCAGCAGGCGGACACAGCTTGTGCCTGCCGGGATTAACCTGCTTTCAACACCGTGCTAATTATTCTCCGCGAGCTCCCTTTCCTCTTCGGCGAGGGCCTCCAACTTTCTGAACGTCAGCCCTTCGTGCACCAGCAGCACCAACCCCGAGGCCAAGCATGGGACCGACATGACAATCCACACCAGTATCGCCGCGCCCGTGGCCGCCTCGGCCGGCACGTTGAAAAGCGCGTTCAGCGCAAGGATAATGGCCACCTGGTAGCCGCCACCGACCCCCGGGATCTGCACGGCAAGTCCCAGCGCGGCGCAAAACAGAGCCACAGCAGCCGCCGGCCAAGGCAGGTCCGCCACCTCCCCATGCAGGCTTTGGAAAACCAGCCAGAATACCGAGGTATTGAGAAACCACACCACGGCGGTCAAGGCCAGACTTCCCAACAGGACCTTCCAGCTACGGATGACGCTCAACCCCTCGGCAAATGACCGCAGGAAGCGCTCGAATCGCCTGAGCGCCGCTACGGGCAGGAAGCGGAACAACCGCAACATCCAGGCGGCAAACTGTCTGGAGCGTAACCAGAAGAGCAGCAACCCCACGACCAGCAAGGCGGCGAGAACAAGCATGGCGTCCCCGCCACGATGCAGGGTGGCGAGGACCTTCGTCCCGCGCGCGGTTTCAGGCTCCACCGACGCGAAATCCAGCGCCGCGGCAAAGAGCAACACAACGAACACCGTATCGAAGATTCGCTCCAGTACCCACACCGCCAGCATGGTGCTCATGGAAACACTTTCCTTCTTGGCAATGTAAGCAGGCCGAACGAATTCTCCTGGCCGGCCGATAAGATAGATGGAGCTGAAACCCAGGATCTGGCCCACAAACAAGACCCAGAGCGAGGCCTTCTTAATTGGGCTGAGGAACAATCTCCACCGCAAGGCTCGGACGAAGTAGGTGCAAAAGACAGCGATCAGCGCCAGCAGCAACGGACCCGGGCTAGCTCCGGTGAGCAAAGCCCACAGGCGCGTCCACCGGAAGTTTCCCCACTCGGGACTTCGACTCAGGTTGTAAAAAATGAGTGCGATGATGATGGCTCCGATACCCAGCCACAACCATCGTCGGTACCCTTTTCTCATATCGGAAGAAATCTCGTCGGATTCCTCGTCCGAAAAGCTATCCGAACCCTCCGCCAGTGTCAAGCAACCCGCATCTCGACAAAAAAGCCGACCCCGTGTCATTCTGAGTCCCGACCTGTCGGGACGAAGAATCCCTGCAGTTTGTTTGAAGGGCCAGCCAGCGAACGTGGCCCGCGAACTGCGGAGATCCTTCGTCGTCCCGATGAGATCGGGACTCCTCAGGATGACACGCCGTGGATATGCGCAGCGTCTGCGCAACTCCAATTTCCGGGTTCGGGTTCAACGCTTGACCGCAGGGTCAAGGATGCGGGAGGCGAGTGGCAAGAAGAAGCTGGGAAACTTGCGCTTTCGGAGTGGCGAGCAGGGCCTGGCAATCCGCATTGATCTCAATGGGGACCTTGGTCACTTCGGCAATCTTTTTATCGCGGACCGTTACTTTCAGCATGAGGCCTCGATGTGTGGCTGAGTCCTTCTGGTCGAAGATAAAATTGCCGAGGCTGTAAGCCATCCAGCGTCCGCGATACTGCTCGAGTGGCTGAACGACATGCGGATGGCTGCCCACGATAAGGTCGGCCCCGGCGTCAATGATCTTCCGGGCCAGCTCTTCCTGCTGGCGCGTGGGAGCGGTGGCGTACTCCACGCCCCAGTGCGGGCAGACCACCACCAAATCGGCGAGGTTCCGGGCGAAGCGAATATCTGCCGTAACCTGCTCAACGTCTAGCCACGCCACGCCCGGATGATCGACTCCGGCCGCCGCGTCCTGCGGATCGATGTTCACGTAAGCCAGAAACGCCACCCGGAGTCCGCCCAAATCCACCACCGTAGGGTGGTGAGCTTCCAGTGTGTTTTCACCTGCGCCTACCGTGTGGATGCCCACGGAATGAAGCCGCCCGAGCGTGTCCACCAGCGCCGCCGGTCCCCAGTCGTAGGCATGATTGTTGGCTTCGGAAACGATTGTGAAACCGGCCGCCTTCAGACCTTCCAGGGCCCGCGGATCGGCGCGGAAGGAATAAAGGTGATGGAGGTTGCGCCCCCGGTCGGAAATCGGACACTCCAAGTTGCAGTAAGCCAGATCAGCGCCGTGCAACACTCCAGAGATTCGCCGGAAGGGGTAACCCCAATCGCCTTTGGCGTCCATTTTCCCGCCCACTCCCCGCGAAAGCATAACGTCGCCCACGAAGATCAATGTGTGTTGCCGTGGGGCGATTGCCGCGAGGTGATCCAAGGAAGAGTTCGGACGCGAAGGCCTCGGTAAGCTGGGAAAAGAGGGAGTCGATGGACCGAATACGCAGAGTCCCGCAATGGTAATCGCGCCCAGTATCGCGTTGCGGTAGCTGCGGGTCATGACGGGGGCCACCAAGCCGAATGCAGAAAAAACCTCTCGCCTGTCATTCCGATCCCTTCACTGTCATTCCGAGCGAAGCGAGGAATCTCGCCCTGCCCGTTCAGGGTAAACTGGGAGAGGAATCTCGCAGGTCCATTCTTTCCAGAGCGAGATTCCGCGCTTCGCTCGGAATGACAGTGTTCACAGGGAAGCAAGACGGCCTCCCCGGGTTACTTCAAGTTCTCCGGAATCAGGTACTCGACCAACACCAGGTCGTGCCACTCGCTCCCCAGCTTGCCGTGCTTCTCGTGGATTCCCACTTCCTTCCAGCCGGTCACCTGACAGAGCTTTCGCGCGGGCTGGTTCGCGGCCAGGATGCGCCCGATGAGCTTATAGAAGCCCTTCTCGCGGGCGATGTCCTGCATGGCCTTCATCAATTCCTGTGCCACGCCGTGGCCGCGCAGGCTGCGCTCAATGTAGATTGCCAGCTCCGCGATTCCATCATAACAGTGCCGCGGGCTGTAAGGATTGAGCGAAGACCAACCCATCAGCGTGTGTTTGACCTCCGCCAGCAGCACCGGAAACTTGTCCGGCCGCGCTGCCAACCAGAGGTAACGCTCTTCAGGCGTGACGTAAGTGTTTTCAAAAGTTGCGGTACGGTCTTGCACACCCTGGTTGTAAATCCGCGCGATTTCCTTTGCGTCTTCAACCCGCGCGGGTCTTATTTTGAGAGGACCACTCCACTCTGCCATGGACAACCGCCATTAATGAGGATAATTGCCAGACAGGGATTCTACCCTGAGGCCGCCCTGAGAGCAACCAGCGGTTTTCGCCAGATGCAAGCCCTGGTGGGCTTTTGGTGTACCAAAGGTTGGGGTGTGAAACAGCTCGTTTGCCCGGGCGTTAGGTGGGACTATAATGGAGCGCGGTAAAGCACGCTTCATATTGAGGGTCTCATGGCCGAGAGAACCTCGCGGCACACTCGAGGCGCTTCAAGGAGGTGTAGGCATGAAAGAGACCATCGGATTCAGCCTCAACGGAAAGCCGGTGAGTTTTGAAGTCGATCCCAGTCGCATACTTCTATGGGTTCTGCGGTATGACCTGGGTCTGACAGGTACAAAGTACGGTTGTGGAGAGGGGCTTTGCGGGGCCTGCACGGTGATTGTGGATGGGAAAGCCGAGCGCTCGTGTCTGCTCGAGGTTAAAGCCGTGGCGGGCAAGGCAGTCACCACCATTGAAGGTTTGGCCAAAAACGGCGAGCTTCACCCCTTGCAGAAGGCCTTCGTCGAGCACGATGCCCTTCAGTGCGGGTACTGCACTCCTGGAATGATCATGAATGCTTACAGCTTGCTGTTGAATACTCCTCAACCTTCGCGGAGTCAGATTATCGAACATATGGACGGCAACCTGTGCCGCTGTGGAGCTCATCAACGGATCGTCGAGGCTATACAGACGGCTGCGAAAGAGATGAGAGGAGGGCCAAGATGAAACGCGAAAACAAAGGACAACGAAGCGTCTACGAAGAACACCTGGAACTTGACGAGGTAGGGCCGAACAGCGTTCGGCCCTGGGGCGAGCGCCGCTCGCCCCTACGCTTTGACCGCAGACAGTTCCTGCAACTTGTGGGCGGAGGCATCGTCGTCTGTTTTTCCATCCCCGATTCGCTGGCACTCCAAGAGGGCGAGAGACGCCGTGGTATGGGCCAGGAGCTGCCTGAGGATTTCAATGCCTTTCTCAGGATCGGAGAAGACGGCCGGGTGACCGGTTTTAGTGGAAAGGTCGAGTACGGCCAGGGAGTCATAACCTCATTGGCCCAAATGTTGGCTGAGGAGCTCGACGTCCCCCTGGAATCCGTGGACATGGTGATGGGCGATACGGATCTTTGCCCCTGGGACCGAGGTACGTTCGGTTCCATGACTACCCGCTTTTTCGGCCCGCCTTTCAGAGCCGCCGCCGCGGAAGCCAGGGCCGTCCTCATCGAGCTGGCCGCCGAACAATTGCAGGTAACGGAAGAGCGGCTGAAAACCAAGGCGGGCGTCGTTTATGAGGAGGCAGGGCAAAAGAAAGTAAGCTACGCCGAGCTTGCCAAGGGAAAGAAGATACTGCGCCACGTGAAAGGCGCGGCACCCAAGACCCCCGCCGACTTCGCCCTGATAGGGAAACCCGTCTTAAGAAGAGATGCTCGAGAGAAGGTCACCGGCCAAGCCAAATATGCCGGGGACGTACGGGAGCCGGGCCTGCTGCACGCCCGCATCTTGAGGCCTCCGGTTCACGGCGCCAAACTCATTCATGCCGACACCTCGGGCGCGCGAGAAATCGAAGGCGTCCAGATCATGGAGGACGGAGATCTGATTGCCGTCCTTCATCCGTATCCCGACCTGGCGGAAAGAGCCTTGGCGAAAATCAAGTCGGAATATGATCGGCCGGCGCCCACTGTGGATGACAAGACGATCTTTGACCACCTGCTCAAAGTCGCGCCTCAAGGACAGACGGTGGCGGAAGGGGGAAATCTTGCCGAGGGGAGAAATGCAGCTCACGATGTGCTCGAGCAAACGTACTTGAACAGCTACGTCTCTCACGCCCCCATCGAAACGCACACCGCTTTGGCGAAGATCGAAGGAAACAACGTGACCCTCTGGGCCTCCACGCAAACCCCCTTCGCCCTGAAGGACGCGGCGGCTTCTCTTCTCGGCCTGCCTGCGCAGAATGTGCGGGTCATCACGCCCTATGTCGGCGGAGGCTTCGGAGGGAGGAGCAACAATCAGCAAGCCCTCGAGGCGGTCAGGCTGGCCAAGCTGACCGGAAAACCTGTCCAGGTAGCCTGGACTCGGGCTGAGGAGTTCTTCTATGACACCTTCCGTCCTGCCGCCATCGTCAAGATACAGGCCGGAGTCACAGAATCAGGGCTGATTTCGTTTTGGGACTACGGTGTGTATTTTGCCGGCGAAAGAGGCGCGGCGCAGTTCTACAACATCCCACATCATCGCACGGTCATCTATGGTTCCGGGTGGACTGCGGCCCCAGGGTCACATCCGTTTGCCACGGGACCTTGGCGCGCTCCCGCCAGCAATACCAATAGCTTTGCCAGAGAATCCCACATCGACATGTTGGCGGTAAAGGCCGGAATGGACCCCGTCGAATTCCGACTGAAGAACTTGAAAGATGAGAGAATGCGACGCGTCTTGCAGGCCGCTGCCAAGAAATTCGGCTGGTCACCCGCGAAGGCTCCGAGCAAGCGCGGCTATGGGGTAGCTTGCGGGATCGATGCCGGTTCCTACGTCGCTCATATGGCCGAAGTTGCCGTGGACAAGAATACAGGGAGCGTCCGGGTCAAGCGGGTCGTCTGTGCTCAAGAGATGGGATTGTGCGTCAATCCGGAGGGCGCCAGGCTGCAAATGGAGGGCGGCATCACGATGGGCCTGGGATATGCATTGAGCGAGGAGGTTCGATTCAAGGGCGGCGAGATTCTGCACTCCAATTTTGACACCTACACGATTCCACGTTTCTCCTGGTTGCCGCGAATCGAAACGGTAATAGTGGATGCGAAAGACTCACCCTCTCAAGGCGGCGGAGAACCCCCCATAATCTGTATGGGGGCATTGATCGCTAATGCGGTGTTTGATGCCACCGGCGCCCGGCTATTGCAACTGCCCATGACACCGGAAAGGATGAAGGACGCTCTCTCCAAACGCCTGTCATTCTGAGCCCCGACTTGTCGGGGCGAAGAATCTCCGCAGTTGGCCTTTACTCTCCGCATCGTAGCTCGACCCCGAGAACAGACTGAAAAGGGAACGCCGGAGCAGGGTCCACAGCGTAGCCTTCGGCGGGCTGGCGCAGACGGTCGCTTTTTGGCGTCTGCGATCTCCCGAAGGGGGCTCTCTTCCGGCAAGACTTTGGTGCGGGCATATTCTCCGGCAGCCTTCAATTCTACAAGCCGACTGCGGTAAGCCGCCAGCTCCCCCAAGTCCCTTCAGGAAATCGCAGACCCCAAAGTACATGGGTCTGCGCCAGCCCGCGAATTCGCCGGACTTCGGTGTCGAAATGATGGCACGAGCTGTTGTTTATCGCTGCGGTTGCGCCAAGAGCGATAGGAGCATAAACTTACATACGAATGCCGAGACTCGCATTAAAACCCGACTCTAGCTTTTTTCGAAAGATCGCGATTGGCGCTGTTGGCAGTCGGGCAATTTGCGCCGATCTGTCCACCCATGGCCACGACATGGTTGAGCTGGAGCGCGGCTCCACCGAGACCAAACTTTGGAAAGAGGTAAAGCGCAAGCGGGTTCGGATTCCTGATCTTGTGTGCACACATTGCGGTCAGCGAGCAGAAAGCAGAGCGAAGACGAAGGCTGAGCTGTCCATGTCGCATAGCCTCACCGACCAGGACCGCGCCTGGGATTTCGGAATGGTGGAAGGCGACTATATCGGGTTTCCGGTGTGTGAAGCCATCGATGAGAAGTATTGGAGTGCAGGGCGGCTTCAGTCCGAAGCCTCCTATTGGCACGAGCGCAATTGGGTACGCTGGCAGCTCAAGGGGAAAATCAACTACTTTCGCGTGGCAACCTTCCGGGGAAGCCCACACACGAAGGTAAGTACCAAAGGCGTGACGGAAGGTTCTGAGACCAGCGTGTCATGGAATGCGGTCTTTGCCTCTCGCGACGGTGCGGTAGAGAAGCTCGACGGCCACAAGATGACCATCAAGCGAACCCCTGATGGACACCGCAACACAAGGACGATTCCGCCAACCTATGAGCTTTTCGTGAAACAGGGAGACACCGTAGAGTTGAACCAAGTGATAGCGGGGCTTATCAGGCCGCTAACGAAAGGCGAACTGGCTTGCCCCGGCCATTTGCCTTCCGGGCACATCGCGCAATTGCTGGAGTCCAGGGAACGCACGCAACGATTCACGGGAGTAAAGCTCGCAAGGCTTCGCAATGAGCCGCAGTTTGGTGATCCCGTGACGGAACTGTCAACCGACCAGGAGGAGGACGTTTATATCCGCCTGGAAGGACTCTCCTATCTCACGGCGGTGTGTAACGCGTCCGCGCGGGAGCTTTTCACGCCGTACCTGCAAAGTATTGACCCGCAGACTCAGCTGGAGTCAGTTATTGCGTTAGGAGAGGCCGCGAACACGGGTGCCATTGAGCTGCTGTCTGAGATTCTTGACGACTCGAACCAGCCGTATTTCGTCCGAAGCGCAGCAGCCTGGTGCCTCAGCAGGGTAGGGCACATCGATGCAGCCAAACGATTGGTGAAGGCTTTTGCGGACATCGATCACAACATCCGGGAAGAGGCCCTGGAAGGCATCGTCTCAATAGGTGGCCTCGGGATTCGCTTGTTGCTTGAAGGGCTCCGCGAAGTTAATCCTAACATTGCCGCCGGTTGTGCGGAAGCACTGCGCCAGCAGCAGAAAACCTTACCGGAGGAAGTGATCGCGCAATTGACCAGCCATGCCAAGGAACTGCAATCTCCGTCTTGGGCTGCTTGGCTGCTCGGACAATTGCCGCGAGAACAGGTATTGAATACAATCGCGGACGTTCAGGACTCGGCACCCGCGCTGCATTACGCCTTGAGCCTTCTGTGGGCGTTCACGGAAAGCTGGATCGCGCGGCGCTGGGAGCTTCACCCTAACGCCGACTTTCCAAGTTCGGGGGATGATGCCCATGAGGTTTGAGCTGCCTTCGGGTAAGAAAGTCTACGAGACTGACCACGGCCTCCAGGTTTCCGGCGACAGCAGGGAGATGCTGAGGCTGTTGCCGGATGAATCCGTCGATCTGATCGTCACCAGTCCGCCTTTTGCTCTGTTAAGGCAGAAGAGCTACGGCAATGAAGACCAGGCTGCCTATGTCGCGTGGTTATCCGAATTTGGCGCGGCGGCGCAACGGGTTTTGAAGCAGACAGGAAGCTTCGTTCTCGATCTCGGAGGTGCCTACGAACGTGGCAAGCCCGTCAGGTCGCTTTATAACTTCCGCGTGCTTTTGGATTTCTGTGACCGGCTTAAATACAACCTTGCCGAAGAATTTTTCTGGTACAACCCTGCGAAGCTCCCTTCGCCTATCGAATGGGTGAATAAACGCAAAATCCGCGTGAAGGATGCCGTCAACACGGTCTGGTGGTTTTCAAAAGGGGATTATCCGAAGGCCGACGTTACGAAGGTGCTCGCGCCCTATTCGGAACGGATGAAAACGCTGCTTAAGAACCCGGAAAAGTTCTATAAACCCAAGGAGCGACCTTCCGGCCACGATATTGCGGCAGCGTTCGGCAAGGAGAATGGCGGTGCCATTCCTTCCAATCTCCTCCAGATACCGAACACGGACAGCAACTCTCACTACCTGCGGACGTGCAAGCTTCTCGGAAAGGACAGCCATCCGGCTAGGTTTCCCTCAGCACTACCGAAGTTTTTTATCGAGTTTCTCACCGATCCAGGCGACTCTGTTGTCGATATTTTCTCAGGCTCGAATACTACCGGCTGCGTCGCGGAGCTGCTCGGCAGGAAGTGGCTAAGCATTGAGCTAGATCGACAGTATGCCGTATTGTCAGCGCTGCGCTTCATGGAGTCTTGCGCGGAATCAGACATCATCGAGGCCATGAAGGTGCTGGAAACCGGACAGTGTTTGAAGATCAATTCTCGTGGGTTTTCGGCCATCGAGGATCACCCAGGGGACGCCCAGGTGATGAAAGAGAGCCAAGGCTCATTGTTCAAGCATTCGCGCACGGGAACAAGGTAAGGTGCTGATACAGAGGGCCATGAGCTATGAACGACCTGCCGCACTTGAGAATAGACGGGCTCCACGAGCGTCATCCTGGACTGACAGAGGCTCTAGGTGAATCGTACGCCGAGGCCGCCTGCGTCTGTTGGTCGCGTCATCACCAGCCGCCGATAATTGTGTTGTTGAGACACGACGGCAACGACGAGTTCCGGCTAATCGACTTTGCCGTTCCCGATGCGCGAGTTCGCAAGGCGCACGCAAACGAGATCGACGCAACGGAAATGGGAGCATATGGCGTGTCGCTTGCAGCGGTGGAGGATGTTGCCGGCCTAGTGGCAGTGGGCAGGGCGGAAACGCTGACCGGTGCCGACTGGTACGTCGCACCGAACGGCGCAGAGCTCGACGATTTGGAAAGGTGCATTCGGCTGGAGGTGTCTGGTACCAGTGCTGGCGCCAGCGCCTATATAAATCGCCTACTTCGGGAAAAGCTCACGCAGGCGGCACGCGGGGAGAGCAATCTGCCTGCGATTGCCGCAGTCGTTGGTTTTAAGGCGCTTGAAGTCGCTATCTCCCCCCTGGGGGCACAAGGATGACTTGGGCTGACCTTCATAGAGCCAGTGAAGCGGCAGCTATTGAAGCGGAGGAGGCATTCCGCAAAGGAGACGCTTCGCAAGCGGCGCTCTTATATGCCAAGGCCGCCGAGCTCGAACAGCAGGCGCTTGGCACTGTCGATCCCACGAAGATACGCACCAGAGGGATTACAGCCGTCAGCGCTGTGTCGCTGTGGTATAAGGCAGTTGCCTATGAGCGCGCCGAGCAGTTGGCGTATTCGATGCTGGCCGATCCTGCCATCCCACAGTTCGCCAGAGTGGACTTGCGAAACCTTGTCCAAGCGATCTGGACCGAAAGCTCAAAAAGAGCCGCTAACGTGAGCTTCCTTCCGGGACAGGTGTTCGTATCGGTTAAGGGCGGCGAGGTCATTACGGGGGGGGCGCCGTTGGATTTGATCGTTGGGAAGGTGCAGACGATTCAGGCCATGTTCTATCGAACGGTCGAGTTCATAAAGGATATGCCGCTGCGTCTTCGCGGGGGGCCACTACGCGAGATTCAGGAATCGTGCCGCCCATGGCTCTTCCAAGCTGCAGCAGGCAGTTATCAATTCTCCGTGGCGATTCAAGAGGCCAAGCAGCTCGATTTCTTCAAAGAAGATACACGTCCCGATCTGGTAGCACATCAGTTTCTCGAAATACTGAAAGCGACCGCGAGCGAGGATCTAGTGCAGCTTGAGACTGTTGTTCCTAAGGCCGAGTACCGCAATGTCTTCTTGAGATTATCCCGCAATCTTGCCCCGACCGGGAAGACCTTCGAATCCATAGAATTGCGAGCGGCCACTGCCGACACCCCGGTTGCACTTACACCTGAGGCTAGAAAGGTAATCAATCACACGATAAAGAAGAACCGTCCTATTCATGCCGAAGATTCAGAGGCCGTTGAAGAAGAAGTCATCGGCACTCTGCGAGCGGTTGACCTAGAGAAAGATTTTCTGAATGTCATCGTTGATAGCCAGGCTTTGCATATCGTCGGACTTGGCGATGCAATGGACGATGTAATTGGGCCAATGGTGAACAAAACGGTGAAGGTTCAGGTTCTACGGGGGGCCAGGGATTCACTCCGCTTCCGCGATATCGAACTTGATGAGTAACGGGGACCCTTGCCCAGATGTTTCAAAACTTCACTTTAAATCTCGGGCTATCCTCGGGCTTGCTCTTGCGCTGGTCGTATAGACGGGCAGTGGAGACGTTGGCGTGGCCGAGCCACTCCTGGACTTTGGCGATGTCGGCCTCGTGCGAAAGCGCGTGCGCGGGTGGCGCAGACATCGGTTGGAAGCTGTGAAAATATCGGACCGTTCTGTTTCAGGGGAGATGGGGAGTGGATTCCGAAATGCTGGTGTGAAGGCGAAGCGGCAAGAATGGGTGAAGAGCCGCTCGCAAGGACTGAAGCGAGGACGGG